>JACRLQ010000098.1 GCA_016215155.1 Nitrospirota bacterium
CCGGATATGTTTTCCGGCCTTTTTCTGGGCACTATCTTTGTCTGGGTGGGCGTCTCCGCATCGGTTTTTGCAGCCGTCTTGCCGGTGGAAAGGACCTGTTCCTCCCTTGAACCGTCCCGATAAACAGTGACCCCCTTGCAGTTGAGCTTGTAGGCAAGCATATAGACATCCTCGACATCCTTGGCGGTCGCGTCATGCGGGAAGTTCACTGTCTTTGAGACGGCGTTGTCAACATGGCTCTGGAACGCGGCCTGCATGGTCACATGTTCCATAGGGCTGATGTCATGGGCCGTAACGAAAACGGCCTTGACGTCTTCGGGGATATCGTCGAAATCATGGAGCGAGCCCTTCTCGGCTATCCTCTCCATAAGCTCCCTGGACCAGAAACCCCGCTCTTTCGCGACCTTTTCGAAATAAGGATTGACCTCGATCATCTTCGTCCCTTCCATGACATTCCGCACGTAAGAGACCGCAAACAGGGGCTCGATCCCGGAGGAACAGCCGGCGATGATAGAAAGGGTGCCGGTAGGCGCTATCGTCGTCACCGTGGCGTTTCTGAGCTTCATCTTGCCGTCATATATACTTCCCTTAAAATTGGGGAACACTCCGCGCTCTTCGGCCAGGGCCCCCGAGGCATTTTTCGCCTCGGTGTTGATAAACTCCATGACCTCTTTCGCAAGTGTTATGGCCTTGTCCGAACTGTAGGGGATGCCCATCTCGATAAGCATGTCAGCCCAGCCCATAACGCCGAGACCTATCTTCCTGTTGGACTTCGTGGTCTCGTCGATCTTTTTTATCGGGTATTTATTTACATCGATCACGTTGTCAAGAAAATGCACCGACTTCCAGACCGTCTTTTTGAGCTTCTGGTAGTCCACGGCGCCGTCTTTGACCATCCTGGCGAGGTTTACGGAACCGAGGTTGCAGGATTCATAGGGCAGAAGCGGCTGCTCGCCGCAGGGGTTGGTGGATTCAATGCGGCCGATATGAGGGGTCGGATTTTCGGCGTTTATCCTGTCTATAAAAACAATCCCCGGCTCCCCGTTTTTCCACGCGTGATTTACGATCAGGTTAAAGACATCGCGCGCCTTAAGGCTCTTTACGATCTTTTTGGTCCTCGGGTTCAGAAGATCATACTGAGTGTCCTCCGACACCGCCTGCATAAAACGGTCGGTTATCGCGACGGATATGTTGAAGTTATTAAAACGCTGGTTGTCGTCTTTGGCGGTGATGAACTCCAGAATGTTCGGGTGGTCGACACTCAGTATGCCCATATTGGCGCCCCGCCTCGTGCCGCCCTGCTTCACGGCCTCTGTCGCGGTATCAAACACCGTCATGAAGGAGATCGGCCCTGACGATACGCCCTTTGTCGATCCGACTATGTCCCCGGCCGGCCTGAGGTTCGAGAAGCTGAAGCCGGTGCCTCCGCCTGATTTATGTATGATCGCCGTGCTCTTGACCGCGTCGAATATCGAATCCATCGAGTCCTCGATCGGAAGGACAAAACAGGCGGAGAGCTGCCCGAGTTTCCTGCCGGCGTTCATAAGAGTGGGGCTGTTGGGAAGGAAATCAAGGCATGAGATCATGTTATAGAAATCTTCTTCGAGGAGCACTATCTCGGCCTCTGACTTGCCGTAGAGGAGGTCCGCGGAGGCCACGGCCCTTGCGACCCTCCTGAAAAGGGCCTCGACCGTCTCTACTACCTTGCCCTCTTCGTTTTTCTTAAGATACCTCTTTTCAAGAACCTTCAATGAATTCGGCGTCAGATGCGTCGCGGCAACTCCCATAGTCTCCCCCGTCTGTTTTTTATTTGGATTTTTATTAGGCATAATAACTACACATTGTGTTGAGATTTAATTAAACCACAACATATTGTGTATGTCAAGCAAAATAAAAAGAGGCGGGAACCCATTGATTATTAATGATTTTAGTCATGCACAACGAGGTTGCAGCACAGGCAACGGCACTTTTCAGGACCGAAAATCCCTTTAGCAGGCTGTTGAAAACTCTTTATTTTGTCAGTTAGAGCCGTCATACTCGCGAAGGCGGGTATCCAAACGCCTTAGAAACAATGGATTCCCGTCTGCACGGGAATGACGAAAAATATCTGAAAACACTTTTTCAACAGCCTGTTAGGCATCTGTTTACTATGTTTTGCACCGGGGGGACAAAGAAGATAATGTCATTGCCCGACCCTGGTCGCCTGCGGCGCCGCCAGAGGCGGGTAAACTTGATCGGGCAATCCAGAAAAAATGGATTCTCCGGTCAAGCCGGAGAATGACGGACAGGTGTGTTTTTCTCGATACCAGTCCCGAAAGCTTTCGGGACTTTGGCAGGTGATTTAATCAGTCGAACAGGCCGGTCAGTACGTCAGCGCGCTCTTCTATGTTTTTGGCGATGGCGTTATGCTCTTCCCTGGTCCGGTAAAGTTCGTCGGCTATGTCCAAGGAGGCCAGGATGGCGGCCTTCAGGGGAGCGATCCCCGGTGAGGCGTTATATACCTCCTTCATCCTGGTATCGACAAACATCGCCAGTTTTTTTATATGTTCTTCCGACGCGTCGCCCTTGATCGTATATTTCTGCCCGAGTATATTGACCTCAGTGCTTCCCATATGGACCTCAAACCTCTATGGTATCGAGTTCGTCCAGGAGCTCCTGGATCTGTCCCCCGATAGAGATCTTCTCCGATTTAAGGCCCTCTATCTCCATGTTCTTTTCGTTAAGCATGTTCTGAAGGTCTCTTATTTTGTTTTCGAGCTGGACCTTCTCCTCTTTCAATGCCTTAACTCTCTCGACAGCAGCGTTTATCTTCTCTTCCAGGTTCTTAAGTCTGTCCACTGGCAGGCCCTCCTTCTTTATTGTTGTCCGTTTACAGGTGGATCCGGCAACTGATCTCGATATAACTTTGTGATCATCAAAAAGCGTCTCCCTGAACTCCATTTGATAAAATAACAGATGAAGGCGGACTATGTCTAGATATCGGCTTGAAGGCTACCAGTCAACCTTCAGAAGCTCGCCGAAGTCCTCAAGATGTCCGAACTCGTCCGAACTCCCCTTGTCCGCCCGTGAGCTCGAATATGATTTATACAGTATGTACCTTATGCCGAACTGCCTTGCCGTTTTAAGAACAGCCTTGGTGTCGTCAATGAAGAGGGTTTTTTCCTTATCGAAGCCCAGAAGGCCCTGCGCCTTTTCCCAGAATTCGACCCTCTCCTTCGGGTAGCCTATTTCGAACGAGGTTATCGCAGCGTCAAAATACCTGCCCAGTTCCGTCTTTTTAAATTTCAGGTCGAGCACCTTATAATGGGCGTTCGTGACCAGAAAGACCTTCTTTTTATGCCGCCTCAGCACCTTAAGAAAATCCTCCACATGGGGATGGACCTCTATCAGGTGCCGTATCTGCTCCTTGAGCGCGGGGATGTCGAGGTCAACCTCCCTCGACCAGAAGTCGATGTCCGTCCAGTTAAGCGTCCCCTCGTGGGTCTTGTATTTCGCGAGCAGTTCTTCCTTCGCCCTGCCGAAGGTGATCTTCTTCAGTTCCGCATATTTTTCAGGCAGGAGGTGCTCCCAGAAGTAGTCGTCGAAATACTTGTCTAGTATAGTCCCGTCCATGTCGAGGAGGACATATTTAATGTCTTTAAAGGGGATCCCTGAGTGGTCCATAATGATGCTGCCGCCAGCGGTGAAATACCCCCTGACTTTTTACAGCCTGCCTTTTGTCGAAGGGACGCCCTTGACCCTCGGGTCGAGCGTGACGGCCTGCCTGAGCGCCCTGCCCAAGGCCTTAAACGATGCCTCGATAATATGGTGGGTATTTCTTCCATAAGCGGAGTTGACATGAAGCGTAATGCCGGCGTTACTCACGAACCCGTGCATAAAGTCCTCTATGAGGTCGGGGTCGAAGCCCTTGAGCCTGCTTTTTTTGGGGAACTCGACTTTATAAACGAGGTAAGGCCTCCCGCTTATGTCAAGGCTGACCGACACAAGCGCCTCGTCCATCGGCACCGAGGCCTGTCCATATCTCGATATGCCTTTCATATCTCCGATCGCCTGCCTGAAAGACTTTCCAAGGGCTATGCCTACGTCCTCCACCGTATGGTGGTCGTCAATTTCAATATCGCCCTTTGCCTTTATATCAAGATCAAAAAGCCCGTGTTTTGCCATCAGTGACAACATGTGATCAAGAAACGGCACGGAGGTCTCTATCGAGTATTTCCCGGAACCATCGAGGTCCAGGGCTATTTTTATGTCGGTCTCTTTCGTCGTGCGTTTTGTCTTCGATCTTCTCATGCTCACCCCTGCCTTATTTACTTAAAATCTTTTTTAGCGCGGAAAAAAAGGCGGCGTTTTCCGCCCTGGTCCCTATAGTCACCCTGAGGCATCCCTTCACCACGTCATCGAGGTCCCTTACAAGTATCCCGGCCTTAAGGAGGCTGGCATAGACCCCGGCAGGGTCTTCGACTTTAAAGAGTATGAAATTGGCCTCAGACTGAAACACCGTCACCCCGGCCAAAGACGACATCTTCCCCAGCATCCGGTCCCTTTCCGCGACAACCCCTTTAATAAAGCCGCGCAGTTTTTTAGTGTCGCCGAGGGCCGCGACCGCCACCGCCTGTGAAAGTGAATTTACGTTAAAGGGAAGCCTGACCTTGTTCACCTCTTCGACGATCTCCGGATGGCCGATCATATAGCCGAGCCTGATGGCGGCAAGCCCTATTTTACTGAGGGTCCTTAGGATGACCACGTTTTTGTAATCTTTAAGAAGCGGGAGGAATCCCCTTTCGCTCGAAAACGGCTGGTAGGCCTCGTCAATAACCACGATACCCTTTGAGGCCTCGACCACGGCAAGAATTCTTTCGGCGGAAAAACAGTTTCCCGTAGGATTATTCGGACTGCTCAAAAAGATAAGTTTAGGCCTGTGTTTTTTAATTGCAGCGAGCATATCGGCTGTATTTAAGTCGAAATTTTCATCGAGCCCGACGGGGACCTTATTTTCGCCCAGGGCCTGGGCTATTATCCCGTACATCGAGAAAGTGGGCACAGGGAAAAGCACCGGGCCTCCGAAGGCCGTGATGAGATAATATATCAGCTCATCAGAGCCGTTGCCCTGGAGAATGTTTGCGGGCTTAATCCCCAGCTGCCTTGAAAGAAGCTTCTTGAACTCATTGGCCTCAGGGTCAGGGTACCTGTTGGTGCTTATCCTGCCCGCTGCCTTCAGTGCCCCGGAAATCCCGTAGGGGCTTTCATTGGCGTCGAGCTTTATCCTGCATGGGACCTCCTTCGCGTTATAGGCCCGGAGCCCGGCGACTTCTTTTTTGACCAGTTTTTTAATATTCATAGGCCTGGATCAGGCAGCGTTCGAGGCAGGGTCCATTATATATTTCATCCATATAAGGTTGAAGACGTCTCCGTAATCCTTGAGATAGCCCTCCATGGTCCCCTCCGGGTCCACATTTCTTTTGAACCTGATGAACTGCTTGTCAACATACCGGAGGACCTGGTCCTTCTGTTCGGAAGCGTACGGATAGACGCATCCGCTCATGACATAATGACCATCAAGTTTTAGGAGTCTTGTGGCAAAGATATCGCCTTTTTTAAGTCCCCTTGTAAGTGGCTTGTCCCTGAGAGGGAATTCACCGCCGCGCAGAAGGTCCCTGAGCTGCACTTTTTTGTCGAGCAATACGGAATCCACTTCATATAGACTAAGGACGGAACCCTTGATTTTATCGACGACCTCCGCGTCCCCGTCACCCGGACAGGGGTTGCGGTTGACATAGATGGAAAGGAACGATTCCTTCTCCTCGTTTGCCTTATAGTCGAAGATCAGCCAGTCCTCAAAATTTATGAAACCGAGTTCGAGGGCCACGCCCCCCATAAACTCATCCGGCTGCTGATCGTCCCAGAAATAATTGTAGGCAGTATCTATCGCCGCGGGGTGTGTCTCTCTCACATAGTTGAGGGCCCCCTGAAAGACCCTCGCCTTAATCTCCTCTTCCTTGCCCATTAAAGTCCTCTCCTTTTGAGTCGTATGAACATCAAATTATAGCTTTTTGATTCTCATCAAGACAAACAGGTGAAAGCGTTTTGTCAAAGCCTCCCGGCATCCTTTGTTTTTTTTAATGTTCCATGCCGCCGAAGAACTGCCCTCCGGATTCCTGGCCCGCTATTTCGTCGAGCATGCTGTTTTTTACGGATTCCAGCCTCTCGACCGGGAGCTTAAGCCTCTTTGAAAGGTCCTCAAGAGTTACCCCTTTGGTGAAATGTTCTCCGGCCAAAATTATCTTGAGCGCGTCTTCGAGGATGAGCCCCCTCAGCCCCTCGTCCTTTTCCTCCACCGCAGCCGCCGCCTCTTCAAACCCGAGGCCCCTGGACAGGCCTTCCCTGATCCTGTTGATCTCAAGCATATACTGCCTGTCCGCTTCCGACGTGAAGGCGTCATCCGGCAGGTCTTCATACCACGACTGGGCCATGACTTCTCCTTATAATAATTATAGATTAAGACAGCTCCCCTATAATAAGAGATTAAGCCGGCTAAAATCTTCAATTCCGGGGGTGTTTCATCTCCCCGAAAGTTGTTCGATCATTTTTATTCCGCTTTCAACGCTTCTATAGGATCAAGCCTGGCGGCCCTGGCGGCGGGGTATACTCCAAATATTAGGCCGATGATGGCCGAAAAGAAGAAAGCCGCGGCTATTGCAGGAAACGAAAGGCTCATCGGCCAATGAGTAAAATATGAGCCTCCGAGGGACAGGACAACCCCCAGTAAAATCCCTGCAATCCCACCGCTTGCGCTAAGGACAAGAGATTCCACGACAAACTGAAGCAGGAGGTCTTTTTTCAGGGCGCCGACAGCCCTGCGAAGTCCTATCTCCCTCGTCCTTTCCTTTATCGAGATGAGCATAATCGCAAGAATTCCTACACCCCCGACGAGAAGGGATATGCCGGCAACAGTGCTCAGAAGGTTAGTAAATGTCTGCGTAGTTTCTCTTTCACTTTTTAATATCTCCGTTTGGCTCTGGATCGTAAAATCGTCAGGTTTGTCTTTCAGCCTATGCTTCTCCTTCAGTAAATCTCTTATCTCTGAGACAGCCTTCTCTATATGGTCCGAGCTCTTTGCCTGGACGTAGATATTGTTGATATAGGTCAGGTTAAGAAGGCGTCTGAGGGCTGTATTAATCGGTATGTATATGACGTCGTCCTGATCCGCGCCAACAAGGTCGGTGCCCTTTTTATCGATAACGCCGATAATCTCGAATGAAACTTTGCCGATGCGGACACTTTCACCGACAGGGTTTCCGTCTCCAAAGAGATTTCTTGCCACAGTCTCTCCTATTACGGCAACCCGCTGGGAGGTCTTGTCCTCGTCATCCGTAAAGAACCGCCCTTTGCCGAGGCCGAGGTCCCTTACAGGGATGATCGTCTCCGTCGTTCCGATGACGCTTGTTGTCGTAGTTATGGCCCCATATTTGACCGGCATCTTTTTACCCTGTGCGGGGGCGGCTGCCATAACGTTCCGTGCCTCCTCTGTAATTGCTTTGGCGTCTTTCATGGTGAGTGTAGAGACGTTGCCGGTTTGCCGCTGCCTGCCGGCTATTGTCTTGACTTGCCCGGCAGTCACGATGACAAGGTCAGTGCCCATAGCTCGTATTTTAGAAAGCACCTGCTGCTGGGCTCCGTCACCAAGGGCCACCATAACAATGACCGAGCAAATTCCGACGACTATTCCTGTCATCGCAAGGGCCGTCCTCAGCTTATGGCTGAAAAGGGCCTTTAATGCTATGCGCGTGCCCTTGACGAGTTTCATTATCCCTTTATGGCATCCACAGGGTCCATTGCGGCCGCTCGCCTGGCCGGTTGAAGCCCGGCTATCAGCCCGACTATCGTAGAAAACATGATGGCCAGCGCAAACGGCTCCCACGAAAGTACCACGGGCATTCTTTTAATCACTGCCAGGCCTTCCGAAATGATAAGGCCCATGACCGCGCCCGCAATTCCTCCCCCGATGGTCACGAACAGCGCTTCTCCAAGGAACTGTTTTTTTATGTCACCCGCAGTTGCGCCAAACGCACGCCTTATACCGATCTCCTTTTTTCGCTCATTAACAGAAATAAACATGATATTTGCAATAACGATGCCCCCGACCCCGAGCGAGATCAATGACAGCAGCGCCAGAAATGTTCCTAAAGTCCTCGACACCCCTTTGGCCATGTTTGCCATGGACATTGTATTGGTCACCCTGAAATCGTCTTCCTGGGGTGGAGTTATATGATGGCGTTCCTTCAGTATCGAGGTCACTGTCTTCGATACCTCATCGAGCCTTGAGGCATCATCGATATACATCCTGATCATCCCGATGTATGTGACGTTAAACAGCCTCTTCATGGCGGTCGTAAGAGGCACCATTACCCTTCTGTCCATGTCCATTCCCATAGGACTTGTGCCCCGCCCGGTCAAGACCCCGATGACCTTGAAGTTCGTGTTATTGACTCTTATTGTCTCACCAACCGGGTCCTGGTCCCCGAATAACTCGCGCACAACTGTCCGGCCAAGCATGCAGTTCTTAGACATGGAAGCGTTGTCCTCATCACTTATAAAATCACCCTTCTCCGCATACCACTGCCAGGCGTCCGCGAATTCGGGGGTCGCTCCGACAACCGGCGCCGTTGAATTCCTGTTCCCATAAATTATGCTCTGTTCAAGGGTTATGGTAAAAGGCGAAAATGCTCTTATTCCCTTTATCGACTCCTTTATCGCAGTGGCGTCATCGAGTGTAAGAGTGGTCACCTTGTCATCGGGAGGTCCGAACATCTTACCCCCGCCAGCGGAAACCATGACCGCATTAGGTCCGAAGCTCTGGATGCTCTTTGTGATCTTCTTCTGCATACCCTTGCCTGCGGAGACTATTACGGTAAGCGTGGCGATGCCGATGATAATACCCAGCATCATAAGGAACGCGCGCATCTTGTGCTTCGACAGGCCCCTCAAAGAAATACCCGCGACTCTTGAAATAAGCATTACTCGGCCCTCCTTTCATCGCTCAGGATCTTGCCGTCCTTCATCTTGATTATTCGCTGTGCCTCTCCTGCCACATCCGGTTCATGGGTGACAAGGACAATTGTCCGTCCGTCCTGATGCAGCTTTCTGAAAATATTCATGACCTCGTGACTTGACGCCGTGTCAAGGTTTCCTGTCGGCTCATCGGCAAGAATAAGCGCCGGGTCATTTACAAGTGCCCTTGCTATTGCAACCCTCTGCTGTTGACCACCCGAGAGTTCGGAGGGAACATGGTCAAGCCTGTCGCCCAGGCCCACGGCCTCAAGCGCCGCCCTTGCCTTTGCTTTCAAATCAACATCTTCAGTCGAGTAGATTAACGGCAGTTCAACGTTTTCAAGCGCAGTCGTCTTCGACAGGAGATTAAAAGACTGAAAGACAAACCCTATCTTTTTGTTTCGGGTGCGGGAAAGTTGATCGTCGTCCATGCTCACCACTTCAGTGCCGTCAAGAAAGTACTGTCCTGCGCTCGGTCTGTCGAGACAGCCGATGATGTTCATGAGTGTGGATTTCCCCATGCCGGACGGCGCCATGATTGCGACGAACTCACCCTTTCTTATCTCAAGGTCTACGCCCTGCAACACGCTGACCTCTGGAGAACCATTTTTTGTATATTTCTTTGTAATGCCTTTAAGTTCTATCATTTGTATGTCTCCTTTATGCAGGGGCAATTCATGAATTGCCCCCTACTCCTTATTCGTTTTTACGACCTCGCCTGTTACGACTTTGTCACCTTCCTTCAGCCCCTCAAGGATTTCCGTATAAGCGCTGTCTTTCCATCCGGTTTTGATGGTTTTCTGTACCGCCCTGTCGTTTTCAAGCACTGTCACGACTTTCTTGCCGCCCTCTCTCTTTATCGCCTTGTTGAGCACCGCGGGCACATCCTCCCGTTTATTCAGATATATCGCTGCGTTCACCGTCATGTCGGGCTTCAACTTACCTTCCGGGTTATCTATCGAAATTATTGTTATGTAATAGACGACATTGTCCTGGATAGTCGCCTTTGGATATATGGCGGTAACCTTGCCCTTAAAGTCCTTTTCAGGCAGGGAGTCCACTGTGAAGACGGCGTCAATTCCCGGTTTTATCTTGCCGATATCGGTCTCATCGACGTAGGCGTATATCTCAAGACGTTGCAGGTCCACAATCGTCACAAAGGTAGGTACGTTCTGGGCTGATGCGGACACCGTCTCTCCCTGCTGGGTTGCCACAGAGGCGATCACCCCTGATATTGGAGCATAGATGTTCGCGTAGGTCATCTGCGTTTCGTTATACCGGATGGACTCCCTTATGAGACCCGCCTGAGCCTGCGCGGCTTTTAGGTCGCGCTCGGCAACATCGACTTTGTCCTTCGATACATAGTCCTTGGCATAAAGGTTCTGCATCCGCTGATAATTCTTCTGCCCCAGCTCAAGATTCGCCTCAGCGATCTTGAGATTCATCTTTGCCTCGTTCACCTTTGCCTTAAGATCTTCCTGTTCAATCTGCGCGATCAGCTGTCCTTTTTTGACCCGGTCCCCGATATTGGCGTAAAGCTTCTCAACCCTTCCGGATATCCTTGCGCCCACCTTGACCTCTGCCCCAATCTTTGCCCTGATAACCCCTGTAGCCTGGACAGAGGAGGCGATGTCCCGCTTTTTCACCGTCTCGGTCTGGAAATTTACTTCTTTGTCAGATTTGGTGAGAAACAGCCTGTACCCCCAAAAAGAGGCAGCTGCAAAAAGCACGACAACGACAAAAAAAATCCACTTCTTCATTTATTTGTGTCCTCCATTGTATCTTTACCGGTGGCCCTGTCGAGTTTGGCGCTGGCGCCGGCGATATCGTATAGGGTGACCACATTATTGGTTTTTGCCTGGGTCAAAGTGGTCTGGGCATCGATCACCTCAAGGATGTTCCCGAGTCCTTCCTTGTATCTCCCGTCGGAGACTTGTATATCCTCCTGTGCCTGCTCCAACGTCTTTTTTGTGACATCGAGCCGTTCCATCGCCTCTTTAAGGGCAAGCCACGACTGCCGGACATCGAGTTCTATATTCCGCATTGTCTGCATTTCCGTTGCTTTAAGGCCATTGAGACCGGCCGTTGCCTGACTTATCTTTGCCATTGCCGTCAACTGCTCAAAGATGGGTATGCCGACCGTCAGTCCGATGCTCCACTTCCTGTCACCGGGGGAAAATCCACCCTGCTGCCATCCATATGACGCATCGAGACTCAAATAGGGATAAAGCCCGCTTTTCGCCTGATCTGCGCTTGCCTTTGCGGATTCTATCCTTGCGCGATTTATCTTGAGTTCGGGCCTCAGGTCGTAAGCAAGCAGCAATACATCTTTGAACGCTGGCAGGGCAGGTAATAGAGCTGTATCAGGGGAAACGATATCGAAGTCTGTTGTCACCGTCTGCCCCATGGCCGATGAGAGATTTGCCTTTGCTGAAAGAAAAGCATTCTCGGCCTTTATTACATCAAACCTCGCATTAGATACATGGACTTCTGACTTTATTACATCTGACCTCGGAGCAACCCCTTCCTTATAGAGCTCTTTTGTCTGAGCAAGACGCTTTTCGGCGGCGACAAGCGCCGCCTTGGAAACCTCACGCAGATCTCTTTTCTTCAGGACATCAAAATACGCGCTTTTAACACTCAGTACAATGTCGAATGAGACCCTTTTTACCTCGTAGTCCTGTGCGGCTGCCGTGTGTCGTATACTTCTAACCAGGGCTGAGACGCCCCCTGCATCATACAAAGGTTGTCTGAGGAAAAAACGAGAATCATAGGCATCCGGGCCGATCGGCATTATCGACTGCTGGGCCGTATAAGTATAGGCAGAGGAAAACTTAAAGGACGGATAATAACCGCCCAGCGCCTCCCCTATCTTTTCCTCTGCAGCCTTGAGATTCTGCCGCGATATCTCTGCCTGCGGATTTTGCTTGAGAGCGATAGATATGCATTCCCTGAGTGCGAGGGTCTTTCCTTCAATATTGACTGTCTCATTCTGTGCGTTTGCGTTGACGATAAATAAAACAAAAAATAGAATGCCGGCAACCGCTAATTCTGCTCTGTTGGCGAACATCCCATCTGTCTCCCCTCCGTCATGGCGGTTTCTATCAAATCGACGAACTTCATCTGCTGTTCTTTATCCAGACCTGATTTCATGTTGATCATATGCATGGCTATCATCTTTTGCATCTCCTCCTGTATGCTGCTGATTTCTGAAACAACGTCCTCTACCGCCTTCCTGTCCGGATTGTCCCGCCGTATAAGAGTTATGAGGTCTTTTCTCCTGGAGGCTATCGCCTGTCTTTTTTCATCGACTACCGCCCGGAATTTGGTTGCAGCTTCCTTCATATTCTGCATCTGGTCCGGCTTCAAAGAAAGCTCTTCGAATAAAAAATGATTCTTCTGCATCTTGTAGCCAAAGGGCGATGTCCAGTACATTGATTTCTTGTAATACTGATATCCGACAGCTCCGAGGAAAGAAATATTCAATATCAGGGATATCAAAAGGAGGAATTTCAGTCCGCTATTTTTCATTCCTCACCTCCGTCATAGCAAGATAAACACCACCCAGAGAACCTGGAGGCGCCGAATCAAATACATCCAGAGAAAGAGACGCTATAACATCCGTCGCCCTGTCGGGCTGGGCGCCTTTTATAACAAGGCTGCCGGATAGAATGCCGAAAGCGATGACCATAATAACAGCGGTTGCCTCCGCAAGCCCGGCCAGGACTGCAAATCTTGAGCTTTTATCCGCTTTCTCAGGACTCAGGTTAGCCATGACTCTTGTATTAAACCCATATGGGGCTTTATGGATATCCGCCATTGAAAGCAAATTTTGCAGCTCCCTGCCTTCTTCCAGTTCCTTGCGACACTTGAAACAGTCCTTTATATGGCCTTCGAGCGCGTTCATCTCAGACTCCGGCAGTTCACTGTCAATATAGGGCGATATGAGTTTATGCGCCTTTGAGCATTTCATAATTTGCCTCCTTCTGCTGATTAAACGATTGAGGTATCATCTTTGTTCCATAAATTCTTTCAATAATTTTTTTAACTCTTCTTTTGCCCTTGAAATTCGTGATTTTACTGTGCCTATGGAGATTTCAAGTATGTCAGCAATTTCAGCGTATGAAAGACCCTCAATCTCGTTTAAGATGATTGCGGTCCTTAGCCTGGGGGGCAGTTTTCTTATGCTATTGTGAACAGCCAGGCCAATCTGCTTTGATTGGTATAGTGTTTCCGGCGAGGGCCAATCTGAAGCCGGTTCGTAAACAGAGGGTCCCCCTTCGGACTTTGCAAAGAGCGATTCCCAGAAAGGTTTTTTTTTGTAGTCAAGGCAGGTATTGACCGCAATGCGGTAGAGCCAGGTATAAAAAGAAGCTTCCGGCCTGAAATTGTTCAGATTTTGATAGGCCTTGATAAAAGTGTCCTGCGCGGCATCCTCTGCCTCATGCGCATTCCCGAGCATATGACGGCAGAGGTTATATATTCTGTTCTGGTATTTCAGGACAAGCTCTTCAAATGCCGCTTTTTCACCATTTTTGAATCTGTCCAAGATGGAAACGTCCTGAGGATTATCGCCCATTATAATTATATTAACGATTCAAACCGGATTTTGTTCCATAAAAAAGATGATTTTCGTTGAGAACCTGATGAGGGAGGTAAGAATACTCATACTGGTGGTCTCTTGCGCGAAGGTTGCGATCTTAACCGGGCAGTTTGTGTGTTCTATACACTGCTTTTTATACAGGCTCTATCAGCCGGCCTGTTGATGTGAGGGCCGGTATATGATATCCTGAAATCAGGATCTTTTGTGAGGGTATCCCTCTCTAATTTCCTGACACTTGTTTAGTTCGACCTTGTACGATGAGGATTTGTGCTTGCAAACTACTATGCTAAAATGGAGACCGGATAACAGCCTGTTAACCGCATTTTTTGCCGGGGATACATATCGTGTTTTTGAGAATATTCTGCGCATGAGCCTTGGAAGAAATATATGGCTGTAATTATCGACCCGGAAAATAGCAGCCTGCTGCGAGCGACGCCGCGACTGATGCAAATCCTGCGCGTGCTCATCCGTTACAAGTTTCTGGGTGCCCTGCGCGGCAGGAGTCATTGGCCGACGCCTAAAGAGGTGCGTGAAACCTTCGAGGAACTTGGGCTGGCCTTTCTCAAATTCGGGCAGGTACTCGCGATGCGACGCGACCTGCTGCCGGATGCGTACATTGATGAGTTGGAATTGCTGCATGACCAGCTTCCTGCGCTTGGCATTGATGCCGTGCGTGCTACGGTCGAAGCCGAACTGGGCGCGCCGCTTTCGGAGTTGTTCTCTTCGTTCAGCGAGACGCCGATAGCCGCCGCCACCATCGCCCAGGTGCATGAGGCGACAATGCGGGACGGGCGGCATGTGGCTGTAAAGGTGCAGCGGCCCGGACTTGAGGCGATGATCTCCACTGACATCTCGGCGCTGACTTATCTGGTAGCGCTGGGAGAAAGGCTCTTCCCGCGTCTTCGAGCGCTCGACCTCCCTGTTGTGGTGCGTGAATTTGCCAATAGTCTGGACCGGGAAACTGATTTCAATCGTGAAGCACGTTCCATCGTGCTCTTTCGCACTGCGCTGGCGGATATCCCCGACCTCTGGATCCCGGACGTCGTGACGGAGTGTTCGAGAGGAAACGTGCTCACTCTGGAGTTTTCATCCGGCGAACGGGTGGACCTCTACGCCAGGCTGCACCCGGAAGCAATGCCGAAGGCGATCGCCACACTGGTAAAGCTGATGTTGCAAACAATATTTGAAGAAGGGTTGTTTCATGCTGATCCTCATCCCGGCAATGTTTTCGTTCTGCCCGACGGGCGGCTGAGCCTTCTCGATTTCGGGATGACGGGCGAACTTGACGAGCCTATGCGCGATTCGCTGACACTTCTGCTTGAATCGGTCGTCAAGGGCGATGCGCGGGCAGCCACGGAGGCTTATCTCGAAATGGCTCCGACGAGCGAAAAGGTCAACCGTGCGGCGCTGCTGGTGGACATAAAGGCAGTGCTCTATGAAATACACAGGAACGATTTAGCGGATGTTTCAATAGGGGATGCGTTCGATTCTCTTCTGCGTGCCGGAAGCCGTCATGGCGTGCATAATCCAGGCGAGTTTTTCCTGCTGACGCGCGCTTTTGTAATCCTGGAATCAATGATACGCCAGCTCGACCCCCGGCATAACTATATGGAATCGTTTCGCGCAGAGATCTCACGCCTGTCTTCGCGGCATTTTTCAGCGGAGCGGGTAATGGAAAAGACAACCAAATTTGCGCGCGAAATAGAACGCCTGATAAATGATGCGCCAGGCGACACGCGCCGTGTCCTCCGGCGTATCGCGGAAAGCGATCTGGGAAGACTTCAGGTCCCGGGCATTGAAGCCCTGGGAGGTCGGGTAAGCCGCAATCTCGAACGGCTCACCGTCGCCATTGCCGCTGCCTCGCTCGTGATCGGCGGCGCCATGCTGGTAATTGCTCCGACTGGCGGCTGGCATCAGATCCTCGGCGAGGCAATGATAATCAGCGGCGTCTTCGGCACACTTGTTATAAGCATTGGCGCCTTTCGACGCGACCGTGGCCGGCGCTGAAGCGGTCTGCTCAGACTAAGGCCTGAAGGGGTGGCTTTGAAATATTTTTTGAAAAGGGTTTGCCATGAAAGATGACGGGAAAACTAAAGCGCAATTAATTCATGAGATCGCCGAACTTCGCAAGAGGTACGCCATACTTGAAATAACCGCGAGTGACCGCAAGCGGCTGGAAACGGAGATCCAGGACGCCCGGGAATATGCCGAAAACATAGTTGAGACAGTGCGCGAGCCGCTTGTTGTTATGAATTCCGACCTGAAGATCCTGACCGCCAACCACAGCTTCTACAATACGTTCAAGGTAACACCAGAGGCGACAATCGGAAATTTCATTTACGACCTGGGCAACCGGCAATGGGACATTCCCAAGCTGAGGGTACTCTTCGAGGATATACTCCCCCTTGAAACCGTGTTCAATGGTTATGAAGTAGAGCATGATTTCCCCGGCATAGGCCGCAAGATTATCCGGCTTAACGCCCGGGAGATTTCCCGGAAAGATATAGGCTCACGCGTTATACTCCTGGCCATGGAAGACATAACCGGGCGCAAGCTGGCTGAAGAACGGATCGGCGAAGTCATTCGGCAGCAGCAGGCCATTCTCGACAATATCCCCAATATTGCCTGGCTTAAGGACAGGTATGGGAGGTATGTTGCCGTAAACGAGCCCTTCGGGAAAGCTTTTGGCGTTGCGCCTAAGGATATGGTCGGAAAAAACGATTATGATATTTATCCGCGGGAACTTGCGGTGAAATATGAAAAAGACTTCAGGGAGGTGATGGCAACCGGCACGCGCACATATTTTGAAGAGTCGATGGTCGACCGGGAGGGGAAGGTCCAGTACGTGGAAAAGATCGAAACGCCCATCTTTAATGATACAGGAGTGGTCATCGGCATCATCGGGAGCGCCCATGACATTACCAGTCGCAAGGAAGTAGAAGTAACGCTCCGCCACGAGAGTACTCACGATATTTTGACCGGCCTTTATAACCGCGCTTTTTTCGATGAAGAGCTGGCACGTCTTGCGCATGGCAGAATGTTTCCAATAAGCATAGTGATGGCGGATATAAACGGTCTGAAACCGGTCAATGACGTCCAGGGGCATGAAGCGGGGGATAATCTGATCCGGATGGCGGCCCGGATTATCCTGGGAGCCTTTCGGGCCGAGGATATAGTCGCCCGCATCGGGGGAGATGAGTTTGCCGTTCTTCTTCCCGGGACGGACGAAAGAGTTGCGGAGGAATCCGTCAAAAGGGTTATGAGCTGCCCGGAAATCATCAATGGTCTTGTGAGCATCGCTTTCGGAATTGCCTCCGCAGGGAATAAAGATCAGCTTGCGGGGGCTTTGAAGCTCAGCGACGAGCGGATGTATCGACATAAATCCGACAAAAGGAAATTGCCGGCTGAAGGAAAATCATCATGAAGCGCTCCGCTGCAACTGAAAAAGCGGCGGCCAAGACATCCGTCTCCGATAAGGTATGTGGTGAACAGTCACTCAGAAACTCGGAGCTTCGTTACCGCCGCCTCTTCGAATCAGCGCAGGACGGCATATTGATTCTGAATGCGGAGACGGGATCCATCAGTGATGTCAACCCGTATCTGATAGATATGTTGGGATACTCACGTGAAGAATTTGTGGAAAAGAAACTATGGGAAGTCGGCGCGTTCATGGACATCGAGGCCAGCAGGAATTCCTTCCTCTCTTTGCAGAAGGATAAGTTTATCCGCTACGACGACCTGCCGCTCAAGACGAAAGACGGACGTCTTGTCCATGTGGAATTTGTAAGTAACGTTTATATGGTTGGTGATGATAAGGTCATCCAGTGCAATATACGTGACATCAGCGACCGAAAGCGTGCAGAGGCAGCCTTAAAGGCGAAAGAGGTGGCCCACTGGTCATTAATGCAAAATCTGCCTGTAGGTGTAGTTGTCCATGCCCCGGATACCCGGATTCTGCTTTGTAACCCCGAAGCCTTGCAAGTATTCGGGATGTCATCTGACCAGATGCTGGGCAAGGGCTCGAGCGACGCGGACTGGCACTTCGTACGCGAAAACGGTACCCGGATGCCCATAGGTGAGTTCCCAGTCAATCAGGTCATAGCCACTGGCCATGTATTGAAAAATTTTGTCATGGGGGTCGTGCGGAGCACTGACGGAGAACAAAAGTGGGTGTTGGTGAATGCCTATCCCGAGTTTGGAATCGGCTTGCGCGGCTATTCGGACTGGGAGATACGGAACTGGTGCAGGTCCGCTGGGGCGCGCTGCTGCATGACATCGGCAAGATGGGTGTCCCTGACGAGATTTTGCTCAAACACGAATCACTGACCGAGGCGGAATGGAGCGTGATGAAAAAACACCCTGTCTTTGCTTACGAAATGCTCTCTCCCATCCGTTACTTGCGCCGGGCGCTCGACATCCCCCACGCCCATCATGAAAAATGGGATGGTACGGGCTATCCGCTCGGCCTTAAAGGCGAACAGATCCCTCTTGTGGCGCGCATTTTTGCGGTGGCCGACGTCTGGGATGCGATGAGGTCCGACCGTGTCTACCGCACCTCCTTGTCTGTCGATAAGGTCAGAGAACACCTGCGATCACTGGCGGGAACGCACTTTGATCCGCGCGTTGTAACCGTTTGTCTTGATTCCGACGTTCTCGTGGATTGAAGGTAAAGCGCTTTCTTCAGGCCGGCAGAATGTGTTCCCGTCTGCACGGGAATGACGGGAACACACCTGTAACCACTTTTTCAACGGCCTGCTAATGACTAAAGGATGTCCATCCAGATCTTTACCGCCGTGGCTATGATTATCACCGCAAGCAGCCACCTCAGATACTCGGCCTTTGTTTTCTTGCCGACCACCCCTCCATAACGCGCCAGGGGGATGGCCCCGAAGAGGAGCGCGGCCGCCATATTGAAGGGCACCTGGCCTGTGGCCGCCTTCCCGATCAATCCGGCCGATGAGGAGAAAAGCCCTATCGCCAGGGTGCTTCCGAGCGCCACCCTTAGCGGTATCTTAAGTACATATAACATGAGAGGTATTATTATGAACGCCCCTCCCTGCCCTACCAGGCCGATAAGAAATCCGATGCTTATCCCTATAAAAATGGCAGTCGGTTTATGAAACGCCACCTGCTCCTCCGTCAGCTCGTCTTTGGCATAACTGCGTGGGATGAGCATCATTATGGACGCGACAAATGCCAGTGCGCCGAAGATAAAAAGGAGAGGTTTGTCTGGAACGACCTTCGAAACGAATGACCCGGTGAGGGACGACATAAATAGCGAGAGTCCAAGGGTCAGGACGAGGGGTTTATTCACGAGATTATGCCTGTTATAAAAAAACATCGCTGAAAGGGACGCGAAAAACCCCTGTATCATCGTCAGCCCTGTAATATTTTTGACACCTATCGGCTCCAGCCCAAGAAGGGGCGGAACATAAAGAAGGAGGGGGAACATCAGTATCCCCCCTCCTATCCCCAATAATCCGGAAAAGAAGCCGACTATCGAGCCGGCTGCCCACAAAAAAAGATAAAACACCATGGGCATATCAGCGCTCTACGATTATATGCTTTTCTTCTTTTAAGGGAGCGTCAAGTACATCTCCTATATGGGCGGCCAGGATATTTTCTTTCTGAAGTGCTAAGATCAGGGTTTCCTTCTTTTCCTGCGGCACGAAGATAAGGAGCCCGCCGGACGTCTGCGCGTCGTTCATAAGAACTTTTTCATATTCCGGCACACCGGCTGACCACTCAACAAGCAGGTTATACATCTTAAGATTGCTTAATGTCCCCCCGGGCGCCACGTTTTCCTTGACCAGCCTCACCGCATCATCAAAAAACGGGACACGGCCTGAATGGAGGCGGGCTGAACAACCGGATGCGGTGAGCACCTCGTTGAGGTGGCCGACGAGTCCGAACCCCGTTATATCTGTCGCCGTACTGACACCTACCTCGCACATGATCTCTCCGGCCCGTTTATTAAGAGTCGCCATGGACAGGGTGAACTCCTCGATAACCGCATCACCGCACAGGCCGGCCTTAACCCCGGTGGAGACGATCCCGGTGCCGATCTTTTTTGTGAGTATGAGCGCGTCTCCCGGTTTTGCCTTTGAATTATCGTATATTTTATCAGGGTGAATGAGCCCCATGACCGTATACCCGAACTTAGGTTCCCTGTCTTTGATCGTGTGGCCGCCTATGATCGAGACCCCTGCCTCGGTCATCTTGTCGATGCCGCCCTGCATGACCCTTTTTAGATGCGGAAAAAAATCGGCGTCACTTGGGAACATGGCTATATTGAGGGCAACCGTAGGTTTCCCGCCCATGGCCCAGACATCCGAAAGTGAATTGGCCGCGGCGATAGCTCCGAACCAATATGGGTCATCCACTATTGGTGTAAAAAAATCCGTGGTCAGGACGACGGCGATATCATCCGTAATCCGGTATATGCCGGCGTCATCGGCATTGTTTGAGCCGACCAGCACATTCTTGTCTGTTATTGCAGGCAGCTGCCCCAGCACGTGGGACAGGTCCAGAGGACTGAATTTAGCCGCTCAGCCCGCGCAGCTTGATAGATCTGTAAGTTTGATATTCATGTTATCCTCTCATGGTCTCCTATATTTCAATTATAGATGAGTTGGTTCCTAAAGAGGAAGAGAAAGTTGGCCCGGATAAAATGTGTCCTGATGGATTAATGCTTATCCGGACTCAGCATAGCGGTATAATTAAAACTCGTATCTGACCTGAAGATAAACATTATCGTTTTTATCCAATTGCCCGAACTGGCTCCATGATTTATCGCCTCCGAAGACCATTCCTCCCAGGGCCGCCCAGACATGATCGGAAAAGTTGTATTTGATCTCCGGGTTCAGCAAATAGTCACTGTCTGAGGGACCCCAGAAGGAAAACCACGAAAGTCTGAGCGTCTGGTGCATCAGAAATTGCGTAAGCCTTATCGAAACAAGGTCATGCAGGTGTCTTTCCTGAGGAAAACCTGACGGCAGGTTCTTCATGTAAGGTCTATAATCATGCATGTATGCGGCGTAGTATTGAAAACTTACGGTGAAATCTTCCCATAATTGTCTTTGATAACACAGTAGAAACCTCGTCTGTGAATTCGGGACCATCGGATCTGTTCCGTTTCTGTCTTGCCTTGAATCATAATGCCCTGCTTCAAGACTCAGAACACCATCCAGCGCCTTCCCCTGAAGGCTAGCGCCATAGACCGAAAGTTTGGGATAGGAGAGGGTCAGCTTTGTCGGCATTGTCATATTGTCGGGCAGCATGGATGGTTGCCTAAAAAACCCGCGATAGTAATACAGGGAAGCGTCAAAGCCCGCAATATCCCGATACGCCCGCAAGGCGATCTCGGTATTTTCAATCGTCGCAGCGGGCTTTACTGTTTCTCTATTTGTTATGCCCGGCCCATTTCCGGACAATGGATCAAACATCCAGAAACGCTGAGAATCCGGAAAATGATTAGGCGTAAATAGCGGGATTGCAACAAGCTCGAAGGACGCAAAGCCGGGATAGAGACCTATCTTAGCGCCGTCAACACCCTTCTTCAGATATTCCAGGGGTCTTCCGGAAAAAAACGCCTCGTAATCCTTCGGAAATACATCGTTGATAAATACCAAATCACCAACTCCCCAGGTGATGACCTGCCTGCCAAGCCGTGCATCCCATTTGCCTGCCGTGTAGTCGATATAGCCCTCTCTTAGTTCAGAGCCCCATTTTTGTCCAATATGGTCATACCATCCGTCTGCCTTGATAAAGAGATGAAACGGGTCCGCTGTTGCATCAAGTTTCAGCTGAAGCCGCTCCTCGGCCAACTTGAAATCTCCACCTTGAGGATTAGAAGCCGCGACACCGGCGGAATAGTTGCCCTGCATGAACCCATGTAATGAGATATCAGACGCATATGCCGAAGTGCAAAACAGCAAAACGCAACTCAGAAAAAAGAGATAACTTGCGGCATTAACAACGGTCGTGTCCGGCCTCCTGAGGTCGAATCGCCTGGGTGACCACAGATTGGACCTGTATCTTTTTTTAGTAGTTGTCCAGGGTCCTTGAGTTGTCACTTGTTTATTCATCTGTCAATCACAATCAATAACTGACGATATCCGGAAACAGCTTTGTTAATTGTCTCAGGCCGTCCGTTGCAAGAAGATACGCTATGACCGCCAAAACAGAACCACTGACGACTCTGGCCGCGGTCAAGGCGATATTGTTCTTTCTGATAAGGTTAATGAAGGCATTTATAAGGAGCGTGACCGCCAGAAATGGCGCTGCAAGCCCGATAGAATAGAGTACAAGCTTCAGCAATCCCGAAGAGACCGTTCCCTGAGTACTCGCAAGAATCAATATATCTCCGAGCGTCGGTCCGATACAGGGCGTCCATCCGGCTGCAACGCCCGTCCCGATGAATAACGCTGCCGGATATGCCGCGGCGCCTGTATTGGGAAGAGCGTCCCGCTTTTGTGAAAAGACGGCAAAGCCTGCCTTAATGAGCGCGTATATGCCCAGTAAGGCCAGGAGGAGGCTGCCCGTTATCCTGAAATAATGTCCATAGTCAGCAATGAAGTTTCCAAATGATGGGGATGCGCTTATACCTATAAAGATTGCCAGGAACCCTGCAAGGAATGACAATGAATACAGCGCCGGCCTTTTATTGCAGGCCTTATCCGTCGGGCCTGCTCCTGACAGCGCGATGAGAAGCGCGCAATATGCCGGAATGAGCGGCATTACGCAGGGAGATATAAATGAGATCATCCCTGCCAGAGCCGCGCGAAAAATAGTAATTTCCGTCATCGGCGGTCCCCTCTTATTCGGTCCATTTCTTTGGAGGCTGTTTGAGGAACCTCTCGGAAAAGAGGCTGTCATCAATGCCGATGCCATAATCAGCCCTGGAGTATGAAACCTCTGTCAAATGCCCGCTCTGAAGGTTTTTCATGCTTCTTTTGGTTATCGTCGGAAATCCCTTGATGTCCTTAACCTCGATAGCGGTAAATACTTTATACAGCTCGCCCCTTTTGTCGTAATATTCTTCTTTAAGCGGAAGGAATGTGGATTTATCAATCCATGACATTTTGTAACTGTAATCCATATCCCCTGCTTTCGGCGTGCTTTTTACGACGTAGGAATCTTTACCGCCTGTTTTTTCCTCCTTTATAATGCCGTGGGTGTCTTCCGCAAGGCTCCTCCCTGATACGTCCTCATAGGTAAAATCGGAGCCGACAAAACTCGAATGCTTGTCCTTTGCCGCGATACGCCTGACCATGCTTATCGCCGGAACGAAAAGCCAGCGGTCAGCGTCTCTGCCGGGATATTTATAGACCATGAAGGTCATGTCCTTGACATCCGCCGGCTGGAAAAAGTAGATAAAATACTTCTGGTCCCCGCCGCTTTCGCCATAATTCTTTCTGAGCATGGTCATCTCTCTTACCCGCTCCTGACCGCCCTTGCTTATGAGCTTCATCATGACCCGGGCCTTGAAGTCCTTGCCAGGATATAGAAACGCGGCCTGAGACTTCTTCATGACCTCGTCAGGAGTTACAGCAAGTGAAATGCCGCATAAGGCAGCAGAAACTGCGATTGCAAAAACAATTATTAAAGTCTTTTTCATATTTTATCTCCTTTTAGCAGCCATCCCTGCATGAGCGTGATAAGAGCCGGCAAATAGATTATAGTCATAAAGGCGCTTAGCAGCATCATGCTGACGATAAACGCACCTACGGTGATATACGGGGTAAGCGGGGCAAACATCATCACCGCAAAAGAAGCGGCGAATAAAACGGCATTGCGGACTATGCCCTTCCCCGGCCTTGCCGCGGTCCAGTGAAGCGTGTCAGTAACAACGTCACGTGTAAGGGCAGCCCCCTGTGGCTGCCCTGCCTGAGCCTGAGAGGGCGAACACAGGGGTTCGCCCCTGCATTCCGTCAGCCGCTGCCTGAACCTGCTCACAAAATGGATCGCAAAGTCCACGGCCATGCCGAGGGAAAGGCAGGAGAGGACCGATATCGGCATATCAAAGTCCTTGCCGATGAAACCCAAAACACCATAAATGATAAGGATTGTGAACAGAAGAGGCGTATAACCGACAAGCGCCCATTTCACTGAGCGGAAATCATAGGCGAGTATCGCAAATACCACGATCAGCGCGAGAATAAAGCCCTTGACCATATCCCAGAGCACCTCATGGTTCCAGACCAGGTTAAAGTAGGCGGTCCCGGCGGGCTTCATCTCCATCGGTGTCTGGTTGGCCCTTTTATATCCTTCCACTGCGCTTATCACATTCTGCATTGCCGTGGCGTCCCAGGTCTTGAGCTGGACCCAGATGTTCGCCCGCCTGAACGGATAGTCAACGACATTGTCCAGGTCCGAGGGCTTTGCGGACATGGAAAAGAGAAAGATATACTGCCCGATCATCTCCTTTGTCTCGGGCACGACATCGTACTTTGGGTCGTCATCATGAAGCACCCGGTTTATGCGTTTTACGTAATCAACGACTGATGTAGTCTTGCCGACGACCGGGAGCTTCTCCAGATGCCTCTGAAGCCCTTCGATATATCTCATCGCCTCCGGCGTCTTGATATAATCGTCCTCCTTCGCAATTGCTATTATATACCCAAGTGACGTGCCGCCCAGGGCCTGGTTGATAACCGTATCGGAGATACGGACATCGCTGCCTTTTTTGAACCATTCGACCATATTATTGTTGACCCTCGTCTTTGCTATCCCTATGATCGCGATTATGACAAGGATAATGCCTGCGGCAACCGTCATTGCGGGCTTGTGGGTGCCGATCCCGGCAAGCTTTCCAAGAAACTGTGATGTCCTGTCCGTGCCGATGTCTTCAGCGTGGGCGATCTTTTCTATCTTCTCGTCCTTCACAAAGGTGAACATTGCAGGTATGAAGCTGAAGCTGAGAAGTCTGAGTGCGATAGTTCCGAAGGCAACAAGACCGCCGAAGACCCTCACTGGAATGATATTCATGAATAAAAGCACGGCAAACCCTGCCGCAGTCGCGAGGGCCGTATTTCTGACCGGGCGGCTGACCGCGTTCATCGTCTCGATGATCGCCTTTTTCTTGTCCTTTGTCTCCCTGTACCGGAAATAAAACTCATTGAAGATATGCATACTGTCCGTCGCTATTGCCATAAGGAAGACCGGCGCCATGGAACTCATGATATGGATAGGAAAACCCAGTCCGATAAGAAGACCCATGCTCCAGACAATGGCGATCATTGCGTCCATCATAAGCGTGATCGAAAGGAAGAGGTCCCTGAACATGAGATATCTGACAAAGAGCATGACCATACCGGCAATAGGCGCGAAAATGGCCATAAGCTTGAACATCTCGGCCCCGAAGGTATCGCGGGCGACAGGGTCTCCGGCTACATAATATTTTCCGTCTCCCTTTTCTTTCTTTACGATCTCCTTTATTCTGTCGGCAATCTCCTTTCCGTTGGCCCCTTTTTCAAGGGGGACATAGATTGCCGTCGTCTTTCCGTCTTTTGAAATTATACGATTGATGAAAAGAGGGTTTTCATAAAGCATTTTTCTGAGATGTTCGATCCCCAGGGTGTCTTCAGGGACCTTTGTCATTAAAGGGGCTACCGTCAGTGTCTGATTTTCGGCGGTAACGTTATCAATGGTCGTAAAACTCGACACGTCCCGGGCGGCGACACCTTTGATTTTCAAAACTTCATCAGTGATCCTCTGAATAGACGCAAGGGTGTCTTTGTTGAGTATCCCTTTTTCATTCACGATGCCGAGGGCTATCATGTCCTCATAAAGGCCGAAGGTCTTTTCCACTTCATCATTCCAGACCCTTACATCAGAGGTCGCAGGCAGCATATTTTTGGGGTTGGTATCGGTCCGGACCTTCGGAAACTGTGTCATGAAGAGCATTGTGATAAGCACGGACAGGGCCACAATCAGTCTGGGATGTTCTACGGAAAACTCAACAAGGGAAAACTTACGCATCAGCCCTCCTAATGTATGCAGCCATAATAATTTAAGATGAAATTGAATTTTTTAAAAAGTCAGATTCATGTCGGCCTGGACTACGATCTCTTTGTAGTATGTTCCGGGATCGGCGAATTCCACTCCCTCAACAAGATCAGCCTTGTCCATGCCAAAAAGTGGCGCAGAGGTCGTCATGGAAACACATCACAGATACATTTTTCGTCATCTTTGCCATTGTATCCTCTTTTACGGCAGATTGCTAATCCCGTTTTTCATCTTCCAGAGAAAATATTTCTCAAACCCGACCTTCATCCACTTTGCCCAGATGCCTTTTTTGGTATAGGAGTCCTGCCTGGGCGGCAGCACGGGAGATGCCTTCATCAGTGCCGCCGTATTCCCCATGTCCATTATGCAGACAACACTCAATTCCTCCATCGGAGGCGGGGGTGATCCTTTTATATCGGAATATATCGCCGCGGCAGCGGTCTTTGCCATCTTTACCGTCATGAAGCCTGTTTTCGGGACTCCCGTCGGCACTGGCGTCGCTTCGGGCGGGGCTATCGCCATTGCAACCCCTATGGTGAAGATGTTCTTATGTTTTGGGTGACGGTAGTTTTTGTCGGCAGGGATGAAGCCGCGTGGATTGCCCAGGGGAGCTACGGCCGGCACACCCTTGAAAGGAGGCGCGATCATGGCCATCTTGAAGGGTATCTTTGTGCCGTCCTTCAGTTTGATCTCCCCCGGCGTCACCTCTTCAATCGCCTGACTGACGATAGGTTTGATATCTCTGACAGCGAATTCATCTTCAAAGAACCTCTTTGAATTGCCAAGACCGCCGACTCCCATATGCCCGAGATACGGTTCTGACGTAAGGTAGATGATAGGAACTTTATGCCGCATCTTTCTGCGTCTTAACTCCGCATCGATTTCGAAGGCCAGTTCGTACGACGGACCGAAACAGCTCACCATCTGTGACGAGCCGAGCACTACAGGGCCAGGGGATTCAAACACCTTTTCCACGCTCTCATGCGCTTTCGTCCCGTGATCGAGTGTAAACGTGCAGTCGGTGTGCCCTTTGTCGGGGCCGAGCCCAGGGATCTCGTCGAAAGACAGATAGGGGCCGGTAGAGATGACAAGGTAATCGTATGATATTTCTTTCGTTGCGGTCCGCACCTTCGAGGAGTCGGCATCGACATTTATCACCGCTTCATGGACAAATTGAACTCCTTTGGCCCTAAGAATTCCGGGGACCTTCAACGTTATATCGTCTGGCTTTCTCCAGCCCATGATAAGCCAGGGGAGCGATGGAAGAAATACGAACCTGTCATCATCGCTCACAACGGTCACGTCGGCGTCTTTGCCGAGAAGTCTTTTCAGCTCAAGTGCAGCCGTGAGTCCGCCGAATGAACCGCCTAAAACAACTATTTTCGCCATGTTACACCCCTTTTTTACTACGGCCTCCTTCACTTTTTAACCTGCCCGGTCAGGAACCCCTGGGGGAGTCCATGTTTATTATTTTGATTATTTCTTTTCGAAAGGATATCCGGCTGCCTCCCAGGCCTTCATACCACCTTTCAGGTTGACCGCATTTTTGTATCCCAGGACATTGAGCGACCTGGTCGCCAACGGCGACCTCTTGTCGAACATTCATATCACGACAATTTTGGCGTTCTTATCCTCGATAATCTCGTTTACATGGAAGTCAAGAAGTCCGCGTGACATATGAATAGCGCCGGGCAAATGGCTTTTTTCATATTCCTCCTTGTCCCTGATATCGAGGAATATCACCTTTTCGTTGTTGTCCATCATCTTTTTTGCATCCTGCACGGACACTTCCTTGATCTTCGCCTTGGCTTCCGTGATAAGCTGGTCCGGAGTTTTTACTTTTTCCGCCGCATATAGGCCGGCAGTTGAACTCAGGGCAAAGATCAGAGTCAGAATAAGCACGGTAAATCTTTTTCTCATGAATCCTCCTTCTTTTTTTGGACTTCCCCCAGAAATTCCCTTAATGACCTGTAATTATCTGATACCACATGCGCATGCCTGTAATGGCGATTATGACCGCGATCGCAAGCCGCAGATATTTGGTATTTATTTTTTTACTGACCGCGCCTCCAATTTGCGCGCCCGGTACTGTTCCAATCACCAGGGCTATGGCTGCGGGCCAGATTATCTGCCCGGTCGTCATCTTTCCGATCGTTCCGGCTATCGCCCCCAGAAATACAATGCCGAGCGTACTGCCGATTACGATGCGTGTGGGGATGTTCAGCAGATATATCATGATCGGGATGTAGATGAAGGCCCCCGGCGCGCCGACCATGCCTCCGAAGGTCCCGATAACGAGACTCACCATCAGGGCGAGCGCTTTGTTATAGACGATATCTTCCGGCGGTATGTCCTGCCCCTGTTCGCGTTTCGGCACGAACATAACGGCCGCCGCAATCACGGCCAGGGTCGCGAATATTGAAAGAAGTAATTCACTTTTTGTCTGCTTTGATAAAAGAGACCCGACAAGGTTCCCCACGGCATTGGCGGAGCCCATATAAAGAAGAATGGACCTGCTTACGAACTTGTTTTTCTTATGCACGATGAGACCCGAAAGAGACGCCGAGAGGACCTGCACCATGCTGATTGCGGCCACCTGCTTCATATCGAACTGTCCGACGCCAAGCAGCGGAGGAACGTATAACAGAAGGGGGATCATAAAGATCGCCCCGCCAAGGCCAAGCAGGCCTGAGAGAAACCCGCCTCCCAAACCCAGGAGCAATAAAGTGACGAGCAATGGGATTTCCATGTCTAGCCCTTATCACAGAGGGCCGTCTTCAGGACATCATAGCTGATCGTACCGTCTTTAACGACAAGCGTTGTGCCGACTGCGACTGACGGACAGGGGGGAGGATTGTCCTCCGCGAGGTACTCCCCTGACAGTTTGCTGATAATGACCAGCGTTGATCCAAGTTCCTTTTCAGCCATCCTGGCTGCTTCAAGGTTCTGCTGTCAGCGTTTTCCCATGGGCTCATTTACATAAAGAGTGATAATGTTTTCTTTCATCGATGCCTCCCTATTATTTTTGTCCTGCATTATTCGCCGCTAAAAATTTGCCGCTGCATCCCGGTCTGTCTGAGATTCGATTGTCTTGTGCCCCGGTCTTTTGCCTGGATATGTCCCTCTTTTGGTGACTGGACAACAGGGAGGGGCTGGAATATTCTCTTTATATTCTTTTTTTATGATAGCGACAAGGTCAGGGATCATCGGATCGACAAGAAAATAGCATTTGAGCCTTCCGTCGACATAATAATCTACCACGCCGGATCTTCTCAGAAGCGAAAGATGCTGAGAAACATTGGGCTGGCTTATATCAAGAAACTCCTCAAAATCACTTACGCACTTTACCCCTTTTATGAGTTCTTCGAGGATTTTGAGCCTCACGGGGTGAGCAACTATCTTTAATATCTCCAGCCTTTCCTCTGCTGTCGTCATATTTCCTCCCGGTTATCTAATGCTTATATTGTTATATTAGCATATTTGCATGTATTGTCAAGGGAAAAATATTAGGCGGTATGCGAGCCTTCAGTGACGGGGGGAAATGAAGAAATAGTCTTTTGGAATAGGTGTTAGGATTATTTGAGGTAAGGCTTGATAATTTCCAGAGACCTGTCAACAGCCCCGGCGTTCTTCAGATAAAGCCGGCGGGCCTTCTCCCCTGCTTCTGCGGCCTTCTCGGGCTCCATCAACAGGTTTCTTATCATCCGGGCAAGCGACGTAGGCTCGACCTGGAATGCCGCCCCCTCCTCGATAAATTCCCTCATGAAAGGAAAGTTCTCCATATGAGGGCCGCATATTATCGGCTTTCCCCAACTGGCCGGTTCAAGAGGGTTCTGGCCGCCAACACCCAGGAAGCTCTTGCCTATCAGGGCCACGTCTGCGGCCCCGTAGACAGACGAAAGCTCCCCTATACTATCAAGCAGTATGATATTTTTGTCCTCATAGGCTGTCCTGCTTCCGCTTTCAATTTCAGACCTTTTGATAAACGGGACCCCGCTTTTTCTTATAAGCGCCTCGACCTCTCCGAAACGGGCAGGATGCCTTGGCGCCAGTACCAGTTTGAGAGATTTGAAAAACTCCAGATTTACGCTGAGGGCGGAAATGATCAACTCCTCCTCTCCTGGATGAGTGCTTCCTGCCACAATTACCGGTCCTGTCAGGACCTCTGCCCAGGTGGGAATATTATTATGGTCGGGCATGTCGAATTTGAAATTACCAGTGACCGTGATCCTCGACTTTTCCGCCCCGATTTTTTCGATCCTCTCCGCGTCGGCACTGCTCTGCATCGCAAAAGCGCTGACACATCCAAGGACTGTTTTGGTAAAACCGGGGACCATTGAATAACCGCGGGCCGATTTTTCCGAAAGCCGGCCGTTTAACATTAAAGCAGGCACACCCCTTCGGGCCGCTGTCCTTAAAATATTGGGCCATATTTCAGTCTCGATGACAATGAAAAGCCGCGGGTTGATGCGGTCTAAACACCTCCAGAGTATAGCGCTGATATCAAAAGGCATATATATTACCTCGACGTCCGGGGGGACCCTGTCCAACGCAACCTTCAGGCCCGTATCGGTTATCGTGGATATTATTACGGGAAACCCCGGATAAACGGCCTTGAGTCTATTGATCAGGGGAATTGAGGCCGCGACCTCTCCAACTGAAACTGCGTGGACCCATATCGGGGAGCTGCCTTCCGCCTTAAGACGAAAGAGCCCGAGCTTGTCTCTCAGCCATTTCCCTCTTAGTTCCACTGGACGCTTCAGATACTGGGGCAGGAACAAAACAAAAACCACTGCGGCATATAAAATACTATATAAAAAATACATTTGCTGATTATATAACTATTCCCGGGTCCCTGCCATAGCGAGTACCATGTCCGAAACCCTCTCTGAGGCCCTCCGTCCGCTGAACATGTCCCTGATCATGGCAAAGGAACTGAGCATCCCGTCCCTGTACCCGCTGTCCGTGAGTATCTTTCTTAGTTCATCCATGACGTTTTTTGCGGATGCCCTGTCCTGAATGAACTCCTGCACCACCTCCCTGCCTGAAATTATGTTCGCAAGGGAGATATGTTCGCCTTTGAGGACGAGCCTGCCGATAAGATATGTCAGGCCGGTGACCTTATAGATTACAACGATCGGTACGTCCTGAAGGACCGCCTGTAGAGATGCGGTGCCAGAGGCGATGACTGCGCAATCGGATGCCGCAAGCACCTCGACCGATTTACCCTGGTTGATAAGGACCCCCTCCTTCCGGAGGTCCCTGACCTGGCTCCTGTATGTGTCAAGATCGGTGTTCGGGGCGAAGGGGATGCAGAACTGAAAGTCAGGAAATTCCTTTTTGAAGACGCTGATTACCTCAGTCATGACGGGAAGAAGTCGGTTGATCTCGTCTGGCCTGCTGCCCGGAAGAAGCGCCAGGAGGGGGCTCTCCGGATTCAGCCCAAGCGACTCTCTGATGCCTTTTTTATCGGCCTTCAATGACCGCAGTTCATCCATAACGGGGTGCCCTACGAACTCACAGTCAACTCCTATGTCAGTATATATCTTCTCCTCGAAAGGCAGGATGACCGCCATCTTATCGACAAGTCTCGCGATCTTGTAGATCCTTTTCCTCCGCCAGACCCAGACCTGAGGACTGACGTAATAGAGTATCTTTATCCCCATTTTTTTTGCTTTTTCCGCGAGCCTCAGGTTGAAATCAGGATAGTCGATTAATACGAGCACAGTGGGCCTGTCTCTGACAAGGGCCTCCACCGCTTTATTAAAAGTCTTTTTTAATTCCGAGACAGAGGAAAGGACCTCTGAAAAACCAAAGGCGCTTGATATTCCTGCTATCAGGTTGACCCCTGCTTCCTTCATCCTCTGTCCGCCGATGCCGGTTATTGTAAGGTCCGGTCTTTTTCTCCTCAGGGAAGAAGCCAGCAGAGCGCCGTATAACTCGCCTGACGTCTCGCCCGCCACGATCATGACCGTCTCAGGCATTATTGATGATTTCAGCTATCTCCCTGATCGAGGCCTCCTCCAATTCAGGATACACAGGGAGGGAAAGGACCTTTTCCGAGGCCTCCTCGGCCACAGGCAGGTCACCCTTCCTATAGCCCAGGAATGCTACCGCTTCCTGCAGGTGCACCGGGACAGGATAATATACGACAGAGGATACGCCCTTGTCATGAAGGACTTTCTGGATCTGGTCTCTTCCGCTGCTCCTTATGGTATATTGATGGTATACATGCCTGCATCCGGGTCTTTCTACCGGAAGTTCCACTCTGCCCGACAACAACTGGTTATAGAGGGACGCCTTCTTGCGCCTGAGTTCATTGTACTGGTCGATCCTCCTTAATTTTACAAGAAGGACCCCTGCCTGGATCTCGTCGAGTCTGCTGTTGAACCCGACAGACTCATGCCGGTATTGTCCTTTCGAGCCATGGTTCCTTAATTTTCGGATCGCCTCTGCAACGGAACCGTCATTGAGGAGTATCATGCCCCCGTCCCCGAAGGCCCCCAGGTTTTTTGAAGGATAGAAGCTGAAACAGCCTGTGTCCCCGAAACTGCCGGTCTTCTTACCGTCGATCTCAGCGCCGAAAGACTGGGCGCAGTCTTCGATTATCCTCAGATCATGCTTCCTTGCAATCCGGGTTATCTTCTCCATGTCAGCCGGATGACCGAAAATATGCACAGGGATGATCGCCTTGGTTTTTTTTGTTATCTTCTTCTCTATCTCGACGGGGTCAATATTCATCGTGTCCGGTTCGATATCGACAAATACAGGGGTAGCTCCGGTATACATGATCGCCTCGGCGGTCGCAAAAAAGGTAAAGGGCGTCGTTATGACCTCGTCACCTTCGCCTATCCCGAGGGCCTCGACGGAAAGGTGGAGGGCGTCAGTGCCGGAGGCGACCCCCAGGGCCTCGGAAATTCCATGGTACAGGGCGATCTTCTTTTCCAGTTCCATGACCTTGGGGCCGAGGATATACTGGGAACTCTCAAGGACCTCCGTGATGACCGTGAATATCTCTTCCTTTATATCATTAAACTGCCTTTTAAGGTCAACCATAGGTATCATTATGCATTTTCTCCAATAATAAATATTTTATTCACTGCCGGCACGCCTGACATCCGGCCTTAAGTATGTCCGTTATCCGGAGGGCCACCTCAAGCGCGTTCATGCCCTCGACGCCTGAAACATCCGGTCTTCTTCTGTCAATTACGCAGGACACAAAGTCCTTCAATTCCTCTTTGAGGGGCTCCCTCGTTTCGGGCCTGATATGCTCGGAAGTGACCTTCCTGTCGGCCTTGAAATGGCGCATGACCTCCTGCTTCTGGTAATCTATCTCTACAAATGAATCCTGCTGGAATACCGTCAGGGTACGCACCTTTTCAGAAGCTATCCGGCTTGCCGATATCAGGGCGGTGCAGCCGTTTGTGAATTCCAGCCATGCCTTCGCAAAATCTATCTTGTCGGTAATGACGCTCTCTCCGATTGCCCTGATATGCATAAGCCTCGAAGGCACAAGGCTCAGGACTATGTCTATATCATGGATCATGAGGTCTATGGTTACATCGACATCGTCCGCCCTCCCCATAAACGGGGACATCCGCCGGGACTCGATAAAACTGGGGGAGTTTATCATTGCTGATGCGGCCTTGATTCCAGGGTTATACCTCTCCAGATGCCCTATCTGTATGAGCACGTTGCGCCTCTCTGCCTCTTCCACGATCTCCCGGGCCTGTCTCAGATCGGAGGCTATCGGCTTTTCGATGAGCAGGTCCTTGCCCGCCCTTATGCAGTCCAGGGCGATGGCATGGTGGGTTGTTGTGTTTGTAACGATGCTCAGGGCGTCACATGCCCCTATCATATCTTCATATTTGGTGTGAACGCCGCAACCGAAGTCCTGCGCGACTTTTTCGGCCTGTTCCCTGTTACAATCAGCCACGGCAACAAGTTCTACCCCCGGTAATTCGGAGTATATTCTGGCGTGGTGTCTCCCAAGATACCCTACGCCTATAACACCAACCTTTAAAGACACTGGAATCTCCCTGTCATATAAAAAATATGTGCGACATGCGTCAGACTGCGGGCACGGCTCAGGGCTGAGCTATTGAATACCGATAATTGTCATGCCGGGACATTCCAAAACCATCTCAAGCGAGGCAGGACCGCAGTCAATCGGCCCTGTATTATAGTATAAACATGCAGGATAATGCAGAGATGAGACCCCCGAAACATAAAAAAGATGGACTTGTTGGTCCCCCTTATCCAGGTCTTATTGAGATTAATCATCTCACAACTAAGTGTCTTGCGACCTTACTTCTTATGACCTTGAATAAAGAGGAGCAAGCCCACCTTCACAACCAGTTTTAATGCTTACTCCTTAGTTAATTTTTACTCCTTTCCAGCCGGATTGTCAAGAAGTTTTATCACCGCCTCTTTACGGCGGGTTAAATGATCATTTTTTATGCCGTATGATAGAATGATCAATGTCCGACGTCATAAAGATCATCGCGGTTTTTTCGATCATCCTCCTTCTGATGAGGAAAAAACTTGCCGTAGGTTACGTCATGGCCATCGCGGCCGGGTCACTTGCCCTGCTCTACAGAATGGACATCGAAAGTTTTTTTGCCGCGGCAAGGAAGGCCTCCATAAGCGATGTTACGGTCAAACTCTGGCTGTCCCTGTCGCTTATCAGGATCTTCGAGCTTCTGCTGAGAGAAAAAGGCGTTCTTTCGGCCATGATGGCCGCCGTCAAGTCCTCTTTAAAAAACAGAAAGGCCGTGATCGTATCGATGCCGCTTCTTATCGGCATGCTGCCTTCTTTGGGCGGGGCATATTTTTCGGCCCCTATGGTAAAAGAGGCGACCGAGGGACTCGACATGACAAAAGAGGAGAAGGCCTATATAAATTACTGGTTCAGACATCCATGGGAATATGTCCTTCCGCTTTATCCAGGGGTCCTTCTTGCGTCCGCTGTCTCGGGCGTCGCGATATACAGCCTGGTCACCGCGAATATCATATGCGCATTTACCTTGCTATGTGCCGGATTATTCTTCAGCATGCGCAAAGTCAATAGCGGACCCGGGACGCACATACAGACCCAAAAGAGGCCTGACCATACGGGGAGCTTTGATCTGAAGGCGGCATTGAGCTTTCTTCCGGTGATGTCAGTTCTGCTGCTTGCGGTTGTTTTACGGGTTGAACTTCATTACTCGTTGTTAATCCTGATCGTCCCGCTTTTTTTCATTTTCAGATACGGGGCAAAAGATCTTGTTCGCGTTATAAGACACGGCTTCGGCCTTGACGTTGTCGTCCTCATTGCCGGGATAATGCTCTTTAAAGAGACTATGGAGGCCTCAGGGGCGGTGAAAAACTTGAGTACGGTCTTCCTCAGTAACGGCATCCCGGTATTGCCTGTTGCCTGCCTGCTTCCCTTTTTGACGGGACTTCTGACCGGCCTTACGGTAGGTTTTGTCGGAAGCTCTTTCCCTCTTATCATCAGCATAGCGGGAGACGCACCCCTTCACATTATATCTGTCGCCTTTGCCGCGGGATTTCTGGGGGTGCTGATCTCCCCGGTCCACCTCTGCCTGATCCTGACAAAAGAATACTTCGCGGCCGACCTCTGGGGTGTCTATAAAAAAATAGTGCCCTCCGCGATCTTCATATTTATCGCGGCCTTAATCCAGTATCTGGTCCTTTCGTAAGCACACATAAGAGTTAGAACCTATCCAAAATCCCATTATCTGCAAATCGGGACCATTGTCGTCATTCCCGCGCAGGCGGGAATCCATGTTTCTCGGGCCTTTAAGTGGACCCCCGCTGCTTAAGGCACCTACTGTTGGCTTCGCGGGGGTGACGCTTCTTTGGCGAATTACCGCTTTTGAGATAGGTTGTAGGTCTTTTCATTAAACTTTATTAATACGAGGGCCGCAGGACCGGTTGATACACCTTTTTGCCGAAGTTAAGGTTAATATTAAATTGTGGGAGCAAAGAGAGAACATCAGCGGTTCCTGATAAAGCATCCGATAGAACTGCATGCCGGGGACCATACTATAAGCGGGGTCACGGTCAGGGTCTCCCGTAAAGGACTTTTTGTAAGGTCACAGTCAGGCTTCAGGGTCGGGACCCCTGTCGATATGGTCCTTCACCTTTCGGACGAGATATGGTGCAGATTGACGGGGACGGTCGTTTACTCGAGAAATATTGTCGAATTGAAAAGGCAAAACGGGATGGGAATAGAATTTTCGGGCATGGACCGGAAATATCTTGATTTTATCTCCTCCGTCGAAAAAGAACAGGCATGACTTCCGGCTATTCCTTTTCTCTCCTTATGTCGGCCCCAAGCCTGCCGAGCTTGTCCTCTATCTTCTCGTAGCCGCGGTCCAGGTGATAAATCCTGCTGATGGTCGTCCGGCCCTCCGCGGCTAAAGCGGCCACGATCAGTGACGCGCTTGCCCTGAGGTCTGTTGCCATAAGAGGCGCCCCTTTAAGTCTCTCTATTCCCCTGACTGTTGCCGTCCCTCCCTCTATGGTGATATCGGCGCCCATCCTCCTTAGTTCAGCCACGTGCATGAACCTGTTTTCAAATATCTTTTCCGAGATGACGCTTGTGCCCTGCGCGACACACATCATCGCCATGAACTGCGCCTGCATATCGGTAGGAAATCCCGGATAGGGCATGGTCTTAGTATTGGCCGCATTAAGCCTTTCGGGGCCTATGACCCGTATGCCGTCTTTTACATTCCTGAATCTGATGCCCGCGGCCCTGAGTTTATCGATAAGCGCGTCGAGGTGGTCAGGCCTGCACTTTTTTATGGTTATGTCCCCGGCCGTTATCCCGGCGATCGTCATGAAGGTCCCGGTCTCTATCCGGTCAGGTATTATCGAATAGTCCAGCGGCCTGAGGCTTGTTACGCCGTCAATCTCTATAGTGCTGTCCCCGGCCCCCTTTATCTTCGCCCCCATCGATATAAGCGCGTTTGCAAGGTCCAGGACCTCGGGCTCTTTCGCCGCGTTCTCTATGACGGTCCTTCCTTCGGCCAGGACCGCGGCCATCATAATATTCTCGGTCCCGGTGACCGTCGGGATATCAAAATAAATAGCGGCGCCCCTCAGCCTCTTTGCCCTGGCAAGCACATATCCTGCCTCAAGCTTTATCGACGCGCCCATCTTCTTGAGCCCCATGAGATGCAGGTTGATGGGTCTCGCCCCGATTGCACAGCCTCCGGGCAGAGACACCTTTGCCCTCCCGAGTCTTGCCACCAGAGGACCCAGGATAAGGACCGATGCCCTCATCGTGCTGACAAGGTCATATGGCGCCTCATAATTGGAGATCCTGGAGCAATTGAGGATAGCGCCGTTTTCATCCAGATGAAATCCGGCCCCCAGATTGGCGAGCAGTCTCCCCATGGTCATAATGTCCCTCAAACGCGGGACATTATGCAGAAGGTGGTCGCCTTCCGCAAGAATTGACGCGGCCATGATCGGCAAGGCGGCGTTCTTCGCCCCGCTTATCTCGACCGTGCCCGTTAGTTTCCTTCCGCCGTTTATTATAAGTCTGTCCAAAAGTCCTCCTTGCTTCTTTCGGAGTATTTTACCCTTATCAGGAATAAAAAGGAACAAAGACGCCACACGGACCAATGCGGCCACAACTCAGGGCCTCGTAAATAGAATATTTTAATTATACTGTGGTATATTTTTTCATATGATCAGAGACCTCAGGCTCCACGGCAGCATAGGCGACATCGACTATTTCGCTTTTGTTTCCGGCCTCAGCGCCTATAACACCTACTTCTATGAAGAAGAAGACTCCCGGATAAGGTTCTTCTCGCAGGGCAATGAGTTCAGCATAACTGAAAACAACGTGACCTACCGCGGAACCGGCGGCAGCTTCTGCGAGTATATGTTCGGGGTCGAAAAACCCCTCAAGGACATGGCCAAAAACGACCTGCTCAACCGGCTGATCATGTTCGGCGCCTTTCTGGACGACAAGGAGCAGGTTGTTTTCACAAATAATACCGAGGGTATGGAGACCTTTTCGAGGCTGTTTCTCCAGGGACACGCGGTAACCAATTATTATTTTGTGGTCTCCTCGGCGTTCGGAGGTGATTACAGAAAGAGGCAGAGACAGATACTGAAGATGGTCGGGAAGTTCCTCAAGAGGACCAACCTGCTCGCCGACGACCGGGACACCGAGCTGCTCGAACGGTTCTGTTTAGAACTCAAAGAGGAACATTCCGTTGTCTTTATCTTCAAGCTGATAAACCGCGCCAATCAGGAATATTACAATACGCTCCGGACACTCTACGCTAAAGATCGCGAGTTGAGCTTTGAAGACCAGGCGCTCCTCGAAAAAATCGTCCTCAGCAACAATATCGACGGGTATCAGCAGGAGCGCATGAAGATCGACATAATGTACAAACACCCTGAAAACCGTGTCGTCGTCGATGAATACCAGGCCGTGCTCGTAAAAGGCCTTGCCAGAGATACCCTCCAGGCGTCTGAATACGCCAGGCTTAACAGGCTCCGTACGCTGAGCATAAGAAACAACATCCCGAGCGTGCTTTTTGATACCCTCGACGAACTGCTGCTTAAGGGCAAAAAAATCCAGGAGACCGGCGAACAGAACTATCTTAAGGACGTAAGGGCCGTGCTGGAGAACCTGTTTTTCAAAGACCCCTCTTTAAAACAGCATATCATCAGGGAAGATATTGTAAAACTGATCAGGGCAAAGCATACGGCTTATTCGCTGAACGACCGGGGCTTTGATCAGGTGCTGCTCGACATCGGAAGGGCCTGCGACGAGCTTTCGAGGGAAACCGACAACTTCAGCATCTTCGAGGAACTGAGTTCTCTTATTACGTACTTTGACCGTTACGATAACATTCATGCCGTTTTAAGCCAGCTGGCGTTTATGAAGAACATCGATTTCAAAGAGGGCTCACTGAGAAGTCTCCTGGGGAACAAGGAGGCCTTCGATACCCTCGACCCCGGCCTCTTCACCTCCGTTTTTATAAAAGACATCCTCGAAAATAAATATATCACAAACTACGGCAAACAAAAAATTCGACTGATCGTAAAAGGTCTTGAAAGCATCCGTCAGGGCGAGGCCTCCCTCAGGGACATAATCACCGCTCTTCGGAACCTGTCAGACGAAGAAAAACTCTACAATGAGACCCACGTCGCCCTTAAGGAGAGGATGCGGAGCTTCTTCCCCGGCCTTGAGATGAAACAAGTGAGGGAAAAGATAAGGGCCGACATCATGAAAGAGCTTGCGGAAAAAGGGATGGCCAAAAAGATTCCGGAGAAACTTTTCGAGAAGGTCTTTATAGACCTCCGTAAGGAATCGGTCTATCTCAATCAGATCTTCCCTGAGGTCATCGTTTCACGCAATGCCGTGCTGAGGGAGGACTTCCTCGACAACAGCGGTCTCGACAGGTTCTATGTCGAGTCCCTTGAAAGGGAATACTTCGAGGAGAAAGGGCTTGATACCGGCCTGCTTGAATCTATACGGGACTATAATAAGGGGGCTCAGAAAACTGGAGGCGACGAGCGGATTTGAACCGCTGAATAAAGGTTTTGCAGACCTCCCCCTTAGCCACTTGGGTACGTCGCCTTTTAAAAAGCAACCCGTGAAAAGTGAATGGTGAAGAGTTAATCGGTTTTATTTGATTTTTTACTGTTCACTATTCACTGAATTTGTTGGAGCGGGAAACGGGATTCGAACCCGCGACCCCAACCTTGGCAAGGTTATGCTCTACCACTGAGCTATTCCCGCATCTGTTCCAAAAAGAAGCGCCCGGACATCGAAACAGTCCTTAACTTATTGGCGCATCTTAAGGTATAATTATAATTGATTTCAAAAAAAATAAACAAGGGATTTTCATAAAAATAATGTTATTTCCTGACCTCAGCACCTTCAGGGGCCTGACAAAAAAAGGCAATCTGATCCCGGTATATAAAGAGATCCTCGCGGACACCGACACCCCGGTGACCGCGTTCATGAAGGTAGGGGGCTCGCCGTCTTTTCTGCTTGAGAGCGTCGAGGGCGGGGAGAAATGGGCCCGGTATTCCTTCATCGGGTCGCGTCCTTCGAGGACCATCAGCGGCACTGGAAACAGGGTCGAGATCACGGACGCTTCAGGCCTTTCCCAGGTGGTCCATTCCGAGACCCCTTTTGACATTGTGGAAAAAGAGATATCCAGATATACCCCCGTCGAGACGGAGGGCCTGCCGAGGTTCTTCGGAGGTCTCGTCGGCTACATAGGATACGATATGGTGCGCTACTTCGAACCGATAAGCGAAAGACCGAAGGCAGGCCTCGGCCTGCCGGAGTTCTTTCTTATGCTGACCGACACCATGCTCATCTTCGATAACCTGAGACAGAAGATCAAGGTCATATCGAACGCCCATATAAACGGGCAGTCTGCTGAAGAGGCTTACAGGGAGGCAGAACGGAAGATAGACAATCTCATCTCCATGCTCCGCAACCCACTGGTAATGAAGCAGACGGACAAAGGCGCCGGCGCGGGAGCTTTCGGATCAAACTATTCAAAGGACGATTTTATGTCTTCAGTCGTTGCTGCCAAGGAGTATATCAAGGCAGGCGATATTTTCCAGGTCGTCTTGTCCCAGCGTTTCGACCGGCCGACGTATGCCGACCCGTTCGACATATACAGATCGCTTCGGGTCATCAACCCTTCGCCTTACATGTACTATATCGACATCGGAGATGCAAAAATCGTCGGATCATCACCTGAAATCCTCGTCAGACTTGAAGACGACAAAATAGTCCTGCGTCCGATCGCCGGGACAAGACGGCGCGGGAAGACCGAGGATGAGGATGCAGCGCTTGAGCAGGAGCTAAAAAAAGACCCGAAGGAGACGGCCGAGCATATCATGCTTGTTGATCTCGGAAGAAACGATGTCGGCAGGGTGGCAAAGACAGGGACTGTCAGGGTCACGGAGATGATGGAGGTCGAAAGGTACAGCCATGTTATGCACCTTGTGTCGAATGTCGAAGGAGAGATCCTGAGCGGTCTTAACGCCTTTGACGTTCTGAGGGCCTGCTTCCCGGCCGGGACTGTCTCCGGGGCTCCGAAGGTCAGGGCGATGGAGATCATAGAGGAACTTGAACCAACGCGGAGAGGACCTTATGCCGGCTCTGTAGGCTATTTCAGCTATTCCGGAAACATGGATACCTGCATAACGATCAGGACCCTTATCCTGAAAGACGGCAGGGTCTACGTCCAGTCAGGGGCCGGGATCGTCGCCGATTCCGAACCTGAAAATGAATACACCGAAACCCTCAATAAGGCAAAAGGCATGATTAAGGCCGTCGAGATGGCAGAGGAAGGACTAAACTGATGCTTTTGATGATAGATAATTACGATTCTTTTACTTACAACCTTGTTCAGTATCTCGGCGAACTCGGAGAGGACATCAGGGTATTCAGAAATAACAGGATCACAATTGCCGAGATCGAGGCGATGCGCCCGGAGCGGATAGTCGTCTCTCCCGGCCCCTGCACCCCCAATGAGGCCGGCATATCCGTCGAGCTGATACGGCACTTCGCCGGACGGACCCCGATACTCGGGGTCTGCCTGGGTCATCAGTCCATTGGCGCTGCCTTTGGCGGAGATATAATCCGGGCGCCTAAGCTAATGCACGGCAAGACCTCGATGATCAGTCATGACGGAAAGACTATCTACTCTGGACTGCCTAACCCTTTTATAGCTACGCGGTATCATTCACTTGTGATCAAGGAAGATACGATGCCCGGATGCCTTGAGATAACTGCCCGGGCTGACGACGGCGAGGTCATGGGGGTAAGACATAAGGAATTTATCGTCGAAGGGGTCCAGTTCCATCCGGAGTCGATCCTTACGACCGCAGGGAAGGACCTGCTGAGGAATTTTTTGAAGCTTAAGTATTAGGCCGTTTTCAAAAAGAACTTCTCGTTAAACCAACACCCGCATAAACCGCGATGATTCCGGCAGCAATATAAACTACGGAGGTCAGTCTTTTTACAGACCCGTCTCTCTTTGCCAAAGATACAATCCCTGCCATGAAGGCAACCCCTCCAACCAGAATAAGGTTAATGCCGATGACCAGACTGAAAATATTACTGAGCGAACCCATATGATATCCTTGTCATACCAAATTCCCCATTATTTCAGTTTCTTTCTGCCGATATGCGGCAATTCTTTATAATTCTTGCTGCTTACCACCGGCGTGCCGGTCTGTCTTTCAATATCTTTTCGCGTCCGGCCTGCAACAGCCCCTCCGTCCTGCGCATCCTTTTTAAGAGGAGTAAAGCCCTTAGATCCCTGTATTTAGTTATCTTAGTTGTCGTGGCCTCGCCCAGCATGGTTAAAATCAGTTCAATGTCTGTCATATGATCACGCAGGTTCTCTCGCTCCAGTCCCTTCACCTGCTTGTATTCATCGACCTTAAGATCAAACGCCCCCTGCATAATCTCATTGGTCAGAATAGCAAATTCCTGATTGCTCCGAACTCCCCGGGTTTTCCATTCATCGGTCAAATCCTGACGCACGGCTATCCCCCGCGTCCGCTTGTCTATCCATTCCTTGGGGTACCCCTTCTTTTCATAAAGCTCCTTCATCCGCTCCATGGACAGTTCAGGGTTTTCTATCTCGTCAATCCTCTCTTTGCCTACCCGGGCCAGCCAGCGTTTGAAAGGTTCCACCTTCGGGGAAGGGATTGACTGGATAATGCGGAACATGGTTTCTGTATCGGCACAGTCAGAGGCATAAAATTTTCCATCTGATGACTGCAATTTCAGTTGTCCGATTTTTTCGGACAACTGATCATATCCCTCCTTAAATAGCCTCTTTTTAAGGTCGTTCCAGTATTTTCGGGGCCTGTCGCTCCCAACCAGAACCTCGATAACGTCAATAATCGAAAACCACCATTCGCCCTCATGGAATACTTTTCTGATGTGCTTTCCCTGAAAAACCGCGAGCTTGTTGTCTTCAGTCTTGCTCATGCACATTCCCTCCCGTCTCCACTCCCGCCATTGCCGATTCCAACCATTTCGGTGATTTCAACGAAATGGGCTGCTACCCTCTGCCCCATAAACTCAAATTTTACCGGCATTAGTGTTCAGTGTCCGTGATGTCGGACTGTTCAAGGACACCGTACTTATGCTCGCGTATGAGGAAGTCAGCGATGTGCTGTTGAAAGGTCAGTTCGGGTGCTTTGCGTTTAGCCATGTTCTTCTTTTAAGCAATTCATTTTGGACCACCCAGCAGCCGCGCCAATGCCGAATGATAGACAGCCATATCTTCCCGTTTATCGATCGCCAGAACCAGGACAACCAGCACGTCATCCTCGACAGTATATATCAGGCGATAGCCCTGCTTGCGGAGCTTGATTTTGTAACAATTGCGCAAATTGCCATGCAGCTTTGAACCCGGTATATGCGGCTGTTCAAGTCGCTTCTTGAGAGCCTTGCGCAAGGGCTCTTTGACGCTGCCGTCAAGCGCATGCCACTCTGCCAACGCCTCGGGAATAAACTTCAGACGGTAGCTGTGAGTGACTTCAGATTTCGTCAATATCCACCTCTACGGCGGCATCCTTCTGGGCCAAACGATGGCGGATGAGCTCGGCGAGATCGCCGTCTATCATCTGTTCGACCAGAGCTTCAAACATTCGCGGGGTCACCATGTAAAACACCGGACGGTTGTGGTTGAGGACCGCCACCGGCCTTTCACCCGCAGTGCGAAGCACCTGGGCCGGGTTTTTCTTAAATTCAGACATGCTTATAGAAAGGTCGGCATAGATAGTGTCCATAATTATAACCTCCTGTTGGATATAGCTCTAATTATAGCTCTATATTTGGAGCTTTTCAAGCTTTGGGTCCAGTTTGGGCGATATTCTCACCCGCCCCACAGCTGCCGCTGACTACCTTTTTTAGGTCGATCCAATATCGCTTGGGAATGCTGCTGTCCGTCAAGACCTCGCTGACATCAATGATCGAAAACCACCCTTCGCCTTCATGAATAAAAAAGGGGCGCTGTCTTTCACAGAGCCCCTTTGAAAATGCTTTATTTGCTAAAGGTCTTATTAGCAGGCTCAAATCTCCGGTCCTACTACTTTTCTCTCCACCTTCATCGCGGCCTGCCTTCTTGCCTGCGCCTCTTTCCTTGCATCTTCCCTGACCTTGAAGTCGCCTTCGCCATAAAGGGTGAACCTGAGCCACGAGAGGGAAAATTTCAGCAGTTCCAGTTCGTCATTTTTCAGCTTCTCTATCACTTCAGGCTCTATCTCATAGGCCTGGAGGAACCTGCTTTCAAAGACAAATTTCCTGAAGGAATCAAGGTTTGTGCTTACCATGAAAAACAGGTCCAGTGACTTCTGGCTGAACTCCACCATGCCGAGGGTCTTTGCCTTCAGGACGATCTCCATCCAGTCGTCGTTTACCGCGTCGTAAACATCGGAGCCCTGGTCGGCGCGCCATTCGTCGATCGTCCATTCTTTATCTTCGTTATGCCCGAGACAATGGTCTTCCTTTATCTTTATGAAAAAATTGGTGCCTGTTTCCTTATCGAACTGCTTCATTATCCCCATGCCTATCGGATAATACCGGCATGTAAGGGGACGGTCTTCATACACGGTGCAGCCCTCTTTCGTTACAAACGGACAGGACCTTGTTTCGTCTTCCTTCATCTTCATTACCGCGACGGGAAGCTGTGACCTGTCGATCACGGTCTGGAGAGTATGCGTAAGGAGAAACTCGTCATAGGTCATCCCGAGCCTTTTTTTCAGTCTGTATATGTCATACGGGGACAGGAATATCTTTATCCCGCTGCAGCATTTTGTAAAACACGCGATGCCGGGATAGCAGCGGAACTTCATCTTTGATTTCCCGGTCAGGTACTCCGGAACAATGACGCTCTTTTCTATCTTGCCCTCAAGATGTTTTTTTATATCATTAATATCGGTACTGCCGTTATTGTCCGCGGTGGCCATGGATGCTCCCTTAAATGTTAATATGTTTCAATGAACTTTGCGGCCGGCAAAACAAGGGAAGAGTTAAAAGATTATGCCATGTCCGCGCCGCCAAGTTTCCACTGAATGCGAGTTGGTGTTATTATACTACATCGTGGACATATATATCACCGCGGAGGTATATAGGGTCCGGATTTAGCCCTGTTTATACCGGATGCCGGAAGGAGCATATCTTGAAGAAGATCACCGTGTATTCCCTCAGTACCTGCCCGGCATGCAAGAAGCTTAAGGCATTCCTGGATGAAAAAGGCATTTCATATAGCCTCATCGAGGTGGACACTCTCGATTCCGGCGAGCAGTGGGCCGTAACAAAGGAGCTTTCCAGGCATAACCCGGGCAAGACCTTTCCTACTACCGTAGTTGAAGAGGTTATAATCGGATTCCGTCCCGAGGAGCTTACAGTCAAAATTATGGCGGCGTCGGAATGACCCCTGAGGTTCTGTATGAGGCGCTTTCAAAATACGCTGCCGCCCTGGGCATGGAGCTCAACAATGACAGGTCTTTTGTGCTTGATATCCTCTCCGGCCTCCTCAGGAACGAAGGGCGGTATGGGTACCGTTCCTGCCCGTGCAGGCTGGCGACCGGCAACAGGACTGAGGACCTGGACATCATCTGTCCCTGTGCCTTCCGCAACGACGATGTCCGTGAGTACGGGAGCTGTTACTGCGGACTCTATGTATCAAATGATTGGAATGAGGGTAGAATTGCAAGGCAGATTGTGCCTGAGCGCAGAAAACATAAGGAGATTTTGCAATGACCGAAATTAACCTCGATGATATGAATCTTGAAGACGTGCTGTCTCTTGACGATATGAAGTGCAGGCCTGAAATCGTCTCTCAGATAAAATTTGATGTGACCCCTCAGATGATGATGGAGCCGCGGTTTCAGTCGAAGCCTGACGACCTCGCCAGGCTCAAGGAGATATCCGGTTATATTTTCTATATCGAGACCGAAACGGAGACCCCCGGCGTTATGCTGCTGAAGATCGGCAGGACGGACATCACCACAACTATCGGACATATCGCGGAGGTCCCTGCCGGTATGGTCCGCGATGCGATTGACAATCCTGTGCTCCCGCCCATACACGGCATGTTCGCGATATCAGATGAGATCAGGGACTGGCTGAAAAAAGCGCTGTCCGTCTGACTGTTTTTTTTCGGAATAAAAAAAAGGGCTGGCCCCTGATACCGGGTCCAGCCCTTTGGTATTTCCTCGTACTGCTTTTACAGCATCGGAACTATCAGGAGCGCGACGATGTTGATGACCTTGATCATCGGGTTGATAGCGGGTCCAGCGGTATCCTTGTAAGGATCGCCGACAGTATCCCCCGTGACGGAGGCCTTGTGTCCATCGCTGCCCTTCTTATGGACCTTGCCTTTGGAATCGGTGACTCCGTCTTCAAAGGCCTTCTTGGCATTGTCCCACGCGCCGCCGCCGCTGGTCATGGCGATGGCCTGGAAGAGTCCGGTCAGGATGCTTCCGATAAGAACGCCTCCGAGCGCCTCTTTCCCAAGGAGAAGCCCCACGACTATAGGAGCGACGACAGGAATAAGGGCCGGGACCATCATCTGCTTGATGGCCGACTGCGTGACGATATCAACGCACTTGCCATACTCAGGCTTTGCCTTATACTCCATAATGCCGGGGATCTCCCTGAACTGCCTTCTGACCTCATCAACGATGCTGCCCGCCGCCTTGCCGACCGCCTCCATAAGGAGCGAGCCGAAGTAGTAGGGAAGAAGTCCTCCAATAAACAGACCTGCCAGGACCATGGGGTTTGAAAGATCGAAAAGGACCGGGGTCGAAAACGACCGCGAATATTCTGCAAAAAGAACAAGCGCTGCAAGTCCTGCAGAGCCGATGGCATAGCCCTTTGTAACTGCCTTTGTGGTGTTGCCGACCGCATCAAGAGGGTCTGTAATGTTGCGGATCTCTTCAGGCAGACCTGACATTTCAGCGATACCGCCTGCGTTGTCAGTGATCGGTCCGTATGAGTCGATGGCGACAACGATACCCGTCATTGAGAGCATCGAGACGGCTGAGAGGGCGATAGCAAAAAGACCGCCCGTCAGATCACCATCAAACCCGCCGCCAAGATGATAGGCGCCGAGGATAGAAGCGACGATGACTAAAACAGGCGCCGCGGTTGACTTCATGCTGACCGCGAGACCTGCAATGACGTTAGTGCCGTGGCCGGTCAAACTGGCCTGCGCGATGTGCTTAACCGGGGCGTATTCCTTGGCCGTAAAGTACTCGGTTATGGCCACGATAAGGCCTGTCAGGGCAAGGCCGATCAATGACATAAGAAATACATTCATCTGTGTAAATGACGGATGGCTGACTACTGAAGCCATTGCCTCCGGGCTTTTAAGGAATTCGCCGGTCACAATATAAAAGGTTACTGCCGCAAGGACACCTGCGACGGCAAGACCCTTATAGAGAGCGCCCATAATATAGTTGCTTTTGCCGAGCCTCACAGCAAAGGTTCCGATAATGGAGGCGATGATCGATATGCCGCCGAGCATCATCGGGAATTCGACCCAAGGGCTGTTGGCCCCGAAAACAGTCTTGGCAAGAAGCATTGCCGCAACGAGCGTGACCGTGTAGGTTTCATAAAGGTCGGCTGCCATACCAGCGCAGTCACCGACGTTGTCACCGACGTTGTCCGCGATGACGGCCGGGTTTCTGGGATCATCTTCAGGAATGCCTGCCTCAACTTTTCCGACGAGGTCGGCGCCTACGTCGGCAGCCTTTGTATATATACCGCCTGCGATACGGGCGAACACACTCATGAGTGAGCAGCCGAAGCCCAGACCGATCAGCGCATGAAATGCCTGTTCAGGGGCTGACTGTTTTGCAATAAAATAAAAGCCGGCCAGGCCTATGATGCCGAGACCGACGACCATAACACCGGTAACCGAACCGCCCTTGAAGGCAAGTCCGAGCGCCGCCTGCAGACCCCTGCTTGCGGCCGCTGTCGTACGTACGTTTGCACGGACCGTGACCCACATGCCGACAAAGCCTGCGAATGCCGAGCCGACGGTCCCGATTATGAAGCCGATAGCCGCCCACATCCCGAGCTGGGGTATTGCCGCAATCGCAACAACCAGAACGACTGCCACCATGGCGACTGTTTTGTATTCACGCGCCAGAAACGCATAAGCGCCCTCTTTTACCGCATTTGAAATCTCCTGCATCTTTGCACTTCCCGCATCCTGCTTGTTCACCCACATTGCGGTCATAATGGCGTATACGACGCCTAACAATCCGCAACCTAAAGCAAAAAGTATTGTTGAACTCATCCACTTCCTCCTTTTTTAAAAAAATTTTTTATATGAAAAAAATCGTAATCTGGCCATTAAAAAGTGTCTCCCTGCTTCACCTCCTCCAGGCTCGGTATTATAAAAAAAATTTATTCGTTTGTAAATAATATTAATATTATTTATCCGGGATATTTGTCCGAAATATAGTCCTTCAGATAATGGTTCTCCGCCCTCAGATCGCTGACCTGCGCCTTTACGACGTCCCTGATGGAGATCATGGCCACAAGACGGTTTTTTTCGAGGACCGGAAGGTGTCTGATCCGGTTTTTGATCATGATCGACGTCACATAGCAGAGGTCATCGTCGGTCTCGACTATGATCAGATTGGTGGACATCACTTCATGGACCTGGATGTCCTTAAAATGCCTGTCTCCCTTCCTCGTCCAGCACTTAAGCACGTCCCTCTCGGTGAACATCCCGACCGGCTTGCCGTCATTGTCAACCACGACGAGTGCGCCGATCTCGTTTTCCACGAGCAGGCTCACTGCGTCCGCGACGGTCTTGTCCTTTCCCAGCGAGATCAACTCCTTCTCAACATCTCCAACCATTTCCTTTACTGTCGCCATCTTCGGTACCTCCAGTACTTCCGCTTATAAGCGTTAAACAGCCTGTTAATTTCCCGTGTCCCTGCCGGTCTGCCTTGAATAGACCAGCGCGGTCGTCCTGTATGCCATATGCGCCATTTTTGAAAAAGGCGCATATGCAAAAAGGAAGAAGACCAGACAAAGGTGCGCAACGTATGTCGGATAGGCCGCCACGGTATTGGCCATCCTCAGAAACTGCGCAAGCAGTCCGGAAATTCCGACCCCTGCAACTAAAGAGATGAACAACCAGTCGTAGTAGCTTCCCAGCCCGGCCTTGCCCTGGTTTTTGAACCTGTTGGACATCATGAGAAAAATCCCGAGCACCAGGGCCGCCGCGCTGACGTTTCCGATAGGTTTATATATGTAGGCAAGCCAGTCCAGCATATGAACGTCTATGCCCTCAGACAGGTGCAGATGATGTATGTATTCCGGGATGACCCTCGCAAAGGCCAGTATGGTCGTTATGAACAGACCGATAAAGCTGTAAAAAACCAGCATATGCGCCGTTGCCCTGTCTTTCGTGACCTCGCATTTTTTAAACCTGTTATGTCCGAGGATATCCATGAAGGTATCCGACAGGGCCTTCCCGAAATCCCCGGAGCTCACCCCGCCGTTTGCCGCGGCCATGGCCCTCCAGTATTTAGTGACGCCCAGATACAGACTGAAGACGGCAAAGAGGGCGGCAGCGGTAAACACGGTGTCGACATAATAAAGGGAAAAAAGGAACTTTCCGAAAACTATCTTCCCGTTTTCCGTTGGGACCCCATCCGTAAAAAACCCCTGGGACGCGATGATTAACGTATAAAGCAGCACCGGCGCCGCAAGCAGCACCAGAAGAAACTTCGGCTGATTGACCATCCTGGCAAGAAAACCGGGGACCGAGAATTCCTCTATGCTGAGCTTTCTTATCGCGCCCAGGACCTCGCCGGGCTTCGCGCCCCTCGGACAATAGGCCGTGCAGTCGCTGCACTGATGGCATAGCCAGATGTCGGGGTTCCCGAAGAGTTTGTCCTTCATACCCCACTGGGCCTGGACCATCTCTTTCCTCGGGAAAGGCTTGTCATCGGGGGTCACGTTACATACGACCGTACAGGTTGAACACTGGTAGCACTTCTTCAGAGATTCACCCCCGGCATTTATTACACTGTTTATAAAATTCAGGTCCGGCTTGATCTGTTCTGTCATTATATTCCTCCTCTGATAAAAGTCTACTTTTTGCCAAATGTCCTTAACCCGTGATGCGCCCCTATGTGTTCCCCCTTGATAAGGGGGGAATTGAAAGGGGGGTTAAAATTCCTTAAAAGGATTCGGCCCTATCTCTTCCACTCTTTCCACGAAATCGTTTATCATCTGCGGCAGCTTGTCATAGTCTGATATCGACACCTGCATTAACTGACAGCGGTCGGACTCAAGCTGGAGCTTGTCGAGAGTTTCCTTGACCTTGCTGAAACGATAGTTCGCAAGCTCACTTCCCTTTACGAAATGGCACTGGTAATTCTCGCCGTATTTGCAGCCAAGGAGGATCATTCCGTCGATGCCGGTTGAAAAGGCGTCCGTGACCCAGACCAGGTTTGTGGACCCCAGACACCGTACAGGAATTATCCTTACGGCCGGGTTCAACTTCATGCGCTTTATCGCGGCGCTGTCGAGCGCCGGACATGCGTCGTTTTCGCAGGCAAGGACGATAATCCTGAAGTCGTCTTCGTTGATATCGACTCCCTTTATCATCGAGCCGACGATGTCGACACTGAAGTCCTTGAACGCCACTATCCTCTCAGGACAGGCGCCCATGCATGTCCCGCAGCGACGGCAGCGGTTGATCCTGTAAAAGGGAGTCCCCTTTTCATCTTCGTCGATCGCGCCGAAAGGACATTCTTCGGTACAGCGCTTACAAGAGGTACACCTGATCATCATCGGGTCAGGATAGGTGACGTCCCATGCCCTCGGATGTACGGCGATACCCTTCGCCACATGCTCAACGCACTGTATGGCCTTAAGCGCGGCCCCGGACGCGTCCTGCGCGGCCTCGGACATATTCATCGGCTGACGCACGCAGCCTGCCGAATAGATGCCGGTCCTCCTCGTCTCGTACTGGAAGCATATGAAGTTCGAGTCCGCAAACCCGTAGGCCCCCTCAAGGGTCGGGATTTCAGGTCCCTGGCGGTAACCCAGATTAAGTATGTAATCCGGTTTTGCGGTCTCCTCCAGATAGGCCTTTTTGGCGTCGTCGCCTTTTTTGCCGGCCTCGCTGAGCCCGTCGAGATATTCCTGCGGCGCCCTCGTGGCCGGGACGATGCCCGTGGCAAGCACGACGAGGTCGGCCTCTACACTGATCTTTTCACCAAGCAGGGTATTTTCGGCCTCGACGAAGAGGTTGCCGTTTCCGGCGTCCGCAATCCCGGTTACGTCGCCCTTCGTAAGAAGGACACCGGGGTCATTCTGCATGTTTTTATAAAACAGCTCCGACTGTCCGGGGGTCCGTATATCTTTATAAAAAATCATCGCTATCGCATCGGCGCTTTTTTCTCTTACATATTTCGCCTGCTTAAGAGAAGTTGCGCAGCAAAAAGATGAACAGTACGGAAGATGGTTTGCGTCCCGTGACCCGGCGCACTGTATGAAGGCCACCTTCATCGCGGGCTTGCCGTCTGAAGGACGGACTATCCCGCCTTTTTTGGCCATCTCTTCCATCTGGACATTGGTGATTACGTTCGGGTGTCCGTACCCGAGATGCCCGAGTTTCGTAGCGTCATAGGGCGTCCAGCCGGCGGCCATGACGATCGCGCCGATCTTTATGGTTTCGGTCGAGCCGTTGCCCGTAAGGGTAACATCGAAAAGGCCCGGCTGTCCGTCCGTCTTTTCGACCATCGTTGACTTATAGACCTTTATGCCTGAATGCGCTTCCACTTCCCTGATCGTGTCGAAGATCATGGGCTCGTCAAGTTTCTCGTACGGGTAAGCCCTTGGCGCCTCTTTGTAAAGTTTAGCGGACCATCCGCCGAGTTCGGCCTCTTTTTCGACCAGCGTCACCTGATAGCCGGCATTGGCGGCCTCAAGCGCCGCAGTAAGTCCGGTAATTCCCCCGCCGATGACCAATATCGAGTTGCTGAGGTCAGGCAGGATATTCGGCTCGGGGAGGCTCCCCTTTTGGGTCTTTATAATGCCCATCTTCATATAGTCATCAGCCAGAGTCTGCGTGGCCTCCGTCATAGGGTCGGAGGTCCAGGACACGAATTCCCTGAGGTTGACCCTCTCGACTATGGCGCCCGGGAAGTCAAATTCCTCGAACTTGACCCTCGGCGAACAGGCCCCGATAATAAGGGTGTTCGTCCCCGCGCTGACATCGTTTTTTATCAATTCAAGCCCTTCGGGGCTGCAGAGTATCTGATGTTCCCTTACAGAGTCCGCCGGTATCTTCGCGGCGATTGAAGCGCTCTTTTTCAGTTTTTCGATATCAACCGTCTCAGCAATATTACAGCCCTTGCATATATATACACCGAATTTTTTCTCCATCTTGGCCTCTACCTCCTCACACTCTGAATGCTTTTGATTGCAACCCCTGTTGCATCCTGGACCGATTTTGCGACATCGACCGGGCTCTTGAGAGTGCCGACCGCATATACACCCTTCATCAGGGTGGCCGGCATCACGAAGCCTTCAGGAGTATATGAGACCTGTACCGGGATCTTGGAGCTGCTCGTCGAGGGGACCATTCCGGTGGCAAGCACGACCATGTCGAACGCCTGTTTGATCTTCTTTCCCTGGAGGATGTCCTCGGCCTCGATGATGGGGTTTCCTGTTGCCGGGTCCTCCGTGATCCTTGCAATTTTTCCCTTGATCAAAGAAACATTGGGGTCTTCCTTGACCTTCCAGTAAAACTGCTCGTACCGTCCGGGCGTCCTGATATCGATATAGAAGATACTTGCGGTCGAGTCGGGATACTGCTCCCGCAGATAGGTCGCCTGTTTGAGTGAGGCCATACAGCAGATGAAGGAGCAATAAGGGAGATGGTTTTCGTCCCTGCTGCCGGCGCACTGCACGAAGGCGATACTCTTTGGTTCTTTGCCGTCGGAGGGCCTCAGGATCTTTCCTCCGGTCGGTCCGTTGGGAGACGCAAGCCTCTCCATCTGCATATTGGTAATTACATTCTTGATATTCCCCGCTCCCAGGTTGTCGAGCTTTGTGACATCATAGGGGTCCCAGCCCGAGGCAAGGATGATCGAGCCGACGTTTACCGTTACAGTCTGCGGCTTCATATCGAGGTCTATGGCGTCGTACTTGCAAGCCTCGGCGCACTTTCCGCAGGCCTTGCCTTTACAAAACCTGTCATCAATTGCATAAACAAACGGGAAGGCCTGGTTATGCGTGATGTAGGCGGCCTTTGTCTTGTCCATCCCGAAATTGAATTCATTCGGCATCTCGACAGGACAGGCCTCTGCGCAGGCGTTACAGCCGACGCATTTATCATTAACATAACGGGGTTTCACCTTTATCGTTACTTCAAAATTCCCTTCCTGCCCGGTGACCTTCTCGACCTCGGCCATCATATGGAAAGTAACGTCCCCGCTGTTTTTGATCCTCTTGAAATTGATCTCCAGACCGCAGTTCGGCGGACAGAGCTTCGGGAAGTACTTGTTAAGTTGTGTGACCCTGCCCCCAAAAAACGGGGTTTTTTCAACAATTATGACGTCCGAGCCGGCCTCTGCCGTCTCGACCGCCGCGGTGAGGCCGCTGAAACCCCCACCGATTACCAACACCTTTTTATTTTCTGCCATATCTATCCTCCTTTAGGCAGTAAGTCTATCGCGACCGGATAATGCATACTGCGCACCGCAAAAAAATTTTTTTGTGCATTGTGCATTATGCATTGCACGGCAAGAAAGAAGCGGGGAGGGCCGAAACCCTCCCCGTAATGAATTTCAACTACGGATACATCTGAACATACGGGACCTTCTTGAATTCCCATGTGTTTGTGTCTGCGTTGTACTTGGAATTGGTGAAGCACTTCCAGTTTACGTCATCGATCTTGTTGAAGTCGCCCCTGTAGTAGTAACCAGGATACCTGGACTCTTCCCTGAAGAGGATATGCCTTGCATGCGCCTCTACCGACAGGATTCTGTGGTAGTTCTCGAAGCACCTCAAGAGCTCATGGAGGTCTTTTGCCGCCATTTTGGCTGCGTCCTCTTTCAGCATCTCAAGCTTCGCAAGCCCTGCTTCAAGCATCGTCCTGGAGGTCATGTACCAGGTTGCAACCCCGCCGAAGTACTCGTCGGCGATCTTCTGGAACCTGAGCTGAAGTGACTTCGGACCGATGTAGTTCGGATTGATCGTGGGATCAGTCGTGTACACCTTGTATTTCTCGTACATCTCAAAAGGCAGATAGAGCTCAGCGGCGATCTCGTCAAGGGACAGCTTCGGAGACGGCTTGTAATCAGCATGGTCAAGTATGTACTGCAGTGCCGACTTGGCCGCTATCCTTCCCTCAGCATGTGAACCTGAGGAGAACTTATGGCCGGATGCGCCGACAACGTCGCCAGCCATGAAAAGACCTGGAACTGTGGACATCCTGTTATAGCCCCAGCTGTAGTGCTCAGGGGTGCCCGGCAGATCGCCAGGGCCGCTTACCCAGAAGCCCGCGCAGCCTGCGTGTGAGCCCAGGAGATAAGGCTCGGTAGGCATGATCTCTGAAGGGGTCTTGTCAGGCTCGATATTGGTCGCAGCCCAGATGGACGCCTGACCGATAGCCATATCGAGGAAGTCTTCCCAGGCCTCTGCCTCGAGGTGCTTCATCTTCTTCTTGCCTTCTTTTTCACCAAGCTTGTCCGCAAATGCCTTGCCCAGTTCCGCCATGGCGGTGTGGGTGTTCATAAGGATCGGGCCCTTGCCGTCTTTCATGGCCCTCATCATCAGATGGTTTCTGATGGCTGTGCCCATGCCCTTGGCGTAGTCTCCGTATCGTGCCACTGCGTCATCAAAATATTCCTTGTTGGTGCAATAGTCTTCCCCAAAGCTGTCTGTCGCCTTCGCCTTGAAGAAAAGGAACCATGCGTCGACCGGGCCGTATCCGTCTTTGAACCTTGCGGGCACGAACCTGTTTGCCATCAGTGAGAGCTCCGCGCCTGCCTGCATACCGAAGGCATAGCCTGAACCCGCGCTGAACACAGGGTACCATGTCCTTCCCATACCCTCGCCGACGGACCTCGGCCTGAAGCAGTTGACCGCGCCGGCTGTAGCGCAGATCATCGCCTTTGCCTTGAAGGAGTAGATCTTGTTCTCTCTGGTGCTGAAGCCGATGGCGGCTGCAACGTTCTTGCCGTTTGTGTCCATGACGGCCTTCACGATGAAGACCCTCTCAAAATGGTTCTGTTCCATACCGGTCTTTTCGCGGTTGGTCGCGAGGGCCTTCTTTGCTGCCTCGGCCACGATGACCTTGTAGGATTCGCCGTTGATCATGATCTGCCATTTTCCGGACCTGACGGGTGTACCGCCGTCCTTCAGGCTTGCCTTTCCTGCATCCCTCGCCTGGAAACCGTCGAGCGAAAAGCCGTCATCGCCCTTCTTCCAGATCGGAAGTCCCCACTCCTCGAAGAGCTGGACGGAATTGTCAACGTGCCTGCCCAGATCGAATACGAGGTCTTCCCTGATGATGCCCATAAGGTCGTTTCTTACATACTTGACGTAATCGGCAACCTGGTTTTCGCCGACGTATGTATTGATGGCCGACAGACCCATAGCAACCGCGCCGCTTCTGTCGGTTGCAGCCTTATCGACCATGACGACCTTAAGCCCTTTTTCATTTGCCCAGCGGGCGCCTTCAAAAGCCGCGCCGCATCCTGCCATACCGCCGCCCATGATCAGGAGGTCACACTCGACCTCGGTGACTGCGGGCTTCTGACAGTATGAAAACGTACAAGTTTCTTTTTCCATTTATATAGTCCTCCTATTCTGTTCTTGCAGGCCCGTTGAAGAACCCGGGCTTATTGAGATTTGCGAAATCCGGAGCGGGCTTTCCTGCATAAGGATCTATCGAACCCTCCGCGGTCGTTCTGATCGGGAATTTGAACCTTTTGAGGATCCCGTTTCTGAACTTGATCGTCCACATAATGGAGTCCGTGCCCCTCATCGGGACGTTGCTGGAGCCCAGCGGAACAAAATCTGAATAACCCCTGGTCTCGATCGCCTGCTGAGGGCAGATCTTTACGCAGTTGAAGCACTCCCAGCACTGCTCGGGCTCCTGGTTGTAGGCCTTCATGATATCCCTGTTAAGGGCCATCAGGTCATGAGGGCAGATATACTGGCAGGCGGTCTTATCCTGCGCCTTGCAGCCGTCACACTTTTCCGTAATAACAAAACTTGGCATTGCTAACCTCCTTGAAATTTATTGATATTGAACAACACTTAAATTACCGTCCAAACATGCTACTCACAATTAAGTCTGGTACTTCACCCCCTCTCGATTATGACAGGGATCGGGAATCGGCAGTCCAGGGACCGTTGGAAACCCGGCCCCTGGACTCTAAATCCTAAACCCATAGTATTTTTATGCGCCTTCCGAGCATTTATATGTATCGATCTCGACCTTCCGGTAATTATTTCTCAAGACTCTGATAATACTTGATCAGAATTTCGGCCACCTCAGGACGGGAGAATTCCTTGGGCGGCGCGATGCCCTGGCCCAGCATTTCGCGGACCTTTGTGCCTGAAAGCAGAACAAAGTCTTCTTTTTTGTGGTCAGGCGCCTCGCACATCATCACGACCTTGTTGAGTTTCTTCGAGTATGCGGTATGGTCAGCCTTGAAGATTTCGATCTTCAGGGCGCCGGCGGGCACCTCTTCGTCAAATATTTTCTGCGCGTCGAATGCGCCGTAGTGGTCGCCCACACCGGCGTGGTCGCGGCCGACGATGAAGTGGGTCGCGCCCATGTTCTGGCGGAATATGGCATGCAGCACGCCCTCGCGCGGGCCGGCATACAGCATATCGAACCCGTACCCTGTGACCATCGCGCTGTTTTTGGGGAAGTACAGCTCGACCATCTTACGGATAGCGGCATCACGGACAGGCGCCGGGATATCTCCCTTTTTCAGCTTGCCAAGCAGCATGTGAATGACCAGGCCGTCGCAGCCTAAACGGTCCATTGCCATGTGGCAGAGTTCTTCGTGGGCAAGGTGCATAGGGTTACGGGTCTGGAAGGCGACGACCTTCTTCCAGCCGCGCTCAGCGATTTCGTTACGAATTTCGACCGCGGTGCGGAAAGTGTCAGGGAATTCATCCTGGAAGTAAGAGAAGTTTAATACCTTGATCGGACCTGATATGCAAACTTTACCCTGCGCGTTGAAGGCCTCGACCCCCGGATGCGCCTCGGGCGGCTTGGGACGGTACACTTTTTCAGACATCATCGCCATATCCGCATCGCTGAATTCTTCAACCGCCTTTACATCCATGACTGCGAGGATCGGATTACCTTCAACGTTTGGATCTTTAAGGGCTATGCGGTCACCCGCTTTAATGTTTCCGGCATCCTTGACCAGGTTTAATACCGGAACAGGCCAGAACAACCCCGAGGTTGTTTTCATATCTTTGGCTACCGACAAGGCGTCAGCCTTATTCATGTAGCCTGTCAGCGGGTTAAAGTATCCGCCACCCAGCATGACTGCATTGGCCGCGGTAGCCGAACTCACAACAATAGAAGGCAGACCCTTCGCTTCTTTCTGCAGGGCTTCATTTTGAGCCGTATCATACACAAATAGCGGATTCAGTTCATCTGAACCATGTGGTTTAATCAAAGACATTGTGCTTCCTCCTGTTTAATTTTGATAAAGTTAGCCATTGTCACGGTCTTAGCTTTTAAAAACATATACGGTCACCATTGCCAAATTAAATTGTTTGAAGCGGTTTTTCCGATCTTCCGCAAGACCTCAAAAAACTGCACGATGCTTAACTGCATTTAATTTATGGCGGTTTATAACTTTTACAACCTTATAACTATAGACGCCTGCAATTTTTTAAGTCAAATTCATATTTCTGATGAAATGATAAGAATTATTTATTTATCTGATTCCAGAATTATCATGTCGCATCATAATGACCTGCCGATATCGCCGCGCACTGACGGAGTAATTGTAAGAATCCACTTTAAATCAATGGGTTACATGACCGGTTGAGATTTTTTATAAATTATATTTATTATTGATATATCAGATTTAAGGACACTATTCCTACAACATGGTCTTTATAACGATCAGATCCTAAACACCACAGCGAGGCGGAAAAATGAAATTTTTTATCGACACTGCAAATATCGACGAGATCAGGAAGGCCTGGGAACTAGGGGTAATCGACGGCGTTACAACAAACCCCTCGCTCCTTGCAAAAGAGGGAAAAGACCCTGTCGAGACGTTCAGGGCCATATGTAATATTGTTGACGGTCCTGTCAGCGCGGAGGTCATAGGGACAACATCAGATGAAATGGTGAAGGAGGCAAAGGCGCTCTCGAAGATCCATAAAAACATCGTCGTCAAGATACCTATGACGGAAGAAGGCCTGAAAACGGTAAAAAAACTCTCCGGCCTTAAGATAAAAACCAATGTAACATTAATTTTTTCTTCAACGCAGGCGCTGCTCGCTGCAAAGGCGGGGGCCACATACGTCAGCCCCTTCGTCGGACGGCTCGACGACATCAGCCATAACGGGATGGACCTGGTAGGCGAGATTATAGATATATATGAAAATTATATGTTCAAAACCGAGATCATCGTCGCCAGCGTCCGCAATCCGCTCCATGTGGTAGATGCCGCAAGGATGGGGGCGGACATAGCCACGATACCTTTTGCCGTCATTTCCCAACTGATACAGCATCCCCTGACCGATATCGGGCTGGCGAAATTCCTGAAGGACTGGGAGAAGGTCCCTTGCAAGGAGAAGGCGCGCAAGTAACATGCCGATTTATGAATATATATGTAACGACTGCGGGGAAGAGTTCGAAAGACTTGTCTTCGGAGGGACTGTAGTCATCTGTATGAAGTGCGCCTCAGGCAATATCAAAAAAAAGATGTCCGCCTTCGGCATGAGCGGCGTCGAGAAGCCTTTTGCAGGGTCCAAAGACGGCTGCGGAACATGCAGCAAGGGTTCCTGCAGTTCGTGCCATTGAATTAAAGGCGGGCGACCACAAGGGGACCGCCCCTGCGAAAACCCCTACTGTTCCGGATATATAAACGGGTTTGCCCGGATGATTTTTGTCAATTTAAGAGGCTTGCCCTCCATCTGAAAAACAGCCATGCCCCTGTCCTCGGACTTCCTGCTGCCTGCGGTCCAGGCGCTTTTCCAGGAGATATTAAGCAATGTCTTTGTATTTTCGATCTCTACCCATCGGGGGGTAAAGGACAGCTCAACCTTGTCAAAGCCTTTCTTGCCTGCGGTTATGTCCCTGAACCCCTCCGGAGTGGAGTGCTTCTGTAACGCGTCCTTGTCATTATTTATAAAGGCAGTTCTGAGAGTCTCGGCGAGGGCGAAGGCCTCCTGTGACATCAGAGATTCCGGCGATACCTGCTTGACCTCCTTCTTTCCGCATGAAATCAGGGCCATAACGATAATTAACAATAGAACTGTTTTTTTCATTCCGTGAATTTCTCCTTCTCGATAGTCTCACGATAATGATAAATCGCGGCCTGTTTTTTTGCAACTGGCGGCTATCCCATGTCAGTCTAACGATATTTCAGTAACCGGTACCTACTTGATCTTGTTGGGAATTCTGCTAAAATGACCTATGGGCAGACTCATCGAAAATCTTCGCCTCAGAGGCAGGTCTCATGTATTCAGGAACAGGGCCGACGCCGGGAGAAAGCTTGCCGAAAGTCTCGCTGCCTATGCGTCTTCGGACGCGCTGGTGCTGGCGATTCCGGCGGGCGGCGTGCCTGTAGCGCACGAAATAGCAATACGCCTGGCCCTGGCAATGGACATAATAATCGTCAGAAAGGTGCAATTCCCTGACAACACGGAGGCAGGGTTCGGCGCTGTCGGCCCCGACGGAGAAGTAATCTTTAATGACACTCTCGTAAAAAGCCTGCGACTTTCGCCCGAGGCAGTCCATCGGCAGGTAGAAAAGACAAAAAAAGTCGTTGAAGCCAGAAACATTACATTCAGAAAAGGGCGTCCCTTTCCCGACCTGGCGGAAAAGACCGTCATTATCGCTGATGACGGCCTGGCTTCGGGCTATACCATGGCGGAAGCGGTCAGGTTCGCCGTGAGGAAGAAGGCCGGCAAAATTGTCGTGGCCGTCCCGACCGCTTCAGAAAGCTCCGTATTGTTACTCCTTCCATCTGTTGACGAGCTTCATTGTCTGAACGTCAGAGGCTACCCCTTTGCCGTTGCGGAGGCATACCTCCAATGGCATGACCTGAGCGATGAAGAAGTTATCTCAATATTGAACATGCATCCGGCCGGATAGTCTATACTCTCGAAAAGATGACGTTAGTCCTTTTGCTTACGCGTTTTTCTCGCGCACCCTTTTTGGGCATAAACTGACACTACATTACCATACCAGTCTTTTTTCTGCTCATACCGCAAACATAGAACAGGCGATTCTGCAAACGTATCCTCGAAATACTTTTCCCATAAGATCCAATATTCACCGCCCGGCCCCATGCCCGGTAACTCGCGCACCTCTTTGTTATCAAAGAAATCGAAGAAGTCGAGGTGAAGATCAGCAAGAGCCATGACGCGATTGAAGTTATTGTCGGTATTTGTGATGGATTGCGTATTTGTAATGGCTTTTGCGTTATTGAAATACGGCCAGACCTCAGGGTGCTCAATAAATACTTTATCAATATCTAGCATTTGCGTATATATATTTTGCCAAACCCCAGTTTGAGCAGCGGTTTCATTTGCCTTCGTCTGGCGCTCATTTATCTTCATCTGACGTTCCATTGCATCCATTTGACGTTCCATTGCGATCATTTGACGCTCATTTATTTTCATCTGACGTATTGACGAGTAAAGTCCAAACCCAGAAATAATCGCAGCTATTGCCAAGATCGTAACTTCAAGAAGTTTCCAGTTAAAGCCCTTCGAATCTTGTGCTTTTGTGAGACTTTGCCCTTCATGTGCGTCTCGTTCTGAATGTGTGTCCTCTTCCGTCATGATGTCCCCCTCCTATTTGGCAACTGCATGCGAAAAGACTATTAGTCTGGATTACGCAAATTATAGCATGTACCTATGATTGGAAAAAATGTCAGACTTGGCCGAGTAGTGCTGAAGTTCGTCGCGCCAGCACAGCACTGGACAAGCTTGGAGGAATCGAAGGCGTGAGCTTGCTTCTGGCATGAGCTTTAAGTATGTCGCGGCGCGTAGGCCTGCCCGGAGAGGAGCGACGTGCTTGAAGCATTCCCCGTGCATCGCCGGAATGTTCCGTGCGCAGTCAAAGGATCTTGAAGGCGATCCGTGCAAGGGGCATGACAGAACTGCAAGCGGAGTGACTAAGCGACTGGGGGGTATGGATAAACCGAGTGGCTGTGAATGGTGGGTGGGAGAACAGCCACGGTGCCAGCGGCTGCTACTTTTCCATAGTGCCTGATAGCGTAGCGTACTTACTATTCTGGATCATCTGTCGATGTACTCGCGTACTTAAGCGTTTGCATATACAGTCGGGACGCCGCACTTGTGAAACGTTTACTATACGCGGCAAAGGCGATGTATAAAGCATTGTCCTATTTGAGGTATACGGAAGGTCAGGCATTGAAACCTTCAGAATTTCCGCGGCAGCCATAGCACCAGCAGCAAAAGAAAGAAACGGCAAGGCAGCATCTACCTGTTGCTCATTCCCCGGTTCAGGGATTTTGCCAGTGGCGCAAGTCGTCTCAACATGACTGGTTTCAGGGAAAAGACAGCAAGAACAAGGCTCTTTAATAGGGATATGCCGGATGACGCTTGCCTGCCAGTTTCGCCCAGTGGTCCCATATATTTGTATAGGCGGATATGAGCTTTCTATGATGGACCGCACATTACGCTCATTCGCGGCTGAGATTAGCATGTCTGGCCTTCCGGCTGGGCGGCAAGCCCATTGTGTGGCAATATCAAGGGTACAGCTCTCACTTATAACATTCGCAATACTTGCAGCCTCAAGGTATTCTTTCACAGCGTCTGCTTTCAATTGCCCGACGTGCTTGTTGATGAATATAGGTGATCTATCAAGGTTGTGGATGAATATAGGTGATCTATCAAGGTTGTGGATTTTTACAATATCACCATCAAACAAGATAGTGGAGAAATACGGCGCAGTTAAGGTCAAGAAATAAAGAATCGCTGTGCCTACAGACCCGGTGCCGACTGTCCATAATTCGCCCAGATCAGGATGCATTGGCAGAACAGGGGCAGTTGAATCTGTAAAGTCGTGGTTCCAAAATAATGTGTTGAAAGTAAGAGGCTGTGAGGCCATAGGGCAGTCATGAATGAACAGATTGGCTGCCGCGATGATTGCTGCCATAGCGGGGCCGATGGGATTTGCAGAAGTGCAAGGGCTCAGAGGTGAGGGGCCAGGGCCTATATAGGTGTTCCAGCCAGATCCATGTACTACAATGTCATGGTCAGCAGAACCGAAGCGTAATATGGAGTCACCGGCCCGACGAATACGTAATTCGAAGCGACCGTAAGGATCAGCCTCATAGAGCCGTTGCTGGATGAATTCGCGAAGATTACGGCCAGCCCATGGCAGAGGGCTAACAATTTGCACATTTGGAATGTCAAGGGCCAGTGCAGGCGTCATACGACCGAGAAGATTGGCGGCTGTCAAAACTGCAACCTGGCCATCGTAGCGAGCAGCATAGGAGGGTTCAACACTTAAAAGAAGCCAGCGATTAGGGTCAAGCCTTCGACCCGCATAACGAAGGGTGCGGTTATCGCGCTCATCGCGCCAAAGCTGTTCGTTCATTTTATCCTCCCTGGAATGATATGGACACTTCTGGAATTAAGCTCTACGAAACCACGTTCGGCGTAATACATATAAAAAGCTGCGCCATTCAATGAAGGTAGATGTCGCCCGTAAGATGGCAGCACTATGGAGACGAACCCGCTGTAAGCGATACGAGCGCCAGCGTTGTCTCCATTGCTGTGAAACGCGTGGCCGGGGTGCGTATGAACTTGACCAACAACCTGAAGCCCAAGATTAGAAGCAGCCCGTACTACTTTAGCCATGGAAGGTGCACTGACAAAGAAACTTCCAGGTGTGGTTTCGGCTTCCGGCTTATACGCTGAGACAGCCAGTGTTGTTACATCATCACTCTGACCAAACAGGTAGGCAACTCCCTCATTTTTCTGATGGATTTCTTTGGACAGGCAGTCCTGCAGAGCTTTAATTACAGACTCGCCAAGTATGAGGCGCGTGTTCCGTGATGCGGCGGTATTCTTATTTGGCTTGCGACGTAGCAATCTCTCAAAAATAGAGCTCATAACTACCCCTTGCGTCCTTTGAAATTGGGACCGTAAAGTTCTCGATAGATGCGAATCGCCATTGCCGATAATGTGGTAGTGCTCCCTGTGTAGGAATTCGTCATCCAGTTAGCAAGCTCCCAGTCACTGTGTGGCCCGGCAGGATCAATCTTCTTGTAGGCGAGTCTGTTCCAAGGAGCGCAGATGCGCCCAGAGTCGTGAAAATATCCACCACCCTTTGGCGTATCTTTTGGTTCATCTAATGTCTTCGTTCTCAGGTTATACCAATGGAAGGCGGGCGGGACCCCGGGGAAGCCCTCACAATCCACAAACAGGTGGAAGCAGGTTCTATCCGGGGCCGCCATTCCGATAACAAACTGTATATCAGTAAGCATATTAAGAAACCAGCAGCGTGCCAAAGCAATCTCTTCCAGATCGCGGTATTGCTCTATTACAGTCAGCTCTGTCGCGCCTTGCATGGCTCAAACTCCGGAGCCAGTGGCGACAAGCTCCAAAGCGATAGTACCATGAAACCCGAAGCTTATTAATGTCCTTTCAACGGGCTGAAGAACTATCCCGCTATGCACGGAAAGTCTTAATGGGGTCAGCCCTTGAATCGTGACATAATGTCTGTTTTCTTTTTTTTATATTGTTGTAGTGATTTCCCATCAGCTTCAAGTTTCCTCATCACCCTCCGATATTGATGCGCTATAGCCGAATCGCTTTTCCCTCCGGCTTTTTCTGCAATCTCCCGGTTAAGCGCCTGGCTCTCTTCTTTTGCAATACACACAAACATATCCTGCACTCTGGAATCTTTGATTAAATCAACACCGTAATAGTCACAAACGGCGCGATAGATCTCATTCACTCCAGGCCTTCCGTCAAAGTAACGCTTTGCCGAAATGTCCCCAAGGATTTCTCCTTTCAATGTCTTTACTACTTTACTTACGAACTTTTCTGCCCCAAGCACCGCCTGCCCGGTAATTTTTTCTGCAGGATACTGAGGTGGATTTTCTATGCCAGCTTCAACAAATTCCCTATATTTCCTTGCGGCTATCTTATAGCTCGCCCCATATTCGGATAAGAGCCACGCCGTCTGAAGCCACGGACTCGCTTTCTCTTTTCCTATATATTGCAGATAGCTGCCCCATTTATACTCCTCAGGTCTTTTTGCTATCCCAGCCCTGACCGGATTAAGGTGTATATACCTGCTAAGTTCAAGCAAATATCCTTCCTTATCTACACATAACGATTTGTATCTGCCGGCAAAAACGTGCCCTATGAATCCACGGTATCTCCTCAGATAGCTCCCATACCCTGAACCTATATAGTGCATCCCCTTTGATAGATTGCCGTGAGGAATGGATACAAGCAGATGATAATGGTTCCCCATGATGCACCAGGCATATATATTTATGCCATATCGGTCGACTGCCCGTCCCAGTATATCTAAAAAGACGTCTTTGTCCTTCTCATCGATAAAAATAAACTCCCCCCGATTCCCTTTGGACATAATATGATATACTGCACCCTCGTACTCTATCCTTAACGGTCTCGCCATGCCAGAATACTATCAAAAAAATTTCGCCGTGTCAAGATTCAAGGGCTGACCCCATTTGGTGTCTCAAGGGAAACTGATTTCGTCTTTGCGCATTCACGGCGTTGGTGAATGGCAGATAATGGGACATAACATGACATTTCCGATATAGGGCCGTCGAAAACGGAAGCCGCATTGGTAAAACTTAAAGACTTCCTTTACACGGATGGGAGGTAAGTCCTACAAATTTTTCATCATTTGTCTGATATTTTTATGGTCTGATCCATAATAAAATTATGACAATGACTTTAACATAATCAGCCACAATGAGGAGGAAACAATGAAGAGATTCATGGTCTTAATGCTTGGGGTAACAATGTTATTTTCCTGCTTTGGCCTTGCGGAGGCCCTGCAACCTTATCTGGACGCCTTTATCGCTAGATATCCGAATGCCGGGGCTATCAGCAATTGCGGTGTATGTCATAATAGTGCGCAGAATCCCGGATCAAGAAACTCTTACGGTGCTGCCTATGGAAGCAATGGGCATAACTTTACCGCGATCGAACCTCTGGATTCGGACGGCGACGGGTTCACAAATCTGGCCGAGATCACCAATGTTCCGCCGACTTATCCTGGAGATGCCGCAAGTCATCCCGCCGTCACCTGTACGTCTTTCATATATTCGGCATTCTCGGAGTGCCAGCCTGACAATACCCAGACAAGGACCGTTATCTCCGCCTCACCGGCGGGCTGTACCGGAGGCAACCCCGTGCTGACGCAGTCCTGCACCTATGTGCCGCCGGCAACTACCTGCACATCTTTCACCTACTCCGCATTCTCAGAATGTCAGCCTGACAATACCCAGACAAGGACTGTTGTCTCCGCTTCGCCGGCAGGCTGCACCGGAGGCAACCCCGTGCTGACGCAGTCCTGCACCTATGTCCCGCCGGCAAATACCTGCACATCTTTCACCTACTCCGCATTCTCAGAGTGTCAGCCCGGCAATACCCAGACAAGGACTGTTGTCTCCGCTTCGCCGGCAGGCTGTACCGGAGGCAACCCCGTGCTGACGCAGTCCTGCACCTATGTGCCGCCCCCGGCAGGCAGTACAACCGTAACTGTCAACGCTGCAACAGGAACCGGACCATTGACGATTGAGACACTGACCGGCGGCACGAATCTCACCAATGTCAGCGCGATATCGTCTTCGGACGCCTCGTTAAACCAGAGCGGCAAACCATCGGGCTTTGCTTTTAATGATGGACTGCTCAGATTTACACTCAATGGGGTGGCCATAGGAGGCGTGGCGCAGGTCAGGATCACCTATCCGGCCGATATCACTTCAGGGAGCAAGGTATACAAGATCAGGGCGGACGGATTCCATGAATACACAAATGCCTCAATATCCGGCAAGACCGTTACGCTGACACTGACAGACGGCGGAGATGGTGATAGTGACGGTGCTGCCAACGGTTCTATTGCAGACCCCGTGGGTGTTGCCTCGCCTGTTGCGGTCGTTGTAGAGGACGGGGGAGGCGGCTGCTCGATCGGCCCGAAACAGACCGGGGCCACTGCCCTTGCAGATTCAGTATTGATCCTTATGCCTCTTATAGTGATCGCTGCCCTGAGAGGTATCAGGCGCAGGAACAAATAGAGGCATCCAGGTCCGAGTCCGTAACCGGGGCAGGTCATCGGCATGCCCCGGTCACGGACATAGCACTCAGATGCCGGCTGTTCTGAAGAGGCCATTTTGTGAAGAGATGCCCTATGTGAAGAGATGCCCTAAATGTGTAAGAACGTCCCCACCAGCTCTGGCCTATCCCGTCCATTGTCAGTTGCCCATTAATTGAAAGCTATTTCCTGAGGCGCCCCCCCCAAGCGGCGGAGATCGCCTTTTAAATAAAAAATAATACTTCACTCAATTATAATTAAGAATAGTCCGAGTATATTCGGCGTTCGAACAGGTTGAGGCAATAAAGGGGTGTGAAAATGTTTTGTCTGAGGAGGCCATATTGTGAAGAAATGCCCTAAGTGTGGAAGAACGTCACCTCCGGCCCTGGCCTTTTGTCCGCGCTGCAGGACCCCTTTTAATGCCCCTGCCACGGCAAAGCAGGAAGGTAATGGGCCGGCCCGTAAAACACCGGAGACGTCCGGGGCGGCAGGGGGCGCTGGAAAATCCCGAAAAACCGCTGTCGTTATTTCCGGCGTTGTTTTGTTGGCTATGGCTGTGGCCGGCGGCTTTTACCTCCTTTCAGGCAATATGTATGATATCAAAACCAAAAGCCTGCAGCTGGCCCAGGGCATACAGGGCAGACAATGGAAATACCCTCCGGGGGACGCCGCGGAGACGGCGCGGGTGATGAGCGTGCAGCAGTTGATAGAGGCCTGGAAGACAGTGCCGGGCAGGTCGCAGACCCTTATTCACTCGACTTACGCCAAGGCGTTGGGTCTTAAGGGCAGAGAGGCTCTCAGCGCCATCCCGGTGCTTGCCCCCTACGTCACGGACAAGGATTTATATCTGAGGCAGGGGGCGATGGAGGGCCTAGCGGGCATAGGCGAAGAGGGGCTTCCGCACATCCTGAAGGCCTTGAACTACCGGGACAAGGCCGACACCAACGACGTAACAATCCGGTGGGATGCCGCCATGGCGATAGCCAAAATGGGGCCCCGGGCGAAGAATGCTGAAAAGGAACTGCTTGCCGCCATCATCAATCCCGAGGAAAACGTAAATGTTAAGGGCGATGCCGCGGCAGCTCTTGCAGGAATAGGACCGGACGCAGTCCCTTCATTGAACAGGGCCAGATGTTATTTTTACGACAAGGGCGGAACGTCCGTCGCTGAAACCGGGGTGCTGAGGACGATCAACATCGCCCTGCAGGGCATGAATGCGGCCATGGAGCCCTGCAAGGGGCTGGGCGGAGGTCAGCAGGGCGCTGATCAGGGCGCGCCTGTTTCAAGCCCGACATTCCTTAGCGCCTCCGACCTGGGCAGGATGCAGACGCCCCAGCTGCTCGATGCCTTGCGCAGCAATCCCTATAACAAACAGATGATTGCTGATGAACTTGTCAGGAGGGGGGCACAGGCAGAAGCGGTTGAAGCCCTTCAGGCAATGTTGAGAGACAAAGAACAAAAAGGGCTGCTGGGCATCAAGATGGCGCTCTCTAAACTTAAGGCCCCGGTTGTGTACGACTGGAGCAGGAATTCATTTCTTCCGATTGCCGAAGATAATATAGGACTTATCGAATGGGCCGCGGAGACACGGAATGATTCGGTCTATTCTTCAGGCAGGATTTATGTCGGCCGGGACGTTATAGCAGGACTCTCCCGCGGACAACAGGGGATGGTTACCTTGCCCGCTTTTGTCAGATATACCCTTAAAGTAAAGGGGGGAAGCCTCGCACAGCCCGTTGAGAAGATATTCGAGGCGGCCCGGGAGGGGGAGCATTCCTGGGACAACGTCATACTCGCTTCGGGTATCGGCCCGGGCAAGTATTCCGTGACTCTTTTTCTCCACGCCCAGTTTGCGAAAGAGGACGGAACAGGGCGGATATTAAACAATAACGCCGGCTTTCTGGAGATCGAGCGATGAATACCGTTGTTCTTACGACAGGGCCTGAACTCTGAAAAAACTTAAGGGGAAGAAGGCGGGCAGTGGAAATTGGGGAAATAAAGAGGGATAATGGTGGGGACCCTTGGTGTACTCCGGGACCACGGAAGCGGAGAAATCATGCGGGCATATTCTATATACTATCGGTGCAGTTATGACGAATAAAGATAAAGACCAGTCCGGTGAGCCTGAAAAAATGGAACTTCTAAACAATAGCGGGGGCCGGTGCATGGCCCCAGACTTGACCGGCCGCACGCCGCCGGAAGAGGCCTTGCGTGAAAGCCTGGAAAAGTACAAATTCCTGATCGAGGCCACTAACACCGGCTTTGTTATTCTGGACGAAGGCGGCAGGGTCCTCGACGCCAACGCGGAGTATATCAGGATGACCGGCCGCGGCAGCCTGGAGGAAATTTTAGGCCGGCCGGTCACGGACTGGACTGCCCCCTATGACCTGGAGCGAAACGCTTCAGAGGTCGCAAGGTGTCTTGAGACCGGCTCAGTACGTGACCTTCTGATCGACTATGCCCACGCCGACGGCAGGATCGTGCCGATCGAGATAAACGCAACAGTACTTCATGGGCATAGGGAAGCAAGGATCTTCACGGTCTGCAGGGACATCTCGGAGCGGAAGGCCCAGGATAGAAGCGAACGTATGCTCCAGGCGATCATTGAGGCCGAACCTGAGTGCGTCAAGCTGCTCGACGAAAACTCAAACCTGATCATGATGAACCGGGCCGGCCTGGATATGATACAGGCGGAATCGTTCGAGCAGGTTGAGGGCAGGTGTATTATTCCAATGGTGACCGAGGGGTACCGGGAACAGTTCCTGGACCTTACGAAGCGGGTGTTTCAGGGCGGCTCCGGCATGCTTGTTTTCGAAATGGTCGGAACAAAAGGAAGGCGTTTATGGATGGAGACCCACGCGGTGCCGCTGCGGGACCAAAAGCAGGGGATCGTCGCCCTGCTGGGTGTAACAAGGGACATCACCGAGCGCAAACGCGCCGAGGAAAATATCCTAAAGAGCGAGGAATTCGTCAGGACGATCCTCAACACCGTGGACGAGGGCTTCATCGTCATCGACCGCGATTACCGCATAGTGACGGCCAACAAGGCCTACTGCGGCCAGGTGGGCGAGACCTGCGAAAAGATCATCGGGAAACACTGCTATGAGATCTCTCATAAAGCGAGCCGTCCCTGCTACGATGAGGGGGAGGAATGCGCCGTCCGGGAGGTCTTTGCAAATGGAGAACCGCATGCCGTCCTTCACAAACACCTGGACCAGGACGGCAACATACTGTTCGTCGAGACAAAGGGGTTCCCCATCAAAGACGCCTCGGGGAACGTCACCTCCGTCATCGAGACTATAAACAACATTACCGAGAAGCATCTTTTGGAGGAGGAGAGACTCAGGTCACAGAAACTGGAATCCATCGGCACTCTGGCGGGGGGTATCGCCCACGACTTCAACAACCTTCTGCAGGGTGTATTCGGCTACATCTCCATGGCCAGGATGACCCTTGATAGACCCGAGAAAGCCGAGTCGATGCTTATACAGGCAGAGAAGGCCCTGCAGCTTTCGGTGAACCTCACCTCCCAGCTTTTGACTTTTTCGAAGGGCGGCAAACCGGTGAAAAAGCGCATGACTATCGCCCCGGTGATCGAAAATGCCGTGAAGTTCGCCTTAAGCGGCTCCCGCCTTGACTACGTTATGGATATCGACGGGGAACTCCACCAGGTTGACGCGGACGAGGGACAGCTTGGGCAGGTCATCCAGAACATAGTGCTGAACGCTGATCAGGCCATGCCGCTTGGAGGCAGGCTGGAGATAGCCGCCCGGAACGTCCATGCGCCTGACCTGGGAGTGCCTCCAGTATTGGCACACGGCGATTACGTGGAGATATCCATCAAAGACAGCGGGATCGGCATTCCCGCGCACTATCTGCCCAGGATCTTCGACCCCTATTTCACTACTAAAGAAAAAGGGAGCGGGCTGGGGCTGGCAACTTCCTATTCGATCATGAAAAACCACGGCGGTCTGATAGACGTTTCGTCTGAAGTGGGTAAGGGCAGCGTCTTCAGGATCTATCTGCCGTCCGCCGGAATCCGCAAAACAGCCCCGCTGCCATCACCCCCTGCGCCTTCGGGGAGGTCTGCCAGGATTTTGGTGATGGACGACGAGGAGATTGTCAGGATGGTCTCCGGAGAACTCATCCAGTCCCTCGGGCATAAGGTCGAGCTTGCCGAACATGGGACGGCCGCTATCGAAAAATACCGGCAGGCTCAGTCGGATGGTGACCCCTTTGACATCGTCATACTGGACCTGACTATCAGGGGAGGCATGGGGGGGGACGAGGCGGTCAGGGAGCTCCGCGCTATAGATCCCGCCGTTAAAGCAGTCGTCTCAAGCGGGTACTCGGACGATGCCATTGTGTCGAGCTACCCCGACCATGGCTTCGACGCATTCCTGAAAAAGCCCTATGATGTCGACGGTCTGCGGGATGTGATCAACAGCCTGCTTAAGTGAAATTAATTAAGGAGAAGAAAGAAATCTTCCAGCCTGAAATATCATGACTCTGTTTCTCCCGCGTTCGATATCAGTGCCGTTACACTCATGGCAGACCCCCCCGCTGAAGTACTCCTTTTTTTCGGATTCTGCCCCGCATTCAAGACATGATGATTTTTTTGCCTTGTACATCGCATCGTCGCTGCATTTAAGCAGCAGATCACAAAGCTGGTCCAAGGTTGCTTTTTCATTTTCGCGTATGGCCCCCCGGCCGCTCAGTCCCAGTTTTGTTCTGAGATAGCCCTGGTTTTCCATGAGAGAGACGGCCCCGAAACTGGCCGTGACCCGTAATTTCTTCCGCCCCAGCTTCAAAGGGGCCGCCTCCAGGTGCTCCCTGATCCTTCCGGCCAGGGTAAAGGCCTGCCCGGAATTTGTCTCGGGCAGGACAATCACGAACTCCTCACCTCCGAACCTCCCTGGGATGTCGGACTCCCTGATACATTTCCTTACGGTATCGGCAACAGTCCTCAGGACCTCATCGCCTGTCTGATGCCCGTAGGTATCGTTGAACTCCTTGAAGTGGTCGATGTCAAAAAAGATGAGGGAAAGGTCCCTGAGCGCCCTTCTCGACAATTCGAAGCGGAGCCTGGAGAGCAGTTCTTTTCTGTTAAATAATTGGGTCAGGTCGTCCGTTGACGCCATCTTCATGATCTCCGCCGTCCTCTCCCGGACTTTCCTCTCCAGTGTGCGGTTATATTCGACCAGTGTTTCTTTTGATACCCTGAGGCTGTCCGAGGTCTCTTTCAGCTCGGCGATCGTCTGCTCAAGTTTGTATTCCCTGGCCTCCAATTTTACGGCCATCATTCCGAAGGATTCCGCGAGATCGACGATGTTCTTCGGGTAGGACCCTGCCTTGGTGAGGTCGTAGAGCTCGTCAAGATCGCCATATCTGGCCCGTTGAATTTTTTTGGCATTCGCGATAAGGCGCCTTACCAGTTTATCCGTAAGTTTTTTATCCATGCGTTTTTATCCAAGCTGAATTCACCTAATTATGCCATAACCTTCCGTCTCCTTTCATTCGGAAAACACTTGGACCGCGTTATTCTGCTGAAATCCCTTTCTTTTTCGGATAAAATAGGTGCAGGAACCCGACTGTGTGATTATGGACAGGAAGATGAAGCCAAAAGAAAATACCTTCATATCCGAAGATTCTAAAAAGCACCTCAAAAAAGAGCTGGCCCTGCTTACGGACCCGGTCACGATAATCGCCGTCCTGTCCGATGAGCAGAACAAGCCGTTCAATGAGTTCTCAAGAAAGCTCCTCACCGAACTCGCGGCCCTGTCCGAAAAGATCAGGCCGGTTTTTGAGAAGCCCGGCAGTGTGGTGGCCGGGCAATATGGTGTGACCCGTACCCCTACACTCCTGGTCCAGCCTGAGCGCTATCACATCAGATACACGGGCGCCCCGGCCGGAGAGGAGGCCCAGACCTTTCTCCTTGCCCTTATCATGGCCTCGTCCGGACAGAGCGTGCTTTCGGAGGCATCAAAAAAAAGACTCTCGGAACTTCATGAAAACCGCAACATAAAGGTTTTTGTAAGCCCTACCTGTCCCTATTGCCCGCTTCAGGTCCTGCTTGCGGTCTCGGCGGCGATCGCAAACAGCAGCCGCGTAAGCGCCGAGATCATAGAAATATATGAGAACAAGGACCTTGCCGAAGAATATAATTCCTTCACCGTACCGCAGGTCTTCGTGGATGACCGGATCGTCGGCCGCGGACTTCAGCCCGAGGAGGTCTTTATCGAAGAGGTCCTGACCGCTGCGCCCGTCAAGCTCAAGGCGTTCGAGGGCACTGAAGGGATAATCGAAAAGGACCTCGTTATTGCCGGCGCCGGGCCGGCCGGACTCACGGCCGCCATATACGCCGAGCGCTCCGGGATCAAGACCGTAGTCATTGAAAAAGGCAATATCGGCGGGCAGGTGGCGATCACTCCTGTTGTCGAAAACTATCCCGGTTTTACGCGCATAGGCGGCAGTACACTCATGGACATGATGGCCCAGCAGACGATCCAGTACGCTGATATTCACCAGGGTGAGGAGGTCCTCGAGGCGCGGAAGAAGGGGGATTTCTTCGAGTTAAGGACCAACAGGGCAGCCTACAGGGCCAGGGCGGTCCTCCTCGCCACGGGCGCCGAAAGCAGAAAGGCCGGGCTGCCGGGAGAAACTGAGTTCGCGGGCAGGGGCGTAAGCTACTGCGCGTCGTGCGACGGCTACTATTTCAAGGACGGGAAAAAGGTATTGGTAATAGGCGGCGGCAATACAGCCGCTACAGAGGCGCTTTATCTGAAGAATATAGGGGTCGATGTCACGATCGTCCATAGAAGGGACTCGTTGCGGGCGGAGCAGTATCTCAGGGACAGGCTGGCCGCAAACAATATTCCGATACTCCTGAACTCGACGGTAAAAGAGATCCAGGGGGACAAGTCGGTCAGGGCGGTAGCGATCGAAAATGCCGCGGACCACTCCGTGAGCACCATGCCTGTCGACGGCATTTTCATAGCTATAGGCTATGTGCCGAACAATCAGCTGGCAAAGAAGCTCGGAGTAGATCTTGATGCGGAAGGCTATATTAAGATAGACAAGGGCCACAGGACAAATGTTAAAGGAGTTTACGCGGCAGGCGATATCACCGGGGGGTTTAAGCAGATCGTGACGGCGGTCGGTCAGGGGTCTATTGCAGCCGAATCCGTTTTCGAGGATATTTCTGCCGGTGACCGTAAAATTGACTAGAACCTGTCTCAAAATTGGCGATTCGAGAACGGCCGTCACCCCCGTGAAGACGGGGGTCCACTTTAAATGGCGCGAAACATGGATTCCCGCCTGCGCGGGAATGACGACGATCAGCCCTGAGCCATATGTAAAGAAGTGTTGGAAACTCTCCACCGGCCTCCTTATTCCTGCGGCAGTGATACTGTTTTTTTTATTTTCCGTGGAAACCGCCTGTTCCGAAAGACAGGGACCTTCCGGCGGGGCGGGCATCGATGAAAAACTCGGCGAGGTCCTGCCGCTTGAGATCACCTTCACCGATGAACAGGGACGTCAGGTCTTGCTGCGCGACCTCATCACGAGGCCGACAGTCCTTAACTTTGTCTATTACAGCTGCGGCCATGCCTGCCCCGCCCTGCTTTCAGGACTGTCGGATGCTATCTCCAGGGTCGAACTGACACCCGGGAAAGACTTCAATGTGGTTACTATAAGTTTCGATGAAACGGATACGCCGGACAGGGGCGCTCAAAAGAAGGCGGATCATACCAAGGCCTCCGGCCGGGAGTTCCCCGGCAGCTCATGGACTTTTCTTACCGGTAATAAAGAGTCGATCGCGAAGATCACGGAGGCCGCCGGCTTCGGCTTCAGAAGGGCGCCTAACGGGTTTGCTCATCCGGTCGCTCTGATCGTCCTTTCTCCTCAGGCCAAAATAACGCGTTATCTCTACGGCATAAAGTTCCTGCCGATGGACCTTACCCTGGCGATTACAGAGGCCTCGAAAGGTCTTGCGGTCCCGACGGTCAATAAGGTCCTCCTTTACTGTTACAGCTACGACCCGGGGGGCAGACGGTATGTGTTCAATGTCCTGAAGATCACGGCCGCCGCCACAATAATTTTTGTTATCATTTTCATCGGCTGGCTCACCCTGTCATCGGGAAAAGGCGGCGGAAAGGCCGAAATCAAAAAGGGCCCGACCGATGCCTGAGCAACCTGATTTTTATACGACGACCGGCAACAAAAGCGGGCTTTGGTCCTGGATATTTTCGACCGACCATAAGAGGATAGGGGTCCTTTACCTCTTCTCGCTTTTGGTCTTCTTCAGCATCGGTGCCGCCTTCGGGCTTCTCATGCGGCTCGAACTGATAGCGCCGGGGAAGACCATCGTAGAGGCCGCAACCTATAACGCCTTCTTCACCCTGCACGGGGTGATCATGATCTTTCTTTTCATAATCCCCGGCATCCCGGTGTCGCTCGGGAACTTCTTTCTCCCGCTTCAGATAGGGGCCGGAGACCTCGCCTTCCCGCGCATCAACCTGCTTTCGTGGTGGCTCTACATGGCCGGTGGGCTGATGGCCCTGATGTCGCTCTTTCTTGGGAGCGGGCCGCCCGATACCGGCTGGACCTTCTACGCGCCCTATAGCATCAGGACCGGAACGAATGTAACGATGGCGGTCTCGGCGGCCTTTGTGCTGGGATTTTCATCCATCCTGACAGGGCTAAATTTTGTCACGACTATCCACCGGATGAGGGCCCCGGGTATGACCTGGTTTCGTATGCCGCTTTTCGTCTGGTCCCTCTACGCGACGGCGTGGGTCCAGATCCTGGCGACCCCCATACTCGGAATCACCCTCCTGCTGGTTGTCACCGAAAGGCTCTTCGGCGTGGGGTTTTTCGACCCCGCAAAAGGCGGCGACCCGATCCTTTATCAGCATCTGTTTTGGATCTACTCCCACCCGGCCGTTTATATCATGGTGCTGCCCGCGATGGGCGTGATAACCGAGATCATACCTGTTTTCAGCAGGCGCACGATATTCGGATATAAGGCGATAGCCTTTTCGAGCATGGCGATAGCGTCGGTAGGGTACTTTGTCTGGGGCCACCATATGTTTACAAGCGGCATGAGCGACACGTCGAGGGCGGTCTTTTCCTTCCTTACCTTTATCGTCGCCATACCCAGCGGGGTGAAGGTCTTCAACTGGGTCGCCTCGTTATATAAAGGGTCGATCAGGGTGGATGCGCCGCTTCTGTTTTCGCTCTCCTTTATCTTTCTGTTTTCGCTCGGAGGACTGACGGGCCTGATAATGGGGTCTCTCGCCACTAACGTCCATATCCACGGCACCCACTTCATCGTCGCCCATTTCCACTATGTGATGTTCGGCGGGGCCGGTTTCGCCTTTATCGCCGGGCTCCATTACTGGTTCCCCAAGATGACCGGCAGGATGTACAGTGAAAGACGCGCGAAAACCGGCTGGGCTTTTCTCTTTACCGGCTTCCAGCTGCTTTACTTCCCTTTGTTCATACTGGGCTGGCAGGGAATGCCAAGGAGATACTACGACTATCTGCCGGATTTTCATCCGTTAAACGCGGCATCTACGGTAGGGTCATGGATACTCGCGGCCGGCCTGATTATAATATTTTTCAACCTCCTGCGGTCGATAAGAAATGGCGGGCAGGCAGGCCCGAACCCCTGGGGCGGGACTACCCTCGAATGGCGGACCTCCTCGCCTCCGCCGGCCGAAAATTTTGAAGTGGCGCCGGTCGTCACTGAAGGTCCCTATGCGTACCATCACAAAAAGGACAGGATTTTATGAGCCGGGGCCAGGACACAGCCGGCTCAAGGATCGGGATGTGGCTCTTTCTCTTTACGGAGATACTCCTTTTTGGCGGCCTGTTCATGCTCTACTCCGTCTTCCGCTCAAAATATGCGGTCGAGTTCCATCGGGCCGCGGAGGACTTAAGCAGGACCGCGGGGACTATCAACACCCTTGTCCTTCTGACAAGCAGCCTCTCCATGGCTCTCGCCGTCGCGGCCATAAGGAGGGGAAAAAAGAACGGGTCTCTTATATTTCAGGGGCTGACAATCCTGCTGGGGTGCGTCTTCCTGGTTATTAAATACATGGAATGGTCCGCGAAGATCGGTCAAGGGATCTACCCGGATTCCCCGGCGCTGCTCGGCCTCTCACACGGGGAGATCCTCTTTTACGGACTGTATTTTGTGATGACGGGACTCCACGGCCTGCATGTCGTGATAGGACTCTGGGCGCTGATCTTCATGCTGGCGTCGACGCTCAGGGGTACGATCAGCGGCGCCCGATTTGTGAGGCTCGAAAACAGCGGACTCTACTGGCATTTTGTCGATACGGTATGGGTCTACCTATTTCCTCTGTTCTACCTGATAACATAGGGGCGCTATATATGAACGACATGAAGACGGAAACCGGCCCTGCCTATAGCGGATATGTACTGACCTGGCTTGTCCTTCTGGGGCTGACCGCGGCAACCGTCTTGGTATATCACCTTCATTTGGGGAGCGCCGGGGCTGCGGCGGCCCTGGCTATAGCCTCTTTGAAGGCGGGCCTGATCCTGCTTTTTTTCATGCACCTTCTTCGGGAGGGACCGTTCCTGAGGGCGATCTTCCTGCTGCCGGTGCTGCTGACCGGAGTGATTATCGGGCTCACATTTTTGGATGTGTGGTACCGATAAGGATGAATTTCCAGAGCTCCACGCAGGCCGTCGACAGCGTCTTTATTTTTATCGTGGCCATATCCGTGGCGCTTCTTACAGGGATCGTAGCGACGATGGTCTATTTTGTGGTGAGGTACAGCAGGGAGAGGAACCCCGACCCTGAAAACATCGAGGGCAATCTTCTGCTCGAAATCGTATGGGTGGTCATACCGCTCATAATCGTGCTGGCCATGTTTTTCTATGGCTGGAGGGGCTTCAGGTTCATGAGAACGGCGCCCGCGAACGCCCTTTTGGTGAAGGCCTATGCCAGCATGTGGCGATGGGACTTCGAATACGATAACGGCCGGAAGACCGACAGGCTTATTGTGCCTTCCGGGAGGCCCGTGAAACTGGTAATTACGTCACGCGACGTGCTGCACAGCCTCTTCATCCCCGCCTTCAGGGTCAAGGAAGACGCGGTGCCCGGGATGCTGACCCACCTGTGGTTTCTGCCCGACGGCACGGGGGATTACGACCTTTTCTGTTCTGAATACTGCGGGACAGGCCATTCCGAGATGATCACGAAGGTGCAGGTGATGACCGCGGAGGACTTCCGGAAATGGCGCCTGGAGGCGCCCCATGAAAAAACAGGAGAAGACGTTGACGGTGTTCCGGCTCTCCTCCGGAAAAAGGGTTGCCTCGCCTGCCATAGCATTGACGGGACCAGGAAGATCGGCCCGACCTTTAAAGGTCTTTTTATGAGCAGGGTGATCGTGGTAACCGGGGGGAAAGAACATGAGGTCACGGCCAACGAGCAATACCTGCGCAGGTCCGTCATGGAGCCCGAGGCCGATATTGTCAAAGGGTTCCCTCCGGTGATGCCGCGGGAAAAGGACAATCTGACGGAGGAGGAGCTTTCGTCGATCGTCGGGTTTATCAAGGGACTCAGGGAATGACGGCCGGACCTCTGGCTTATGCCGGTCTCTGCAGGATCAGAGTTTCCCTTATGGCCGGGCTTTCCGCCATGACGGGGTATCAGCTTGCGGCCTTCTCTTTTAAGGCAGAGGTCTTGCTGATCGGCTCCGGGGTCTTTCTGCTTTCCTGCGGGGCCTCGGCCCTCAACCAGTATCAGGAACAGGACATGGACGCGCTCATGGAACGCACCAAAGGGAGGCCGCTCCCCTCGGGGAAGATAAAGGGCCATGAGGCCCTTATCTTCTCGGCGGCTTCCGCCTTGGCCGGCGTTGCTCTGATATTTCCCGCGGGAGGGCTTCCTCCGGTGCTTTTAGGGCTTTTCGCGGTCATATGGTATAACGGACTTTATACGGGCCTAAAGAGGAGATCCGCTTTCGCGGCCGTACCGGGCGCGCTTGTCGGCGCTGTCCCGCCGGCCCTCGGCTGGAGCGCCGGCGGCGGCGGTTTTTTTGACCCTGCGATGGCCGTCCTCTGCGTCTTCTTTTTTTTATGGCAGGTGCCCCATTTCTGGCTCTTTGCGGCCGACAAGGGCGGAGAATATAAAAGGGCGGGGGTCCCTGTCATTACGGCCTGCTTCTCCGGCCGACGTTTATCGGGGATCATCTTCGCCTGGATCGCGGGCCTCTCGGTCAACACGGTTTTTTTCGCCCCATATGGCCTGACCCTGCATGCGGCTGCCGGCTATCTCCTGATTGCCGCGTCCATATGGATGCTGCTTGAGGGGGCCCGCCTGATCGGCAAGGGCGCCGGCCAGGCGCCTTACAGGCGTGTTTCGGTCCTGCTCAATCTCTACCCTCTGGCGGTGGTTATGGTCCTCTTCACGGACCGAATTGCGCTCATTGCGGCCCCGCTGCGGTAGGGTGTAAAATTTATATGATGAAAAAAGGGAAAATACTCATCGTCGATGATGAGCCCGATGTGCTCGAACTGATCACTTATAATCTGAAAAAAGAAGGGTACGAAGTCTCCTCATCGCTTGACGGACAGGAGGCCTTGGCTAAAATCAGGACGGAGCAATTCGATTTCCTTGTCCTCGATCTGATGCTCCCCGGTTTAAACGGCATGGAAATCTGCCGGATCATGAGAAATGATCCGGCTATGAAGAACATGCCGATCATTATGCTGACGGCAAAGACGGATGAGGTGGACAAGATACTCGGACTCGAAATGGGGGCCGACGATTATATGACAAAGCCCTTCAGCCCCCGGGAACTCCTGGCGAGGATCAAGACCGTCATGAGACGGACGTCGGAAATAAAATCCGGCGCGGAGGTCATTCGATTAGGAAGCCTCACGATCAATAAAGAGAATTTTACCGTGACGAAGGATGGCAGACCTATGGAGCTGAGTTCCACGGAATTCAGGCTTCTCCTTTACCTGGTCGAAAAAAAGGGGAAGGTCTTCAGCCGGGACCAGCTCCTCGATGCCCTCTGGAGAGATGAGGCCTTTGTCGAGCCCAGGACCGTCGATGTCCATATCCGGAGACTGCGTATCCAGATCGAGGATGATCCGGCAAACCCGGTATATGTTAAAACAAAAAGAGGCATAGGCTATTACGTCGAAGGCGGGGCGGTTACGGCATGATATTCAGACGCATCTTTATCGTTTACGCTGCGGTCGTTCTGCTTGCCGGGCTCGTTACCGAGACCTATGTCACCTCCGCCGTAAGAGACGATCATATCAATAATCTGAAGCGTCACAGTGAGGACAAAATAACACTGATCTCAAGGGAGATTTCGTTCACAAAGGGGACCCTTGACCGGTTCTGCAGGGGGATCAAAGACGAATTGAACACCCGGGTCACGGTCATACTCAATGACGGGAAGGTCATCGGAGATTCGGACCGCGACTCTTTGACCATGGATAACCATCTGGAGCGCACCGAGGTCCAGCAGGCCGCCAGTTTCGGGACCGGCATGACTATTCGTCATAGTGAGACGATGGACCACGACTTTCTTTATGTGGCAAAGAAGGTCACCACGAAAGACGGTGGCACAGGATTCATAAGGCTTGCGGTCCCGCTTCAGGATATAGACCGGGCGGTCAATCTTCTGAGGTTGAAGGTGGTCCTCGTGGTGGGGCTGGTCCTTCTTGTGACCTGGGGGGGCTCGGTCTGGCAGACCGACCATCTAAGGAGGCTGCTGGGCCAGATCGCAGCCTTCTCTCGGGCGCTCTCCAGGGGAGAGCTCGACAAGAGGTTGTTTCTTAACAGGGCCGGCGAGTTCAGCGAGATTGCCGACAATCTGACCTCAATGTCCGTGACCATTCAGGGCATGATGTCACAAAACGACGAGGAGAAAAATCGTCTGAACGTTATTTTAAGAAGTGTCCCGGATGCCCTGCTTATAATCGATGCAAAGGGAATTGTCACCCTTTCGAGCTCCTCCGCGAAAGATTTTTTCGGAGCAGCGCCCGCGGCGGGAACAGGCTTTGCCGACGTGGTGCGCAATCACGAGTTTTCGGCCCTTATTGAAGAAGTGCGAAAGACCCTTACGCCGGGGATGACGGAATTGAGCGTCGGAACGGACCTGGAAAAGCATCTTGCGATCAGGGTATCTCCGCTTTTTTACAAGGGCAGCGACCTTTCGGGCTTCGTAGCCGTCTTTCATGATATTACCGAAATCAAGAAGCTGGAGCAGGTCAGAAAGGACTTTGTCGCAAATGTATCTCACGAACTGAAGACCCCGATAACCGCGATCATGGGGTTTTCGGACACCCTGCTTGAAGGCGCAATCGACGACAGGGAACACGCGGTGAAGTTCATAAGGACGATCAGGGCGAACAGTGAACGGATCAACAGCATTGTGGACGACCTTATGACGATATCGAAGATCGAACTCGGGGTGATCAGGGTCGAAAAAAGCATGGTCGATATCAACAATGTCTTCGAAAATATTATGGACCTGTTCGGGGACAAGGCAGCGGCAAAAAACATTACCCTGTCCGTCCGAAACAGGCACGGAATATCCGGAGTGAGTGCGGACAGGGACCGGTTGGTCCAGATCCTGACGAACCTGGTGGATAATGCCATAAAATATACCGACACGGGCGGGGTCATATTTGGAATCGACAGGGAAGGCGCCGGAGCGGAGTTGTTCGTCGAGGACACGGGCGTCGGGGTGCCTGCTAAGTACCTATCCAGACTCGGAGAGAGGTTCTTCAGGGTGGACCCCGCGAGATCGAGAAAGATGGGAGGCACCGGCCTCGGTCTCGCGATAGTAAAACACCTCGTGAAGGCCCATGGCTGGAATATCCACTTTGAAAGCAGACCCGGCAAAGGGACGAAGGTCAGGATCAGCCTGACCTGATTTTATCAATATGTATCTGTTTATGTCTCTGTCCGGTTTTTTCCGCCCGGCCCTCTCCAGCCACATACATGTGCCTGTCGTGTTATTATTTACGTCATACTATGAAACTCTCTGTGCCGGTGATAGGTATTCTGCGCGGGGTTGACGAGGCCTTTTTCCCTGACCTCATGACGGCCGCGTTTGATGCGGGGCTTCAGGCGATGGAGGTCACGATGAACACTGAAGGCGCTGAGCGCATTGTCCGGAAGAACCTGTCGCGTGTCCCAAAAGGCAGGTATCTGGGCATCGGTACGGTGCGCAATATCGACGAGGCCAAAAGGGCCCTCGACTCCGGAGCTGCGTTCATCGTCACACCGAACACCGATGCCGGGGTGATCGGGTACGCAAGGGGCCGGGACGTCCCTGTTATTGCGGGCGCGTTCAGTCCGACGGAGGTCTACACGGCCTGGAGCAGCGGGGCATGTATGGTCAAGGTGTTTCCCTGCGGCCTGCTGGGGCCTTCCTATATCCGGGAGCTCCGGGGCCCCTTCGACGACATCGACCTCGTTGCTGTGGGGGGCGTGACTGTCGGGAACCTGCGTGACTATTTCGATGCGGGTGTCCGGGCCGTCGGCGCGAGTTCCGCCCTTTTCGGAAAGACGGCGCTCACTGACAGGGATTTAAAGAAGCTTTCGGGACATGTAAAAAAGTTTGTTGAAGCCTGTCCCTTATGCCATGATAATGGGCTGGAAAATAAAGACATTCGACGGTAAATAGGAGGAAGAGATGTTCAGACCGGCAATAAAGGTGATTGACTGTACGGTAAGAGACGGCGGACTGATGAATAAATGGCAGTTCACCGATGAATTCGTGAAAAAGACGTATGATGCCGTGAGCGCCGCCGGCGTGGACTACATGGAGATAGGATATCTGAGCTCGGAGGGCGCCTTCTCCCGCAAAGAAATGGGCCCGTGGAAGTTCTGCGCCGAATCCGACCTCCGGCGCATCATCGGCGACGGGGAAAAGAAGATTAAGCTTGCCGCCATGGCCGATATCGGCCGCATTGAGTATGCGGATATCCCGCCAAAGAGTGAAAGTTCCCTGGATATGATACGGGTTGCCTGTTACGTGCATCAGGTGGACTCGGCCATCGCCCTCGCGCACCACTGCATGGAAAAGGGATATGAGGCGACGATAAACCTCATGGCCGTCTCGACGGTGGGCCTAAGGGAGCTGAACGAGGCGCTCGAGGACCTGAACAAGAGCCGTATCCAGGTCGTGTATCTGGTGGACAGTTTCGGCGCGTTTTATTCGGAAGACATAGATACCCTGGCGCGTAAGTATATCGAACGTCTTCCTGAAAAGACGATCGGCATTCACTGCCACAACAATCAGCAGCTTGCCTTTGCCAATACCATCGCGGGCATCATCGCCGGGGTCAATTTTCTGGATGCGACGCTGTACGGCATAGGCCGCGGCGCCGGCAACTGCCCGCTTGAACTCCTGCTGTCGTTTCTGAAGAACCCGAAATTCAGGGTGAGGCCCCTGGTGCAGGTGATCGAGACCCAGATCCTGCCCTGGCAGGAAAAGATAGACTGGGGATATTATGTCCCTTACATGCTGACCGGGACGCTGAACCAGCACCCGAGGACCGCCATGGCTCACATGGAATCGGAGAACAAGAACAAGATTACCGATTTCTTTGACAGTGTCACGAGCGCGCTCGATATGGATTAGGATGCTGTAGCCGCTGCCGACCTCCGGGGTGCCGTCGCGGATTGCCGGAAGAGTGATGCGGCGAGTGCCGCCGTAACACCCATGCATTATCAGAAAGGGTGAATCAGAGAGGCTTTTTTTACTTTAGAGTTCGACGATCCTTGTGCTGATCTCGACCGCCGCCTCGGCCCCCTGACCGGCGGAGATGATCGCCTGGGAGTGGCCCTGACGGAGAGAACCCACGACAAAGAGGCCGGGGATGCTCGATTCGCCCGCACCGCGAGTGACGATCTTGAACCCCTCGGAGTCGCGCTCCAGGTCAAGGCCCTCCAGGTAGTCGTCGTTCATGGAAATTCCGCCCCAGCCGAGTATGACCTCGCAGGGAATGACCCGCCCGTCGCTGAGCCGTATCCCCTCGAGGGTCGTCACTCCGAGCAGCTCTTCCGGCCGGCCCTCGACCAGGCCTATCCCCTCATCTTTGAGCAGCTCCGCGTATTGGGGCAATGGGGAGAAGCCGTGGGCGAGGAAGGTCACGTCGTTTGTGTACATCCGCTTCATTGCGAGGCTGATGCGCACGCCTTTAATGGTGCGGTCTATCACGATCAGCTTTTTGCCGGTGGTGCGGTAGCCGTCACAGATCATACAGGTGTAATAAGAGACACCGAAGAAACGGGAGAGGTTTTTAAAGGGGGCGATGGTCTCGTTGGCCCCCGAGGCGGCTATGACGAAACGTGAGAGGTGGCTCTTCCCGCCGGCCAGGACCTCGAACAATCCGTCCCGGACCGTCACGCGCTCTACCCTGGCGCGTTCGACGACAACGCCGAAGTTCGCCGCCTGGTCGAGACCCGTTTCAAGGAGGGCCGGTCCCGAGATGGTGTGGTGGCCGAGGTAGTTTTCGATGTGTTTTGCGTGGTTGGTGCGTCCACCGGGGGTGTGAAAGAGCACGACGCTGAAGTTGTAGCGGCCCAGGTAGATGCCGGCCTGCAGACCTCCGGGACCGGCCCCGATGATAACGCAGTCAAGAGGCCCTTCTGTGCAAATACCGTGTTTTTTTTCCATCGCTCCTCTTTCTGTATTTAGTATCCGTCTCTACCGGACTTCTATCGTTCCGCTCATCCAGGCGTGGTTGTCACACGAGTATTTAATCGTACCGGGCGAGGTGAACGTTCTTTTGAATTCATCCCCCTGGTTTAGTGTCCCGGAGTCAAAGCTCCCGTCATTGGCGGTCACGGTATGGGCTGCCGCATCCTTGTTCTTCCAGACCACCTCCTGGCCTGCCTTCACCGTAATCATTGCGGGTGAAAAGGCGCTGCCTTCAATCGCTACCATGGCTGCGGAGGAACTGTCCCCGGAAGCACTGATGCCATGCGCGGAAATAAGCAGTAACACAGGGATTGTCAAAACAAATATAATTGCAGATTTTTTCATAACGGTCTCCTTTTTTACATTATAGACCGGAAGCCGGCGGATGACAACACACAAATTCAAAGGCGGTAATTCTATCGAGAAAGGTCAGGGAAGCACTACGTTTCTGAGCTGTTCGGCGGCCCTCTCGGGGGAAATAGTGTTCACAAAAAGACCGGACCCAAGTTCGAAGCCGGTCGGGATGCTCGTGCGGGGGCAGATCTCGATATGCCAGTGGAAGAACCCCGCATTGTCTTCGTATTCGTCGCCATGCGGCAGGGAATGGAGGAAGAAGTTATACTGGACGCCGCCCAGGACGCGGTTTAGACGGGCCATCGTCCGCTTGAACAGCCCCGCGAGATCGGAGATATCTTCAAGGCCCGAGTCCAGAAAATCGGCCTGATGCGAAAGCGGCAGTATATGCACCTCCCATTCATACCGGCTGGCAAAGGGTTTTATCGCGATAAAGCGGCTGCTGCGCTCGATCACGAACTGGCCGACACTTATTTTACGCCTTATCTCGCCCGATTCCCGGTCGTAGAGGGTGGCCTCGAACGTAAGCGCCTCATCTATCAGGCTGCAGAAGATACACCTGCGGGTGGCAAGGTAATGGGCTTGACTGTTTTTGACCTCCGCCTGAATGTTGTCCGGGACGACCGGCATGGCGATAATCTGGCTATGCGTATGACCGATACTGGCCCCGGCTGCAGGACCGAAGTTCTTGAAAACAAGGACATATTTCAGGCGGTCGTCGGCGTGATATAGCTGCTCGATGCGGGTACGGTAGAGGGAAAAAAGAAGGGCGAGGTGTTCTTCCGACATTTCATGTATAAAGATCCCATGGGAGGAGTGGTCGATGACCACCTCGTGACGGCCGTAGCCGTCTATGGTCTGCTGCAATCCGTACACAAAATTGGGGCTCAGCGCTTCATCCGAGAGCACAGGATAGAGGTTCTCCACTATGCGCAGTTCCCAGTCGCCCACGGCAGGCACCTGGGCGATGGGTGCCGGCGTTTTGGCCTCGTTTCCTCGGCAAAAAGGACAGGCCGGCAGATGCGGACTCGTATCATGCGTTAAGGGCGCCTCCTCTTTTTTGGGCCGCATGCTCCGGGCGGTCGCGACAAGCACGGACTCGGTCGGCACGATAGGGTTGATCCGGATCTCGCGTATAACTTCCATGGCAGCAGATGTTTTTTTGTCGTTTTCGATCATTGAACTCAGGTCTCCCTTCATAAATCTCCACTATTATATCCGTCAGCGTTAAATCTTTCTCTTTTATGGCCAAGTGGCACATGGCAGCAAATTAGCAGACCAGAAGAATTCTTTATCTATACCTTGATGATGAAGACGGCGACCCAAAAAGGAACTACATGATAGTAAGCCGAAATCCTGCGATGAAAAGGAGATCATTAACACACACTGTTATTGATGAAAGTTAAGGTCAACTGGCTTTATTTATTAGGGTGGGATGATGTATTGTCAAGTCGGATTACTGAGAATATAGTACCCTTCAAAATACGGATTTATTCCTTATTTACCCGAATTGAAACCACCAGCCTGTCTTCATGGAATAATGCAATGCCTTCCTCCTCTGCAAGCTTTATCATGGCATCGGTAAAACCCTTCTTACTGAATAGGCAGAAATATTCTTTTCTTGTCTTTACGCCCCACTGCACCTTTTGTGCTTTTTGTTTGAGTTCTTCATAAATGTTGGTACCGACTGGCTTCTCTGACCATTTGACCTCACAAAAGAGAATGGTATCCCTGTCTTTGTCGAGCGCGACAATATCGATCTCTCCATTATTGTCCCACCACCTGCCGATCGCCGAAAAATGTAAGAGTTTTTCCCTGTTCCTCCAGAGCGTTTCAATGGCGACTTTTTCATAGGTAGCGCCGAGATGTTGGGAAAGTTCTTTCTTGATGAGATCAAGGACATCCTTTGCTTGCCCCATTTCGAGTTCTCCGCGCTTTGGGAATATGAATCTGAACCAGAACAGGAAGAACTCATCGGTTATTCGGTACAGCCCCTTTTTACTCTTCAGGGGTTTTTCTTCTGTTACAGGTAATTCTCTTTCGACAATTTTAAGATCGGCTAAAACGCTGAGGTATTTATTAGCAACAGGCTGGTTTATGCCGGTTGCATTAACAATCTCCGAAAGTTTACGTTTGCCGTGTGCAATCGCCTGAAGCATGGCAAAATAATAGCGGGGCTCCCGAAGTTCTTCACGGAGGATAAATTCCACTTCGTCATAAAGCAGCCCTCCCTTTTTCAGGACATGATCCGTCAGGTTTTTTTCAAAGTCTTTTTCGGAGGAGAGCTGAAGCCAATATGCCGGTATCCCGCCGGCAATTGAAAAATGCGCCAACTGGTCGGCAAAGGGTTTTCCTGCGCGAAATTTACAGACTGAAGAAAAAGGCATAGGATCCACACGCCATTGCCCGGTCCTTCGTCCATAAAGAGGAGAACGGTAACCCAGGACCTCGTTTTCCATCATGGCCATGCTTGAGCCCAGAAGTATTACGTATAAGGATCCTTCGCGCCAGTATTCATCCCATGCTTTTTGAAAAAGGCTTGGTATGCCGGGATTGGACCATATGAGATAGGGGAATTCATCTATTACCAGAACAAAGCGTTGTTTTTTTTTCTTTATGTACTCAAAAATATCCTCCCATACTGAGAAGCCCGTTGTATGGGGCTTGTCTTTGATGAATTGCTTTGTCAGCTCAGTCTTGCCGACCCTACGCTTACCCCAAAGTACCACAAATTGCGCCTTCGGCTCGTTCCATTTTTCCTCGAGAAAGGCCAGCTCTTTTGCCCTGTCAATAAATTTCATGAAACGCGCCTCCATATATACTTTACAGTATTATACTCATGAGTATATAAAAATAAAAGCTTAAGCATTACTTATTCGTGATAAATGCCGAGAAATGGGAGAAGAAAAAAACGCAAAATTAGGTACACATTAGGTACATTTACATCGGGAAGGAATTATACCGACAGGTCATACATCCAGATAACTCTTTGATAACAAACATGAAAAGTGGTGCCCCCTGCATGATTCGAACATGCGGCCCCAGGTTTAGGAAACCTGTGCTCTATCCTACTGAGCTAAGGGGGCGATAGACTAGAAGAAATTATAACATGACAGGGGCTTTTTTTGTACGTTTGACCGTCCTCGAACCTGTCCTATCGCATACCAAATTCCGAAAATCCGCGAGTTTAAACCACGATCGTATTCGCTGTCTTTACAACAGCCATGGACAAATGCATAATAAAAAAGGAGGTGGTTTCGATATGATAAAACTTTCCAGATTGCTCCCCACAGTGATGATATCCACTGCCCTTCTTCTGTCCCAGGGCTGCGCCGGCAAGTCGAACCATGCTCTCGTTAAAAGTGACATGGCGCTTCTTGCGCCGATCAAGATGGTGCGCTATGAGACCCCCGGGATTATGAAGGCCTCAGGCGCCGAGACGACGCTGCTTGCGCTTGTGACGATCGCAGCCCCCGGCGGCTCTGCGCTGCTCGTTGTCGGAGATGCAGTTGGAAAGTCCCGGGGCTCCGAGACGCAGGGGATCATCCCCGACTTCGGCTCAGCGGTTATGGAGAGGTTCCTCGTAAATGTACGGCAGGCGGTCCCTGGCTGGCCGGAGCTTTTAGTCGTGAGGGATCCGATCAAGGAGGAGATGAACGAACCTGCGACGGTCATCGAGCTGGATGTAAAGCGCCTCGCATATGGCAGCATAGATCTCTCCCGGGGAGGGATTGTACTTGAGCGCGGGCTGGATAAGGGCGTTATTGCCGACGGGTTTCTTTCAAAGACCGTTGTGAAGATGAAAGATCCCAAAGGAGAGGTGCTCTGGGAAAAGAGCTATGTATATCTTTCGAAGGACTTCGGCAGGGAAAGGACCCTCGAAGAACTCGAGGCCGACAATTGCAGCCTGCTTAAAGAGGAGATGATGTTTGCGGCGGAGAAGACCGCGCAGGACTTCATCGACCATCTAAACGGAAAAAACTACTGATCATTTATTTTATGTGCGTCATTCCCGACGTTCTTAATCGGGAATCCACTTTTTTCCTTTAAGGGACCTATCTGTCCATGCCCACTGAGTCGCGGATTTATTTTCTCTCCTGAGGCGCCACAACAACCATCTCTATCCACGGGACCTCTGATTTTACTCTCTGCTGTATGACCTGGACCAGGTCCATTCTGGTAATGTGTCACCTCCAGCAGAAGCCTGTGGGCCTGATCCTCACGGTCTTGTCCTGTATGTCCACAAACTCTATGTCGCCGCCTGAACCCGCGTATTTCCGACGTTCTTCGTCTACGATACGCCTGATCATTTCCCTGTCTTTTTCTCTTGTGTCCATATCACCCCTTAAAATAAACCCGCCCCTGCACCCCTCCCAAGAGGGGACTATTACTAAAGTCCTCCCGGGCGGGGTTTGCGGGAAGGAAAATGTTTCAGCAAAAAACCCGTACTGCCGTGTATAATTTTAGCAGATCATGGACGATTTGGGCATTCTGGAAATCATAAAAAAACGCAGAAGCGTCAGAAAATTCAGTGACGTCCCTGTAGCTGATGAAATGATTACACAGATTCTTGAGGCAGGCCGCTGGGCCCCCTCCGGGCTCAACAACCAGCCGTGGCGTTTTGCTGTCGTCACCAACCGCGTAATCATCTCGGAAATATCAAAGCTCACTCACTACTCGAAAGTAGTACTGGCAAGCCGGGTCCTTGTCCCCGTGTTTCTCGATACCGAAAAAAGCTATCACCGGGAGAAGGACATCCAGGCGGTCGGGGCCTGCCTGCAGAATATGCTCCTTGAGGCCCAGTCGCTCGGGCTTGGCGCCGTCTGGCTGGGAGAGATCATCAAAAGCGATGGGCAGATAAGAGGCATTCTGGGGCTTCAGGGGGGGCTCGAACTCATGGCGGTGCTCGCGGTGGGTCATCCCGCGGAGAGTCCGCGCCAGACGACGAGAAAAGACCTGAAGGAGCTTATCGTGTTTCAGGACTGATGATCAGCTTTTGACCGTCGCATGGTCAAATTTTTTCCCTTGGTATGTCTGCCTTAGTTCCAGATTCTTCTCGATATCATGCAGTATCTGATGCCTGTTCCTGCCCCATTCAGGCGCTATAAGTATGGCGTCAGGGGCTGTCGCGTAGAGCCTCTGGAAAACGATCTCCGGCGACGTCCGCTCGATGAAGTCGGCAATGAAGTCCAGATACTCCTGGTATTCAAAGACATGGAAGGGGTTTTTCCTGTATATTTCAGCCAGCGGCGTCTCCCTGACTATCTGTAGCTGGTGGACTTTCAGGAACTGCACAGGCAGTCGTGAGATAGTATCGGCCATGGCCAGCATTTCTTCCCGTGTCTCGGTAGGAAACCCGACGATGAGGTGCGCCCCGATGGCGATATTCCGGTCTTTCGTCATTTCGATTGCGTCCAGAAAGGCCTGATAATCATGGCCGCGGTTTATGTATTGCAGACTTCTGTCGTAAGTGGACTGAAGCCCGTATTCGATAAGAATAAAATATTTTTTAGCCAGTTCTTCGAGCATCGCGATCTTCCCGGTATCGACCGCGTCCGGCCTGGTCCCGATGGCAAGGCCAAGTACACCGGGATGACTCAGGGCCTCATGATACATCTTTTCGAGCTCGGCCACAGGCGCGTAGGTATTTGTATAGGCCTGAAAATAGACGAGAAACTTATCGGCCTTATATCTTTTATTCACATGTCCGATGCCAGACTGCACCTGTTCGCTTATGGAGAGGGTGGGCTTACAGGAGTTCGGCCGGAAGCTGTCGTTGTTGCAGTAGATGCAGCCCTCGACCCCGAGCGTGCCGTCCCGGTTGGGGCAGGTAAAACCGGCGTCAACATTGACTTTGTAGACTCTTGTCCCGAATTGTTTTTTCATGAAGGGACCGAAGGAGTTATACCTCTGCATGATGAATTATCAAGTTTCACTGGCTGTTATGTCAAATAATGGCTATAATACCCTTGACAGTTTTTTTCATACGGGTTATTTTTATTAAGAAAACATTTAACAAGGAGATCGTTATGCGTTATAAAGGGGTACTGCTCGGTTTTTTTCTGGCCTTATTGGTGCTGCCTTCTATAGCCGTTGCCGAAAGCCATGAAGACAAGGAATATAAGGTCATAAAGGGAGACACCCTCTGGGGGATATCCGGCAAGGAACTAAACGACAGCTTCCTCTGGCCGAAGATATGGAAGGAAAATCCCGGCATAACAAACCCGGACAAGGTCTATCCGGGGCAGACTATAAAGATACCCCTTTATCTGTTACAGAAGGAAAAGCGGGAAGAACCTGCAGTTGTTCAGAAAGCACCGGAAATGGCCCCCCCGGCAGTAGTGACTCAGGTGACAGAGACTCCGGCGCCGAAACAGCCGGAACCTGCGCCCCTTAAACCGCTTGTCGGAAGAAACGCGCTTATAGCCAGCGGATATATAGCTGACTCAGTCAAAGGGATCGGAAGGGTCGATGGGTCTCCATCTGACCGCAGTCTCTTCGGCAATAACGATATCATATATATTAAAACTGAGCTTCCTGTATCGATAGGTGATAAATTCTATATTTTGCGTGTCGGGCCGCTTGTGACCCATCCGGTTACCGGCAAGGCCGCCGGCTACCTGGTCGAGACAAGAGGGATTGCGGAGGTCATTAAATTCGAGAATGGTGCTACAAAGGCCAGGATATCAGAGATGTTTGACGATATCCAGGTCAACGACCTGCTCGAAGCCTATTATCAACTGCCGCCTGCGCTTGCCCCTGCTGTCCCGCGAAAACCGGACATTAACGGTACGGTCCTTACGTCCCGGAGTCTCCGACTGGTCAGCGGGAACCTCGATATAGTTTATATAGACAAAGGAAGTCTGGACGGCATAGAGACAGGGGACGTTCTGCAGACCCTCAGGATAGGGAGCCATAAAGTGCCAAACAGCATAATCCAGATAATCAGCACAAATGCCGTAGTGAAGGCTGAATAAGGGGACCGCCCTCAGGCGGTAATTATGACCTTCAGGGCGCGCATCCTGCTTGGATGCTTGAGTTTTCTTAACGCCTTTGCCTCGATCTGCCTTACCCGCTCGCGGGTAATCGAGAGGTGTCTGCCTACCTCTTCCAGGGTATGGTCCCTCTCTACCCCGATACCGAACCTCATGCGGATGACCTTTTCTTCTTTGGGTGTGAGGGATTTAAGTATCAAGAGTACCTGGTCGGAGATCTCGTTTCTTTCTGCGTCAGAATAGGGAGAAGGACTGTTTTTGTCGCTGATAAAGTCTTCAAGTTCCGTGTCTTCGTCCCCAACTGGCGTCTGTAGTGCGATAGGGTCCTGTATAGCCCTGAATACCTCTTCGACCTTTCTGGTGGGGACGACAAGTTTTTTCGCGATCTCTTCATTGCTCGGTTCCCTGCCGAGTTGCTGGGTCAATTCCCGTGAGGCCTTTGTAACCCTGTTATAAAACTCCATCATATGCACTGGGACCCTGATCGTCTTTGTCTGGTCTATGAGGGCCCTTGTTATCGCCTGCCTGATCCACCAGGTGGCATAGGTGGAAAACTTGAAGCCCTTTTCATACTTGAACTTATCGACTGCCTTCATAAGGCCTATATTGCCCTCCTGGATAAGGTCGAGCAGTGGCAGTCCCCTGCCGACGTAATTTTTGGCTATGTTGACGACGAGCCTGAGGTTGCGTGTTATCAACTCATTCTTGGCGTCGGTGACCAGGGTGCGGACGTTCGTGATCTTTTCCCACTTCGAGTGCAATTCGTCTATCCTGACCCCGACCTCGGACTCAACACGCCGGTACTCCGCCCTGATCTCTTTTTCCAGGGTCTCAAGTTTCAGGGGGTTTATCCCTTTGTTCTTTTTCTCCTGGATTAATCTTCTTAAATCCTTGTACGAGCCATACCTCGACATCTTTCTGTCGGCTGCCTCGATCTTCCTCATCATGGTGTCGAGCGCCTTTAAGCTCAGGATCATCGCCTCGTCCGGTTTTTCCTCTTCCTCTACGGCTTCCTCTTCAGTCTCATCCGGGTCACCTTCCCCGGCGGCCGCCTCTTCCTGGAGACCCTGTTCTATCCGTGAGTATAACGGCATACCGGCAACTATGCCGTGGATTATATTTCTTCCTTCCTCCAGCCGTTTGGCAAGTTCCGTTTCCTCGTCCTTGGTCAGGATGGAGATATCTCCCATGGAGTGGAAGTACGCCTGCACGAGGTCTTCGGCCTTTTCATACTCGCCGGTCTCCTCTTCCTCGGCGACCTCTTCTTCCGCGGCGCCGGCCTCTTCGGCGTCGGTGACCTTGACCCCCATGTCCTGCAGCAGGTCCATCAGGTCTTCCAGTTCATCAGGAGAGAAAAACTCGGAGGGAAGGGCGTCGTTTATTTCGTCATAGGTAAGAGACCCCCGTCTCTTTCCCATGTCTATAATCTCCTCGAAAATGTCCCGTTCTCTCATTCTGCTCCTCAAGTGAAATAATAAAAAAATCCTAAAAGGGCTGGGTTGAGCTTCCTAGGGTATATTGTACTACTTTTTATTATTTTGACAACAGGAAATGAGGACAGATCGGAGTTTTTTGACATGAGAAACAGAAATAAAAAAAAGGCCCGTAGTGACTACGGGCCTTTTGAAAAAATCCGGCAGCAACCTACTTTCCCAGGACTTCGCGGTCCAAGTATCATCGGCCATGGAGGGCTTAACTTCCGTGTTCGGGATGGGAACGGGTGTGGCCCCTCCTGCAAGACCACCGGAAACCTTAAATTCAAATAAAAAACCTGTTATATTGACAACAGGAGGGAAAAAGGAAGTAAGGGTCAAGACACACGGCCAATTAGTACTGGTCAGCTGAATGCATTACTGCACTTACACCTCCAGCCTATCGAAGTGGTAGTCTACCACCGGCCTTCAGA
>JACRLQ010000099.1 GCA_016215155.1 Nitrospirota bacterium
ATCGCATATTCTTTCGCATATGCGCCGTTGAGAATATCCGCTCGGAATGGTCCTAACGTAAAAATATCATCTTGCTCTAAATCTCGTAGTAGATCGTCGTCTATTTCACAGTTACTTCCAATGCCTACAGACAATACGATGGCTTCCATGGAAATGAAGTAGCACAAATCTATACTATTTTGGCTCTTCCGGGTTTTCTGTGGACCTAAATTAACCCCTGAGAGCAATTTCAACCTTATTTGAAGCAGCTTTTATGTAAATTCTGCTCTTTGAAAACTTGACACGTTTGGCGAGTGCCTGTATGGTCTTGGGATGAAAATTAAGACCACCTTAAATGCGCTTTACAGTTTTCCGGGCTTTCGTGCCGGATCAAGACTCAAGGGACTATTCGGTGATCCTCAAGCCCGAATCATCAGTTTAGAACGGCGTCAAAAAAAATGACCTGTTCATGCGGCCTCAGACGTTCTGGCTTTTATGATCATATTCACCATCAAGTCAGAGACCTGGATTCCGGCGGCATGCGCATCTACATCCAGTTTGAGTACCGTCGGATATTCTGCCGCAGGTGCCAGGCCGTGAAGCGGGAAACCTTAGCATGGCTGTCCTCATCCGGCAGGTTCACCAAGCGCTTCGAACGGACCATCGGACGACAGTGCAGGGAAATGTCGATAGCCCGCGTTGCTGAGATGAACCGTTTAAGCTGGGATCAAGTTCGACGCATCGAGATGAGCTATATGAAAGATCTCGTTGCCAAGCATCCTCCCTCTAAACGATTGCGGGCCATAGGCATCGACGAGATTTCTATTCGAAAACGCCATACCTACGCGATCGTCGTCGCCGACCTGGATCAGCAGCGCCCCATCTGGCTTGGCGGCGAAGGCCGCAAGGAAGAGGATATGGACCTCTTCTTCAAAGAAATCGGCCCAAAAACGGCTTCCCATATTCGTCTTGGCGTAATGGATATGTGGAAACCTTTCAGGAATTCTACCAAGCGCCATGCGAGCAAGGCGCGTATCGTATACGACAAGTTTCACGTCCTCAAGCATCTTTCAGACGCACTTGACGAGGTTCGGCGAAGCGAATACAAACGTGTCAATGAAAAAGACCGAAAGTTTATCAAAGGCCAGCGCTACACGCTGCTCTCCAACTGGGCCAATTTGGACATTAAGGGCAAGAGAGCGTTAAAGTTGCTCCTCAATGCTAATAGCCGGCTGCATAAAGCGTATCTGCTAAAAGAATCTTTCGGTCAACTCTGGTCCTATAACAATCCGACCTGGGCGCGAAAGTTCTTCGACAACTGGAAAGAGCAACTTCGTTGGAGCCGTTTGAAACCGTTTCAAGATTTTGCAGCTATGGTCGAGCGTCATTGGGACGGCATCATAAGCTACTGCGACCCCGACAATAAAGTGTCCCTCGGCTTCATGGAGGGCTTGAATAACAAAATACGGGTAATTCAGCGTCGGGCATATGGCATCCGGAATAAAGAGTATCTTCGTCTCAAAGTTCTGACATCATTCCTTCCGGATGACTAAAAATGACCCACACTAAACCCGGAAGACCCCCAAAATTGAACTACACTCTACATCCTGATGAGTCAATACTTTTTTTAGTTGAAATTCAGAAGCGGCCCCTTGATGGATGCTTCAGGCAACCGCTGCCTCCTTTTTACTTTCCTGTCCCGATGCCCGCTTGACCTCGCTTATTAATGCAGCTCTAAGAGCCGGGAGATGTCGATAACCACTGACCCGATTTAATCTCGGTTCGATATCCAGCAGTGCTGTTGCCACCCACCGCTGCTTCTGGTTGCTGTTCCGCCACCGATCCACCTTGTCCGTCCGCTGACCGATCAAGGCATTGACAGATTCGATCATGTTCGTCGTCGAGAGGCTCTTCCGGAGCTCTTTGGCCACACCCAGCCGATGAATCGCAAGGGTCTCTTCAAATCCCTCTTCCAGGCTGGTCACCGCAGACTCATTCATGAGCCTGAGCTCTTTCTTGAGCGTCTGGAGAGCGGACTTTGCCTCTCCATAGCCCTCTTTCGCGTATGCCCGGCGCAGTTTATCCCGAAATGCTGGCTGCAGGTCCTTGCGGAGGTAATCCACTACGTTCTCGCGCTTATGCCATTGGCACCGCTGGATGACCCCGTGGGCTCCGAAGACGTCATCGACGGCTTTTCTGAACCCCTTTGCGCCATCAATGATGCACAAGAGGCCCTTATCATACCTGAGCCCTCGCTCGATCAGGCCGTTTAGAAAGTCTTTGGTGACCCGGGCGTTCTCTGCGCCGCTCTGGACGAACCCCAAGGGGATCTTTTCGCCGCTGATGGTCACGCCCAGGGCGATGATGAGCTCATCATCGCCAAAGGCCTTCCCGTCTATGAGCAGCGCGACGAAATCATAACCTTCCAGAGAGCGCTCCTGAAGCTCCTGAAGCTTCTCAAGCGTTGCCCGGATGTACTTTCGTGAAACCGTTGAGGCGCTTAATGAGAACGCCTGGGGAATCAGCTCTGCGCACTCCCGGTAGTTCTTGCAGCTGATCCCGTAAAGAACGCGCTTCATTAGCCGATCATCCACCTCGGCTGCCGGTCGATGAAGCTGTATATAGGACGGGTTGGAGGCCTCTTTTCTCTTTTTTGTATCCCGCACCCGCGTGTACTGGATCGGAATCCTCTGATCGTGAAGACAGATAGACCCCTCTTGCTTGCCCCACCGATCATAGCCGGGAATGCCGTTCCTTCCGTACCGCTCGCCCGCCAGCTGACGAACATCATTTTCAATCATGTCCAGCGCATGCATCAAGGCCAGAGGAATCATCTGTTGGATTGCTTCCACCTTGGCGTCGATGCCGAGCGCCCCATACTCTTGAAGCGTTTTTACCGCTGCTCCTTCCGCCTTTTTGACCTTGCCATTCTTTTTGATCTGTACTATTCTTCCCATAACGGCTCCTCTCTTGGTAATGGTTTTGTCCTCGGAAAACGAAACGTTACCATTGTAGGAGCCGCTTCTTAAAATTTCAACTAACTATAGCACTCACTCACTTTCAACCGCCTTATTCGTGAATGTCAAAATAAAATCTATCGTTTCCTTTAAAGACGATTGAAGAAGCCAATATATAGGTGACTGATACGAACTTGCCGGAAAATATTCGGTGTGGTTATCA
>JACRLQ010000032.1 GCA_016215155.1 Nitrospirota bacterium
GAACAGGTCGCAAACGCCGTGTTCTTCGTCTTGTTCACGGGATACCCGTTCGCCACGTCTATGTTGCCGTCCGTATGACCCGCGCCGCCGGCTGAATTCCTGACCGCTCCTGTATGACAGTTGCCGCAGTCGTTGTTAGCGCTAAGATGCGTCGTATGACTCCCCGTCGCAGGGTCCACATCGTGACAGCTTGCGCAGGTCGAGGACCCGCCCCAGGTCGGCGTTACCGCCACCGCGCCCCTTCCGGGGTCATGACACGCCACGGTCGAACAGCTCGCATACCCCGAGCCGGCCGTGTGCTTCGTCACGTTCACGGGATAGTTCTGCGTTACGTCTATGTCGCCGTCAAGGTGGGCCGCGCCGCCCGACGTCCCGGCCGTTGCCCCATTATGACAGTCGCCGCAGACCGCCGCCTTCGCGATATGCTGGTTATGACTGCCCGTCGCAGGCACTGCCGCATGACATGCCGCGCAGGCTGATACCGACGTGCCCCATACAGGCGTTATGACCGTTCCGGCGGAGTAGGCGTCGCCATGACAGCTGGCAGTCGAACAGGTGCCATAGCCGTCACCGGGACTGCCCGCCGCGCCAAGAGAGTAGGTATTGCCGGCAGCCACGTTGATGCTGCCGTCGACATGCGCGGAAGAGGTATATGCGGTCCCGGCGTCGTTCGCGTCCGTATGACATACACTGCAGCCGCTTACTTCAGACGCATTCAGATGCGAGGCGTGACTTCCGCTGTTGGCGGCAATAACGGCGGCCTTCGCCGCGGCATGACAACTTCCGCAGACAACCGTCCCGCCCCAGGTCGGGGTTGAATAGCTTGACGGCGTTGCCACATTGCTGTCGGTAAGCGACTGCCCTGTACTATGACAATAGACGTTCGAGCAGGACGCATAAGAGGCGCTCGGGGCCAGATTATTTATAGTCCCGGTTGATGCCCCGTTATACTGGGCTCCTGAACCGAACCGCGCGTTGCCGGTATTGAGGGTATATTGTATAGTCCCTGTAACGTGCCCGTTTCCTCCGGAACCGTTTGCGCCATGGCAATCGGTACAGGCAAGGTTCAACTGGCCGGAGCCGTTTCCTGCATGCTTCTGATGACTGCCGAGAGCCGGCGGGTTGGCGGCAGTTGCGTTATGACAGTTTCCGCAGGCTACCGTTGAATCCCAAACAGGGTTCGTCCCGCCCATGGTTGAGCCGTGACAATAGTTAGTCGAGCAGGACTTTGTGCCGTCACCCAACTGCTGATTATAGCTGACGTTCGATTGACCGCCGTAACTGCCGGTAGTCCACCCGTCGCTAAAGTACTTAAACCCGATAGAGATGTCTCCATAACCGGGCTTCACAGTACTCTCCTGATTCATCACGCTGCCGGCGGCATAAGTGTGACAGGTTTCGCAGGCAAAAGAGAGCGTAACCGTATGCTTTTCATGAGCGCCCGCGGTCGTCGAACCCGTAGTAAAGGGATCCGAGGCGAGTTCGCCGACTGATAGAGGGGCATTACCGTGACAGTTGGTACAGCCTCCCGCGGCACTAAAGCCCGCACTGTGCTTATGACAGGTTGTACAGTCAACCCCGTTGTTATGACCAGGGTCTGACGCCATGTTGTAGGCATGTTTTTTGACTCCGTTTGCCCCGGTCGCATCATATGTATGACAGACTTCGCAGATCTTAGTCGAGGTCGCATGACCGCCGGTGTCGTCACCGAAACTAGTTGTATTTGTAAAGGCTACCGAGCTGCCCGGCAACGTGTCGGTCGGGCTATTCGGGGAGACAATGGTCTCTTTTATACCCCTTATGTTTGTGGTTTCGGTCGTATGGCAGGTTGAGCAGACAAACATGCCGTATTTTCCGCCTGCGATACCCCATCCACCCGAAGAAGCCCATTTCGTGGAATTCAGGTTTTTAGAGTTATGCGTAAGTGCGGAGATCGTACCTACTGCAGTCCTGATTGTCTTATATTCGGGCGAATGATTCGCGCCGGTGACAACTATCGTAGCATCGTTATAACTGCCCTCAGGCGCGCCGACCTTTGGCCTGACACGCAACGTCGCGGTTTTTATCCCTTTGGGGCTCATAGTTGTCCAACCTGACACACTCGTAAATGAAGGATCGAAGTCCGTGGTGTTGCTGTCACTGCTCACGGCCAAATCAAAGGTAGTGCCTCTGCACGATGAGACATCCGTGTCCTGGACTGACACATTGTACACGGCATCCTCTCCGGCGGCGACCGTTTTGGAGGCGGGCTCTATAATAATCTTGGGCGGATTAAAGACGCATGGGGTAACGGACAGCCGGACCAGCGCGGTATTCGAGACGCCCACTATTTTGCCGTTTAGGCTTTTGGCCGTACACTGAACTACCGTCTCACCGCTTGTATAAGGCGCCTTGGCGTCCACATAAATGTCCATCTGTCCCCTGGTGATGGTCTCCGGAGGCACAGGTTTTATCGCATTAAAGTACGTGTTCCTGGGAATAACGTTAAACTTCAGGGGATCGCTGATATCGCTGTTTGTACAGGTCACATACAGATTGGTGCTTACGCACTGCGGCGTATAGGGATACGTTAAATAGAGCTGCAGATATGCCCGGCTGGCATACTTCTCATTTATGATCGTCGATGGCGCCAGCTGCAAATTAGGCGTACAATACGGCACGATAATCTGGGTAGAAACTGAATTGGAATAATACTTCGGCGTCGTTGTACCATATCTTACGGCTTCTATTTTCGTATAATTTATGGCATATTTGACATCCATCAGAGCCCTCGCCCTCACCGAAAAAGTTATAGTTGCCCCCGGGGCCAGGGTCGGAGGGTTTGAAAATCCCGACCCAAACAATGTCGGAGCATTCCAATTGGGACGATCTGTATTTGATGCCGTTAAAGTAAATTTCTGCGGAGCGCATTCGGCCGAGTCATTGTTAGTCATCGTCACCGTAAAATCGTAATAACTATTTTCTACAACAAGTGTGGCTGCCGTGCCACCTTCTGCTGTCCTGATCGTTATTGTCGGGGTCGCCTTGACGCAGGCCGCAAGGGCGAAATCAGGAATTGCCAACAAAAGACAAAAAGCAACGGCCATGACGGTCACCAGGCCGGCCCCTTTGAGAGATAACGGCATCTTCAGGACTATGTCCGAAGAACCGTCTCTTTTGCAGCCACTTTTTTCAAAAAGTCCACCCATGACAGTCATCACCTCACTTTTTGTCGTCTTGTATAATTCCACTTTATCTTTAAGGGCTTCCATAGTTTCTGCCGCGCCTTATGGCAGACTCTTGTGACATGAGTTGCAGGTTATATTCGAAGCCCCCCATTTCGCCGGGTATCCATTATGACACGCAACGGCGCTGCAGGTCTTCGATCCGCTGTCGAATGTCGCCCAGTTGTTAAGCTGCTGGACAGAGGCATCATTTGAGCCAGCCAACTTGTAACCGTCATTGCGGGTCCAGTTGTCGTTTAATTCCGGCACCGCCACCGTTGACCACTTGAGCTGCGCCCTGGTCTTGACGAATATCGGCGCAAATACAACATCCGGCGCGCCGTTTATATGCGTATTGGAACCCGCGGCAATCGCGGGATCACCCTTGAGGGAATTATACCCCGCATTATGACATTCCGCGCATACACTGTTATGGTCATTCCCGGACGAGGTCACCGTCTCATAATGACACGTCGAACAGCTAATCGTCGAAGAGGTCAACGGATCGCCATGGGCGTTTTGCATATCATTTAAGTCTTTTTGGACGCCGTCAACGCCCGTATAAGTGTTCTTATAATGGATCCCCGTAGAATGACCGCCCCTGTTGCCGTCGACGCCGAGACCCGACATATTATAATGGGACGGCGACCCGACCATGGTGTCATTTGGTGAATTGCCGTGACAGCGGTCGCACCTGTAACTTGACGCTGTGGGGCTATACCAATTCAGCGATGTCACGAATGTATAGCCGGTCCCATCATAGTTATAGCCGTTGCTATGACAATAGACACTCGAACAGAAGACCTTCACCCCTGTGTACTGATAGAACTTCTCCTGTATACCATTTAGCTTTTTAATGTTTCCATCGGGCACACCGGCCTCATTCGGACTGAAATTCAGATTAACGGCCCTGTTATTATGGGATGCCGCACTGGCCGGATGACACAGGCCGCATCCCGCAACGGGCACACCGCCGACGTTGCTCCAGGCGAACCACCATGACGGGTCGCCGTAATCGTTATTTGACAAGCTTTTTCCCGCGAGCATCGTCGCGGGATCAGTATGCCTGGCATGACTTGTGCTCATTTTTGCCGTCGGATGACAATCCAAACATGCGTCACCGCTGACGTCAAGCACTCCGTTTACATGCTTGCTTGGGTCCGTAAAGCCCGTTCCAGCGGCATTGACGTGATTATGACACCGGATACAATCAGTCGCGGGAACAGCAGTTCCGTTCAGCTGTTTATGGACCGGAAGAGACACTGGAGGATAGGCATGACAGCGGTTACAGTTTCCAAATGCGCTGCTTGAGATATACGCTGACTCGTCCCATGCAGGCGTTTTCGTCCAGCCCTCTTTTGAGCCGGCCGGCATCGCGCCGCCGTGACAGTAGGTATTTGTACACTTGCTCGTAGAACTCCAGAAGGCAGGCGACAACCCACCGGTCGTCGCGAGGGTCCCGAAGGTCACCTCGGCAGGCAGGGCCGTATCATTATGCCCCGCATCCGTCACGTTCTGAGGAACGATGTGACATTCATTACAGGCTATGGGGCTTGAAAGGTTATCAAGGGCCCTGACATGGGCCTGATGCGCGCCCACGCGCCTGGTAGTATTCAGAGTATTGCCTTCAGTGTCGCCCGGAGGCGCCTTTGCCCAGTCAGGCGCCGGCGCCGCGGTGTCCGTCCCGTGGCACTTGGTGCACTGATCGACCGAGCCTAAAGTTGTTCCCCATCCCGCGGACTTCGTGCCGTGACAGTTGGTGGAAGAACAAGTGCCATAGCCGTTGCCCGCAGGGTTAGGACTCTGAGAATAAGTCCCCGCAACGCCTCCCACCGAATTAAATTTGACATCTACATTCTTGTCCGCATGCTTCAGCGTATTATGTCCGGCCTGATCGTGGCAGATGGAACAGTCGGAATATATCGCGAGATGGGGAGCATGGCGTCCCGTCGTTGGAGATGCGTCATGGCATCCGCCGCACGCGATGGTAGCCCCCCAGGTCGGCGTCTTATATAAGCCGGTCGTAAGGGCCGTGCCAGTTGCGCTCTGCCCTGCGCTATGGCAATAGACCAATGAGCATGTGCCATAACCGTTACCGGGCGTGTTTGTAGCCTGACTATATGCGGGGATCTTGCCAAAGGGGTCTGTGCCGAATCCCATATTTATCACGTTATTCGGATGATTTGCCGTGCCGGAGCCGGCCCCGCTATGACATTCGCCACAGGTTATCTGATTGTCCGCGCCGACGTGTGTTGCATGGCTGCCGCTGTCCATCAGGGTCGCATTGCCCTGAGCGCCGTCAGACTTATGACAATCGCCGCATACGACCGTCCCGTTCCACTGAGGGGTCTTATAATCCGCGGTATTCTGAGTAAGAGCGCCGCCCGATGCGGACTGCGCAATACTGTGACAATATATATTCGAACAATTGAGTGTACCTGTTTTTGTGACCGTGGTGGGCGGTGACGTCGTGGTCGCATTGTAATCCGCGGCTGCCTGACCGTCATACTTTCCACCCTGGACCGCGCCTCCGAAAAACCTGAACCCCAGAGTGATAGCCTGAATTGTCCCGTCATTATGTGTAGCACCGGTCCCTGAGCTGTTGTAATGGCACTGATCGCATGTCATAGCCAGGGTATTCACATGCTTATTGTGTGCGCCCGCGGTGGTCGATCCGGTAGCTGCCGGGACGGTAACAAGCCCGCCGGCGTCTATCGGAGGCCTTGCGTGACAGTATGTGCAATCAGGCTTAAATCCGGTTTCATGCTTATGACAGGTCGTACAGGCGACGTTCGACACCCCATTATGACCTGCCCCGGCCAATGTGCCGTCAACCCGCCATGCAGTGGTCCGTGTATGACATACCTGGCAGATCCCGTCGGGGGTCGCGTCCGTCCCATTGCCGCTGCTGTCGTGAGCCATGGAATTCGCGCCTTTACTGCTTAAGAGCTTGACCGTCTTGACACCGGAGAAGGGCGTTTCAACGCTCGACCTCATTGACTGCCCGTAAACCAGGGCAAAGGAAGCCCCGTTACTTACAAAACCGGGATAACCGGTTACCGTTATGGAGGAGGCCGTAGCGGAAAGGACTTCCGCGCTAAGGGTAGTGGGACTTGCAAGGTTCGGGAACATAATCAGACCGCGGCCGCCGCTGGTTTTGCTGCCCCACAGGTTAAAGTCGGTCCAGTCCGGATTGTTCACTACTTTGTTGCTTATGTTATATGTCGTTGAAACGCTGCCGTTGGTAACGACCGAGGCGATAGTGCCTGTGACCAGATATGTCTGGGTGGTATAGGTATCGCGCTGCTCCTGGGTATGATTGTGATGACAGGTTTTACAGGTGAACGACCAGGAACCCCACTTCGTGCTGGTATTTTCGCTCGAATGGGTCAGGACCTTGGGGGCGTTATTCTTGCTGTATCCGCCTCCGGTATCGTTTATATGACAGGACAGACACGCATCGTCAAGGGGCAATGAGCCGAAGTTGTGGCAGTCAGCACACCCTACGGCGTTTGTCGTATTATGGGGCGCATCGACGGCAAACACCTGCGTCACGCCAAAAACGCTAAAAATCATAATCCCTATCAGGAACAGAATTCTTCTCATCGCAGCCCCCTTAATATCCTAATCCGGCAGGGTTTCCCCCGACGCCTGATTTCTCGGTCAGCGCAAACATATGCACGGAATGCGTCTCGCTAGAGGAGACATACATTATGCCGTCACTTGACACTGCCAACGAGACGGCCACATTCATTCTGCCGTCCTGACTCTTTATCTCGCCGAGAAACGTCCCGGCCATATCAAGGACCTGGACCGAACCGAGGGCGGCATCCGATATATAAATGATCCCGCCGGACACCTTTATGTCGGTAGGCCTGTAAAGGACCTGCTTCACGGGGTTCTCATCGATAACGGTAAGAAGGTTATAGCTTCTGTCAAAGATCGATATCCTGGACTCAGTGGAACTTCCTCCCGCGGCCTCGACAACGGGTGAATCTATGATATAAATCCCTTTGTCGTTCACATCTATGCTCATCGGCAGGTTCAGGCCGGCCATTGAGCCGAGGTCGGCCCCCGAGGCATCGAATATCCGTACCGCATTGCCGACATTGTCCACCACATAGACGCGCCCGTTGGACGGATCAACGGCGATGTCTCTTATTGACCTGAATTCGTTCTTCCCGCCGCCAAGATGCCCGACAACGCGTCCGCCGGTATAGATCGAAACGGAATAGTCTTCATGTGAACCGATATAAAGGGCGCCGTTAGGAGCAGTGGCTATGGCCGAAACGCCGCGGAATGCAATACTTTTTATATATTCGCCGTTCCTTCCGAACTTAAGGACCCGGTTTCTAAACGAATCCACGACATACAACGACCCGTCGGCATCCAGGGAGAGCTTGCCGGGCGACCAGAGGGCTGACTTATTCATTGTTATTCCCGCAAGCTCCTGCACATCCGGAGCCGTTACAGCCTGTCCCGATAACGGCAACAGACATGTGAATATCGACAAGGATAACACAATAATAAGTAATCTCATGATATTTTTCTTTTCTGCCATAATGCCTAGCCCCCTTTTATGCCTGCACATTTCAGTTCCTTTTAAAGTTTCGAGCATTCTTATCGCCTGTTTTCGTTAATTTCGTTATAGTATAAGCAACTAACATGCCCGATCTTCTTCCTTTCGCGGTTTTCAGCAGTCAAGCCTGTTAAATTACGTTCACTTTGGCCAATAAACGGAGGAGGATTTTTTATCTGAGGCGCAAAATCAGACGTTTTTGCTCGAAATTGGTATGTGATATAACCCATTTGTGTGTTATATGACACAATCGAAGTGACGATTTTGTATCTCCATTATCTCCTCAAAAAGAATGGAATTAAAATAAAATTTCAGGCAAACAGACATCATTATATAGGAGATCGCAAAGATAATCAAGGGGTCGAATCAACAGGGGACGGGGGAGGGGAATCTTTTGTGGACACTACCACTGGGGAACAGTTTTCGAGTTTACCGTGTAGGCCAGTTTCTGGTCCAGCTTATGCTCATAAATGCGCCCGTTTAAATGGCAGGAAAGATAGCACCGCGGTTTTCCCCTCACGGCATTCTGAAACGAGACCTGCCCCAGGGAATTAGGGAATACCGTATTGACGTCAAAATTAATCAGCGACGAGTTGAACCTGCTGCCGTGAGAATCGTGACACTGCGCGCAGGAGATCCGGTTGAAGACGATATGGGCCTTATGGGCCTTGAAGCTCTCGTCGTCAAGGATACTGCTTCTTTCATGACAGGAATAACAGAGGTCGTAAGAGGACGGGCTTTCCGGACCGGGTGTCTGCACGTACCGGTATTTCAGAAGAGGTTTATATATGGACCCATGAGGCCCCTTAGGGCCTGAAGGGTCATCATTTCCATGACAGTCAATGCATTTTATCATGCTTGAGGGCGATAATTTGCGAAGACTCGGGACAAACGCATTCCTGCCGAAACTCACCACGGGATGGAAGGAAGCATTCGATGCGGCGAAGTCCAGTGAGATGTCGGTGGACTGGCTCGGCCGGTTGGCGCTGTCCGAATGACAGTTATAACAGAGTTCATAGTCATATTCTATCTTCCTGGACTTGAGCCCTCCTCCACGATAACCCCTCAGCCCCTTCAGACCCTCATTTTTTTCCGATACATGGACATTATGACAGTCATCACAGGAGGCATGTCTGGGCTTGAAGCCGTCCGTCTCCGGCAGCTGCTCTCCCTTGACATGATACATCGAGGTCTCAAGTATCCTGTGAGTGGAAAGTTTCAGAAGCTGGCTGTATATGTCCGAGGCCCTGCCGAACTGGCTGTGACATCTGAAACAGAGTTCCTTGCCCCCTGAGGCGGCAAGCATGCTGGTGCCTTTTTTCCCGTGTCCCTTATGACATTCGCTGCAGCCGCCCTTGACGTTAGTCCTGTTGAGGTGCGTCGGCGCGGCATGCGAAACGGCCGCGGTAAGAAGCAGCAGAAACAACACCGCTCCGAGGAAGACCGGCGAGGTCAGTGCCCGAGGCCTCTCAGGCATCGCGGGCGACGGGTCCCTTTTCATGGGCAGGCGACGGCGCAGTCTGATTTATGGCATTCCGAGCAGAGGACATCGAAGTCATTTTTGTCGCCCAGCCTGAGAAATTGCGTTACCCCGGGCACCGGGTCCTCGTGCGGATCATGGCAGGTGCTGCACTGCACGCCAATGCCGGAGGTCACCCCCCCGTACCTGTTGTTCGTCTTTTTGAGCGGGATTTTGGAAGAGGCGGGAGGATTGCACACCTTGTATATTACCAGACCCTGAATGCACTGGGTCTCTTTGTCGGCCTTTAAGGAATCATTGAGTTCTATGGATATCGGATGCTCCCCGCTCAGGTCAGTGCCGTACCTGTTCGGCCCCGGAAGCAGCTCCCCGTGCTCGGACGTTCCGCTCATGGTAATGGTGCCCCTGGAAGAGCCGATATTAATGACGGAGGCCACCGCGACCGTCCCGTCATGACAACTGAGGCAGAGGCGGGAACTCCCGTCAGGCTGGATTGTCGGGCTGGACGGACTCAGCAGGGTGGCGCTGCTGAAGAGCTGGTAAGTCGCCGAGCTAAGGGTATGGTTCCAAAGAGGCACCCCGACGCCCCCCAGATCGGTCATGGCGTTATGGGGAGTATGGCAGAAGACGCATATTCTCTCCTCGGATTCCGCCTTGACCGTGCCCTGGCCGCTCGTCGAGAGGTTATGTTTGGTCGAGGCGATCCCCGCATAAGAGACGGTCATGGCGGGCATAAAAACCAATATGACCGCCAGACCTATGGCTTTCAATTTTCCGGCGGCGGAACGGACCCGCCTGCCCTCTTCCGGCATATCGATTAACAAGGTTTATTTTCCACCCAGATATTTAAAGACCTGCACCCTGCCGTTGTAGGTGTCCGCAACATAGATATTGTCAGCCTCATCTATAAAAATACCAGACGGAAGCCAGAATTGTCCAAATTCGATGCCCATCTGGCCGAAAAAAAGCAGGAGGTCCCCTTTGCGGTTGAATATCTTGACCGTGTCTTTTATTGAATCCACCACGTAGATGTTTCCGTCGCGGTCAACGGCCACACCCTTGGGCTTGTCGACTTCATGATAGGCATCGCCGAGGTTGCCCAGCAGCCCTTCGAATTTTCCCTCAGGAGAGAATATCTGTATCCTGAAGTTCATTGCGTCCGTAACATAGAGCCTTCCGGCCTTGTCCACCCATATGTGGGTCGGGAAGTTAAATTCTCCCTCCCGGGCCCCATTGCCGCCGACAGAGCCGATCCTTCTGCCCTCAAGGTCATACCGGTACACCATATGGGCATGCGTATCACTGACGTAAAAAACCCCCCTGCCCCTGTCAAGGGCGAGTGAGGTCGGACGCTTGAATTCACCCTCGCATTCTCCCGTTTTGGTGCCGCTTCGATCGAATATAAAGACCTTGTTTAAGACCGAGTCGCTCGCGAATATCTTTCCTCCCGCGGCAATGACCCCGATCGGAGACATGAACGACTCCCGTCCGACCTCCCGGATATGTCTCGATTCCCCGGTTTTCGGGTCCACGATGGTGATCCTGAGGGCGGCCGGATCGGTTATATACAGAATGCCGGCCTCGTCAACAAAAATACTGTAGGGCCTAAGAAGAAAGCGCGACGTTTTCGGGTCCGGATGGTCGAATTCCCCGGCCAGTAAACCGGCGGTCCTGTCCAGTCCGCTGTCGGAAATCAGGGAGACGGACCAGAGGAAGGATATCCTGGGTTTTTCAGGCGCCCCCGGCCAGAATATAAGGTCTTCCGCCGTCCTGTCGATCAGCGCCCTGCCCGGAGCACAGGACAGGGAAATACAGGCCGTCACAATGGTCAGGGCGTAATGCCATTTCCTGAAATACGCGGCAGGCATCAGAAAAAAGGCCTCACGACCGTGTAGAAACTTCTGGTCATTCTGACATACAGCCTGTTGTCCGTGGTGGAACTGTACCTCGAATGGGAGTACTCCAGCGAGGCGGCGACCTGCCGCCAATTAAAGCCGAGATTGGTCGTAAGGAACATGAAAACAGGGTTATTGTCGGACTTTTGGGCATATCCCCTCATGTTCAGAAAGACCCTCCCGCTCCAGTTGGTCTCGACGCTCGTGCCCGCGATCATCGAGGATGTCTTAAGAGAGCTGACGAGGTTCCCGTAGGCCACATAGGCGGTGACAAGGTATCTGGAGAGCTTTGCCGACAGACTTACCTGGAGTGACAGCTCCTTTGACGAGGAAGAGACGGCGTCTCTGACAAGGTCCCTCATGAAATAGGTATTTTGCGCGGATAAGCTGAACCGGCTTCCGAGAGAGGTCGCCAAATTAAGGTAAATTTTACTGCCTCTTTCGGTGTCTTTTCCCGAGACGGCATAACTGGTCAGAAAGCCGGGGTTTACCATCAGTCCCTTGAAATACCTGTCGGCCTGGGCCCCTAAACTGTAGCTGTAGCTGTTGATGTCGCTGCTTACCCCCGCGGAGCTCTGGCCCGAGATCACCACATAGTCAAGAGGCCTGTAAAAAAGACTGCCGCTTGCCGTCCCGCTTGCAGGCGAACGCTCCTGGCCGGGGTCATAGGTGCCGACTACGTTAAAGCTATAGGCCAACCGTTCCGAATATATGGAATTCCGCGTAACGCCGAGGTTAAGCACGTAATTGTTCTTGTCATTCGTATTAAAATACTGTCCTCCCCCGGAGAGCAGGACGAAGTCGTTAATGCCCTTGCCCATCTGCCTCGACCACGCAAACTGGTCGTATATCGCAATGGTCGTGTTGCCCGCGGATTTAATAAGGTTCCCGGAGGCGTAATTCGAGAACCTTGTAATTCTGTCCGCATACAGCTCGTCGTAAGTCGCCCGCAGATTGAGATAGTGTACGGCGGGCGAAACACTGGTGTCGCCCATCCGGTATTCTGCCGAATAATAGTAGTGCCCCTCGGTCTGCTCGGCCCTGACGTTCAAACGGTCATTCGTGGAAGAACCGCCAAATCCGTCGTATGTGTCCCGGCTGAAGTCGAAATAGATAAAGGGGATGTGAAAGATCCGTCTTTTAGGTTTCCTGACCTTCTTTACTTCCTCGTCGTTTTCGACGTTGTCCGTGTTGTTTGTGTCGTTCATGTTTCCGGTGTTTCCGGTATTTCCGGCATCCAGGACCTCAGGCGCCTTTCCTATCTCGACATACCCGAGATTATAGATAAAATTAAGTCTGAAATTAGAGGTGCTC
>JACRLQ010000095.1 GCA_016215155.1 Nitrospirota bacterium
ACTGCAGCGGGGGAAGCCTTGCGGCGACAATAGGCAAAGGCTATACAGGCGGAAAGAATGTGGACGTCGCAGCCCTTGCAGCAAGCGACCACTTTGGCACATCGGTCTCATTGAACGGGGCAGGGGACAGGCTTGCAGTTGGGGCGTGGGGTGATGACGCCTTCGGAAATACTATAAGCAACAGCGGTGCTGTATATCTTTTCACTTTCACGGATACGAGCTTCAGCGGGGGAAGCCTTGTAGCAACAATAGGCAAAGGCTATACAGGCGGAAAGAATGTGAACATCTCAGACCTTGAGGCAAACGATTATTTCGGCTTATCGGTCTCGTTGAATGGGGTAGGAGACAGGCTTGCAGTTGGAGCACATAATGATGATGGTTTTAACAACAGCGTAATTGATAGCGGGTCGGTCTATCTCTTCAGCTTCACGGATACGAACTTTTCAGGCGGCAGCCTTCAGGCCGCCATAGGAAAGGGCTACACCTCAGGCGGCAGTAAAGATATGGATGTTTCTGTCCTGGAGGCGTCTGATTATTTTGGTGTAAGTGTGGCGCTGAATGGCAGCGGAGACAGGCTTGCTGTCGGATCACTTTATGACGACGGCTCCGGCAATGCCGTATCCGGTAGCGGAGCGGTCTATCTCTTCAGCTTTGCCGATGCGAATTTTACAGGCGGCAGCCTTCAGTCAATAGTAGGCAAGGGGTATGCAGGCGGGAAGAATGTTGATGTTTCTGTTCTGGAGGCGAATGATTATTTCGGGAAAAGCGTTGCGCTGAATAACAATGGCGACAGGCTTGCAGTTGGAGCTTATACAGACGATGGTCCTACCAATGCCTTTACGAGCAGCGGAGCGGTCTATCTGTTCAGCTTCACGGATACGAATTTTACAGGAGGCAGTCTGCGGGCAACAATGGGCAAGGGCTACACAGGCGGAAATAATGTGGATGTCTCCGCTCTGGAGGCGAGCGACCGTTTCGGCACGAGCGTTGCATTGAATGGGACCGGCGACAGGCTCGCGGTCGGAGCTTATGCAGACAATGGCCTTGCCAATGCCTTTGCGAGCAGCGGAGCGGTGTATCTGTTCGGCTTCACGGATACGAACTTCGCAGGCGGCAGCCTTCAGGCCACAATAGGCAAGGGCTACACAGGCGGCAAGAATGTGGATGTCACTGCTCTGGAGGCGTCTGACTATTTCGGCATGAGCGTGGCATTGAATGGAACCGGCGACAGGCTTGCGGTCGGAGCTTACGGGGACGATGGCTTCACCAATGCCGTAAGCATGAGCGGGGCGGTCTATCTGTTCAGCTTTACGGATACGAGCTTTACAGGCGGTAGCCTTCAGGCAACTATAGGCAACGGCTACACGGGAGGCAAGAATCTGGATATCTCTTCTCTGGCGTCGGGTGACTATTTCGGCATGAGTGTGGCGCTTAATGACAATGGCGACAGGCTTGCTGTCGGAGCTTATGGGGACGACGGCTTCACCGATGCCGTAAGCATGAGCGGGGCGGTCTATCTGTTCAGCTTCACGGATACGAACTTTACAGGCGGCAGCCTTCAGACAACAATAGGCAACGGCTACACAGGAGGCAATAATCTGGATCTCTCTTCTCTGGCGGCGAACGACTATTTTGGCTACGGTCTGGCGATGAATGGCAACGGCGACAGGCTTGCGGTCGGCGCATATTTGGACGATGGCTCCGGCAATAGCGTAACCGACAGTGGGGCGGTCTATCTCTTTACCGGAGTGATAGAAAGCGGCGACTCTGTGGCGTCTGCCGCTTATGCAACCAATCCCGGCTCAGCCAGCACCATCACGCCTTCAAGCATCACAACCCTTCTCAATGCAGGCACGGCAGTAACATTACAGGCCAACAACGATATCACCGTAAGCTCTGCCGTCACAGCGAACAATGCGGCAGGCAACGGCGGCGATCTGACCCTCCAGGCGGGCCGCTCTATTATGTTGAATGCAAACATCACAACGGACAGCGGCAATCTGAATCTTTATGCCAACGACACCGTTGCAAACGGCGTGGTGGATGCGCAGAGAGACGCGGGAGCGGCGGTCATCACAATGGCAGGCGGCGCGTCCATCGACGCGGGCGCCGGCACGGTAAACATAGAGATGAGGGACGGGGCCGGAAAGACCAATGCAACCACAGCGGCGGTCTCACTCGAAGGCATCACTGCCGATACGCTCTCGGTCTTCCATGCAGGCAGCGGCAGCGCCGACATCTTTATCAATACTGCCTACAATAACACCGGCACGTTGAATGTCAAAGCAGGGACGTTGAGTGTTCTGGGGCCATTGACCCAAACAGGCGCAATCGAAGTTGCTTCCGGCGCAACCTTAAGAAAGACCGGCGGTTTTATCAATTCCGGGACGCTGCGCGGGGCGGGCGTGATCGACGTCGGCGCAGGCAATACACTGACGAGTAACGGCGCGATTGCCCCAGGCGCGTCTTCCGGTGATATCACCGGCACACTTTCGATCAACGGTGATCTGACAAACGGCGCAGGCAGTGTCATCCTTAGTGAACTGGAAGGCACTGCGGCGGGCTCATATGACCTGCTGGCCGTTTCCGGCATGGCAACGATCAGTGCCGGTTCTACGTTGAATGTATTCCTGGGCAGTTATGATCCCCCGGCGGGTTCGACGTTTAATATTATGACCTACGGCGCCAAGACCGGCACGTTCAGTACGGTCCTTCCTGCGCTAAGCGGCGGCAAAACATGGAATATGGCATACAGCGCAAATGATGTGACTCTCTCCGTTGTCGGTCCGCCTCCTGTTTCCTGGGTCAACCCTTCAGGCGGCAACTGGAGCGCAGGCGCAAACTGGAGCACGGGCGTTCCTCCGGCTGCGACCGATAATGTTGTGATCAATCTCAACGGAGGGACGGTCACGCTTGACACGAATTTAACAGTCAACGGATTTAGCCTTGGCGCAGGCACGACACTCATAGCAAATGGAACCCTCAGCTTTAACACCTGCGCTCTTGGCGCCGGGGCCCGGATCGACCTGACCCAGAGCGGCGCAGGCATTCTTACCATTGCGGGGCAGGCATACACCGTTATCAACAGCCTCGGCGCGGCAGGCAGCACAACCGGGCTCGACCTGCAGGGCATGAACGGCAATCTCGCCGGACGTTATGCCCTCGGCAGCAACATCGACGCTTCTGCAACTTCAACATGGAACTGGAACGGCAGCATTTACAATGGCTTTGCGCCTGTGGGCAATTCAACCACCAATTTCACCGGGACCCTTGAAGGACTAGGGCATATAATCACAGGGTTGACCATCAACAGACCTGCTGCTGATTTTATCGGATTTTTCGGATATGTATATGGAGCAGCCATAAGGAATGTAGGCCTTGAAAACGGCAGCGTGAGCGGAAACTTAGATTTTGTCGGCGGGCTGGCGGGGTATAACTACTCCGGCGCTATCACCAATTCTTACAACACCGGCAGTGTTAGTGGCGTTACCTTTGTCGGCGGGCTGGCTGGCTTGAACAGGAACGGCGGCACAATCACCGACTCTTACAGCACAGGCAGCGTGACGGGCTCTCAATCTGTCGGCGGGCTGGTCGGACAGAACTGGCTCGGCGCTATCACCAATTCTTACAACACAGGAAATGTGATCGGCGACGATTATGTCGGCGGGCTTGTGGGGGACAGCGAGGGCGCCATCAGCAATTCTTACAACACAGGCGCAGTGAGCGGCAACTATTCTGAGGTCGGCGGCCTGCTGGGGGCGAACTGGGACGGCACAATCACCGACTCTTACAACATCGGCAGCGTGACTGGCAGTTATGAGGTCGGCGGGCTGGTGGGGTTGAACTACTCCGGCGGCACAATTACCACTTCTCACAACTCTGGCAGTGTGACTGGCTATGATGACTACGTCGGCGGACTGGTTGGAGCGAACGACGCCGCAATCAGCAATTCCTACAACACGGGCAATGTAAACGGAGGTGACTATTACTATGTCGGCGGGCTGGCGGGGTATAACCAAGGCGATATCGCCAATTCTTACAACACCGGCAGCGTGACCGGCAGTTACGAGGTCGGCGGGCTGGTGGGCGAAAACGACTGGAGCACAATCAACAATTCCTACAGCGTCGGAGCTGTAAGCGGCGCGGGCGGCTATGTCGGCGGACTCGTGGGTTACAGCGGAGCCACGATCAGCAACAGTTACGCCTCCGGCAATGTGAGTGGTCTTAATTATCTCGGCGGACTCGTGGGTTACAGCGACGGCACGATCAGCGACAGTTACGCCATCGGAGACGTGACCGGCGGCGTTGAAAGCGCGACGATCGGCGGGCTGGTGGGGATCAACGACTACGGCACAATCGGCAATTCCTACAGCGCAGGCGCTGTTAGCGGCTCTTACTTTGTCGGCGGGCTTGCAGGTGAAAACTGGGGCGCCGCCACCTATTCATACTGGGATATCGAAACCTCAGGCACAGCCACCGGCGTCGGCAACGGCAGCGCCACCGGCGTGACGGGCCTCACCACCGCCCAAATGAAGGTCTCCTCAAACTTCGTCGACTGGGACTTCGCCACCGTTTGGGGCATCGTTGAGGGTATGACCTATCCCTATCTCCGCGCGAACTCGGCGGTTCTGACGGTAAATAAATCCGGCATAGGTTCGGGCACGGTCACAAGCTCGCCTGCGGGAATCGACTGCGGCCTGTCATGCATAGCTTCGTTTCCGTTAAGCTCGACGGTCACCCTGACGGCCACACCCAATGCAGGCTCGACTTTTACGGGCTGGTCGGGAGGAGGTTGTTCGGGCGCGGGTACATGTGCTGTGCCAATGAGCGCTGACACGACGGTTACAGCTTTGTTCTCGGACGTGCCCGATACAACGCCGCCGACGGTTTTATCGACGTCACCGGCAAACGGCGCTATAAACCTGGCGCTGAACGGCAGCATGACTATCATATGGTCTGAAAGCATAGACTGTTTGACCGTGAACATAACCAATATAACGATCAGCTCCGGTGGCTTGTCGCTCTCGAACTGCTCAGGCAATCAGGCTGTTTTTACGACGAGCGGACAAGTGAATTCGACATCGTATACCGTGACGGTGAAGACAGGGGTAAAGGACCTTGCCGGAAACGCGATAATCTCTGATTACTCATGGAGCTATACAACAGCGGCCCTGTCTGCATATACGATAACGGCGACAGCTTCTACCGGCGGCAGCATTTCGCCCTCGGGAGCTGTATCGGTAAGCTCCGGTGCTAACATGATTTTCACGATTGCCCCTAATGCAAGTCATCATATTACTGATGTTTTTGTGGATGGCTTAACTCAGGGCGAAATATCCTCTTATACGTTTACTAACGTAACCGCGGACCATACGATCAGCGCAAGCTTTGCACTCAACACCTATACGATTACGGCGGCGGCGGGCGCGGGGGGCATCATAACGCCTTCCGGCAATATTGCAGTCCAGTTCGGCAGCGCCAAGACTCTCACGATTGCCCCGAATGGCGGTTATCATGTCACTAATGTGCTTGTGGACGGCGTATCTCAGGGAGCAATATCCTCTTACACATTTACTAACGTAACCGCGGACCATACGATCAGCGCAAGCTTTGCGCCCAACACCTATACAATCACTGCTGCCGCGGGAGCGGGGGGCGTAATAACGCCTTCCGGCAATATCGCGGTCCAACCCGGCAGCGCCATGACTTTCGCTATCTCCCCGAATGCCGGGTATCATGTCACTGACGTGCTTGTGGACGGCGTATCTCAGGGCGCAATATTCTCTTACACATTCACTAATGTGACGGCGGACCATATGATCAGCGGCGCGTTCGGCAGCTGCAATTATACCGTAGCCCCGCTTTCTCCCTCTCCCGCGGACTTTGCGGCGATTGGCGGGCAGGGGACCTTCAGCGTGGAGGCATCCGACGGCAGCTGCGCATGGACCGCGGCAAGCGGTGACACTTTGTGGATCGATACGACAGGTGCCGGCACAGGTTCGGGGACCGGCTCTTATACGGTTTTCTCAAATACCGGCGCGCCGAGATCTGCTTCCATTACCGTGGGCGGCCGGTCCTTTATCGTAAATCAGGCATCGGTATGCGCCTATAATCTTTCATCCTCAAGCCAGGCTGTCCCGGCGGAAGGCGGAAGATTCAGCGTTAGTGTTACGGCAAGTTCCGCAGGTTGCAACTGGAATGCGGGCGCGTCCGCTTCCTGGATAACAGTGGTAACAGGCGGAACGACGGGCGACGGCACGGTCGCCTACAGTGTTTCGCCCAATAATGGACCTGAGAGGACGGAGACCATCAGTATCGGCGGGCGGGTCTTCACCGTAAATCAGGCCTCCGGATGTGTCTTCAACGTAAGGCCCCTGACCCCTGACCCAGCCGAATATGCAGCCGTAGGCGGGACAGGCACCTTCAGTATTGCGACATGGAACGGCCTATGTCCATGGAATGTCGAAAGCAGCGGGCCTTCGTGGCTGATTGTGGAAGGCAGCGGCGTGGGATCAGGCACAAGCGCCTATTCAGTCGGACCGAATCCCGGAGAACCCCGTTCCGGCATTATCAGCCTGGGCGGTCAGTCTTTTACAGTGAATCAGGCTTCAGGTTGCGCGTATATGCTTTCACCCCGAAGCCGGAGTGTTTCTGCCGGCGGGGGCAGCTTCAGCATCGGTGTTGCGCCGAATTCTCCGGCTTGTGCCTGGACTGCAAGCACTCAGGCGGCCTGGATCACTCAGGTATCCGGGTCGGCCGACGGCAGCGGGTCCGTCACTTATTCAGTGTTACCGAATGCCGGTCCTGAAAGGACAGGCATTATCAGTATCGGCGGACAGGCGTTCACCGTAATACAGGAATCCGGATGCAGGTTTACGATCATGCCTGACAACAGTTCGGGTCCCTTCCCCTCTACCGGCGGCTCGGGAACAGTCAGTGTTTCAGCATCGGACAACTCATGCCCATGGACCGCTGAAAGCAGCGATCAGACATGGCTGGTTACAACCGGAACTGAGAGAGGATCGGGCTCCGGGACCTACCTGGTCGGACCAAATCACGGAGAACCCCGTTCGGCAGTCGTCATCCTGGGCGGTCAATCCTTTATTGTAAATCAGGCTTCAGGTTGCGCGTATATTGTTTCACCTTCAAGGCAGACCGTCTCTGCCGGCGGGGGCAGCTTCAGTATCGGAGTAACGCCGAATTCTCCGGCCTGTGCCTGGACAGCAAGCACTGAGGAGGACTGGATCACGCAGGTAGCCGGGTCGGCCGACGGCAGCGGGTCCGTCACTTATTCAGTGTTACCGAGTGCCGGTCCTGAAAGGACAGGCACTCTCAGTATCGGCGGACAGGCATTTACCGTAATACAGGAACCGGGCTGTAGTTATACAATTACAGACGATGCTGTTTTGGCCCCCTTTCCCTCCACCGGAGGCCCAGGCAGTTTCAGTGTCACGGCCTCGGATGACTTATGTCCATGGGCCGTGGAAAGCAGCGAGCCCTCGTGGCTGAATGCAGGCGATAGCGGGACGGGACCGGGTTCAGGGGCCTACACAGTCGCGCCAAATCCCGGAGAACCCCGTTCGGCCGTTATCAGCGCCGGAAATAAATTCTTTACTGTAAATCAGGACTCCGGCTGCGCGTATCTTTTTTCAGCGCCGGAGCGGACTGTTTTTGCCGAAGGAGGCAGCTTCAGCCTTGGGATAACTCCGAATTCCCCCGATTGTGCCTGGACCGCGGTCCCGGACGAGCCATGGATTACCGTTGTCACCGTCGCCGTGACGGACAGCTATATAGTGACTTATTCTGTCAGTCCTAACGAAGGACTCGAACGCACCGGCATTATCGACATCGGCGGCCAGGCTTTCAGTGTCACGCAACTGGAGGCCGAGACCGAGACCACGACTGTCACCGCCTCCAGCGGTCCGGGCGGAGAGATCCAGCCCAACGGTGAAATCACTGCTCCGGCTGGAGCTGCCCTGACCTTCTACATGTACCCTGACCCGGGCTTTGTCGTTACGGATGTGTTTGTGGATGGACAGTCCATGGGCGCGATGAACGCGCTGACTCTTATGGATCTGACCTATGACCATACAATATCAGTGACCTTCGGACGGTGATATTGTCTAAGAAGTACATTAAGGAATAAGAAATCCCCCTCACCCTCTCCTGTCTGAAGCGGCTGCCGCCGGCTCAGGGGAGAGGGCATAATATTCGCCTTGACGGGGGGAGATTATATAATTGTCCTCATTACGAAAGACGCTTATTTTTCGTGCATCTTAACGACCGAATTTTCATCGCAATCGGTCATAAGCGATTTAGAACCCTCATCCAGGGATTTAATCTCATAGATGCCGACCGGTTCTTTTTTCCCTTTGACTATTACTTTTTCTAGTCCCTGGAGGGCCACATGACCGATCTTGTCCTTCAATATCGCCTCTCTGATCTTGTTTGCCGTGAATTCGGTTATCAGTATATGGCAGCCGTATTTTTTCGTGAGGGATTCGACCCTCGAACTGAGGTTGACGTGGTCCCCTATTACGGTATAGTCCATCTTCTTTCCTTCAGCGCCTATGTTGCCGACGATGACCTCACCCGTGTTTATTCCGATGCCGATATCAAGAGCGTCTTTTCCTTCCGTCTGCCAATTGCTTTGCAGTTCAGTCAGTTCCCTGATCATGTCGAGCGCGCACTTGACCGCCAGTTCAGGGTGGTTTTCCTGGTAGGAGGGCGCGTTCCAGAACACCAGTATCGCGTCCCCTATGAATTTGTCGAGAGTGCCGCCCCATTTCAGCACGATAGACGCCATTTTCCCCAGATATTCATTCAGCATCGCAACGACCTGCTCGGGCTCGTATTTCTCGGAAAAACTGGTGAAGCCCCTTACATCTGAAAACAGTACGGTAATTTCCCGTCTTTCTCCCCCCAATCTCGCGAGTTCAGGGTTTTTTATAAGGGCATCGACGAGTTTCTCGGTCGAGTAATTCGAAAACATCGCCCTGATGCTCCTTGCGTATCTTTCCTCAACGGCGTAATTATAGGCTGTCACTGCCACAAAGACGGAAAGCATATTGAGGAGCGGGTAGGAAATATTAAGCCAGATATTTTTCAACGCGAATAGTTGGTGCCCCGACGCAAAGATGATAAGCAGCCCGGCAGCGGTGATTATCGACGCGCCCAAAGAACTGAACCTTACGATCAGAATGGAAAAGGCAATTCCTGAGACCAGCAGGATTCCCAGGTCCGTATAAGGCGACGCCTTCCTCAGCAAGCGGTTTTCGATGACGGAGGATATGACGCTCGCATGTTTTTCAATGCCGGGCATTTCGGCGGTAAAAGGGGTGACCCTGAGATCGAACAGCCCCTTTGCCGTCGTTGCTCCGATAAGCACAATGCTTCCCTGAAGGACGGTCTTCGGGGTCTTACCGTCAACAATGTCCGCGATGGAGATATGCCTGAAAGTGTTCGCCTTCCCGTAGTGGTTTATGAGGAACTGACCGTTTTTGTTGAGAGGAATGGTTTTTTTTCTTCCGAGCCGAATACCTTTGTCGGAATTGATATCTATCGCTTCCGGAGGGACCCCCAAAAAAAGCGCGGCAGTCAGAAGGTCTATGGACAGGGCCACATTGCCGTCATGCTCGATGGCGGCGGCTTCCCATCTCAGGGTGCCGTCCCTGTCGGCAAGCATATTAATATGGCCCACCGCCATGGCCTCGGCGGCGAGCTCATCCAAAGGCGGCAGCGCGGTGCTTGCCCCGACCGCCCCATGTGAAATTTTGACGACACTGTCAAAAGAGAAGGAGACCGGAAGTATCACATTCCCCGCATCTCTTATGGCCAGGGCCAGCTGCCGGTCGTCTTCTTTGGACTCAGACAGGATCACATCGAACATGATCAGCTCCGCCCCATAGTCCGTTATCTTCCTCACGAGCGCCGCTATTTTATCGCGGGACCATGGGAACCCGCCAAGCCTCCGTATGCTCTCCTCGTCGATAGCGGCGATGACGACGTTATCAGGTGGTTTTAAAGGGCCCCTGATGCGGAAACGGAGGTCAAGGAGTTTGGCTTCCAGAAGTTCAAAGGGCAGTACATTGCGAATAAATCCGGCCACGGCAAAATCCGGCTCGAAAAGTTCGGTGTACAGAAATATCGTAAACAGGGCAGTGATGCCTATTCCGATAATAATATGAAGCTTCTTCTTCCCCGCAAATTCCATCGTTGTCCATTTTACCTTAAAGCTGTATAATTTTTGTAATGAAAAGCCGGCCAAAGTTTTATAGGACCACTGTAGTCCTTACCGCGGTTTTCGTGCTGCTTCAGTGGCGCAACCCGGACATTATAAGAGAACATCTGGAGAGCAGGACATATGATTTCAGGCTGGCGCTCAGGGAGCTCATCGGCAAGCCTGCGATTTCCGGAGATATCGTAATCGTCGCGATCGACGAAAAGAGCCTCGGGGAAATAGGCAGATGGCCCTGGGGACGGGAGGTCATGGCCGGTCTTATCGATAAAATATCAAGCGGCGGGCCAAGGGCCATAGGTGTCGACGTCATGTTCACCGAACCTGAAAATGCCGCCGCCGATGGTAAACTCGGGTCCTCGATAAAAAAGGCGGGGAATGTGGTCCTCGCATATCCATTTCGCGTGCCGCTCGGAAACAACAAAGGGACGAAAGAGGCCGTTGATACCGAGGATTCTTTGTGGGACAGCGCCTTTATGGAGGTAAAAAGCGTCAAGGGGATACCCTGGCAAAAATGGGCCGTCGCGGCCGACCGCGTCACTCTTCCCCTTGCGGAGATCTCACAGGGGGCGGCGGCGCTCGGCCACGTCTCTATTGTCCCTGATATGGACGGTGTGACCAGGTGGGAGAATATGTATATAAAGTACGGCGACGATTGTTACCCCCCTCTGGCGCTCCAGGTTGCAAGGCTTTCGCTGGGCCTTGCCCAGAAGGAGATGACGGTTTACGGCGGGGCCGGGATTAAACTGGGTCCTGTCTTTATTCCCACGGACCTCAGCGGCAGGGTGCTTATAAACTACGCCGGCAGGGAAAAGACATTTCCATATATCTCGGCCGCGGACATAATAAAAGGGCAGGCCGGTCCCGGAAGTCTGAAGGACAAGATCGTACTGCTCGGCACAACCGCCCTTGCAACGTATGATCAGAAGATAACGCCCTTGTCCGCCGACATGCCGGGGGTCGAAAAAAACGCCAATGTCGTAGAAAATATCCTCACGAATAATTTCATCAGGCCGAGTCCAGGGATAGCCGAGATTGCGGTCATAATCATAACGGGTATTTTTCTGGGCCTGATACTGCCCAGGCTTGGGGCGCTCCCGAGCGCGGCCGTGGCAATAAGCATAATAAGCCTGTATATACTGGCCAGCTGCTACGTACTTATTTATCACGGCCTTTGGATAAACCTTCTATACCCTGTGTTAAATATGCTGGGGATATTCGCGCTGCAGACCGTCATACGTTTTTCCAGGGAGGAAAAAAAGGCCCGGGAAATAAGGCAGATGTTCTCCAGTTATGTATCGCCGAAGATCGTGCATGAGCTCATTGAGCACCCTGAAAGGGCGGCGTTGGGGGGAGAGAGAAGGCTGGTTACAATACTTTTTTCCGATGTCATCGGCTTTACGAGTCTTTCCGAAAAGAAAAGACCTGAGGATGTCGTGGCCCTTCTTAACGAATACTTCAAGGAGATGACGGACATTATATTCCGGTGGGACGGCACACTGGACAAGTTTGTGGGCGACGAGATCATGGTCTTCTGGGGCGCCCCGCTGGACCAGCCCGACCACGCCGAGCGGGCGGTGAGGTGTGCGGTCGAAATGTCCGAAAAGCTGAATGAAATGCGAAAAACCTGGGCGGAAAAAGGTGTCGAGGGGCTTGACTGCGGCATCGGGATCAATACCGGAGAGGTAATCATAGGTAATATCGGGGCGGAGGGAAAGAAGATGGACTATACCGCGATAGGCGACCACGTGAACCTGGCCGCAAGGGTGGAAAAACTGACCAGACAGTATGGAACGCGTATACTTATTACGGAAAATACATACGCTGCCATAAAGCCTGTTCTGAACCAGGGGGCAATAGGCAATTGTATTTTTCAGGACCTTGCCTCCGTCAGGGTCAAAGGCAAGGAGCAGGAGGTAAGGATCTACGGCTCAATAATCGCCGATATTCCAATTTCAGTTTCAAAGGAAGACAGTGAATCCCGGAAGCCGGTTTCGCGCAAAGCCGCAAAGTAAAATCAGGCGGTTATCGAACAGATAGTTTCGCCTGATTGGTTAAGGCCTATTTTTATTCAAGTATCCGAATTTCTTCTCGAACTTAACGTCTTTGCGCGAGCGACGGCTGAAATATTATCAAATTATAGTACAATACTGCTATGCGGTTTAAACAACAGGAGATGATAGTAAAGAAGCCTGAGGCGGACAGCCGCAGCCTTACGGATTTCGATGTCCATCTGCTTTCGGAAGGAACTCATTTCCGCAGCTATGAGAAGCTGGGGGCGCATCTTTTTGAGATTGACGGACGAAAAGGCGTGAATTTCTCCGTCTGGGCCCCAAACGCAAAGACGGTCAGTGTTATCGGTGACTTCAACCAATGGGACGCGAGCAGCCATCAGATGCATCTCGTCGGGAACTCGGGCATATGGGAGCTGTTCATCCCCGGCCTCGGCGAGGGCGAGGTCTATAAATTTGATATCAGGTCCAGATACAACAGGCACCATGCCATCAAGGCCGATCCATATGCCTTTTATTTCGAGCACAGACCAAAAAGCGCGTCCATCGTCCATGACATAAACAAATACCGTTGGCGAGACGGCCGGTGGATGAAGATGAGGAAGCAAAAGAAATGGGTGGAGTCCCCTGTTTCCATATATGAGGCGCATCTGGGGTCCTGGATGAGGGTCCCGGAGGAAGACGACAGGCCTCTTACATACAGGGAGCTTGCGGGCACCCTTATCGAATACGTTAAACAGATGGGGTATACCCATATAGAACTGCTTCCGGTCTGCGAGCATCCCCTCGACGCGTCCTGGGGTTATCAGACGATCGGGTATTTTGCGCCGACCAGCAGGTTCGGGACTCCCGAGGATTTCATGTTCTTCATCGACGCATGCCATAACAACAATATCGGCGTAATCCTCGACTGGGCCCCGGCCCATTTCCCACGGGACGGTCACGGACTTGGATTTTTTGACGGCACATATCTCTATGAGCACGAAGACCCCAGAAAGGGCGAACACAGGGACTGGGGAACGCTCATATTCAATTACGGCAGGCATGAAGTGAGGAACTTCCTGATATCAAACGCCCTTTTCTGGCTCGACAAATACCATATCGACGGACTGAGGGTCGATGCGGTGGCCTCGATGCTTTATCTTGACTATTCAAGAAACGAGGGCGAATGGGTCCCTAATGTCCATGGCGGCAGGGAGAACCTTGAGGCCGTGGAATTCATCAAGAAATTCAATGAAGTGACCCATGAATATTTCCCCGGAGTACTGACTATCGCGGAGGAGTCCACGGCATGGCCCGGGGTGACAAAGCCGGTTTACCTGGGCGGCCTCGGGTTCGACATGAAATGGAATATGGGCTGGATGAACGATATGCTGGAGTATATATCTAAAGACCCTGTATACCGGAAATACCATCACAACAACCTGACCTTCAGCCTGCTTTACGCCTTTTCAGAGAATTTCGTGCTGGTGCTTTCGCACGACGAGGTCGTGCACGGCAAGAGGTCCATGCTCGGGAAGATGCCCGGTGACGACTGGCGGAAGTTTGCCAATCTAAGACTTTTTTACGGTTACATGTTCAGCCACCCCGGCAAAAAGCTTCTCTTTATGGGGAGTGAATTCGGGCAGCGAAATGAATGGAACGCCGACCGGAGCCTCGACTGGCACCTCCTTGAGAGCAGGCCTCACCAAAGGGCCCAGAGATTCATGCAGGACTTAAACAGGCTCTATACCTCTGAGCCGTCGCTTTATGAGGTTGACCACGATTACAGCGGATTTGACTGGATAGATTTCCGGGACGTCGAAAGCAGTATCATATCCTATAGCAGACATGCCCGGAATGCGGATGACTATATAGTCGTAATCTGTAATTTCACGCCGGTCCCCAGGTGGGGATACAGGGTAGGGGTGCGGGACAGATGCTTCTACAAAGAGATACTAAACAGCGATTCGCGTATTTACGGCGGAAGCGACGTCGGAAATTCCGGCGGTCTTGTGTCGGAAGATACCCCCTGGCACGGGAAACCATATTCTTTGAATATAGTAGTGCCCCCCTTGTCCGTATTATTTTTCAAGCCGCTTAGATGATGCCCTCGATAAGTATCCTGGCGGCGCTTTTCCTGTGGAGTTCCCTCGGGGTAGTCGTCCGGACCGCGGACGTTTCAGAGACAGTCATAATATTTTATTCTTCACTGGTCGCGGCGGTCTTTCAGGGGGCTTATTTTTCGATAAGGGGATGGTCGGCCTACATTCCTGACCGGCGGCATCTTAAATATCTTGCGATGCTCGGATGCGTCGGGCTTTTCAATACCTTTGCCTTTTATTATGCCTTCAGGCATACAACTATAGCCAACGCCGTTCTTACGCATTACATCGCCCCTGTGATAGTGGCCTTTCTTGCGGCCGTATTTCTCAAAGAGAAACTGACCGGAATGATAGCGCTGGCGATCCTCCTGTCGTCTGCCGGACTCCTGATCATGCTGGGCCGGATCTCGGCGACGAATGCCGATACCGCCGGTATTATTGCCGGACTCTTTTCGGGCTGCGCTTACGCCGTAATTATCATCATCGCGAGAAATATAACGCGGCAGATACATCCGCTTATGATGACTTTTGTCCCAAACTTCATGATCGCCGTCCTTCTGTCCCCGTTTATCAGGGAATTTCCGCTTCACGCGGCATGGATATTTGTCCTGATGGGGGTGGTCCATTCGACCGCGGCCCCGATGTTATATTACTGGGGCATGAAGTCGGTCTCCGCTAACAAAACCGCGGTGCTCGGTTATCTCGAGCCTGTCATGGCGATAGTCTTCAGTATGATATTTTTAAAAGAGATACCCGGGCTGCGGTCTCTTGGAGGCGGCGCCCTTATAATATTGTCCGGGTATATTACAATGAGAAACAGGGACGAAAATAAGGCTTCAGTGAACAGGGGAACATAACACCCCCAGCCCCCTCTTACCTCAAGAGGGGGACCATATTCCTCCACTTAAGATAAGGGGAGGTGAGGAGGGGTTATGATTTTTCCACGCTTAACTGAAGCCTTACGACTAAAATAAGGAGATCCATGAAGGTCTGCGAGATGTTCACGAGTATTCAGGGCGAATCGAGTTATGCCGGACTCCCCTGCACGTTTATCAGGCTGACCGGCTGTAACCTGAGATGCGCCTATTGCGATACGGAATATGCCTTTGCGGAGGGAAGGGAGATGTCCCGGTCCGAGGTGCTTGATTATGTCCGTTCCTCGGGCGTCCCGCTCGTTGAAATCACCGGCGGCGAGCCCCTTATGCAGCCGGTGGAGGTATCCGCCCTGATACGCTCCGTTATTGATGCCGGTTATAAAGTCCTTATCGAGACCAACGGTTCCCTGAGCATCAGGGGCCTTGACCCGCGTGCGGTCGTGATACTCGACCTGAAGACCCCCTCAAGCGGGATGTCCCGGAACAACGACCTGTCGAACCTCGATCACCTGAAGCCCTTTGACGAGATAAAGTTTGTGATATCCGACAGGAATGATTACGAATGGTCGAAAGAGATGATCGAAAGTCACGGCCTCGCGGGGAAACATACGCTTCTTTTTTCACCCGTCGGCAGCGTACTTCCGCCCCGTGAGCTCGCGCGGTGGGTCCTTGAGGACAGGCTTCCGGGGAGACTTAACCTCCAGATCCATAAGTACATATTCGGGTTGCATGAGCGCGGGGTATAATTAAGTACTGGTGAAAGGTGAAAGGTGAAAAAAAAGATTGCGGTTATCGTAAGAGACCGGCAGGAAGAGGCCCTGAGGATGGCGATCGGACTGGGTCTGTCCGACGACATGATCGATGTGTATGTGATAGACCGCCGCCTGGAGAGTAATGAAAGCAGCGCCATGAGCCTTGAGGCCATGGAGATGATGGGGATCAGGGCCTATTCGAACTGCGCGGAGAACAAAAATATGGAATTCGTTACGACACTGGAGATGGCCAAAAGGCTGCTCGGCTATGATGCGGCGCTGCCTTATTGAAACAGCCGCGGGGAGATGACGATGAACGTGCTATATATCCTCAAAGAGGACCCCGACGATACCACCCAAGCGGTACTCGCGGAACACGATAAGATATGCAGCCTGACTGTCGTTGATATCAGAAGCGACAGGAGGTATGAAGACATCGTCGATCTCATCGAGGCCTGTGACAGGGTCATATGCTGGTAGCAGGACCGGCCTGAACCGATGAAACTCGGAATTCTTGTCAATACGGACAGATATCCCGGTGAAATAGCCGGGATAACCACGGCCGCCGTATCGAAGGGGCATTCAGTCGGGATTTTTGTCATGGACGCGGGGACGAGGCTCCTCAGAAACGCGTTATTTACTGAGTTATGCCGAATAAATGATGTCGAGATAAGTTATTGCGACATGAACGCCAAAATGGAAGGCGTCGATACGGAGGGACTGCCCGAGAAGATAAAACGAGGCAGCCAGTACGATAATTCCCGCATGGTGCATGAATCGGATAAAATAATAATTCTCTGACGCCTTTGTCAGACGTTATCGATGAATTCCGTCAGCGAGGTACGTACGGATCTCCTTTTCAAAGTGGTCGCTGAACATCCCGGCGCCGAGGCCCTGCCTGATCTCATCGATGTCCCAGTAGCGGACCTCATCGATTTCATCTTTATTAAAATGAACAGGGCCGTTTAAAAAACAACGGTACGTATTCACCAGTTCGGATTCCCGGTCGTCCGAATAGATATAACTGTAAAGATAATCCGGACTGCAGCCGGAGACCCCAAGTTCCTCCTTCAACTCCCTGACCGCGGCGTCGTACGGCGCCTCATCGGGGTTGACATGTCCTCCTACCGATGTGTCCCATTTTCCGGGGGCGGTGTCCTTGCTCATCGACCGTCTCTGCAGGAGCAGTCCGCCGCTGTTATTGAAAAGCAGAACATGGACGACCCTGTGGAGCAGGGAGGGGTCCTGGTGCAGGACGCGCCTTTCGGCGTGTCCGGTTATATTACCTTCCCTGTCCACTATTTCGAGTATTTCGTTTTCCATTTCTTTTCCATGAAGCTGTAGAACAACTCATTAACAGTGTTGATAACCCTCATTTTGTCCGTCAGAGACGTCATATTCGCGCTTAAGGCGCCTGCTGCCGGCTGCACGGGAATGACGAACGGACCCCCAACGGCTATTTAAAAGCTTGCAAAACGCCATGTTCCCTATTATGATTTGATACGACGGTATCAGGTATAATAACATCCAAATCTATCGAGGAGCCTAATTTTGAGAATCGCGATCATAGGTCTTGCAAATTCAGGCAGGACCACCATTTTTAATGCGTTGACAGGACTCAACCTCGAAACTACGATATACTCCACCGTTGCCTCAGAACCGCATAACGGGGTCGTCAAGGTCCCCGATGCCAGAATCGACCGGCTCTCCGAAATCTACAAGCCGAAGAAGACCACTTATGCTACCGTTGAATACATCGATTACCTGGGGCTGACAAAGGGCGACACCGAACAAAACAGGAAGGTGTTCGATCTTATAAAAGACGCGGACACGGTCGTCCACGTGATCAGGGGTTTTCATGACGAGGCCATCGTCCACCCCCTGGGCGGTATCGACCCCAAAAGGGACGCGGAGACGGTCGAACTTGAGATGATTTTCGGGGACCTCGAACTGGTCGACAAGAGGCTCGAAAGGATGGAGCAGGGCGCAAAGAGGGGCAAGAAGCCAGATGAGACGGAAAAGAAACTCCTGATGAAATGTAAGGAAGCGCTTGAGGCGGAGCAACCGCTCAGGAACGTGGAATTTACCGGCGATGAGCGTAAGGCGATGAGCCACCTGCAGTTCATGTCGATCAAGCCGGAGGTCATATTGGTGAATGTGGACGAGGCGGACATAAACTCCGAAAGGGCCTCCGCGTTATGTTCGCAACTGCAGGGCCTCTTCAGCGGTGATCAGGTGATCGTCATGAGTCTCTGCGGAAAGGTCGAGATGGACATAGCTCAGCTTCCCGGCGATGAGGCGGCGGCATTCCTTGAAGACCTCGGCATCAGGGAGCCGGCGCTCAATAAGCTGATAAGTGTTTCATACAGGCTCCTTGGTCTCATATCTTTTATTACCTCCGGAGAAGACGAGGTAAGGGCATGGACGATCCATAAGGGTATGAACGCACAGAAGGCCGCGGGACGGATACATTCGGACATCGAGAGAGGTTTTATAAGGGCGGAGGTAGTGTCGTACGATGATTTTATCTCCCATGGCGGGAACATGCCGGCGGTCAGGGAGAAGGGACTGCTGAGGCTCGAAGGAAAGACGTATGAAGTCAGGGACGGCGACATAATCAATTTCAGATTCAATGTGTAGGCGTAATGCGCGAGCTTCGTGAATTAATAAGACAGTATGGACTTCAGGAGGACCTGGAGCATATAATAATTCCTTTAAGGGGAAAATACGGGAGCCATGCGCGATGTTTTTTACTCAAAAGAAAATTTATAAGGATCGTATATCCGGACGGCCACTGCGTCGATTATCCTCTGGAAGAGGTGATCGAGGCCACAATAAAATACCCCGATCTGATGTTGAGCGAATCGCTGCCTCTTCTGCACGAAGAGATGGACGCTGAAATAACGAGGATTTTTGGGGACGAGAAAGAGGGAACGGTTTAATGAAAAAAAGAATACTGATTAACGCACTCCACGCTGAAGAAAAAAGGGTCGCAATAGTCGAAGGCGACACTCTTGTCGATTTTTACGTCGAGTCTTCAGGCAAAGAGCATCTTAAAGGCAATATCTACAAAGGGGTCGTGGTCCGCGTCGAACAGGGGCTCCAGGCCGCTTTTGTGGATTTCGGCCCCAAAAAGCACGGGTTCCTTCAGCTCAAGGAGATCATGAAGGAGAATTTTCAGAAACAGGCGGACGAAGGCAGGAGGGTCAGGATACAGGACGTCCTCTCCAAGGGGCAGGAGCTAATCGTCCAGGTCGAAAAGGACGAACGCGACACCAAGGGCGCAAGCCTGACCACGTTCATTTCCATCCCCGGAAGGTACATCGTCATGATGCCGGGCCAGGACAAGGTGGGGGTTTCCCGGAAGATCGAGGGGCGGGAGGACCGCGAGCGCATAAAAGAGGTATTTAACGCGCTCAAACTGCCCAAGGGCATGGGATTTATACTGAGGACCGCGGGGGGCGACAAGACCGGCGAGGACCTGTCCCATGACCTTCAGTATCTGACTAAACTCTGGTCCAAGATCAAGGCGGAATCGAAGAAGGCGAAGGCCCCGGCGCTCATATACAAGGAGCAGGACATAGCGGTAAGGACGGTGCGCGATTATCTCACCTCGGACGTCGTCGAGGTCCTGATCGATGACCCCGCGGCCTATAAGATCACGAATGATTTCCTTAAAAAGACGATGCCGTGGCAGAAGATAAATATAAAACTATATAAGGACAAAAAACCGATCTTCTTAAAGCACAGCATCGAAGAACAGATCTCGAAAATCCATGAACGGCATGTGTATCTGCCGTCACGCGGATATCTGGTCATCGACAAGACGGAGGCCCTCACCGCTATCGATGTGAACTCCGGCAGGTCCAGGAAGGAAGAAAACATCGAGTCAACCGCCTTTAAGACGAATATGGAGGCTGCCGAGGAGGCTGCCAGACAGCTCCGGATACGCGATATAGGCGGACTCATAGTAATAGACTTTATCGATATGGAGTCTTCGAAAAACAGACGCGAACTGGAGAAACGCCTGCGCGAGGTCCTCGCGACGGACAAGGCGCACGCGGAGATCAGCGGCATATCCAAGTTCGGCATGGTCGAGATGACCCGGGAGAGGCTGAGGCCGGCCTATCTCGAGACGATAAACAAAAAGTGCGATAAGTGCGACGGCACGGGCATTATAAAGACGGACGAGATGACGGCGGTCTCGGCGTTCAGGAGTATCCATGTGCGCGCGGCCAAGGGCGGAGTAAAGACCATCACCTGCCGCCTGCCGGTGGAGAGTCTAAACTACCTGCTGGGTAATAAGCACGATGAGCTCTGGGACATCGAAAAAGAATATCGGGTCAGGATCACGCTGCTTGCGGACCGGACGCTCTACGGCCAGTTCGTTATCGACTCCGAAAAGACCGAGGCCGAAACTCAGGCCAAAGATCAGGAGCAGTCCGGCGCGGAACATAAACAGCACGCAAAGACACAGCACCATCCTCACAAGGACAAAAAGCCTGCGGAGCACCGGCATAAGCCGGCGGCCGCGGTTGAGGAAGCGCCTTTGCCTGATACTGAAGCGCAGGACGCGGAAGAAACAATTGCCGACATCGCCGCTGAGGGCGTTATCGAAGAGACCGCCATAGCGGCGGGCGTCGAAGCGGAAGAACAGAAACAACAGGGACCGGCCCAGCCAAAAAAGAAATCCAGGTCCAGGTTCTGGTCCAGAAGGAGACGCCCCAGAAAAAGTGGCGGCGGCGGGACCGAGACAGCCGGCGGACAGGAGCCGCAGGAAGGGGCCGGATCTCAGCCGGTTGAATAGCAGGGCGTTAAAAACTCAACGGATTTGCCCTGATAAGGGCATATAAACGATAGAGACACGGCTTCGAGCTTCAGGCCGGTTTTATTTTTGTTGCCCGTCCCGTATACCGGATCGCCGATGACAGGGAAGCCTGCAAGATCGAAATGCCTGCGTATCTGATGTTTTCGTCCGGTCCTTATCACGGCGCTCACCGTCGATGCATCGGCAAGAGCGTCGTATTTTTCGAAGACGAATTCAGTTATGGCAGGTTTGCCGTCAAGGGGCAGGTCAATGATGCCCTCCGTGGCATATCCCGAGATGTTTCCCCTGACTTCCAGTAAGTATTTCTTGCTGATTTTATCGTCCCTGAAAAGCCCTGAGAGTTTGGCCGCGGCGTCCTTGCTGTGGCCTATCAGCATGAGCCCCGAGGCCTCCCGGTCAAGCCGGTGGACAAGATAGACCTTCCTCTTATTGCCAAAATATAACTCGGCCTGGCGGAGCAGGCTGCAGTGGTCCCCGAATTTTGTGCCCTGGGACAGAAGTCCCGAAGGCTTGAGCCACACGCTGTAATGCCCGAGATCGCTCAGACACCTGGCCTGCGGCGGGACAAGACGAAGCAGGTCAGGGTCATAATAGAGCTCCACTTCGGCCCCCGGCTTAAGCACTGTCGAGGCCTTGCGCATCCTCTGAAGCCCGGCAGTCTTCGACTTTATCCAGACGGCCCCTTTGTTCATCGCGTCCTTGATGCGCATCTTGGGAAGGCCCGAGACCTCGGAGAGAAAATCGGAAGCGGGTATATTTGCAGTGCCCTTATGTACGGTCCTGATTACTACTATTTTACCGGGGACGGTCAAAGCGGCCTCAGGGTTTTATAAAGACAAGGGATATCCATTGTCCTTCCGTTATCTGGTCTTGAGGCACAAGTCCGGCGGACACCATGGCCTGCTTAACCCCGGTCTCCTGCCTCGTCATGATCCCTGATAACACCGCAATCCCGCCGGTATCGAGATGTTCCGCCAGGCTGCCGGCAATCCCGATCAGGATCTCGGACAGAAGATTTGCCGCGATCATCTGAAATGTGCCTGAGACGCCATCGATTCCGCATTCATAAATCGCGATATTATCGAGACCGTTTAATCGGGCATTCCTTGCCGCCGCATCGACGCAAAGGGGGTCTATGTCGATCCCTGTAACTTTTTTAAAGCCGAGGCGCGCCGCCGCTATCGCGAGTATTCCGGAGCCGGTCCCTATATCGAGGAAGGTCTCCTTTTTTGTTCTCGCCGACAGTTTCTCGATCAACTGAAGGGTGGTCCGTGTGCTTTCGTGGTGCCCGGTGCCGAAGACCATTCCGGGGTCTATTATGAGAGGGATCCGGGACGTGTCATAGTTCAGCCAGGAGGGGATGACGGTGAAACGCTCGCCGACGTCGATGGGCGAGAAGTTCTTCTTCCAGACCTCATTCCAGTCCCTGTCAGGGAGAATTCCAAAGCGATATGTGAAATCCGGATTAAGGCCGGAGGCAGCAAGCGCGGCCCGTAAGTTTTCGAGCTCTTCAGGGATGGAATCCACGCAGCCCCGGTCATTGAAATAAGCGGTGAGTGTCTCCCCGTCTTCCGAAAAACCCGCGGCGCCGAGGCCGGCCAGTCTTGAGGTTATCGCGTCCCGCGATTCGTCCGGGGCGGTGATGATAAATTCGAAGTAGTCCATTGTTCATATATGGTAACATGTTTAATCGCGTACTGAAGGGTGCTATGGGCGGGAAATGAAATGCATATAGAGATAAAGGCTCAGGTCGAGCGGGTCACCTACCATAACGAGGAAAACGGCTACACTATCGCCAAGGTAAAGGTGTCAGGCAGGCCTGACCTGGTTACCGTAGCCGGGAACATCCTATCAGTGGGCCCCGGGGAGGTCATGAAGTTCAAGGGACAATGGCACAACCACCCTAAATTCGGCGAACAATTTAATATAGTCTCCTATGAATCGGTCGTCCCGGCCACTGTGAAGGGTATCGAGAAATATCTGGGCTCGGGACTCATCAGGGGAATCGGGCCGGTAATGGCAAAGAGGCTCGTCGGCATGTTCGGTCTTGAGACCTTAAATATTATCGAAACGGACATCGAACGCCTTGGGGAGGTCGAGGGCATCGGGGGCAAGAGGGTCGATATGATCAAAAAGGCCTGGGACGACCAGAAGGAGGTCAGGGATGTGATGGTCTTCCTCCAGGGCCATGGGGTAAGTCCGGCGTATGCCGCGAAGATTTATAAACAGTACGGCAGGGAATCGGTCGATGTGGTCCGGCAAAATCCCTACAGGCTCGCCTCCGACATATTCGGTATAGGGTTCATCACCGCCGACAAAATCGCGGAAAACCTCGGGATTCCGAAAGCGTCGCACGTCAGGGCGGAGGCCGGGATCCTCTATGTCCTGGGCCAGTTGTCCGATGAGGGGCATGTGTATTACCCTTATGAACTTCTGGTTGAGGAGTGTAATAAAATCCTCGGGGTGGAGCGTGAGATAATAGTCAGGGCGATCGGCGCTATCGCGCTCGACAAGAAGATCATCATCGAAGACCTCAACCAGGGGCAATACAGAGAAAACAATAAGGCGATATATCTTGCCAAATTCCATCTGGCCGAAACGGGTATTTCCGGACGGCTGAAGGCGCTGATGGCCGGGCCGAAGACCGTCAATGCTTTTGACCGGGACAAGGCGATCGAGTGGGTCCAGCCTGAACTCAGGATAAAGCTTGCTGAAAACCAGACCAGGGCGGTCAGAGACGCTATAGATAAAAAGGCAATGGTGGTGACGGGGGGGCCGGGCACGGGAAAGACTACTATCATAAATTCCATAATCAGGATATACGAAAAACTGCATAAAAGGGTGTTGCTTTCAGCGCCTACCGGGAGGGCCGCAAAAAGGATGTCCGAGGCCACCGGTCACGAAGCCAAAACCATCCATCGCCTTCTGGAGTTCAGCCCAAAGGACGGGTGTTTCAAAAAAAACGAAGAGAGCCGGCTTGAGGCCGACCTGATCGTCATAGATGAGGCCTCGATGGTCGACACAATCCTGATGCACGCGCTCCTTAAGGCGGCGCCGGAGGAAGCTACTTTGATTTTGGTGGGTGACGTGGACCAGCTGCCGTCAGTCGGGGCCGGCAACGTGCTCAAGGACATCATCGATTCAGGCACGGTCCCCACCGTAAGGCTCAACGAGATATTCAGGCAGGCAAAGGAGAGCATGATTATCGTCAACGCCCACAGGATCAACAGGGGCGAGATGCCGTTATTTGCCGATCAGGAGGGTCATCCGCGGGACTTCTATTTTTTCCAGATGGAAGAGCCGGAAAAGGCGCTCGAGAAGATTGTCGAGCTGTGCAAGGAGAAGATCCCCAAGAAATTCGGGTTTAGACCTGTCGATGATATCCAGGTGCTGACGCCGATGCACAGGGGGGCGATAGGGTCCGCGAGCCTGAACACTGAGCTCCAGAAACATCTTAACCCCTCGGATGATGAACTTGTTCGGGGTGGGAAGGTCTTAAAGACTGGCGATAAGGTCATGCAGATCAGAAACAATTACGACAAAGAGGTCTTTAACGGCGATATCGGCAGGATCCATAGGATCGACAGGGAGCAGCAGGAAGTGGTCGTCAATTACGACGGAAGAGCCGTTCCCTATGAATACCCGGAGCTCGATGAG
>JACRLQ010000003.1 GCA_016215155.1 Nitrospirota bacterium
ATTTCGCACGACCTGCGGGCGCCGCTCAGGCATATCACGGGCTTTGCGGAATTGCTGATTAAAAAGGCCCCTGAGGCGCTCGACGACAAGAGCAGGCACTACCTTAACGTTATTTCTGACTCGGCGAAACAGATGGGCAGGCTGGTGGACGATCTTCTCTCCTTTTCGAGGATGGGCCGCACGGAGATGCTTCGCACTGAACTGGACCTTCAAAAGATCGTTATGGAGGCGGTCGAGATATTCAAAGCTGACACAAAAGGCAGGTCCATCGAATGGAAGGTCGGGGACCTTCCTGCCGCGCATGGAGATAAGGTGATGATGAAGATCGTCTTTGAAAACCTTCTTTCGAATGCGGTCAAATTTACCCGTCCCAGACCTAAAGCCATAATCGAGATCGGCTGTATTACGGACCGGCCGAACGAGCTGATATGTTATGTTAAAGACAACGGCGTGGGTTTCGACATGAAATACGCGGGTAAACTCTTCGGCCTTTTCCAGCGGCTTCATGGCCCTGAGGAGTTCGAGGGGACCGGCCTTGGTCTGGCAAATGTGCAGCGTATCGTCCATAGACATGGCGGGCGGACCTGGGCCGAGGGCGCGCTTAATGAAGGAGCGGCGTTCTTTTTTTCACTCCCGATAAACAAGGAGGTATAATTATTATGATGGTAAAACTGAAACGCATTTTACTGGTAGAGGACAGTCCCAACGATGCCGAGCTTACCCTTGAGGCCCTGTCCGAATATAACCTGGCGAATGAGGTCGAGGTGGTCAGGGACGGGCAGGATGCTCTCGACTATCTTTATCGCGAGGGCAGATTTTCGGGCCGGTCCGACGGCAACCCGGCAGTGATCCTTCTGGACCTGAAGCTCCCGAAGCTCAGCGGGCTTGAGGTGCTCAAAACAATCAAGTCCGATGACAGAATGAAGCTCATCCCGGTGGTGGTCCTTACCTCGTCGCATGAAGAAAACGACAGGATAGAAAGTTACAACCTTGGAGTTAACGCCTATGTCGTAAAGCCCGTTGATTTTCATGCCTTTATCAATGCGGTGAAAAGTCTGGGCATCTTTTGGGCCATCGTCAACGAACCGCCGCCCGGAAGCATTGCATAAAGGAGATGATGCCGTGAACCGGAAGCTGCGAATACTTAACCTTGAAGACAGCGGGACCGACACTGAGCTTATTCATGCGGTCCTTGAAGAGGAAGGGATCGAGTCTGACATAATCCGCGTCGAAACTGAGGGCGATTTCTTGGCCGCGCTCGATAAGGCCGGCTTTGATCTGCTTCTTGTCGACTATAAGCTGCCTTCATTTGACGGCATGTCCGCCCTGGCGATTGCGCAAAGGATATGTCCTGAAATACCTTTTATCTTTGTTTCCGGCTCCATCGGGGAAGACATGGCGATAGAAGCCATGAAATACGGGGCCACCGATTATGTTCTGAAGACCAAACTGGACCGGCTTGCGCCGGCGGTGCGCAGGGCGTTGAATGAGTCCGCGGAAAGGAGCGAGCGGAAACGGGCCGAGGACCTGCTCAGGGAGAGCGAAGAGAAGTATCGTAACCTGGTGGAACGGGCCCACGATGGCATTATCATCGTCCAGGACGGCATCATCGCGTTCGCCAATGCGAAGATGGCGGAACTGGACGGCAGCAAGCCGGAGCAGCTTGTCGGATCGCCCTACACTGATCACGTCCACCCCTCAGAACTGCCGAGGCTTGCCGACATTTACCGGCGGCGCATGGCCGGAGAAATGCTGCCGGGCGCCTACGAGACGGTTCTTCTTAGAAGGGACGGGGCCTCAGTACCGGCTGAACTGAATGCAGGTATTATCGTTTATCGCGGCAGACCGGCGGATTTGGTGATTGTCCGGGACATCACCGAGCGCAGGAAGTTGGAGAGGGCGCAGGAAGCTTCCCTGAGATTTCTCAAAACCATGCATAAACATACGGAGATCGGGCCGCTCCTTGAGGAACTTGCCGCCTCGATCAAGGATTTTACCGGATGTGATTCCGTGGCGATTCGCGCCCTCGATAAAGAGGGGAACATACCTTACCAGGCGCACAAAGGCTTCAGCTCGAAGTTCCTTGAGCTGGAGGGCCCGCTTTCCATTATGTCGGACCAGTGCATGTGCATCAACGTGATAAAGGGAACGACTAATCCGCTGCTGCCGTTTTATACAAAAGGCGGTTCTTTTTATATGAACGGCACGACCCGTTTTCTGGCCACGGTATCCGAAGAAGAAAAGGGAAAAACCAGAAATGCATGCAATAAGGCCGGATACGAATCCGTGGCGCTGGTCCCCTTTAGAAGCGGAGACCATGTTCTGGGACTGATCCATGTGGCTGACCATCGCGAGAACATGGTCCCTTTGGAGCTCGTCGAACAGCTGGAAAATGCGGCGATGCAGCTCGGGACCGCCTTTCAGCGGGCCAACGCGGAGTATGCCCTCAGGGAAAGCGAAGAGCGGTATCGCCGGCTGTTTCAGAATATGCTGGAGGGTTATGCGTATTGCAAAATGCTCTATGATGGGGACAGGCCTTATGATTTTGTCTATCTCCACGTCAATAAGGCGTTCGAAGGCCTGACCGGGCTGAAGAACGTGCTCGGGAAAAAGGCGAGCGAGGTAATCCCCGGCATTCAGGAGTCGGACCCTGAGCTGTTCACGATTTACGGCAGGGTCGCTCTGACGGGCAACCCTGAGCGTTTCGAGATGTATGTCGCGTCCATGGGCAGCTGGTTTTCGATTGCAGCCTACAGTTCCGAGAGGGAACATTTCGTGACCGTGTTTGACAATATCACCGAGCGTAAGCGGACCGAAGAGGCCCTCAGGACTTCCGAGCACCAATACAGGCAGCTGGTGGACAACGCGCTTGTGGGGATATACAGGGCCACCACTGAAGGGAAGTTCCTCTATGTAAACGACGCCCTGGCCAGGATATTCGAGTGCGACGACACCGATGAGATGCTCAAACTGCCGGTCGGTATGCGTTATAAGAAACCCGAGGACCGGGCTGCTTTTCTTAGTATCCTTAAGGAACGGGGATCGGTCCCGTACTATGAGATGGAAGTCCCTACGAAGAGTGGGAAACTGAAGACCATTGTCATAAGCGCGGTCATCGAGGACGAGTTCATCACGGGAATGGTGACCGACATCACTGAGCGCAAGCACCTGGAGGCCCAACTCCGTCATGCCCAGAAGATGGAGGCCGTCGGCACTCTCGCGGGCGGGATTGCGCACGACTTCAATAATCTCCTCAATGTGATCATGGGGTTCGGCGCCATGGTGATGGAAAAGCTTGCGCCTGACAGCCCTCTGAAGGAGCATATGAATGAGGTGCTCATGGCCGCGGGGAAGGCGGCCAATCTTACGGGAAGACTGCTTGTTTTCAGCAGAAAACAGGTGGTGGCGGTCAAGTCAGTCAACATCAATGAGCTTATAGACGACATCCGGAAAATGCTGGTCAGGCTCATCGGCGAGGACGTGGATTTTCAGGTGAAGCTTGCGGAAGCGCCTTTGATGGTAATGGCCGATGCCGGGCAGATAGAGCAGGTGTTGATGAACCTTGCCTCGAACGCCAGAGATGCCATGCCCGCGGGGGGGAGTCTGACTATAGGCACGGGGACCGAGGAAGTGGATGATGAGTATGTCGCGGTGTACGGGTATGGCAGCCCCGGGACGTACGCGGTGATAACGGTCTCGGATACAGGCCATGGAATAGACCGGGACACACAGAAGAAGATATTCGAGCCTTTTTTTACCACAAAGGGTATTGGAGAGGGGACAGGCCTTGGTCTTGCAATTTCCTACGGAATAATAAAAAAACATAACGGCTACATCAAAGTTTACAGCGAACCCGGGCAGGGCGCCCTTTTTAAAATATATCTGCCGCTCGTTGAAGGCCGGGTGTCCCCGGAGAAGAAGAAGGAGGAGGCCGGCGGTCCTCTCGGCGGAAATGAGACGGTCCTTGTCGCCGAAGACGACGCTTCCATGAGGAAATTGACGAGGGTAATACTGGAAGCTGCCGGCTACACCGTCATTACCGCGGAAGACGGAGAGGACGCGATCACGAAATTTGCCGAAAACCGTGACAAAATCCGGCTCGCCGTTGTTGACATGATAATGCCCAAGAAAAACGGCAAAGAGGTCAGCGAGGCGATCAGAGGGACGAGCCCTCAGGCAAAAATACTGTTCGTCAGCGGGTATACGATGGACAATATCAAGACGCGGGAGCTGGTCGAATCAGGATTTGACTTTATCCATAAGCCCATCCTGCCTAAAGACTTTCTGAATAAGGTGCGGGAGGTCCTGGACAGGAGATGAGCGGCTGAAAGGACGTTTATAAAAGCGTCAGTCAGGTCGCTGTGACGGAAGCATTGTTTGCATGGCATCGGTGACGCTTCTGAACAAATTGAAAGATATCTCGTCCTCCCCGGAAGCTACTTCGGCCCCCACTTCATATACGTCGTCTCTACTTACACAATAACGCACCCTAACGGGGAACGATAATTCTTCCGAAACCGCGTGGGCCACGCTGAATCCGCAACGGCATATGGTCCCCTCGATGATCGCATCCCTGGATATGAAACACATGCCCTGCTGACTGAAATTTACCAGGGTACAGACTGCGCCGCCATCTCCGCAATCGACGATGAGGTTTATATATTGCCGGTAGAACTCGGGAACCGGGTACCTTCTCTCCCGCCTCTTGTCGTTGTCCCTTTCATCCATGACCTTCGCGGCCAACGCAAAGTCCCTCACCATCTGAAGATATTTGATCCAGTTTGTCAGGTCATTAAGGCCATGAAGTCCCTTGCGAAGACAGGCGTCCCTATTTCCGGAATCCGCTTCATCAAGGGCCAGTTCGATGCAGGACGAGACGCCTGAGATTTTATTGATGACCATATCGGCGATGCATTCCATTTGCCGCGCATTCCCGATAAAGCAACGGCCCGTTTCAATACCGCAAATGCGCTTGCATCTTTCATTCATGTTTTTATGTTAACAAAGATCGCGGCTTTCCGCGACCTGACGGACTATTGAAAAGTCCGTCAGGACATCTCTTCGGCGGGAGTGCATAAGCCGGGGCTTTGCCGGTAAAACAACTTGCTGTTGCATCCTGTGTCGGAATCCGGTAACATGAGACGAAAGGGGAGGCAAGCGCATGGTCTCTTAAAATACGCGTAAAATGACCACGGAAATAGAAAAAGTGACTATAGAAAGTTTAAGCTCAAAGTCCGACATTCTCTCCGAATACAGGACCATGTATCGGTTGTCGCTTTACATCGTCATTCTCGCATGGATCCTGCTGGGTCTATATTTATATGTGATCACTGCCCGCGGTGAATCGACATCCTCCATCATTTATTATTTCCTCTCCACCGAACAGTTCGGCATTAAATTCAGGGCATTTGTTCTCCTTGCTCCTTTCATTCTCACGGTCGTAAGCTATCTGATCAGCGACAGGGCAAAGCTGCTGCTGAAGTCATTGTCGGCGGAAAAGGAATTAAGGACGCTTATCGATGAGCTCATTGCCGCATTCGCCAACGCAATCGACGCCAAAAGCCACTGGACCATGGGCCATTCCGAGAGGGTGTCTTCTTACGCCCTTTCGACCGCGGCGGAAATGGGAGTGGCCGAAAGCGATTGCTGGACACTCAGGATTGCAAGCCTGCTCCATGATGTCGGCAAGATCGGCACGTATGACGTTATACTGGACAAGCCCGGGCCGCTCACGAAAGAGGAGTGGCAACTGATCAAGATGCACCCCAACAAGGGGGAAAGCATTCTCAAGCCCATCAAGCAACTTCAGGGCGTCCTCCCGATAATAAGATATCATCATGAGAGGGTTGACGGGAAGGGTTATCCCGACGGCCTCAGCGGAGATGAACTCCCGCTGCTTGCAAAAATCCTGTGTCTGGCCGACTCCTATGACGCCATGACCGCGGACAGACCTTATAAAAAGGGGCTCGACAAGGAAATAGCCTTTGAAGAGATAAGAAAAAAAACAGGCGCCCAGTTTGACCCTGAGGTGGTAAAAGCTTTTTTTTCAGTGGTTAAATAAATCGTTCAATGTTGAAGTATGCTTAAAGGAGGTTGCCTATGGCTGAAGGGACTCTGGAGCGAAGGACTTGCGGACGTTTCGTGATTCCCGGGACCGCTGCCTTTTGCGGAATCGAAGGCATCATTTCTTCCGGGCCTTATATCCGCGACGCATTTTCCGTCGCGGATATAAGCCGGGGCGAATTATCGAGGGGGGACAAACATGTCATTTCGTAATATCTTAAGCAGCGGTTTCAGAAGGAACCTTGTCTATGTCAGCCTGCTGATAACCGTATTGTCGGCGTCTGCGGCATCTTTATTTTATTACTATTTTTTAAATCGCAGCATCGGTGAATCATATGGCGAAAAGGTCAGGATGCTCCTGTCATACAAAGATGAAATAATCGGAGAAAGTCTTATCATTTTTTCAGGATTTTCCGTCCTTGCGCTGGCCGCTGTGACTGTTTTCGTTGTTTTATATACGCACAGGATTGCGGGTCCTCTGTTCAGGGTGAGGGCTATAGCAAAAGACCTCTCTGAAAAGAAGTTTGACACCTATGTCAAATTCAGGCAGACTGACGCAATACAGCCGCTTGCGGAGGCCCTCGAACATTTTATAAGCGTTTACGGAAAAAAGTATTCGGACATTGGAGACACGGCTGGTAAGATGAAAAACGACGTCTTTAAACTGAAGGAGTTTATTTTGAAAGGAGATGCCGAGGGGGCTTTAGTCATGAGGTCAAAATTGGACGAAAAAGCCGAAGATTTAAAAAAGATAGTGGCCGGCATAAAAGTATGAAACCGGCAGTCTTGCTTGTATTAATTTTAATCCTGACCGTTATCCTCGCTTATTCCGTGTTCGATAATCCGCATACTTTTTCCAATGAAAAATGCCGGGATTGTCATGTCGATACCGAGCGCTATCCCAAAAAAATGACGGACTCCGTAACAAAGCTCTGCGGCAAATGCCACAAGAAAGAGGTGAAGAGGTCATCTCATCCGGTGGATATCGCTCCTCAGTCGGTAACCGTGGCTGCCGATCTTCCGCTTACCGATGGAATGATTACCTGCAATACCTGTCATAATATTCATGGCGACAGATATACGCTCACCGGCCAAAAGACAAATTTTTTGAGAAGAAATTCTTCCGGAAGGGATTTTTGTCTGATATGTCACAGGGCCTCCGTTACGAAGAACAAGCATGTCGAAATTGTGTCGGTCGCCCATATCGGCGGCAAATTCACTGTTATTAACAAAAATAGAGCCCTGGATCCCCTGTCTCTGGAGTGCATCGGATGCCATGACAGCCTGGTTGGAAGGTCCGCGGATGTTTCCGTCTATTACGGCGAAGGCATATGGAAACACAATAGGAATGCCCATCCCGTCGGCGTGAACTACCGGGAAAGCAGGATGAAAAAAGGCGAGTTCACTCCTCCCGAGATGCTCGACAAGAGACTGAGGCTGTTCGGCGGAAAAATCGGATGCGGCACATGTCACGACGTATACTCGAAACTGCCCGGACAACTTGTGATGAGCAATGACGGCAGCAGGCTTTGCCTGGCATGTCACAATAAATAGGGAGAGCTATGAAAAAATACAGGAGAAGACATTACTTTATCGACAAAGGCTATCAGGGCCGTATTATATTTAAAATTATTCTTTTATGCCTTGCGGGCGTGGTCATTGAGTTAGGCGTCTTTAATTATTTGGCCTATTCGGACCTTGAATCCCTCAGATGGAGAGTGCATCTGGACATAAGCAGCACGAGAGATATTATTCGGTCTCATCTTATAGTCTCCGGCATAATATCCGTGTCTTTCACCTCAGGCGCCCTTTTTTTGTTCCTGAGGTCCATTATACTCAGGACGGCCGGTCCGGTCTTCAGATTAAAAAAAGACATCGATTTGGCCACGGAAGGAGATCTTTCAAAGGAAATCTGGCTAAGGAAGGAAGACGATTTCAAAGATACAGCCATGGACCTCAACAAAATGATCGAATCATTCAGGGAGGATTTCAGAAAAATAGGGGCGACCGCCGCTGAGATCCAGAGGATTACGTACGTGCTTCAATTTATAGAGGACAAACCCGGGGTTGCGACAGAAAAGTGCGATCAGCTTATAAGCCGGCTTGATGAGTTGATCAGTTCGGCCAGTCGATAGCCTGTTGTTAAAGAATTTCATTGATAATATTGATTAAATCCATTGACATATAAGGATTATTTGTGATAAAGTTTATTATATATAGATAATGTTATATATATCTACTGGAGAGGATCGATGAAGACGATGCTTAAGATGTTTCTTGCCGTGACAGTTGGCCTGATGTTGGTCGGCGGCTTTGGGGTCGATGCCTTTGCGGCGGACCAAGTCAGGACATTGAACCAGAAACTCGCGATGAAAAAAGATATATGCACGGCGGTAAGGGAGTGTATTCAGGAGGACAGGGGTATTTATACTAAGGAGACTGTCAAGATCTCGCTCAATATGGGATATGCCTTATGCTATGTAGTAAAATGCGCGCTTGACGCGGGGGGTACCCTTAATCAGACGATACTTGGCGCCCAGGAGGCCGGATTTACGGAAGATGCGGTCGAGAGCTGCGCGGTCAACAATGAATATCCGTATACCCGGGAGGCCAGCTATAAAAAGGATAAGCCCATAGATCCGAAACCACCTGCGAGCCCTTCCAGATTTTGATTTCTTCGTCGATGATACTTCGGTCAATCCGATCGGCTTTAACGCTCATCCTTGTGCTGTCCGCGGTCTCCGCGGCCCATGCTGAGAAGAATTATTTGAAATCAAACAGCCGGTCGGTTTTTAAGGAGGCCCTGAGTGATATTGCCGCGGCTGATGTGGCCCGCAATTCCTTTATGCTTGCAGCCAGTGAGCCACTGAGGCAGCTTAACGAGGTCGGGCCGGCGGAAGAGGAAACACCGCCCATAGGCAGCAAAAAGCAGGATGAAGACCTTTTAGAGAAGAAGGACCGGAATATTCATCCTTTTCTGGCTTTCGCCGAGTACTATTCAGACAATATTTTTAATGCCAGGGACAATAAGGAATCCGATTTTGTGACCGTCATATCCCCCGGGATATGGTTCAACATCCCCGGGATCAAAGAACGCCAGGAGAACCCGACCGATATAATAACCTCGCCCCTTATGCCCGGAGGAAGCGCGGCCGGGAGATTTATAAGGCGCTACCCTTCGAACTATCACATATACGGAATTTATAAAATGGATATCGAGAGGCACGCCAAGTTCCATTCGGAGGACGTGATCAGCCATACGGTTGCCGGATTGGCCCAGTATAATTTCAGGTGGGGACTATCGGTGGATGTTGCCGACCAGTTTCTGAGGACCTATATGCCAAGGGGTGAACATGCCACGACGGAGCTCGATAAATATAAGACAAATTTTTTCACTGCCGCACTGAACTACGAGGCCGGAGACAGGGCACTGCTTCGGGTCGATTACTCGAATTACTGGACCAGGTTCGACGCATCAAGGAATGATTTCAGGGACCGCTTCGATAATGCCCTGGCAGGATATGTCTTCTACAGAATAAGGCCGAAGCTGGCCATATTCGGTCAATATGAATTTGTCGACGTAAGCTATGTCAAAAATAAAATGTCCGACAGCAGTGAATACCATTACTACGGAGGCCTTCGCTGGGACATAACTGAAAAGTCGACCGGGGCAATGAAGGTTGGTTACGGAGTAAAGAAATTTGACGACCAGACATTCGGAAAGTTCAAGAACTTGATTGTTGAGGGACAGGTTGACCATAAATTTTCGCGCAGGAGTTCCATTGAATTGGGGATATCACGCGCGACCAATGAGTCTGACATATCCAATCTGGACTTTATCCTGTCCGACAGCATAAGGGCCGGCTATCTCCATCTGCTTACCGCAAGACTCAATGGTCAGCTGGGCCTGTCCTATACCAGGGACCGTTATCACCGGGACGTCACTGTCGGGGATGAGACAAAGCCTCTTATAAACCGGTTTTATACCGGTACTGCCGCGCTCCAGTATGAGTTCAGGGAATGGCTGAAGCTGGATGTCGGGTACAGGCATTCAAGGCGCTATTCGAACTTTTCCATCTTTGACTATGTCAACAATACCATCTATTTCAGGCTGACGGGTCAGTTGTAATTGCGGGAAAGGCCGGGTTGGACCTACAGTTATATGTATCTCCATATGATTTCACGGGATTTCTAATGAAAACGTACGCGACTGTTTCCGCTTTGGTTCTGCTTTTTCTCCTCTTCGGCGCGCCGTTCGTGTCTGCCGCAGTTTCCCAGGATTATATACTCGGGGAGGGAGACCTGCTCAAGATAAACGTTTATGATAATCCTGACCTTACGACCGTCGCCCGTATCGGAGGGGATGGGATGATATCATTTCCGCTGATAGGTCAGGTGAAGGTGAGCGGTTTGACGGTCATTACCGTTTCCAAAAAAATAGAGGACCTGCTCTCTGACGGTTATCTCAGGGCTCCCCACGTGTCCGTTTTTATCGAAGAATACCGGAGCCAGAGGGCGACCATAATGGGACAGGTAAACAAGCCCGGTTTATACGAGTTAAAGGGATACACGACATTTCTGGAGCTGCTTTCGAAGGCCGGGGACCTCTCGAAGGATGCAGGTGACAAGGCGATCATAAAGAGAAAGACTGATCAGTCGGGCACGGGGGACGGCGCAATCACCATAGATCTCAAGCGGCTTGTCGGCAAAGGGGACACTAGCCTGGATATACCGGTAATAGACGGCGACAGCATCTATGTAATAAAGGCCGGGGTTTTTTTTGTCACGGGCGAGGTGAAAAGCCCCGGCTCGCATAAAGTTGAGGAAGACACCACGGTGCTTAAGGCGATTACTATGGCCGGCGGTTTTACGGACAAGGCATCTACAAGGAGGGTCAAAATTGTCAGGACTGCCGGAGGCAAGGAACAGGTCCTCGAGAGGGTGAAGCTGGATGAGCCGGTCCTCCCCGATGACGTTATCGTAGTGCCCGAGAGTTTCTTTTGACCGACGATAAGCAGTACTTCAAATTTATTGCGCATTTCGGCGGATTCAGGCCGGCAGCGATAAGGAGACAGGCAGGATTATTATGAACGGGCAGTTGATGGAAGAAAAAGAGATACATTTAAGAGACTATCTGAGGGTGATTTTTAAGCGAAGACATACGGTCTTTGCTTTTTTTGCCGTGGTCCTTGTGGTCGTGCTTATCGGGACATTTTCGACCACCCCCATCTTTATGGCCTCCACCAAGGTCCTGATCGAGAAGGCGGAGTCACGCGCGATTATGATGAACTATTCCTACGGAGGTTACGACCCGGAATTTTATGCCACCCAGTATCAGTTGATCAAGAGTTCTTCGGTTGCGCGAAGGGTAGTCGATATGCTTGGGCTGGTTAAAACGACGGGAGATCCCCAGAATCTCGGCGCCGGGGGCGTTTCGTTTTTACAGAAATTTTTCGGGGCCTTCAGCGAATTCAGGTCCATGGTATTCAGGACAGAGGGGCTCGATGCGCTCAGGGACAAAGATGACCCTGAGGCAAGGGCCGACGCGATAGCAAAGACCATCAGCTCGGGAATCATTGTGTCCCCGGTAAAAAACAGCAAGATTGTCGATATCACTTATATGTCCCCAAACCCCGCCCTGGCGCAGCAGATAGCCAATACTGTTGCAAAGGCCTATATCGAACAGCTTCTTGAATTCAATATGAGCTCCGCCAAATATACGCTTGAGTGGATGACCAAAAAGGCCGAGGAGGAGAGGGCCAACGTTGAAAAATCCGAGAAATATCTGCAGAACTTCCAGAAGAGCCAGAATTTCGTCACGCTCGAAAACAAGGTGGCTATAATACCTCAGAAGATCGCCGAGCTCAACACAAGGCTTATCAGCGCTGAATCGAGAAAGAGAGAGATGGAGACCCTCTACAACAAGGTGAAGGAGGTCTCTTCAAATATTTCAGATGCTGAAAACATCAATGTCATTGCGTCTGACCCGACGCTCCAGTCGATCCGTCAGCAGATAATAAAATCCGAACAGGACATCTCGGAACTCTCCCAGAAGCTCGGACAGAAACATCCCTCCCTGTTAAGGGCAAAGGAGGACCTGGCAAGCCTTAAAACGAAAAGAGACCAGGAAATAAGACGTGTTATCGAGTCCGTGAAGAACGATTATGAACTTGCGAAATCCAATGTGGCCAGTTTCAGCAGGCTTTTGGCCGAGGCCAAGGGGGAAGCCCTTAACCTCAATGAAAAGGCGATGGAATACGGGATCATCAGCCGTGAGGTTGAAACCAACAGGCAGCTCTATGACGCACTCGTGAAGCGGGTGAAAGAGCAGTCGATTACGGACCAGATCCAGACGGTCAACGTACTGATAGTCGAGAAGGCGGAGTTGCCGTCATCGCCCGTGAAACCCAAAAAGGCGATGAACGTGCTCCTTGGACTGCTTCTCGGGCTGTTCGGCGGTGTGGGTATGGCGTTTTTCGTTGAATACCTCGATCAGACCGTGAAGTCACCCGATGATGTTGAAGCGAAGGTCGGGACGCCGGTTTTGGGCCTTATACCTCTTGTAAAGACAGGGGCGAGTCGAATCGAAACAATAGTCATGCAGGAGCCCAAGTCAATGATAGCTGAAAATTACAGGGCAGTGAGGACGGCCCTTCTCTTATCGTCAGCTGAAAATCCGCCGAAAAGAATTCTGGTCACAAGCGCGGGTCCCGAAGAGGGAAAGACATCGACCTCGGTCAACCTTGCGACGACGATCGCGCAGTCCGGTTATTCCGTGTTGCTGATCGACGCCGACCTGCGTAAACCCCGTATAAACAAGGTATTCGGCATTAGCAACGCCAAAGGTCTGAGCACGTATCTGGCCGGTGCATCGGATCTTGACGTTATCTGCTCCACCAACGTTCCTAACCTGAGTCTGCTGACGTCCGGTCCCGTCCCTCCGAACCCTTCGGAACTCCTGGGGTCAAAGCTGATGGTTGAGCTGCTCAATAGCCTCGGCGAAAGATTTGACATGATCATCTGTGATTCCCCTCCCCTGCTGTCCGTCGCGGACAGCCTCATACTTGGGAATATACTCGACGCTACCATAATCGTGACCAGGGCGGGAAAGACCACTTATGATTCTGTTCGTAAGGCAGTGAGAACGCTTGGCGACCTGAAGGTGCATATTCTGGGTATTGTCATCAACGCCCTTGATGTGAAGAAAAGCGACTATTACTATTACCGCTATCAGAATTATTATTATGCTTCCGAAGAGACCACTGAAGAATTAAAGAAGTCGAAACCGAAGAAGAAAACATAGACAGGCCTTGTCCCTGAACAAATTCAATATCCGCAGCGAGGGTCGGCGAATTCTGATATCGCCGGTCTATGCAATATTTTTATTCCTTCTTATTTTTTCTCCGCTTGCATTCGGCTCCGTCGAACCCTGGTCGCTTTTTGTCATGGAGGCGCTGACGTTTACGGCGCTCCTTCTTTATCTGGCGCCGGGAAAGGACCGGGGACCTTATTATAAGCCGCCGGGGATGCTGCCGCTTCTTTGTTTGACCCTATACCACCTTGTCCAGATTGTCCCTCTGCCTGCCGGTATAGTGCTCGCGGTGTCGCCGGGGGTCCGCGGCGTTTATGATCACTTTGGCGGAACGGTCACGCCGTCTCAGTGGATGTCCCTATCCGTCCATCAAAAGGCGACGGTCGAGGAATTTTTCAGGTTCTCGGCTGCCGCGGCATTTTACGTATTAACAGTCCAGCTCCTTTCAGGAAAGACGATGCTTAAACGGACGATGTAACGGCAAGATTTACTGGTTGAGGACCCCTTCCCTCGGGGGGTCTCCTTACGGCCCGTTTGTGAACAGTAACCACTATGCCGGATTCATGGGGATGATATTTCCGATTGTCCTCAGCATCTTCCTGTTTTATAAACCGCAGGTTTCTTATTCGACCTTCAGGGAAAAACTCGTGGAAATGCTCAACAGAAGAAGGACAAGCACTTATATCCTTACGGGTCTTTCGGCTGTTCTTATCGCGGTTTCGATCTTTTTCAGCCTGTCAAGAGGCGGGATTATCAGCCTTTGTCTTTCCGTCATTTTTTTCGGTGTCCTGCTCGGCGCCGGGAGGGCCCAAAGTCGGGGCCGCACAGTCGTTATCGCGGCAGGCCTATTGATTTTGCTCTCAGTGACCTGGATAGGGTGGGACCCGATACTATCGAGGTTTGAAAAAATACGCGATCAAAAGGGCCACATTTCTGATAACAGGGCCGCGGTATGGGGGGACACGACTGCCATAATATCCGACTTTCCCTTGTTTGGATCGGGTTTCGGCACATTCGTCGACGTTTATCCGAATTACAGGACCTTTCCAGGGGATGAAGTATATGATCACGCGCACAATGATTATCTTGAACTGGTTTCAGATGGCGGTGTTGCGGGCGCCCTGCTCTATATTTGGTTTTTTTCGTCCGTCGTGTCAGGTACTCTCAGGACTTACGGAAAGAGGAAGGAGATCTACTCGATATATCTGTATGTGGGGGGCCTCTCGGGGATGGTCTATATTTTTTTTCACAGCATCACGGACTTTAATCTTCATATCGGATCAAACGGCCTCTACTTCTTCTTCCTTGCCGGCGTGCTGGTTTCTGCGTCCAATACCAGACTGCGTGAAGGCCTCTCCCCTACAATACTGACGCCCCGGGACGGACCTCCCGTGATCTTTTCCAATGTCCCTGCCGCCATTACGCTGACGCTCTGCGTCATCTTTCATGTCGGGGGATTCATCGGAAAGTATTATCATTCGTCACTGAGGGACATCACAGTGAAAAAACTCGATGAGAATGTCCATGTTCAGCTTGTGCTGGATACGGAGAAGCGGGCGGTATTTTTTGATCCGCTTGAACCCTCATACAGACTGGGCCTTGCCGAAATCGAGGCGGTCGGACTGGGCCCGGAAGCGGCCCTTGGGAACTATAAAAAGGCGGTCACGATGAACCCCTTTAACTCATATCTTGTGCAGCGACTCGGGCTCGCATATTCTGACGCCGGGGACGGTCTCAAGGCGGACAAGCTCCTGAGAGCGGGGCTCGTGCTTGACGGAAAAGGGTCCTCGGCATATAGGACATACGCAGCCTGGCTGTTCGAAAAGGGCAGAACTCAAGAGGGAATCGCAAATATAAAAGAAGCGCTGTCGAACAACCCCGGCAGGACCAGGGAATTTATTATCCTGATGGTGCGAAACAGGATGACCAAGTCTGAGATAGGGGCCTCGATGCCCGACCGCGTTGAACCGCACCTTGTTTTCGCCAGGCACCTTGCCCAGACCGGGTATGACGATATGGCCGACGATGAATACAGGAGGGCCTTTGATTTTGTGGAAAAAGAGAAGGTGGCAAGCCCGGCGCATTTTACGCAGGCAGCCGGTCATTTCATAAAGAAAGCGGCCTATGATGACGCGGTCGCGATTTTGAGAACGGCAGTCAGGGTATTGCCCCGGGATATTGATTTGCGTCTGTCTTACGGAGATCTTTATCTGAAGATGGGCATGGAACACAGGGCAAAAGAGGAATATGAAAAGGCGCTTCTGATAGACCCGGCCAGCTTTAAAGTGAAAAGGAAGATCGATGAGGCCACCAGGGACCCTGAAGATGACGCAGGCGACGGGCCTGCTCCGGAATGATCGATATTCATTGTCATATTTTGCCCGGCCTGGATGACGGGCCCGCGGAGTCTGATATAAGCGTTGCGATGGCAAGGATGGCGATGACTGACGGGATTACCCGTATCGTAGCTACGCCTCATTATCGCCACGGCATATCGCCTTCCGTGGCCGATATCGCCGGGGCCGTGGAAATTTTCAGGCATAGGTTGAAAGAGCATCATATCGCCGTATCCGTGATACCCGGAGCGGACATTCATCTGACCTTCGAACTTTTGAGAGAGCTTGACGCTCAGACGCTGCCGTCTATAAATAACGGCAGTTATTTTCTTCTTGAACTTCCCGACATGCTTCCCCCAAATATCGATGCAATTATTTTCAAAGCGAGGGCCAGGGGGTATGTCCCGGTTATAACGCACCCGGAAAGAAACTACAGCCTGCTTATGTCCGCTGAAAAACTCCGAAGCCTCAGGGACGCCGGCGCGATGTTCCAGATAACCGCCATGAGTATCAGCGGCGGGTTTGGGGCGCATATACAGGGTTATGCTCATATGATGCTGAGAAAGGGCTATGTTGATTTTGTGGCGACCGATGCGCATAATACCGATGTCAGACCCCCCATCTTGTCGGAGGCGCTGAGACAGGTCAGAGCGCTTTTGGGTGACGCTGCGGCAAATAGTATATTTTTCAAAAATCCGGAAGCGGTCCTGGAAAACGTAGAAATCGCGTGAGCGGATGAGGTCAATATAAAGCGTTACGTTAATTCGGCACTGTGGAAAAAAACGAGTCAGCGCACGGGTATGGACAGACGCTGTTTTTCCCCGCGGGACCTCTGGTTACTGTCCTGTTCGATATGACCTGGTTTGTTATATATACTAAGCGCGGGGATGAAGACCTTGTGGCGCAATGTCTCCTGGATGCCGGCGTTGAGGTGCTCAATCCAAAGATTGCGGTCATCAGGTATATCAGGAGGAAGTATTCCCCGGTTATAGAACACCTGTTCCCATGCTATATTTTTGCCCGCTTCGACCCGGTTTTGCACGGGCATATGATCAGATACACACGTGGCGTCAGATATATCGTCGGCAGGGACAAACCACTGTCCGTAAGTCCCAGGATTATTTCAGCCCTCAGGGAGAGGATGAAAGGGGACGTTATCGAACCGGAAAAAGAGGTGTTTACGAAGGGCGAAAAGGTAATTATTAAGGACGGTCCCTTCAAGGACTTCCGCGGTGTTTTTGAAAGGGGGGTCCCCGGCAGGGAAAGGGTGATGATTCTTATAGATGCCATTCATGGGAGACTGGAGATAGACCGAAGGGCCGTAAAAAAGGCGTGAGACAGCTGAGTCCGGTGATCTAAAGGCATCCAGGGCAAAGGGCAAAAAAATAGGCCCTCTGGCGAGGGCCTGCATCCTGAGGGCTGGGGATCGGGGATAACCCTCAGGAATCCTGCGCAGACTGGAGGGTAGAATGTCCGCGCAGGTTGGTCTATGTCAATTTATTTAGTGTGCTTATCCTTATATCTACATTAACCGTTTATTTAGACAAAGTCAAGATATCCAGCTGTTTTATTTCTTCGATAAAATTCCCTAACGGTTTTTAAGTCTCAGGCTGCCGTCTTCAGGATTGTAGTCATACTTCGTAAAATCAATGTCGGACCCGATAAGCGGTTTGATATCTTCAAGGCTCTGAGGGTACTTGTCATTTGCGGCATGATATGTCCTCAGCGCATCCTTTACCGCGGCGAGATTGCCGATTTCACCGGCCTGCTTTCCCTTCTGATATGAATTAATCATTGCATCGCCGTACTCGGCCACAGGGTTCTTGGGCTTTCCCTCGCAGGCGGCAATTAAAACTGCCGTCAGAATGACGATCCATATTCTTTTCACGTTTCTATTTTATCATAAAATAACGTATTATTTGCCGGAGCACGGCTGCACCCTCCGGCCCCATGATTTCGTCCGGCCTGTTATGATACAATTTAGCATGAAAAATAATATTATTTTTGCTGTTTTCGTTCTGGTTGTTTTAGGATTTTTTTTCAGCATATCCGGGAAAAAATATCCTCAGATACCCGCAAATGACGCGCATAAGGAACTGACCGGGTCTGCAGCCTGCCTCAGTTGTCATGGTCCCGAGGGGGAAAGACCCAGGAAACCCTCTCATCCTCCTAAAGACGACTGCCTGAAGTGCCACAAGAAAAAGAGAGTAAAGGCCTCAACCTGATTTATTTTTATAGTTTATTTGACAAAGTAAATTGATATATAGTATAAAATCAGTCTCCGGGCGGATAGCTCAGCTGGGAGAGCGCAGCCCTTACAAGGCTGATGTCACAGGTTCGATCCCTGTTCCGCCTACCATTAATAATTACGGAGGCCGGCCTTAAACCCGGCCTCTTTTTTTTATATGGAAATTAAGCAGCCTCGCCTCCAGCAGGTGATTGTGGTCTCTGCTGTTATTCCTGCCGGAAATAAAGGGTGTTCCGATTTTATATGTCACCGGGGGCGGGATAAGCGAGAATATTTTCCGCCATTTTTGAGGGGAAGCTTGAAACACAAATCAGAGATGTGCTATTCTTTTTAACTGACTTGAGTGTCTTGATTAAGCGGGGGCGGTAGTTCAGTTGGTTAGAACGCCTGCCTGTCACGCAGGAGGTCGCGGGTTCGAGTCCCGTCCGCCCCGCCATAATTTAATGAATTCTCCGCCCCTCGTTGTCCGTCTTTTAAAAATGGCGCCAAATGGAATCCCATCTTTTTCTCAAACAACAAAATTCGCATCATCTTTAATTTCATAAAAATCAGAGACACGGCCTTTTCCTTGTAATTGAACATTGGATTATTTTCAGTGGAGGCTTATTATGCCTAATGTATTTTGATGGATCTCATAATTATTCCTTGTAATTTTGCCTGAAACATGTAAAATAAGCTTAATAAACCAATCATTATGTACTCTGAAAAAACTTATCGCAAAGGAGAGATGAGATGAAAAGAAGAAGGGCTTTTTTACTGGCAGCTGCGGCGCTGATTGTCTGCTCCATAGGATATTCGGCCCAGGCCCTGGCGGCCACGGTCGTTGTGTCTCCGCCTGTTATTGCTTTTGATACCGAACCGGAACTGGTCGTTATTCCCGGCTCTTATGTATACAGGGTGCCTGATATTGAAATGGACATCTTCTTTTACCAGGGGTTTTGGTACCGTCCCTTTGAGGGGCGCTGGTACAGATCCAGGCATTATAATGGCCCTTGGGGCTATGTCGGACCCAGAAGGGTCCCTGGAATATTTTTGAGACTGCCCGACGGTTATCGCGGGTGGGATTACGGGCCCGATTTCAGGGTCCATTACCGTGACCTTCACAAAAACTGGAGACACTGGGAGCGCAGGAAACACTGGGACAGGCATGACAGGTGGCGTGACCACAGGGACCACTGGCGTGACCGCGGGCACAGAGACGGTCGTGGACACAGAGACGGACATGGCCCCAGGGGACACAGATAATTAAGGTAATGAAATTTTCATTGAGGGTATCTTGACCCGGACTATAAGGAGTATTCATCTATGCAATATTTAATGGCCCTTCTGTTTTCCTGTGTATTTATTTGGGGCTTGCCTGTAAAAGGTCATGCTGCTTTGTCATATTCACCTGTTTACGAGTTCGATGAGGAGGAGGCGCCTATGGACGATGGCAGCGCAGACGTGCCGCCTCCGCCCATAGTAGAGTTTGCTCAACCCCCCACCGTAGTGGTTGTGCCAAGCGGATCGGGCTATGTCTATATGGTGCCTGATAACCCCGGGTTCTATTTTTATGGAGGTTACTGGTATCGCTTCTTTGAAGGTTATTGGTACAGGGCTGTCGATTATGGCGGGCCGTGGTTTCATGTCAGGAGATCTGTTGTTCCCCGTTTTGTAAGGGGCATTCCGCCTGAATACATATACACGATCCCGGATGGATATCAGAGAATTTATTATAACGACCTCTACAGAAACTGGCGGTCATGGGACCGGGGGCGGCATTGGAACAGCTATGACTGGTTCAGGCACGAGTTAAGAGATGATATTCGCAGAGAGAGGTTCGATCGAGTACGGTCAGAGCGAGACAGACTGCGGGATGAGAACCGGAGATTACGTGATGAGAGAGACCGCGATAGAGATGATCGCGGTGGACGTGACGGCAGAGGCGGAAGGGACGGCGGCCCGTTTGACAAGGGCAAGGGAGACGGCACAAGGGGCGGCAGTCCGTTCGACAAGAGTAAGGGCGGCGGAACCACAAGGGGCGGCAGTCCGTTCGACAAGGGTAAGGGTGGCGGAACCACAAAGGGCGGCAGTCCGTTCGACAAGGGTAAGGGTGGTGACACCACAAAGGGCGGCAGTCCATTTGACAAGGGTAAGGGCGGAAGCCAGACTGGCGCGCA
>JACRLQ010000101.1 GCA_016215155.1 Nitrospirota bacterium
TATTTCGTGCCGCGCCGTCCCTCAGCCCCAGTGAGTTTGTGTAAAACGGGTATTCCCTTGATACCCCCCAGCGGTCAACTGCGGTGACATTCGGCAGGAGGCCGTGGTGATAATAATAATGGGGGGCCCTGAAAGGGTTATTATACTGCCGGGGTATGAGAAACCACCCCAGCAGAAGATCGGCAAGCAGCAATGTCGTGCCAAGCAAAAGGGCTATGGACTTTAGCGGGTTCCTCTCGATAAGGGACCTGAATCGCCCCGGTTCTGAGTTGGGGTTGCGAACACTGGTACTTGTCATTTGAGGGTTCAGTGACCTACTGGCATCCGTGTTTTCTGCATGGAAAAATATTAACAGGCCCCTTGAAAATAGGCAAGACTAATGACCGGAAATCCGGTTGCCTTTTTTCTACGCCTAATACCTTATATTGCCGAGTGCGAGCAGCGGCGCGTAGAGCCCTTCAGAAACAGGGATCCCGGTATACAGGGGAACGAGATAGAAACCCCATAAAATCAGAAGTCCCGATATGACATAAAAAAAGAGTTCGTTTTTTTTCATGCGTGCAGTAACACGGCATAAGAGATAGGAAACCCCAAGATAGACGAACGGGAGAGCCTGAAGGGCAGAGTAAAAGAAAAGCGGGCGCTTTACGAGCAAGAACTGGCAATAAAGAGAGAGGAAAAGCGCCGGTATTGCCAATATCTCATATCGACCCGATTTGCGGGCCGACATAAGAATATATCCGAATGAAGGAAAGGCGAGCATCCATATCGGGAAATTGCTCACGTATAAATTATACCAGCTCCGAAGCCCATCGCCGAACAGCCTTTCTCCGAAGATAACCGGCTTAATGAACCAGGAGGCCGAAGAGGGGCTCAGCGTGGTCAGGACGTTCTGGGGGAAATCCAGAAGCGTGAGAGACTGCTGTTCGAGATAGGCATTAATCTGCCATTCAATAAAGTCAACTGCCGTATATCCCCTGCCGAACCAGGGGGAAAAGCTCAGTATATTCACAGAAAGGGGGATAAGGAAGAAACAGGCAAGGATATACCCCGCAGCCGGAACAAACTTCTGCCCGCCTTTTACGTCCCGGTATAGCGTATATACGGCGAGCATTACAGTAGAGGGAATAAAGTACCATTTGGTGGAGAGGGCCAGGCCGAGGCATGAGCCGCTCAGGAGCAGCGCGTATGTCCTGCCCCGATAATAGAGGACAAGAAAGTATATGCCGGCAAGAAAACACATCATGGCAGGGATTTCCGCAAAGACGGTCCTGGAATAAAAGACATGGAGAGGTTCGGTTGACATCATGAGAGCGGCCATTGCCGCCTCTTTTCCGCTTCCCAAAAGTTCCCTGCCGATAAGATGGAGCAGGTATATTGAGATGAGGCCTGAAAGCACAAACATGATACGCCATCCATAAGGGTTGTTTCCAAGCACGGCGACGCCGGACGCAAAAAAATAGTGTCTGCCGGTTGGAGTATACCAATTGGCCGATACCGTTTCCCCTGTATGCATGAAAATAGTGGTCTCAGGGATGGCGACGGATTCATCCGCAACAAGCCCCGGGTTGCCTATGTTCCAGAGCCTCAACAGTGCCGCAAAGGCCATGATAATAATTATGCGTTTATTGTCCGTCATCGCCTTTGGACGAAAAATTCATTATGCCCTGTCCGGCCGGGTTTCCGGCCACTGTGATCAGGTCATACTCAAGATGGTGGTTCCTGAACAGGTCCCCGATTCCGGACAGCTCCTCCCGGTTCCATTTTTCAGTATTAATTATCGCAACTACCTTCTCTTTTAAATGAGGGATGTCCTTCATCCTCAATATATGTACAGGTGTGGCTATGTGGGTAATAAAAAAATATCCGTCTGTCTTCCGTGTGAGCCGGTTGTCCCTGAGCGTATTTGATACTTCTTCCCACGAACCGTCCGGGATGATATGATAGACCCTGCGGAACATTGAATTGCGTAGGGCCATATATATATAGTTTTGAGGTTTCAGGTAGGAATCGGGAGGGACCCCTTTTTCGTTTATTTCATTGATTATATCAGCCGGCACCTCGATGTTTAACTTCCTGTCGAAAAGCAGCAGAATTCTGCCTCTTATTCCTTTGTCCTTCCATGAGTAAAAAGCATGAAATGGTTCGGATATGGACTCGATCACAGGCACGGGCAGATAGACCCTTTTTGAGATGCCATAGTACGACAACCCGCCCGCGACAGCAATTAATAATAATACCACTGCAACAGAGGCGATATATTTATTTATGGCCTGATATGACATCGTAGATCCATATTGGTTTAATTCCCCTCCGCGTGAGGCGTGGCAGTGCAGCTGCCGGCCTGCTGTCTCTCTTAACGGACAAGTCCTGAGGCGATCATACTATCGGCATAGTTGTTGGCCAGGACGGTCGCTCCTTCCAGCGAGTAGTGCACGTAGTCTGCAAACAGTTCCTTCCTGTTGCCGAAAAGAAGGTCATTGTCAACCAAATAAACTTTTTCTTCGACCGCTGTTTCGCGCAATATCCGGTTGAATGCCTTATGGTGGCTCACAAATTCACCGTGAAGCGGGTACGAGACAAGATTATTGTAAGGTTTGAACCCATGGTGTCTGACAAACATCTCTTCCGAATCCTGAAGCGGCTGGGTTCCGATTACGACACTGATGCCACGGGAACGGGCTATGGCAATGAATGACTTAATATTCCTCTTGAATATTTGCATCGCCTGTCCGGACGGACTATTGCCGTGAGACTGGCGCTGGATCTTATATTTATTATCATAGGTATAGGACAAAAGGTCCGAAATCTCCTTTATCGACCAGTATAATTGTGAATGCCGGAACAGCTGATTGGAAAGACTGAGCCGCCGTTTCATATTCGGAAATCCAAAAAATTCGTGTGAATATTTATTCGCGTAGTCCGGCTTAAAGTCAGGGAAATACGACGCCATCAGGTCATTGACGTTTTCACTCAAAATGACAATATCAGGCTCCCAGGAGATAACGTGCAACATCAATAATATCAGGGTATGCGGGGTCGCATACCCTGCATTGCCGACGTTGATGACCTCGATAGTACTTCTGCCGAGCCTCTTACTCAACGCTTCCTGCAACAACAGGGGATAATGCGTGTGATGGTCCTGCATAAGATTGCCGCACTCGGTTGTGGATCCGCCAAGCGCTACTACCCGTAGCGTGCCCGTATCTTTTTTGAGAGGAAACGCCTCCCCATGTCTCGATAGTATGTAGTCGCGGTCAGGCCCCTTTTTGTAGAGAGGAAACCCGAAAGTCAGAAAAGGGAGAAGAGGTTTGATGTTTGCGATCTGGTTTCTGTGAGAGGAGAAGAACCCGTACCCCAGATATGTGTCTCGCAGTCTCACGACCAGTTCAGCTCCGAGCGCCGCCGAAAAGACAATTATCAATACAATGACGACTATTTTCCTCCCCGGCTTCATCATGAGGAATAGTCGTGAAATTTTCCGAACAGATTCAGGTCCTACGGCTGAATTGCGAACCAGAGATTATTTACTCCGTGGCCAGTTACATCCCCGGGGCCTTTGTCCCCCTCATATTCATATATAGGCATACCTTTATAGGTAAGGTGAAGCCGTTCGGATCCGGGACGAACGAAAACGCCGAAGTCAGAGATGTTCAGGCCTTCCCCCGCCTCTATTTCATCAAGCTTATAGCAGTACGACGGCCATTTCTCCGCACATGCCCCAACGCAGGTGCTGTTATTTGGGGAGTCGTTCTTGAAATAATACAGGGCCTTGCCGTTGGACTGTATGAGATAAGAACCAATGCCTTCTTTTTTCGCGATGCTGACCTTTTCCTTGTCCTGGGAAAAGGAAATACTGCCGGAAACGACTATCGCAAGAACAACAATAAAAGCACCGATCAATACAATCTGTTTTTTCATTATAAAGGCCTCCTTCTGTCGATCTTCTTGAGTGTGGCTGATATGTTACAGCTTAACATATCGATAAGTGGCTGTCAAAAAGAATGTGCCTCATGTCCTGCGGGCGGCAAGATTGAACCTGATAATGGCCCATAACGCAGCCAGGCCGTCCCGCCAGCCTATTTTTTTTCCTTTGTCAAAAGGACGATATTCGTATGAGATTCCCACTTCCATTATTCTGTAGCCCGCTTTCGCTATCCGGGCCGTGATTTCAGGTTCTATGTCGAACCTGTCTGAAACCAGCTGCGGTCCGATGTCAGAGACCACTTTTTGGGAGAGCATTTTGTAGCAGGTCTCCATGTCCGTAAGTTCAAGCCCGGTCATAATATTGGAAAACCATGTCAGGAATCTGTTCACAAAATAATGCCACCAGGCCGTCTTCGTCCCGTCCAGACCGTTTTTGAACCTTGACCCGTAGACGACGTCGGCACTGCCCTCAAGCAGAGGCGCAAGCAGCCTGCCGTATTCTTCCGGCCGGTATTCAAGGTCAGCGTCCTGAATAATAATGAAGTCCCCGATTGCCGCCTTCAGGCCGGCCCTCACTGCCGCCCCTTTTCCAAGGTTTCGGTCCTGCAGTAATAATATGTGGGAGGACTGCAGTCCGGAGATATACTCTCTGGTGCCGTCGGTGGAAAAGTCATCGACAATAATTATCTGTTTGACTATTCCTTTCGGCAAACTGGAGTTCTCAACGCGCGACAACAACTGACCGATCGTGTCGATTTCGTTATAGGCCGGGATTATTATGGAGATTACAGCCATCCCTCTTTTTTCAGAAAGGCCAGTAATTCTGCTGCCGCGACCCTGTGTCCTGCCGCGTTCCAGTGATGGTCGAAACGTTCCTGATTATACAGAGGTTCTCCAACGGCGGAAGACGCCCTGACAACGGGCAGAAGATCAAAATAGGCAAATTTTTCCTTCGCGGCGAAGTCTCTCAGCAGGCGGCTCATCTTCGTGTTTTTTTCATACGCATCATCGACCCGTCCCTCGGGCGCATACTCCTTGTCGGGAATGAAGAGCAGTACAAACTTGCCTCCGGATTCCTCTGTTATCCGTCTGCTTTCCTTTATCAGGCTTATCGCGATCTCCCATAAAGAGTCAGGGGGGTTCCGGAGGACCGGCAGATTTCCGAGGTCAGTGGTATATTCATCGGCCAGGCCCGTCTCCAGCATAAAACTTCTGAACGCCTTTATCGAGTTCAGCCGTCCAGAGATAAACTGATAGGTATGAGTGTGATACCGCAGAAATTTTTTTACTTTCCCCAATAGGGTCCGCGGGTTGCCGAAGGTCTTGCGGTCTGTCTCTCCGGTCCGGGGAACAGGAACGTTTTTGAGATTTACCCTGTCCATTTCAAGCGTGAAGACAGGCTTGGGAGAATAGTAACTTACAGAGGACGCAATCTCGTCGAGATCGTTGGCTGCAGAGAAACCGAAGACGACTATATCCGGACTGAATTTGAGTCCCTCGTTCTTAAGCCATAGAAGCATCTGATCGGTCCCATATCCGGTGGTGCCGCCGTTGAGGACCTCCACCGGAGGAGGAAGCGCCTTCTGGAGGACTGCTGAGATTACCTCTTCGTCCTGGACCCCATAACCCCAAAAATAAGAATCGCCGACCAGCAATATCCGCCTGGCCCCGGCCGGTTTTTCGTACGTTGTTTCTCCGCCCCGGAGCCCAAGGCCGTTGTGTCTGACATGGAAGAAGCGGTCGCGGGCAAACTCATAATGCACCCCCTCGTCTTTGAGAGGCTTGTTCACCCACCCGATCACCGGATGGTACTTCTCGTGATATGGCCTGGTTCTGAGCTTGTGGGGCGAAAAAAGTGCGAGAAAAAGCTCAAGAAGAATAAAACACAATATCAGGGAGCCCAGCGTGAGCATAAGCCCCTGGAGACCCTTTTTCATCAGAACAGCACGTATATAAAAGGGGAAATGACGGTGCCTTCGGTAAAGATAATCAGGATCCCAAAAAGGGTCAGCATGATCAATATCGGCAGAAGCCAGAACTTCTTCCTGACCCTCATGTAATCCCAGAGATCTCGCACGATGCCGATTCTACTCATTGTTTTAGTCTACCAGCAGCGGGTTGTCTTGTTCAAGCGGACCTAAGGGCGCAGAAGCCGTCACCATGTCTGAGAGAGGACTCATCCGGAGGGCTCTGACGGGCACTGTCGTCTGTCAACGGGCGCCTGATCAGTACCGGAGAATGCCTCTCCCTGTTTGACCACAGGTGCCGGTCCGTTGCCAATGCTGCGTACGGTGCCGTATAATATGACATACTGCAACGAGAGGATGTGCTTCCAGAGAGTGCTAATATTTTTTTATATCCAGGCTGCCGGATTGAATCCCTTCATCAGCGCACGGAACTTCCCGTGGCTGTCCGCGTGACACAGCCCGTTGCGCGATCGCTATGAGCGGACCGATACGCTCCGCGACTTCTTCCGCGCTGCTGGCTGCGGTGGTGGTGTTTCTCCTGGGAGGCGTCGCAGGATTTGTGCTGAGGGACCTCACGAGGGCCAACGCGAATACCGCATACAGTGTCCAGCGGGGGCCCGGATGGGAATATATCAATCCGCTGCTGGATTGTGAACGGGGCAGGGACACGCTCGAAAACAATGAGGTACTGGCGATCAGGGCGGCGGTGGGAGACTTTATCCGGAAGCGCCTGAACAGGAAATGGGCGAGCACGGTTAACGTCTATTTCCGGGAGCTCAATGACGGTTCGTGGTTCGACATCGGCGACCTCGAGAAGTTCAAACCGGCAAGTCTCCTGAAGGTCCCGCTGATGATCGCGGTTCTCAAACAGGCGGAGACTGATCCCTCCATACTGCATAAGAGGGTGAGTTTTACGGACAAGGAGATACTGCAGCTTCCGAATCCCGCAACTCCGCCGCTCGAGTTCGGCAGAACGTATGATGTTGAACAGCTCCTCCATCACATGATCGTCCATTCCGACAACATGGCGACCTACCTGCTTGGCAATACGGTTGATCTGGACATCCTGTCTCAGACATACGGAGACCTGGGGCTCCCGAATCCGTACCGCCGACTCGGCACCCCGCCGGTGGTCGTGGCGTCGTCTGATTACATGATTTCGGCATATTCCTATGCCTCTTTTTTTCGCATACTCTTCAATGCGTCGTATCTATCTAATAAGATGTCTGATAAGGCCCTGCGGCTGCTGACTGAGTCTGATTTCAGAACGGGCCTGGTTGCCGGGGTGCCTAAGCAGATCAGGGTGGCGCACAAGTGGGGCACGCACCTGTCGGGGGTGAACCAGGAGATTAAACAGCTCCACGATTGCGGGATCGTATACTTTCCGGATCACCCCTATCTGCTTTGTGTGATGACCGCCGGCGCATCCATGGAATACCTCGATGACACCATCAGCGAGGTATCCCGCGTTGTATACGAGAACATGGTAAAACAGAATCAGTCGCCGTAGCAGTTTTGACCGAGTAACCGCTGCTGCCTGGGGGTGACACGTTCCTATTTCAGTACGAGACAGTTGCCCAGCACAAGACAGTCCATGTCGCTGCCGGTGAAACACCTGATTGCATCCTCAGGCGTCATGGCGATAGGCTCACCCCTGATATTGAGCGAAGTATTTATGAGCACCGGGACCCCGGTCAGCCTGCCGAACTCCTCTATGAGGGCGTGATATAAGGGGTTAGTCTCCGGCGACACCGTCTGGACCCGCGCGGACCCGTCAGCGTGAGTGGCCGCGGGGATCCTGTCGCTGATTACCGGCACTGTCATGAGCATGTAAGGACTCTGCCGGTCGAGGTTGAAGAATTCTGATCTGGCGCTGTCGGTCACTGCCGGCGCAAAGGGTCTGAAGGCCTCCCTGAACTTTACCTTAAGATTAAGTATGTCCTTCATCTCCGGTCGTCTCGGGTCGGCAAGAATGCTCCTGTTTCCGAGAGCGCGCGGGCCGAACTCCATTCTGCCCTGAAACCAGCCGACTACTTTTCCCTCAGCGAGGAGACGTGCGGCCCTAAAGACAAGATCATCTCCCTGTAATTCCTGACCGTTGAGCCCGGCATTCCCGATAGCGGTCCTTATTTGGGCGCTGTCATATTCAGGTCCGAGATACACGGATTTAAGAGGATGTCTTTCCGGTTTTTCGGCGACTGAATGATAGGCCAGCCAGGCAGCTCCCATTGCGGCCCCGGCGTCTCCGGCGGCGGGCTGAAAGAATATTTCCTCGAAGGGACCTTCCCTGAGGAGCCTGCCGTTGGCAACACTGTTGAGTGCGACGCCTCCGGCGATGCAGAGACGTTTCAATTTGGTTTCAGCATAGACATGTCTGGCCATATTCATGACGGCCGTTTCCGTCACCTTCTGCAGACTTGCGGCAATGTCATAGTGCTCCTGTGTAATTTCACTATCGGCCTTGCGTGGATTAATACCGAAGAGTCGTGCGAATCTGCGGCCGTTGAACATCCTTCTGCCGTACTGGAATGAAAAATAATCCAGGTTGAGCATAAGACTGCCGTCATCCCTCACTGTTACCAGTTCCTTTAAAAAAAGATCGTAATATTCAGGTGTCCCATACGGCGCCATCCCCATGACCTTGTATTCGTCATTATTTGCCTTGAATCCCAGAAAAGTGGTAAGTGTGCTGTATAGAAGCCCCAGGGAATGAGGGAACCTCATCTCGTGGGTAACGTTTATTTTTGAGCCCGATGCAAGGCCGTATGAGGCGGTTGCCCATTCACCGACTCCGTCGATGGTCAGGACGGCAGCATCCTCAAACGGAGATGCGAAAAAAGCGCTTGCCGCATGAGAGAGATGGTGTTCCGCGTAAAGGAGTCTTCCGTCATACCCGGTATTCTTATTGATGAGGTGCGGCACCCAAAGCTTTTGCCTGAGCCATGAAGGCATACTGTCTATAAAGGCTATGTATCCCCGTGGCGCAATAGACAGAAAGGTTTCTATCATACGCTCGAATTTGAGGAACGGCTTTTCGTAATATGCGCAGACGTCGATACCTTTACTGTCTATTCCCGCGGTCCTGAGGCAGAATTCTATGCTTTTTGAGGGAAACCGCCAGTCATGTTTTATGCGTGAGTGTCGTTCCTCCTGACTTGCGGCAATGACATTTCCGTTATGTATAAGGACCGCAGCGGAGTCATGATAAAAACAGGATATGCCGAGGGTATACATCAGAATGGCTTGTCAAGAATGACGGTATCAGTGCGCTCAATCCAGCCTGGTCCGTCCGCGGGCGTTCTTAAAATTGATTTACCAAAGAGCCGGAACAGGGAACCCAATGGAACTACAAGGAAAAAGAATATTACGGTGAGAATGACTGCAGAATTTATCAGCCCAAGAGCGTTCAATAGTGTCTGAAAAAAACTCCTGAGCCTGGGAGGGATAAGCTGCCGGCAAAATTGTAATATCATCCATGGAAATATTAGAATATTTCATTATAACTATGCAAATATTGCCTAAACTGATAGTTGGGTTTTTGTTTCTTCAGATAGGACTTTTCAGTCTTTATGCCTGTTCAGGACAGCCCGGACGCTCTGAAAATCCAAAGATAATCGGTGTGGACCCTTTCTCCCTTGAGTTAAGAGCTGAAAATTACAATGAGGTCCTGCGTTCCTGGGGGAAAAAAAGGTTTAAAAACAGGACGATATTGCATGTCAGTCCTTATTCAGGCCTTGCCCCTGTCCCGGATGACAGACTGCGCAGGTTAAAAGAGGGGATAGGGGCAGCCGGCCCGTCTGCTCTGTCCGAGATTGAAGTGACGGGCCATGATTATCTTTTTGCCGCGGCCAGGATGGGCATGGTAAAAAAAATATACTGGGTCATCCCTTTCAGCTATGTTGATTATATTGACGCTGAGGCCAGGGTCAAGCAATATTTGAACGATTCTGTCTCATATTTTAAACCTGAGGATATAGATTCCATGCGCTTCAGTGACGGGTGTGTGACCGGAGAACTCTCAGGTATAGAGACCCATATCTGCGGCCCCTCAACACTGCCTTCCTTTGACGTGCCTGTTTTGGCGACCGTCAACACCGGCTTCTTCCCTGTTTTTGCCTCTGAAAAAAAGAAGAATATCCTTGGGGTGATGAAGTTGTTTTTAGACTCCCTTGCTTTCCGGAGGATCGGGGCGGATTCTTTGCATATCGTTTCGCAGGCTGAGGAGCTTGCATTACGTGGCTATATACACGAAGAGATAAGCGAAATGTTGAGGAATCCTGATACGACGGGCGGGGCAGAGCCTCCGGAGCTCTGGCGGCTTCGCGATGCGGCCGACAATCTGCTTGCAGGCGGCGGGGCCAGGGAGGTCCTGGCTCTTCTTAAGGCCCGCGGCGGTGAGTACCCTGAGGACCCTTATCTTTTGCTTATGAGAACGACTGTTGAACTGCTTCTTGGAATGACTTCGGAAGGGCTTGAAGTCATCGAAAAAAAATGCCAGACAGAGAAGTTGTTCTGCAAAGGTCTTGTAGATGCGGGGGTGCTGCTGAAAAATCAGGGCAAAAAGTCTGAAGCCGCCATTATCTTTGCAAAGGCCCTGAAGCTTAACGGGGGCGACAAGCGTGCCAGACTTGAGTTAGATAAAATGAAAAAATCTCCTTCAGCCGTCAAATGAAGTTTTCCGGACTTCTGAAAAACGGCTACAGTTATTTTCGCAGGCCAAGGACGACGGTGCTGATTATTTCAGTGCTTCTTGTGCTTTTTGCATTGGGGCTTTTCATTCCTCAAAAAAAGTTTTTCCTTTCATCCGGGCAATATAATCAGTGGAAGCTGCAGTATCCGGTAATGTCCTCCGTTATAGAGTATCTGAAACTCAATGATATTTATGTGGCCCCGGTAACGCTCCTTTTCCTTGTGCTGTTTTTTGCCAATCTCGTCACTGTAGTTGCTCACAGGACCCCTTTGGTGCTGAGGCGCTGTTATCTGCTGGACAGGGAAAAGTTGCCGGACGGGGTTCTGCAGCTTAAGGACGGGGGCAACGCAAGAAAGCTTGTGTTTGAATGCCGGGACCGGGAGTCGGCTGAGGAGGTCATAGGCAGGGCAGCCCTTTTTTTCAGGAAGAGACTCTGGTCGGTTTTCCGCACCGGAGATTCCGGTTTTTTTCTTGCGGTAAGGAACCGGTTTTCCCCACTGGGGTTTCTGCTTTTTCATATCAGTTTCCTGGTTTGTTGTATCGGTGGACTGCTTCTTGTATATACCCGTTTTTCGGGCAACCTGACCCTGACGGAAGGGGAGGAGTTTTACGCCGACATGTCAAAATTCAGACTGATCAGGGATAATCCCATATTTATGAAGGCCCTTCCCAACTTTGGGATTGCGGTCCTCAAGGTGACCCCCCGTTACGATGGCACGACTGCTACTGACCTTAGTGTTCGGTTGCGGCTGAAATATGAAGAGGATATCTCAGAGGTCGTTACCAGGGTAAACGAGCCTGTCAATAAGGGGCCTGTCTCCGTACTGCCTTCGAATATAGGTATTTCTCCTCTTTTCGTGTTGAAACGGCCAGGGGGAGAAGAACTGGATGGCGGTTATTTCAGCCTCAATATATTTAAGGGGGAGGAGGACTCCTTTGAATTTCAGGGTGCGCCGTATAAAGTTCACGTGAAATTTTTCCCTGATTTTGCCGAGCAGGGAGGAAAAGCGATAACCCGGTCCCTTGAAATCAGGAACCCTGTATTTTTGCTCAGGGTTGAAAGGGCCGGAGAAAAAAGATTTGAGGGATACATGAGACTTAATGAACCTGTATTTATTGATGGAGTGGAGATGTATTGCAAGGACATCCGGTACTGGGTAGATTTTCTGATCGTAAGAGAATACGGCAACACCCTTTTGTTTGCGGGTTTCCTGCTTGGGGCTACCGGGCTGATTATGCGTCTGATCTTTTATCAGAAGACAGTCAGTGTAAACATGGAGTATGATACTGGTGTCTGTACACTCTTCATTGCCGGCAAAGGTGAATACTACACCGGGATATTTCAGGAAGAGCTTGATAAAATCTGTCTGGCGCTTGACCGTCATCTTGCCATATCAGACCGGCCGGCGGGAGGTGGGAAAGGTTTATGATTTGGCTTGATTCTTTTCTTTCATGGGGCATTATCTATATCTATGCGGCAAGTTCAGTGCTGCTGCTTGTCGCCTTTGTTTTCGGCAAAGAGCGCCTGCTGAATTTAATGCCCTGGCCGCTTGGGGCGGGGTTTGCGGCGCATACCGCGCTCTGGCTGATGCGCTGGTACAGGACCGGATATTTCCCTGCCAACGGGGAATTTGAAAATGCAGTAAGCGGGGGCTGGTTTGCCGTAGCGCTTACGCTGTATGTCTTTTACCGGCGACGGGAGCTTATCGGCCTGGCTTTGGTGACGGTCCCTGTGACCCTTCTTTTTCTCGGGTACGGCATCATGAAAAAGCCGGTGGTCCTGCCTCATGATGCGGCGCTGAAGAGTTCATGGCTTGTTATTCATGTGGCCTTTGCCCAGCTCGCCTTTGGCGCTTATTTGGTGGCTGCCGGATTTGGGGTTATCTACCTCCTTAAGCAGCGCGCCATCGAAAGGGATCTGCCGGCTCCGCGTCTGGCTAAACTGCCTGCGCTGCCGATACTTGAGGACCTGATGTTCAGGTTTGTTGTGTTTGGTTTTATTGCTGATGCGATAATGATTGCTGCGGGCTCGATCTGGGCAAAGGACCTTTGGGGAAGCTATTGGAGCTGGGACCCGGTTGAGGTATGGTCCCTGGCCGCGTGGTTGGTGTATGGGCTTTCGATTCACCTGCGACTGACTATGGGATGGAAGGGCCGCCGACTGGCCTGGGTTTATTCCTTTGCCGTCATCGGAATCATCATCGCATATTGGGGTGTGGATTTCTTTGTCAAAAACAGTCAGCACATTTTCGGAGTGAGGTCCGTGCAGTGAAGACTGCCGTAATAATGCCCCTTACCGGGCTGATCTTCGCCTTTATCGGGGCCTTTATGCAGCCGGGAGCGTATGACTCCTTTCGTTTTCATACTTCTCCCCAATTGAGACAGAATGAGACGGAGGCGGTAAAAAATACCATTAAGTTGTTCAGTTCGTCCGTTGCGGGGTTTTATGCCACGGGTTATGTGGCGGGTCTGACCCAGTTCCCTGCGGATAATCTGATAAGACGGAGAATATTTCAGGACATACGAAACTGGGAGCAGTCCGGGAAAAAGCTGGTCATGGACCGGGACAAATTAACAATGCGGGAGGTCAGGTTCATTACACCTGAACTGGCGGTTGCGTTGGCCGAGGAGAACTGGTTTAGCGTGTACCAGGACAGAAATACACGTCGTCAGATATCAGAAAAGAGGGCGAATTTAATAGTCGTGCGATATTATTTGAAGAAAAAGTGGGGAAGATGGGTAGTCATCGAATATGAAGTGCATCAGCAGGGAGATAAAATTCCGCCTTTTCCCGTAAGCAGGGTATTGAAGTGGTGATAGGAAGGCCCGTCATAAGCGGCTTATCAGGCAGAACGTGGCTGACCACTGCCGGAGTTTATCTCGCCTCCTACATATTACTCCAGTATTCCGGTCTTCCGGGTCCCAGACCTGAAAATATTATGAGGGTGCTTCATACCTGGCCGGCTATGACAGGGGTTGCCGCGCTTCTTCTAGCCGGCGTGTCACGGAGTTACGCCTTGCGTTCCGGACAGGATTCAGCCGTGCCCGGGGGAGGCCGTTTCACCCGGGGCCGGCTCTCTTTATGGGGTATGCTGCTTTTCGGGGCGGGTCTTCTGCTGAGCAGTCTGACCCGGATTGAGGGCAGCGTGACTCTCTCCGAGGGACAGGAGGTCTCTCTTTCGTCGGGGGGATTTGATTCCGGGACGCTTTACAGACGCAGCTTTTCAAAAGAACCTGAAGGCAGCCTTCTGGTTGCCGAGGTCTCTCAGTTTATTTCTGATAAAGGCAGAGCAAAGCGAATGTATGAGGCCGGTGCTCTTTACAGCGGCACGGGCAAAGGGCCCCTTGATTTGAGGCTCAACTCTCTGTATCCCCGTTTTGCTGGTGGTTTTATGTTTGAAATCAAAGATGCCGGTTATTCACCCCATGTCTTTCTTTTTGACCCGGCCGGGAATATGATAGACAATTTTTATGCCGTGTTACAGCTGTCACCTCCCGGGGCTGAAGATTCGTTCAGGTTTGACAGGATCATCCCGCATACTATTTATTTGAAATATTATCCAGAGGCATCCTTGTTTCCGGACGCGGCCGCCGCCTCCGGCATTAAGTCCGGACCTTTATTCAAGGTGCGCATTGCCCGCAACCTGGATGTCGTGGCGGACAGGTACGCGGCTCCGGATGACGCGGTTTATTTTGACAAGCTGGTATTTTCAGCGGGGGACATGAGGAAATGGGTGGAGGTCAGAATTGTAAGAGACCCCGGTATTTATTTACTCTTCCCGGGGGTCATCCTTATGGTGATAGGGGCGCTCTCTCATCTTTTAAAAAGTCCTGAATCCCTGGCATGATGTTACGGAGTTATTAGACATGCAGCACCGCAGGTCACGTCTTTTCATTGCCGGTCTTTTTACCGCTATTGGTCTCCTTCTTTATTGCCGTGTCATAATCCTCGGCCCATTTCTGTTTGATGATGCAGATTATGTCCTCGATAATCCCGTTGTCAGCGATATTTCAGCAGCCCTGAAACTCCATGATGCCAGACAGCTTGGGTATCTGAGTTTTGCGGTAAACTATGCCCTTGGAGGAGAGGACCCTGCAGGGTATCATCTTTTTAATGTAGCGGTGCATATAATCAACAGCCTTATGACGGTCCTGCTGGTACTGGGTATCCTTAAGAGACTCAATAAGGAGGAGGAACTGCCTGAATGGTCCGTGCAGGCGGCCCTCCTGGCAGGACTATTCTTTCTCGTGCATCCGCTCCAGACGCAGTCGGTTTCTTACATTACCCAGCGGTTTACTTCTCTCGGCACGCTGTTTTATCTGTCAGCGGTATTCCATTATCTCAAGGCCAGGCAGCATATCGAGAGCGGAAGGCCCTTGTGGTCCTGTACCGTTTTTTTACTCCTTGCTTTTTTCAGCACGGTGGCCGGCATGAGGACGAAGGAAATCGCTTTTACCATACCCATAATGTTGTTTACCCTTGAAATGCTGCTCTTTGCTGATTCGAGACTGGGGCGAAAAAGAATTTTTTTGCTCTTTCCTTTTGTCCTTACCCTGATCATAATCCCTTTGTCGGTCTTTGGTCCTGAACTTGACATAATAAGCCCTGATGTCGGGGTGGCTGATGTTATCCGTACCGACAAGATCCATGATTTGACGGAGCGTTCTTCTCTGCATTACTTATATACCCAGGCCCGGGTCATTGTGGTATATCTCAGGCTGCTGATATTCCCAATCGGCCAAAGGGTGATCTACGATTTCCCTGTTTCAACGAGTTTTTTCGAACCTCGGGTCATGGCGGCTTTTATTTTTCTGGCATCGCTTGCGGTTGCGGCATTTTATGCCTGGAAAAAATACGCCGCATCGGGGAATGCCTCTGAAACAAAACTGGTTTATGGCTTGGCCTCAATCGGAATTATCTGGTTTTTTCTTGCACTTTCCGTGGAGTCTTCCCTGGTGCCGATAAAAGATGTCATTTTTGAGCATCGCACCTATCTGCCTTCGGTTGGTTTTTTTGCGGTCATCGCAGCTGTAATCATGTTTAGTGTCTGTAACCGGTTGAAAAGTCAGGCTGTTTTCAGGGGCCTTATTCTGCTTTTTATCCTCCTGCCCCTTGGCGCCGGAACGTACCTGAGAAATGAGATCTGGGTGGATGAACTGAAATTATGGGATGATGTGGTAAGAAAGGCCCCGGGCAAGGCAATGGGGTATAATAATCGTGCGACGGCTTACGCAAAAATTGAAGATTACGGCAAAGCCCTTGCTGATTTCAACAAAGTGATTGCGTCTTTCCCGAAAACTACCGAGGCTTTGTTTAAATGGGAAAATGCCGACTATTCGCCATGGAATATGTCCAAAACATACACAGGAAGAGGCAATGTTTATGTGGCACTCGGTGACCTTGCGAGGGCGGAGGAAGATTACAGCCGCGCGAAAGAAGTATTTTCCATGCCGGTGGACGCGGAAAACCTTCTGGTTGAGGCGGACGCGTATGCGAAGAAGGGGAACTACCGTCAGGCGATCTGGGTCTATGACAGGATCCTGGAGTGGGACCCCCGTCATGTGCGGGCGCTTAATGACAGGGCCAATGCCTTTTCGTATATGAGACGTTTTCCGGAAGCAGTCAGCGATCTTACCAGGGTCATTGCCCTTGACCCCACATACGTGATTGCCTATCACAACCGGGGTATCGCCTATGGTTGGTCAGGAAAACCCGACAGGGCAGTTGCGGATTTCAGGCAGGCCTGTAAAATGGGCTTCGAGCCGTCCTGCAGAGGCATTGAGGCGGCGGGCTCAGAACGCGAATGAACGCTTCCGTCGGGAGGAATATCTCCGTGTCTGCGATTTTAATAATTGTTGCCTCTCTTCTTCTGTTTCTGGATGCAAAGGCCAGGGGCGCAAGACATATCCTGCAGCGAACTGAGAAGGCCGCCGAACTTTATTACGTAACTTCCCAACAAGAAATTTATGAGATATATAAAAAGGCCAATCTTTGGGGAGCGCGGGTTGTACATCTGAACCGGTTCATGAATCTGGTCGATTATAGGCCCCCGGAATATTCGCGGAGCAGGCCTTTCCCCCTGAAAGTGGAGGACGTCAGACCGCTCTACGAGAAAGGGCTTGATTCCCACAACTGGCTGTTTATCGCCTCCAGGACCGGAAAGGTCAGGAGTGTCGCTGTCGTTCTCCCAGAGTTGCTTTTTAATGCCAAAAAGGCCGAGTTGGCTTCCCATTTTGAATACAGGATTTCAGGGGATACCATAAAGGGGCATAGTTTTGATCTGCCGGTGATGGTCTCCACGCTTGACTCCCTGCCCATAATCGAGGAGCCGGTCGTGGTCAATATCGATGCCGGTTATTTTAGTAATGTTGAAGATCCGGCCTACGTTGCCGGGAGGCTGAAAGAGAAGTGTCCGGACGTGCGTATGCTTGTGGTTTCTGAAAGCCGGGATGAGCCGGAGATCCCTGACGGGGCCAGACTCCTTCTGGCTGACTTCAGAAAACGCTGGACCGGGCGATGATAACGAGACTGCGTTCGAACCATCACTTCATGCTCTGGGGTATGTTTTTGCTCGGATTGCTGATCAGAGGCTGGGGACTTTCTGAACAGCCGCCGCTTGATGACGAGGTTGGGGCGGCCCTTGATGCCGCGAACTACATTGAAAACGGCCACTGGAGCAGTATAATGTGGGAGCATCCCCCGCTGAGGAATATAGTTATATATCTTTCGGCGAAACTTTTCGGAGAGTATTCGTCATGGGGACTGAGGTTCGGGAGCGTGCTTTTCGGAAGTCTGGCAATACCCGCCGTGGGCTATCTTTCCTATGGTCTTTTTCAAAAGAATCTGACTGCCTGTCTCGCAGCTTTTTTCCTCTGCATTGACCCTCTCAATATCAGCCTGTCAAGACAGGCTTTTCAGGAGACCACTACGGCTTTTTTTATTGTCGCCGGAGTGCTCGCATCATTGCATGGGATAAAAAGGGACAATTTACTGTTTTGCGGTTTATCAGGGGTGTTGTTCGGTATTGCAGCCGCGTCGAAGTGGCACGGGCTGTTTCCCTTGACAGTATCTGCCTGCGCGTATCTCATATATCCCTGGGTTTCCGGAGGACAGGGTGGCGAACGTCGATTCTCTTTACGCCTCCTTTCGTTGTGCGCGGTCTATGTGGCAATTCCTTCAGTTGTTTATGTTGCTGCGCATACCCCCTGGCTGCTTAGGGGACATTCACTGCACGAGTTTGCCAATTTCCAGGTCTTTCTTTCCAAGGCCCATTATTACCATAAGGCATCCAGGTACGCGGAGGATTATCTGGCCCATCGTGCGTATTTATGGTTCGTAATCCCGGTGGTCTGGAACGATTTTGTTTTCAGCAGCGGGAGACCGTATCTCAATATTGCGGCCGGAAATTATTTCATCTGGGTCCTAACTCTGCCCTCCGGATATTTTGTTGTTAAACGCTGGGTCGCCGGGCACAGGTTTGAAGAGGGTTATTTATTGGCAATCTTTATTTTTTCATATATGCCCCTGCTGCTTACCAGCCGCGGCATATGGGTATTTAATTCTCTCGCCGTACTGCCCTTTGCTTTTATTCTCATTTCGTACGCGATCAACAGTCTCATGAATTCCGGCAAACTTTCCCTGCGCGCGCTGGTCATATATCTTTTGTTTGTGAGTGTCATCTCTTCGGCCATGTATCCGATGTCGACTTTCAGGACCCTTGATTATCCGTGGCTTAGGACCTTTGCGGAAATTTACAGTCCTCATTATGGTGCCGGCAGGTGAGTGCTGAAACTACTCAGGATAAGCCAGGGGCCGGTATGACGCCGGGGGGTGCGGCGCCGGTGATGCCGGCAGACGATCTGGGAGCATCGGCGTTCGCCGGTACTGACGGATATCGTAAAAAAAACGACTATTATTACAGGCTGTTGGGAGCAACGCTGACCCAGGTCATACCCGAAGGAAAGCGGATTTTGGATCTGGGGTGCGGGACCGGGGAATTTTTAAATTTGTTGCGTCCGTGTTATGGGGTAGGTGTGGATAAAAACGCCGATACTATCGGGATTGCGGCAAGAAGGTATCCGCACCTTAATTTTATTGTGGGAGACATAGAAGAGCTGATTATTGAGGAGAAACCTTTTGACTATATAGTGATTTCCAATGTAATAGGTTATATAAAAGATGTTCATAAATTTTTTTTAAGTCTTAAGAGGTATTGCGCCCCGGAAACGCGGATTGTGATCATTTACTATAATTACCTCTGGGAACCGGCGTTGAAGTTTGCAGAAAAGATCGGCCTGAAAATGAGGGAGCCCCTGCTGAACTGGCTTGCGCTTTCAGATTTTGAGAACCTTATGTATGTCACGGGGTTTGAGCTGATCAGGAAAAAACAGGACGTTCTCCTTCCATTTTATGTCCCGGTGATATCAAATGTCTGCAATAGGTTTATTGTGAACCTGCCTTTTTTTTGGAGATTGGGGCTGGTCGGGACCGTTGTTGCCCGTCCTGTTATGTCCGAACCGAATATGTCCGGATTATCCTGTTCTGTAATTGTGCCTGCCCGGAATGAACGGGGCAACATTGAAGACCTGGTCAGGCGTATTCCCGAAATGGGCAGCAGCACGGAGATTATTTTTGTCGAAGGTCATTCCCGTGACGGGACCTCTGAAGAAATATCCGCGGTAATAAGCGCACATCCGGCAAAGAACATCAGGCTGTTAACGCAGGACGGGGAAGGAAAGGCCGACGCCGTCCGCAAGGGATTGGGCTATGCCTCCGGAGATATTTTAATGATTCTGGACGCCGACCTTTCCGTGAGTCCTGAAGAACTTCCCAAGTTTTATGATGCCGTCGCTTCCGGCAAGGGCGATCTTGTTATGGGGTGCCGTCTTGTCTATCAGCTGGAGGACGAGTCGATGCGGTTTCTGAACCTTTTGGGGAACAAGTTCTTCAGCATGGCTTTTTCTTATCTTCTGGGGCAGAGGATAAAAGACACCCTGTGCGGGACAAAAGTTTTTAAACGAAAGCACTACCAGTCTATTGTGCAAAATCGGGCTTTTTTCGGCGATTTCGACCCCTTCGGGGACTTTGAACTGATTTTTGGGGCTTCAAAGGCCAACCTTAGGATCCTTGAGATACCGGTGCGGTATCATGCAAGACGGTACGGGACGACCCAGATAAAAAGATTTCAGCATGGGTTCCTGCTGCTGAAAATGCTTGGTATTGCTATCAGAAAACTGAAATTTATTTAGGATTTAGGTTACCGTAAATGATGTTTTCGGTCAAACTCCGTAATTATGCCTCCGTCCCGCTTTTTCTTGTCTACCTGCTTGTCGGGATTGCGGTTTATTCAAAGGTAATCCTTTATGCGGATTTTGTTTTTGATGACTTCCAATATATAGTGGGGAATCCGCTCATCCAGGATTTTTCTTTCCTCCTGCGCAGCACCGGCGACCCCAGGCAACTTGGGTATCTGAGTTTCAGCCTGAATTATCTCGCAGCCGGGGAGAACCCCATGGGCTACCACCTTGTCAATGTTATTGTCCATATTATCAACGGGATGCTTGTTTTTATGCTGGCGCGGCTCCTGCTTGAACTTTGCGGTCTTACCGATGCCCGCAATGACGAAGATATATTGTTTATGCTGCCTGCCGCTGCGGGACTATTGTTTATTGTGCACCCCATGCAGACCCAGGCTGTTTCATACGTTACCCAGAGGTTTACTTCTCTGTCGGTCCTTTTTTATCTTTCATCCGTGGTCTGTTACCTGAGGGCACGAAAGCTTATGGAGGGTGCGCCCCTCAATTTTAAGGCCTGGCTTTTTTATGGACTGGCCCTGGCCTGCACTGCGGCTGCCATGAAGGTCAAAGAAATATCTTTTACCATACCGCTTGTGCTCGTAATGCTTGAGATGCTTCTTGTGAGGCCCAGGTGCGGGCTAAGAAGATCGATGTATATGACTGCCCCTTTCCTGGCTGCGCTTGCGATTATCCCCCTGGCTGTCCTGGGTCCTGACCTGGGTCTTATCGACGGCGGGAGCGGCATCGCGGAGATAACGCGAAGGGAGAAGGTATTTGATCTTACGGCGCGGCCTGTTTCCGAGTATTTTGCCACTCAGACAAGGGTGCTTGTTTCATATCTGCGTCTTTTGGTTTTTCCTTATAATCAGTCGGTCGTGTACGACGTAGTGCCGTCAAAGAGCCTGTCGGAGTTGCGGGTGATCGTCTCCGTTTTATTTCATTTAAGCGCTCTCGCCGCTGCCTTGCTATGCTGGATCGGTTCCCGGACCGCATCACGGGTATCAGGGCCCATAGTGAGGTTCCTTGCGCTCGGCGTCGGGTGGTTTTATATCACTGCATCTGTAGAATCCTCCTTCATTCCGATAAAGGACCTGATGTTTGAGCACAGGATGTATCTTCCATTGGTCGGCTTTAGTTACGTCTTTCTTTCGTTATTGATGCTGCTCGTTGTCAGGTCTGCGTCTGAAGACGGGAAACGGCTTAAATGGTTCGTGACGACGGTGTTTTTTTTGTCTGTTGTGCTCGGACTTGTCTCGTATTCAAGGAATGATATCTGGCTTTCGGAATTTAACCTCTGGGATGACGTCGTCGCAAAAATACCCAATAAGGCAATAGGCTATCATAACCGCGGCAATGCCGTAGCCAAGATGGGCCGGCTTGACCTTGCCATCGAAGATATGAACAGGGCCATTAATTTATTTGAGGGATATATCGGAAAAAAGGGGACGTGGGAGTCATCCGACTATACGCCGACCAATATGGCAAAGGCGTATATGAACAGGGCAACCATATTCAGTGAACTTGGAGAGCATGAAAGGGCAAGAGCCGATATGCAGACAGCCAGGAAGATGGTCAGCATGCCGTTGATAAGACTTGAAGACACCCGCAAAAGAGCTGACCTCTTTTTTAAGAAGGGGGCCTATGGGCATGCCATTGAGGAATATAATAATATCATCGCCTGGTTTCCTGAAGACTATAATGCGCTTAATGACCGTGGCAATGCCTACTCAATGTCGGGCAGGTATAAAGAAGCAATCGCTGACTTTGATCGTGTCATTCAAAGAGAGCCCGACAGGCCTCTGACGTATCATAACAGAGGTATCGCCCGCGCCTGGAACGGCGACGGCAAGGGTGCGCTTACTGATTTTGAGAAGGCCTGCGCGATGGGGTTCGGGCCCGCCTGTGAAAGCGCCGAACTCGTCAGGCAGGGGAAGAAGTAACCTCGCCGACCTAGTAATATATCAGCTTGCGCTCCAGGTCCGTCGAACGGGAGATGCGCTTGGCCTCATCCAGGGTTATGGCCTCCTGCCTGCAGAGTTGTATGAGGTGCTGGTCTAATGTCTGCATATTATACTCATCGCGGCCTTTTTCTATGAACTGTTCGATTTCATCTAGATGGCCGTCGCGGATGCACGCCTTGATGGTCGAGGTCGCCTGCATGACTTCCAGGGCCGGAAGGATAACATCTCCGTTTTTGCCCCTTACCAGCCTGAGGGAAATGGTCGCCACGAGGATCTCCGCCAGCCTGTGGCGGACATTGTCCTGTGTCTGGGTCGGGAAATGACCGACGATCCTGCTTATGGTGGAGGCGGCATTATGGGTATGCAGGGTCGATAGCACGAGGTGCCCGGTTTCCGCGGCCTTGATGCAGGCGTCTATGGTGTCGAGGTCCCGCATCTCACCGACCATTATAACGTCAGGGTCCATTCGCATGGCGGCCTTCAGCGCGCCGCTGAAACTCTCGGTGTCGATCCCCACTTCCCTCTGGATGATACAGCTCCTGTTTGAATGGAAAATATACTCGATCGGGTCCTCGACCGTTACTACGCTGTAGTTGAAGTTGTCGTTTATGTGTCTGATCATGGAGGCAAGCGTCGTCGATTTTCCATTGCCCGTGGGTCCGCATACCAGGATGAGACCGTTAGGGGCCCTTGTGATATTCCCCAGCACCGGGGGAAGGTTCAGTTCTTCGAACGTCCCGATGTGATGGGGAATCACGCGCATGACCAGGCCTATGTTCCCGCGCTGGCGGAAGATACTGACCCTGAATCTGCCTACGTTGGCCAGGGTGAAGGAAGTATCGAACTCCTTCAGGTCTTCGGGGAGTTTCCGGTTGTGCTGTTCCATTACCGCGGATGCGATGAACTCCGTGTCCCTGTTCGTAAGTTTGTTGAGTTTCGAGTGGATCAGATGCCCGCGCGCCCTGAATAAAGGAGGGTCGTCCACCTCAAAGTGGATGTCCGAGACCTTTTTTTCGAAGGCGATCTCCAGAATCTGAATCAGTGTGGCCATATCCATGATTTTTACCTCGTTATAATATATAGACTGACAAGTTGATTAGTAAAGTCTCATTTCACTTGACCGGTTTCTTAGCGGTCTGTTTGCGATAGAGAGTGTTTTCCAGGACGAGTTCGGCAACTTCGGATATGGTCCGGAGTTCATCGCAATCGACCCGAGGCGCTTCTTTACTGCCGAAATCTCCATATATCACCGCGATCGTCTTTTCTTTTTGCCTGAGCGGCAGCAGCAGCACCGTCGGACTTAAGGGTTCCCCTATGACTTCGAACAGGTGCCCTGATAATACCTCATCAGAGCTTGTTCCATAAAAGAGCTGTCCCGAATTTATCACGTCGCTGAACAAAGAGGCCTTTACAAGCGGGACCCTGAGCCTCGTTACGGAAGTAGGCCCGGCGTCTTTATCCGCGTAGACACCGATGGCCTTGTCGCCCGCCAGTTCCGCCTGCCGAACAACGAAGATTATTGCGCGCTCACAGATCCCGGAGACATACTGAAGGAGCGACAGAGGCAGGTCCGCCGGACGGACCGCGCCGCGAAGCGCCGAAACACAGTCCTTGAGCCTGACTGTCCGGCCCTCCGGCGGGACATCGTCTTTGTACTCGTCGAAGAGGCCTCTTATATACGCACTGAAGGTTTCAAGAAACGCGATTGTGTCAGCAACAAAGGCGGTCTTCCTGGTCTGCTCCGTAGGTCTGGGGAAAACGGCCCTGATTCTGTCGTGATAAAGCTCAAGCATGGAAGAATAGTCCACGGAAGACGACAGCTGGACGGTCAGGACCCGTCCGTAGCGCTCAGCTACCTTCTGCCTGAGACTGACGAGGGCTTCCCTTGCGACAACGCTTTCGAACGTCCCGGGGTCGTCAAAGACCAATACAGGCAGGACCTTAATGGCCAGACACTGGTCCAGTATGCGATAAAGTTCCTCCTCCTGCTCCGTCGCGAATACAAGGACCCCGTCGTCCTTGCAGATCGTCATTACAGAATGCGTGATAAGGTCATCCGCGCTGAAAAGCACAAGGGCGCTGGTCCGGCCGGTCAGTCTGGACAAGGAGTCACGTGTATCGATGCTTACCGTGGACCTTTTAAGGAAAGAGACAAAGGCCTCCTGCTCTTCAACCGGATATCCCGACAGCAGGTCCTTTATTTGCTGGCGGTGTATCTCGACCGGGTCAAAAAATTCAGTCGCAGGCGAGAAATGGGGGATTTTTCTCTCCAGGTGGTCCAGGTCGCCGAGCCCCAGTACGTCGGCGGAAATGACCTGTCTCTTTTTCGAATCAGCGGCGGCTGTTTCAGAGGGCACCACGTCGGAAAATAACTCTTCGTCGGAAGGGACCGGCTTCCCCGACTGGCGGTCACGTTCACGTTCGTCAAATATTCGAAGGGCGTCCATCAGGACCATCTGGGCATCGAGGCTGATTTCCTGGTCCATCTGACTCAGAGGGTAACTGCACTCAGGAGACACGGATATGACGTCCGCATCGAGCGTGAAGGTCCCCTGGGTCCAGCCGATCAATTCCACCATCGTTATTTCTATCAGCTTCCGGAGGCCCCTGAAAGCGGCGTCATGCCCGAGTTTGCCCATCGCCATCAGGGTCGCCATCAGGGGTTTGCGGTTTCTGCCGGCTTTTTTCTGGACCGAAAGGGCGTGTTTGAGGTCTTCAATCGTTATCGCCCCGGTTTTTTCGAGCACGGTGCCGATCCTGACCTTGTTTAAGTGACTTGCGCCGACGATATATCCATTGCTGAATATTATCCTGCTTTCACCCCTTTGGCCCCTGACGGAAAACGTGCCGGATTTCCGGGTGGTGTTAAGCAGTTGAATAATATCAACTATATGTAGTTGTTCTAAGTCTCCGGTAAAGGCCATAGGTCGATAGGTCCTTAATAATCAGCATGTTACATATTTAAAAGAATAGCATAAGGAAACCGGCATCGTAAAGACATAACACAGGGTTTCGCAACTAGTTTCTTGACAGGGCTGGAATTCTGCTATATCCTAAAAATCGCAGCGCTTTGTCAATCTTTACAGAACGCCAAAATGAAACGAAAAGTGAGCATATGATCGAAGAAGAAATGTTGGCAGTCCTTGTTCAGATATAGGGGGTGCTGAATGGGCGAAGGTAACGACAAATCCCTCGAATCCTGGATCTGGGACGCTGCCTGCTCTATTCGTGGCGCCAAGGATGCTCCTAAATACAAAGAATTCATTCTCCCTCTTATATTCGCTAAGCGTCTCTGCGACGTCTATGATGATGAGTTGAACCGCATTTCCCAGGAAGTCGGCTCGCGCGCCAAGGCCTTCAAGCTGGTGAAGCACGATAAAAAGCTTGTCCGCTTTTACCTGCCGCTGGAGCCGGAAGACCCTGATAAGTCCATTTGGTCAGCGGTCCGCATTCCCCCAAAGACGAAAGAGGGCTCAGAGGAAGAGAAACGGCAAGTTGGTGAAGGCGAGCGTATCACCAGCCACCTCCGGGGCATCGCCGATGCCAACCCGCTCCTGAAGGGCATCATCGACCGCGTGGACTTCAATGCGACCACCCACGGTCAGCGCGACCTTGACGACGACCGTCTTAGCAACCTCATAGAGGCGATCAGCGCCAAGCGGCTCGGACTCAACGACGTTGAGCCCGATATTATCGGCCGCAGCTACGAATACCTGATACGCAAGTTTGCCGAGGGCAGCGGACAGAGCGCGGGGGAGTTCTACACCCCGGCGGAAGTCGGCATCGTCATGGCGCATATTATGGACCCGGAACCCGGTATGGACATATACGATCCCTGCTGCGGCTCCGCCGGACTGCTTATCAAGTGCGAACTGGTATTGCAGGAGAAGATGAACCTTCGCTCGAAGAAAAAGTACGCGCCTGCCAGGCTATACGGTCAGGAAAACGAGCCGGGGACCTGGGCGATGGCGAATATGAACATGATCATCCACGATATGGAAGGCGAGATCCAGATCGGCGATACATTCCGTAAGCCCAAGTTCCGAAAAGGCAACCGCCTGCAGACGTTTGACCTCGTGGTGGCCAATCCCATGTGGAACCAGACAGAATTCAAAGAAAAGGACTACGACGCGGACGAACTCGACCGCTTCCCCAAAGGGGCCGGGTTTCCCGGAAGCAAGGCTGATTGGGGATGGATGCAGCATATCCTCGCAAGCTTAAAGCCAGGAGGCCGGGCCGCCGTGGTACTCGACACCGGCGCCGCCTCCCGCGGCTCCGGCAATGCGAATACCAACAAGGAAAAGGACGTGCGGAAATGGTTTGTCGAGCAGGACCTCATCGAGGGTGTGCTTTACCTGCCTGAAAACCTATTCTATAACACTACCGCGCCGGGCGTTGTCATCGTGCTCAACAAGGAGAAGCCCAGGGAAAGGCAGGGTAAGATGTTCCTGCTGAACGCGAGCCGCGAGTTCGTGAAAGGCGATCCGAAGAATTATATCCCCGACGAGGCTGTTGTCCGCATTGCAGACACTTTTAAGTCATGGCGTGAACAAGATAAATACAGCCGCATCGTCACGCGTGAGGAGATCGCCAAGAACGACTTCAATGTCTCACCCAGCCGCTACATTCATACAGGCGAGGCGGACGAATACCGGCCCATTGCGGAGATTGTGGAGGAGTTGAACGTTTTGGAGGAAGAGGCGAAAGTAACCGATGCCGCGCTCAAGGCAATTTTGAAGAGGATCGGAGTATGACGAAAAAAAAGATAAACACCGGTATTGTAAAATCGGTGAGGGATGCAGCCGGAGCACTCGGCAAATATGCCGGGAATGCCAAGCCGGGCACTTCCATGGCCAAGATGAAGGACAAAGCGTGGGAGTATGCGGTAACTGAAAAGACCGGGAAAAGAGCTTCCCAAAAACATGACGCACTGCGTCACGAATTCTATCAAGCCATCACTGATGTCCTGCAGAACGCTCGTCAAAAAGCCTATCATGCCGTCAACTTCATCATGGTTGAGGCTTATTGGAATGTGGGACGTATGATTGTCGAAGAGGAACAACATGGCAAGGAAAGGGCGGAGTATGGCCGCATCATGATGAAGAACCTATCTCTTCGGCTGACGAGTGAATTCGGCAAAGGCTTCTCCGAGCAGAGCTTGCGCAATTTCCGACAGTTCTATCTTAGCTTCCCAATTCGCTCTACACTGTGGAGCGAATCTGTCGAGGACGACCAAAA
>JACRLQ010000035.1 GCA_016215155.1 Nitrospirota bacterium
AGATGCTAAACAAAGGGGACAGGCTGGTTTTTGAATGAAGCTGATGGGTGAGTGATGGGGAGACAGAAAATTACGGGACAATAAACCAGGGACAATAAACCAATAAACCAGGGACACATCCCATATAAATATGATCCCGCTGCTATTGTCTCAGTTTGGGATGGCGATTTATTCTACATCAGTCAGGTGCGGTCACTTGACATGTGACTTATACGCTCGCAAATTGATGTCAGAGGAGCTTTTTCGATAAAACCCATATTCAATTTTCTCAAAGATTGTGATGTATAATAAATGCATGCGGTATGAAATAGAAATTCGGAAACGTGCTGAAAAAGATTTGGCAACTCTTTCGAAATCCGATGCTCAAAAAATTGCAGATGCGATTTTTGCTATGGAAAAAGGACTTATCGGAAATATAAAGAAACTAACGAATCATACCCCTGAGTATCGTTTGCGGGTAGGAGACTGGCGAGTATTATTTGAAGTTTCTATAAACAAGATTATAATTTATCGCATTCGTCATCGAAAGGAGGCATATAGATAAATGGAAGCTCAAATCATCGAAAAACAAGGCAAGAAAGAATTTGCTGTTATCTCCTATAAAGACTTTATGCGCATACAGGAAGAGTTGGAAGACTATCACGATTTATTGGAACTGCGCCGGGCAAAATCTGATCCTCGCAATCGAAAGGGACGTGCATTTCATATCGTGGCCGCAGAACTGGGATTAAAGAAAAAGAGAGCGTAATCAAAAAAATAAGTGGGGCAAGCTCATGAAAAAAAGAAATTTATTTCTGGAATTGACTCAGGGCATAGAGGAGATCAGGGAACACGGCAAGGGTCGAATCACCCTCCGCGAATACAAAATTGAAAGCCAATTCACTCCCTCTGTGACGCCGACAATGATACGGGAAGTGCGTGATAGGTAGCCCTCCCTGATTGACGCCGCGCGCCCTTATATGGTATAAATTAAGGCCCCTTGCTCTTTCCCCAGAGGAAAGGGCTGCAGTCCCTGCCTTGGCAGGGCAAAATCCATAAGGAGGTGTTTGAATGAACATCTACGAAAATATCGTGATCTTGAACGCTTCCCTCCCTGACGAAGAGATCACCGCCGCGATCAACAGGATCAAGGACCTCATCGTCAATGCCGGAGGGGAACCCCTCAAGACGGAATTGTGGGGAAGGCGCAAGCTGACCTACGAGATCAAAAAACAGAACAAAGGGTATTATGTCCTGTTTATCTTCAAGACCCCAGCCGCGACCATCAAGAAGCTTGAGGAGTTCTACAAGGTTTTTGATGCGGTCATAAAGTTCATGGTCATAAAACTCGGCCCCAAGCAGGTGAAGCACCTGGAGGCCGCCCAGGCCGCAGAGGCTGCAGCGGAGGCCGCGAAGGCCGAACAGGCAAAGACTGAGCCTTCAAGGAGTGAGCCGTAACGTGTTTAACAAGGTAATACTCATAGGGAATCTTACGAAAGACCCCGAACTGAGATATACACCGCAGGGCACCCCGGTTTGCACCATACGTTTGGCGAGTACCAGAAAATACAAGTCGGGTGACGGCATGAAAGAGGAGACCCTCTTCATCGACTGTATCGTATGGGGCAAACAGGCGGAAACGACGACCCAATATCTTTCCAAAGGCAAGACAGTCCTGGTTGAGGGCCGCCTTCAGGAGAGGCGTTGGGAGACTGACGGCCAGCAGCGATCCAAGTTTGAAGTGGTCGCCGAATCGGTAAGATTCCTCGGAAGCAAAAAGGATTCAGTTTCCGAAGGCGGCAGTGAGGGAGATTTCCGCGCCCCTGAAGAGACCACTGATCTCGAGCCGTTTTAATATTAACCGGTAGTTACACAATACAATAAAAGGAGCATCAGACATGGCAATGCCACAGAAGAGATTTCAGAGAAGGAAGTTCTGCAGGTTCTGCTCTGAAAAGACGGAGTTCATTGATTATAAGGACATCAAGTTCCTGAGGACCTACCTTACCGAACGCGGAAAGATCCTCTCGCGCAGGATGACGGGCACATGCGCAAAGCACCAGAGGGTGCTCAATGAAGCGGTAATGAGGTCGAGAAACATAGCCCTGCTGTCATTCGTCGAGAAATAGATGAGGGTCCCGAAGACCTGGGTGCCGATCCTGGCAAAGAAGATCACCAGGAACCTGATCGACAAGAAGATGGTTGTCGTCGAGGTCCCTGAAGAAAAGCTTCTTGCGAAGGTGGAAGAGTTCATCATGGATGAACTCCTGGTCGAGGACCGTTTAAACGATGAAGTCAGGGCCATTCTGAGCAAACATTCGTCCGACATTGAACAGGGCAGGATGGATTTCAGGAAGCTGTTTGAGCTGACAAAACAGAGGCTGGTGAAGGAGAGGAACATAGTCCTATGATGCTCTCGGAAGACAAAATTTCGCATCTGACCCATGTTCTTCTGAAAAACCTGATGGCCAACGACCTCGTGGACCTTATCGAGGACGAAGGGGACGTCAGGAGGGAGATCAAAAAGACGATAGTTTCCGAACTCAGAATAGGCGAGGAAATAGATGAGATTGTCAGAAAAAAGCTTCAGTCATTTTCGAAAAAGCTGGTAGAAGGCACTCCTGAATGGGAAATCATGTACAGGAAGATCTTCAGAGAGGAAGAAATAAAAAGGGGCAGGGCCTCTGGTTAGAAGTTTTCGTAAGGGGCCTTCCGCTCAGCCTGACCTTATTGACGTGGCTCGGACTCATTGGAGGGACCGCTTTTTCCCGCCCCGTATATTGGTTTCCGTTGTGTCTTTTTTCAGTCGCCGCTAATTTTGGGTTTTATTATTATAAGGGGCGAAAAGACGAGCATGCGGTGGGGCTCCTCTTTTCGCTCCTGATTATTCCGGCCGGGGCGATGCAGTTTTTTCAATCCGGTCTTATCAGGCCGGTCTACTTCCCGATCATTTCTTTTTTTGTATCGCTTTTCAGCCTGCGGCTCGTACTGGCCGCCCTGTCGCTGTTTTCCGTTCAGATGCTTCTGCTTCTTGTGAGGTGGCCTAAGACGCCGGGGGTATTTCTTGAGATGACGGACCCCGGGGAAGCGGCCGCGCTCGTCCTGTCCCTCTTTCTTACCGCGGTCATTTCATCCGCCGTCATTAGACGGCTGAGGACGGAAAAGGAAAAGTCCGAGACCCTGCTTTCGAGGATAGCCAAAAACGCGAGGGAGATATCGCGGGAGACCGCGATGGACTCCTTAAGCACGGAGGACACCCTATCCCATTATTTTTCCTCGATGTTAAAGACCGACGAGGAGATAGGCGAACTCCTCGTGGCGATCAAGCACGCCGTTTTCGCCGACTCGGCGAGCCTGTTTGTGCCCGAGGAGGGCGGGTTCGTCCTGAGGTGCTCGACGGAAAAGAAGGGGGAGATAATTATAAGCGGTGACGGGGTGATAGCCGCCTGCATGCGCGACAAGAAGGCCTTCTCCTCAGGCGAGATCGACGACAAAAAACTCAGCCTGGGCTATGTCAGGAAGTTGAAGGTCGTCTCCGCCATCGCGGCGCCGATAATGGAGGGTTCCGCGCTTATAGGTATTCTTGCCGTCGACAGCTCCAGGGCCCATGCCTTCAGCGAGCCCGAAAAAAACACCGTGGGCAGGTTTGCCGGCCAGCTGGTGCGGATACTCGAACGGGAGAGGATATACTTCATGATCAAGAGGGACGTCTTCGGGCTCAGGATACTCAGGGAGGAAAGCTCGAACCTTATAACCTCCCTAAACAGGGGCATCATCGCCCGGAAACTCTGCGAGGGCGCCGGGAAGATCGCCGCCTCACAGGTCTATTTTTTTATAGGCAGCGGCGGCGAATATGACCTCGTGTACCATAACAGCGATCTCCAGACCGATCAAAAGAGGTTTTCGTTCGAAAAGACCGTGATTAATTTCGCGATCGAAAACCGTCACAGACACTACGTCCGTGACCTGAAGGATTATCAGATCCGGATACTGCCCTTCAGGACCGAGGCTGCGAGGTCGGTGCTCGCTATCCCGATGATATACGAAAGGACCGTCCTGGGGATACTGGTCATGCTGTCCGAGAATGTCGATTTCGCGGACGCCCTTCAGATAAGTCTCCTTGAGGTCCTTTGCAACCAGGCGTCCATGTCTCTGGCCAACGCGCTGCTTCATTCGAAGATCGAGACCCTGGCGACTACCGACGGGCTGACCGGTCTTTATAACCACAGGGTGTTTCAGGAGAAGTTCTCGGAGGAGCTGAAGCGCCACGGCAGGATGTCGGGGCCGGTCTCCCTCATGCTTACCGATATAGATTTCTTCAAGAAGATAAACGATTCGTATGGTCATCCGGTCGGTGATATCGTGCTCAGGGGTGTCTCCGCGATATTGCGCGAGACGCTCAGGGACACGGACATCCCGGCCAGATACGGAGGAGAAGAGTTCGCCGTTATACTGCCGGGCACGGACGGCCACGGCGCAAAGATCATGGCCGAAAGGCTCAGGACCGCGGTCATGGAGAAGGTCTTCAACCCGGAGGGAAGGGCGTTCAGCGTCACGATCAGCATAGGGATTGCGGTCTGCCCGGCGGACGCAAAGACAAAGGAGGAACTCATCGAAAAGGCGGACCAGGCCCTGTATGGCGCCAAACATGGCGGCAGGAACCGGAGCGTCCTCTGGAGCGCGATGGCATGAACATGGACAGTTTCATTACGGATATAACCGATGAACAGATAAAGCGGGAGAGGGCCAGGGCGCGCGAACTGCGCAACTCCCAGTGGTGGAAGAGGAAACGGGCGGAGGGCATATGTCATTATTGCGGCGGCAGGTTCGCGCCCGCCGACCTTACGATGGACCACCTCGTGCCGGTCATAAGAGGAGGCCGCTCCGGCAAGGGCAATGTTGTGGCGGCATGCAAACCATGCAATAATAAAAAAAGACATATGCTTCCGCAGGAATGGGAGGAATATCTCCTCAGGATCAGACAGGATGAAGACGAATGAGGAAGAAGAAAATATATCAGGCGTGAGATGGTCCCTGAATGTCTCCCGCAAAAAGAAATTCTGAAATTCCCGTTATTGCAGCCGCTTCTGGGTGTGTATGTTTATGATGAGGTCGGGCAGTTCGGTCTTTTGTCCCTTTTCTTCGTAGGTTATCCTGACCTTCACCGCCGTGGGCAGATATTTCTTTTCGTCGGTGTCCCACTCAGAGACCCATTCCCCGCTTTTGAGGTCCTCGGAGAGGTCATAGTATTCGAGCGCAAGTTTCCTTACATCAGGGTCGAGAGTATAGGTCTTTCCTCCGCTGCGCATGGATCGTGACCCACTTCAGCCCGGCCCTGTCCTCGGGCCCCGTCCCGTAATTCTCATTACTTGTGGTCACAAATCCGACGCGGTCGGATTTGCCCTCGAAAAATATTTTATTGACGGAGGGCTTCCTGACCGAAAAGGGATAGATCCCGCGTATTAGCCACGCTGTCCTGTCGGAGATTATGCGGGCCTTCTGCAGGGTCTCGGCCTTGGAGGCGCCCTTTTCCTGGGACTTGTAGCCCAGACGCAGGGCCGCAAAGAGAATCACGATCACCACGATCGAAAAAGACATCGCAAGGACCAGTTCGACGATCGTGAGGCCCCTGTTATTTCTCAGGTTCATAGATTGTCCGTAACCCTTTCACGGTGATGCTGCCGGAAGGGGGCCAGGAGACCGACGCGGTTATCTCATAGAGCTTTACACTTCCGTCTTCCGAGGAAGACTTTACCGAGGCCGTCCTTTTTCCTCGATAGCCTTCCCTGAAGGTCAGCTCCGATGACTGTTCCGAGGGATCGCGGACCGTATAGGCCTCATCGAGAAGCGACCTGACATAGATAAGGGCCATGGTATAGTCCTCCGCCTTTTTGGTGGACCGCAGGGTCATCGAAAAGAGCTGGAACACGGAGACAATCGACACGCCCAGGATGGCCAGCGCGATTATCACCTCCAGCAGGCTAAAGCCGCTTGACCGAGGGGACCCCGAGGACGGGGCTGACCGTGATGGTAAATTCCTTCCCTTTTGCATTTCGGACCGTTATGGACCCTCCGGTGCTGTTGCCTTTAGGATAAAATACAATATCCTTTCCCGTGATGACGGATTCCCTCTGCACGCCCTGTTTCTTTGAAAGCATGTTCCCGTTGTCGTCGAGCCAGTAGCTTTTTGATTCCTCGTCAACCCGGAGTATGATCACCTTCCTGTCAAGCAGGGCGACTTCGCGGCCGTGCCGCGCCGTCTGATATACCCTTCTTACGTCCTGACTAAACAGTGTCTGATCCCGGAGCCTGCCTATTGAAAATAGGACTATCGCCGCCGACAGCCCCGAGATAAAAAGGACTATTATAAGCTCAAGAAGCGTGAACCCCCTGTTATTCCCAGCTATTGACATCCTTGTTCTCGCCGTCACCCCCGGGGGCGCCGTCCGCTCCGTACGACACGAGGTCATAGTCGCCGTGGGACCCCGGGGACTGGTACTGGTACGGCTTGCCCCAGGGGTCGTTGGGGACCCCTTTTTTAAGGTACGGTCCGTCCCACCCCGCCGCGCCGCTGGAGGCATTCAGGGCGTTCAAGCCCTCCGAGGTCGAAGGGTATTTGCCCGTGTCGAGCCTGTAGCTGTCGAGGGCCTGACCTATCATCTCTATCTGGGTCTTTGCGGCGGACTGTTTGCCTTTGCCCACCTTGCCGAAGAGGTTCGGGCCGACAATGGCGGCCAGCAGGCCCAGAATGACCATGACGACCAGCAATTCGATAAGTGTGAATCCGGCTTCTTTTTTTCCGTATCTCTGATGTTTCTTAATATCCATAGCTCCTCCTGTAATTGCTCTATAGCTTATTGTATATAGAATCGGTTAATAAATTCTTTTTTTTGTTCGTCATTCCTGCAGGTCTTAAGCCGGAACCCAGTGTTTATATGCGCTGGTCCCCTTTCTTCAAGGCGGCGTTTGGACCCCCGGGTCAAGCCCGAGGCACTACTTTATCCTTCAACCTTCAACGTTCAACCTAAACACCTTCAACCAAAACACCTGAGCAGTTATATTACATGGGTATTTCGTTGATGCTGAATATCCCTACCAGCATGGATATTACAATAAACCCCACGACAAGGCCCATCAGGAGAATGAGGGCGGGCTCAAAAAGACTTATGAACCGTTTGATAAGGTTTTTTGTGTCAACCTCGAACCTCTCGGCTATCAGAAGAAACGTCTCTTCAAGCCGTCCCGCCTCCTCTCCGACCGTCACCATCTGGGCCACAATGCCCGGGAATATGCCGCTTTCCCTGAGCGGCGCCGAAAGACCCCTGCCCTTGCTTACGCCTTCTTCCAGGACGGCAAGCCTTTTCGATACGTTTTCGTTGTCGATGACGTCGCGGGATATCCTGATGGCCTCGATGATAGGGACGCCGCTTTGCAGGAGTGTGCCGAAGGTCCTTGAGAACCTTGCGATGATAAGTTTCATGCTGATTGTCCTTATCATCGGGATTTTAAGCTTGAGATTGTCCATATAGACCTTGCCCTCGGCGGTTTTTACGTAACCGCGGATGAAAAAGGTCCCGAGCCCCAGCGCGGCGGCAACGACCCACCAGTAAGTCGAGAACGCCTGGCTGGCCGTGATTAGGATGAGCGTCGGAAGCGGGAGGGCCTGCCCCATGTCGGCAAAAATCTTCGCGAAGTTGGGTATGACATAAAGCATGAGGACCGCCACGGCAAGGCCCCCTACCGTGGTCAGCAGTATCGGGTAGATAAGAGCCGAGGTGATCTCTTCCCTGAAGGCTATGCTGGTTTCGAGGAAGATGACCAGCCTCTTTATGACGGTCTCCAGTATGCCGCCCGATTCACCCGCCTTGATCATATTGACATATACCCTTGGGAAGACCTTATGTCTGGCAAGGGAAGACGAGAGGGTGTTGCCTTTTTGTATGTCTATGTATATCTCCCGGATGACCGAACGCAGGGTTTTTTTCTCCGCGTGTTCGGAAAGCACATAAAGCGCCCTGTCAATAGGAAGCCCGGCGTCAAGCAGGTTGCCCAGTTCCTGGGTGAAGATAAGGATGTCTTTGGCGGTGATGCGCTCGAGGAAAGAGACCTCTTTTGATTCGGAGACCCTGATGCTGAGCGGGACCAGGCCTTTTTCCCTGAGGTAATTTTTCAGGCTCGTCTCGTCCGGATGTGAGATGCTGTCCCTGACCTTCCTGCCGGACCGCTCAACGGCTTCATATACGTAAAGGGGCATGTTGTATCTTATCACAGCGGCAAAAACACGTCCAATCACATGCAGGGCGACGTGCCGCCATCGGCTGTGTATTCATTTTCGGTCCGGCTGCGTGGTATAGTAATAATATTTCCTGGAGGGAGATTTGTGGGAGACCAAAAACATACGGCTGAAGATCTGACTGCCGAGCTGGACCTGCTCCGCAGAAGTGAACGGTTTTATCGTGAACTGGTAGAGTCCGTCAATTCGGTCATACTGATATGGGACCGGGAAGGAAATATCACCTTTCTCAATGAATTTGCCGAGCGTTTCTTCGGCTTTTCCAGGCAGGAGATAATCGGAAAGAATGTCGTCGGCACAATAGTCCCCCTGAGAGATGCGAGCGGGGCGGACCTGAAGGGCTTGATGGACCGCATCCTGTCAGATCCCGAAGGCTTCCGGGACAATGAAAATGAAAATATTACAAAAGACGGACGGAGGGTCTGGATCAGGTGGACGAACCGCGCGATAACCGATGAACATGGCGACCCTTCGGGGGTCCTTTCCGTAGGGACTGACATCACCAGGCGCAAACAGGCGGAAGATTCGGTCATAAGAAGCGAGCAGTTCATACGGGAGATCCTCAACACGGTCGATGAGGGATTCATCGTCGTCGACAGGGACTTCCGCATAATCACCGCCAACAGGGCCTTCTGCGCGCAGGCGGGCGAGTCGTGCGAATCCGTGATCGGCAAACACTGCTATGAGATGTCCCATAAGGCCTCCAGGCCCTGCTACGAGTCGAATGAAGAATGCGCCGTACTGCATGTCTTTGAGACCGGCGCCCCTCATTCAGTGGTACACAGACATTCCGAGCCCGGCGGGTCGATCCTTTATGTTGAGACAAAGGCCTTTCCCCTGAAAGACTCCGGAGGCGAAATAACGTCCGTGGTCGAGACGGTGAACAATCTGAGCGAAAAATATCTCCTAGAGGATGAGCGGCTCAAGACGCAGAAGCTCGAGGCCATAGGGGCCCTGGCGGGAGGCATCGCCCACGATTTCAACAACCTGCTTCAGGGAATATTCGGTTATATATCGATCGCCAAGATGACGCTGGAAAACAGGGAGAGGTCACTCCCCATGCTTGAAAATGCGGAGCAGGCCCTGCATAAGGCCGTAAATCTGACCACCCAGCTTCTGACGTTCTCAAGGGGTGGCAACCCGCTTAAAAAGACAGTAAGTCTTCGTCCCGTGATCGAGAATTCGGTCAGGTTCGCCATGAGCGGGTCCAATGTGGGTTTCAGAATTGATCTTGATGAGGACCTTTGGGACGTGCGGGCGGATGAAGGACAGATAGGCCAGGTGATCCAGAACATAGTGCTCAATGCCGAGCAGGCGATGCCCCTGGGGGGTATGATCAGAATCAAAGCCAGGAACGTCATGTATCCGGGCGAAAGCCTGCTGAACCTGCTTAAAGACGGGAAATACGTTGAAATTTCGGTATTGGACAACGGGACGGGTATCCCTGGAAATTACCTGAAGAAGATCTTCGACCCCTATTTTACCACGAAGGTGAAGGGCAGCGGTCTCGGACTGGCGACGTCCTATTCGATCGTTAAAAACCATGGCGGGGTGATAACGGTTTACTCCGAACCGGACAAGGGCTCTACCTTCAATGTGTACCTGCCTGCCATCGAGGCGCAGAAGCTGATAAAAGAGCCCCCCTCCGACCCGGCCGACCTGCGCAAAGGGAAGATACTTGTCATGGATGATGAAGAACTGATAAGGAGTATCGCCAACGCGCTTATCATGGTGCTGGGGCATGAGGTTGAAGTCGCTGAAAACGGGGAGGAGGCGATTGCCAAATATGAGGCCGCCGGGGAGTCGGGGCGCCCGTTTGACATCGTCATCCTGGACCTGACAATCCGCGGCGGGCTCGGGGGAAGGGAGACCATTGAACGGCTGACCGCGCTTAACCCGGGGATAAAGGCCATAGTGTCAAGCGGGTATTCGGATGACGCGGTAGTATCGGAATATCAGGAGTACGGCTTCAGCGCCAGCCTGAAAAAGCCGTATAATCTCGAAGAGTTGAGGGCCGCGTTGAATATGCTTCTCAGGGACTGAACCCCGGTTTATTAAACCGGCAAACGAACACTTCAATTATGTCATTCCGAGCAACGCGAAGGATCTTTTTTTTCATAATGTTGCGAAATCCTTCTTTTCGTTTTGGATGACCTGTATAGTTGCCGGGCCAACAATATAATCTGCTCAAAAAAACTCCGTTATACCCATAACGAACATTTATCGCTTTATTAATTATGACTATCTGTGATATGTTACACGAAATACGCTTCAGGAAGGTCCGTGTCCGGCTTAATTTTAAAGAAAAAGCGTGAAGAACTTGGCCTTGATATAAGGGATGTTTCCGTCCTGCTCAAGATCAAACTCGAGTATCTTTCTTATATAGAAAGCGATAAGTTCGATTCACTGCCGGCCCCCGTCTATACCATCGGTTACATAAGGAGCTACTCCAGATACCTGGGCGTAGACCCTGAGGACATCATAGCGCTTTATTCAAAACAGCTGCCCCAGCCAAAAACCGATGTCCCCGTCATGCCTGTCATTCTTGAGAGGCAGACACGCGGACCGAAGGTGCTGTATATCGCCGTTGCGTGTGTGATCGCCGCGGCCGTAGGGTTCATCCTCTACAACAGGGCCCCGCTAACGAGGGACCCCGCGCCCCGGGAAACCGCCGTCGTCCCCCGGCAGACAAGCCCCACCCCGGATTTGCCGGACATGAAACAACAACAGGCCGGACCGGCTGCAGCCGGAAACAAGGGTGCGCCGGAGATTCCGCCTCAGGGCGAAACCCCTGCTCCCGCGGCCGCACTGCCTCAGACTAAAGAGCCGGCGCGGACACCTCAACAGCCTGCCCGGGGCGTCCCTGATCAAAAAACTACGGCCGCTGATAAAGATCTTTACAGGCTTTCAGTCTCCGCTTCCGATACAAGCTGGATATTCCTTCAATTCAAAAATGGAAAGTCCCAGGAGCTTACGCTGAGGGCAGGAGAGACCAGGGAGTGGTCTTTCTCTGAAGGCGCCTCACTTAGAATCGGCAACGCGGGCGGGGTCCAGGTGCTTTTCGACGGAAAAAACCTGGGACCGGTCGGTAAAAAAGGTGAGGCAGTGACACTGCGGTTCCCCCCCGGGACGGGGCAGGACTAAAAGGCCGGAAATCGCCCTTCCGCGTCAGGGCGCTACTTGGTCCCCTTTTTTAGGACCTTCGCATACGTGTCTTTGAGGGACACAATCCTGTTGAAAACCGGCCCGTCTTTTGTCGAATCGCAAAGATCATGGCAAAAATATCCCTGCCTTTCGAACTGAAACCCCTTGCCTTCCGGCAGACCCCGGATGCCCGGTTCCGCCTTGCAGGAATTGAGCACCTCAAGAGAGCGGGGATTTAAGCAGCCCCTGAAGTCAGGGCATTCTTTCTCATCCGAGGGGTTGCTGCCCGTAAAAAGGTGATCATACAGCCTTACCTCCGCGTCGATCGCATGCCGCGCGGAGACCCAGTGTATTGTGGACTTGACCTTTCTGCCGTCGGGGGCATCGCCGCCCCTTGTAAGCGGGTCGTACGTGCAGCGGACTTCCGTCACTTCCCCGGTTTCCGTGTCTTTTACCACGCCTGAGCAGGTGATGAAATAGGCATATCTGAGCCTTACCTCACGGCCGGGCGCAAGGCGGAAGAACTGTTTATGGGGGACCTCCATGAAGTCTTCTTTTTCTATGTATATCACTTTTGAAAAAGGCACCTTTCTCGTGCCCATCGCCTGGTCCTCAGGATTGTTTACCGCGTCGAGCTCTTCCGTCCGGTCGTCGGGGTAGTTTTCGATCACGACCTTCAGAGGCCTCAATACCGCCATGACACGCATCGCGGTTTTATTGAGTTCCTCCCGAATGCCGTACTCCAGCATCGCCACATCGACCATGCTGTTTCTTTTTGCCACACCGATACGATCGCAGAAATCCCTTATGGAAGAAGGAGTATAGCCGCGCCTGCGAAGGCCCGATATCGTCGGCATACGCGGGTCGTCCCAGCCGCTTACATGACCTTCTTCGACGAGTTTAAGGAGTTTCCTCTTGCTCATCACCGTGTAGGTCATATTGAGCCTGGCAAATTCGATCTGTTGCGGGTGGCAGGGGGCGCCCAGGGCGTCCAGAAACCAGTCATAAAGAGGCCGGTGGTCCTCAAATTCAAGCGTGCAGATGGAGTGGGTAATGCCTTCCATGGAATCGGACACGCAGTGGGCGAAATCATACAGCGGGTATATGCGCCAGGTCTCGCCGGTCCTGTGATGGGCGGTCTTTGAGATGCGGTACATTACCGGGTCACGCATGTTTATGTTGCCTGAGGCCATATCGATCTTTGCCCTGAGCACGTGCGCCCCCTCTTCGAATTCTCCGGCGCGCATCCGGCCGAAGAGTTCGAGATTTTCCTCGACAGTACGGTTTCGGTAGGGGCTGTCCTTCCCGGGTTCGGTGAGAGTGCCGCGGTTCAGTCGGATCTCCCCGGCAGTCAGACTGCAGACATATGCCTTGCCCGCCTTTATAAGGTCCACTGCGTACTGGTAAATTTTTTCGAAGTAATCGGAGGCGTAATACAGATGCTCTCCCCAGTCGAAGCCCAGCCAGCGGACGTCCTGCTTGATGGATTCGGTATATTCGACGTCCTCTTTGGCGGGGTTCGTGTCGTCGAAGCGGAGGTGGCATCTGCCCCTGAATTCGGCTGCCAGTCCGAAGTTCAGGCATATCGACTTGGCGTGCCCTATATGAAGATACCCGTTTGGTTCCGGGGGGAAGCGTGTGATTACCATAGAGTCGTTCTTGCCGGCATCGAGGTCTTCTTTTATGATATTGCGGATAAAGTTTGACGGCGAAGCTGATACGTGTTCATCCATACCCTATAACTTTCCTCTCAGTTGGGTCTCTTGTGAAAGTCCCGATTCCGTCATTCCGAAGGGAATGAGGGATCTTTCATCGTGTTCGTGATAAACATAAGATTTCTCCCCTGGTCGAAATGACAACCCGGTGTTTTGTTGACTTTTGCAAGAGCCCCGGTTGCTTAATACTGATAATGCGCGCGGCAGACCGGGATGCTGAAAAAGTCCTTCCTGCAATGCTATCTGGCTTTAAAGCCGGGACAACCCTCAAAGCCGAAGCAGGCCGCCTGTTTTCTCATAACGCATGACGTATTCATGCATATGGGGACGACGTCCCCATATGCAGCATACGAACCTCTTGTTTCTTTTGATGGTCCGGCGCACCTGGCGCCGGCATTTTCCTTTCTCGAATTCACTTTGGTTTTCATCACCTGTCTCTATATAATAATACACTCGGCTGATCCGATCAAATTTTTACCAAAAGAGGTCCCTGAAAAGATGGGTATTTCCGATATTAGGGCGCGCTTTATCTCCGCTATCGACCGTCATGCGCTAATCACTCCCGGAGAGACGCTTATCGCGGGTCTTTCAGGCGGGCCTGATTCGGTCAGCCTCCTGCACCTGCTTGACGGGATAAAGAAACGCTACAGCCTCAGGCTCCATGCGGTCTATGTGGACCATAACCTGAGGCCGGATGAAACCCCGCTCGAAATCGAATTCTGCCGGAGACTGTGCGACGGGCTGGGAATCAACTTCGTCGTAAAAGCCATCGACGTGATTTCATATCAGAAGAGGTCCGGGCTCGGCAGGCAGGAGGCGGCCAGAGAATTGAGGTATAAGGCCTTTGATGAGGCATGCCTGGAGACCGGCGCCTCTAAGATATGCCTCGCGCATAATGCCGACGACCAGGCGGAGACCGTCCTGATGCGACTGGTCAGGGGTTCGGGGCCCGGCGGGCTGGCGGGCATACCGGTCCGGCGCGGCAGGATCGTACGTCCTCTTATCGAGATAGGCAGGTCCGAGATCGAAAGCTATATTGAGGAAAACGGGCTTGAGTATATGGTCGATTCCTCTAACCTGAAGACCGACTATCTCAGAAACAGGATAAGGCTGACCCTGATGCCTGAACTTAAAAAGCTAAACCCGAAGCTGCTCGCCGGGATCACCTCGACCGTTTCAGTCCTCCAGGAGGAGGAACGCTACCTGGGTATACATACCACAAAGGCGCTCATGAGGCTCATCAGCCGCAAGACTTTAACCAGGATAGAACTTTTCCTCCGGCCGATGGAGACGTTGGACAAGGTCATCTTAAGGAGGGTCCTAAGAAGGGCCATAGATGAAACCAGCGGCATCAGAGGTATCGGCTTCGGTCACATAGAAGACATTATAGCCCTTATTTCAGACGGCAGGGCGGGCGACAGGCTCTACCTGCCAAAAGGCATAAGGGTCATAAGGCAGTACGCATTACTCGTGATCACCTCCGACCTGCCAATTAAAATTTCTGAATACACCCTTAACCCGGGTGATGAGGTGGCGGTAGCCGGAGCAGGCGTCGTGCTTAAAGCCGGTTTCGAGGAGGTGGCCGGCGAGCCTGGGGATGGAAAGACGTCGGTGACTGTTGATGCCGATAAGATAACGCTGCCGCTTCTGATCAGGGCAAGGAGACCGGGGGATTATTTCTACCCCGCCGGATTCGGGAGGAAGAAGAAGCTTCAGGATTATTTCGTTGACGAAAAAATCCCCCGTGACGAAAGAGACAGCGTGCCCCTTGTTTTTTCCGGAACCGATCTGGTTTGTGTCGCCGGGCACAGGGCGGACGAGAGGTTCAGGCCGGGTCCGGATACAAAAAAATTCCTTAGACTTGTTATAGTAAGTGGTAAATTCTGATCAGGAGGCGATCTTGACCGACACCGTACGGGTACGCTTCGCGCCCAGCCCCACAGGGTTTCTCCATATAGGCGGCGCAAGGACGGCCCTTTTCAACTGGCTTTTTGCGAGGCGGCATAAAGGCGCATTTATTCTGAGGATCGAGGACACGGACACGACCCGCTCGACTGATGAATATATAGAGGCGATAATCGAGGGTATGCGCTGGCTGGGGCTTGACTGGGACGAGGGACCTTTCAGGCAGACCGACAGGTTCGATGTTTACAGGAGCTACGCCGACAGGCTTATCCGGGACGGGATGGCATACCACTGCTACTGCTCGCCGGAAGAACTCGAGGAGCGGCGGAAGGAGGCCCTGGCCCAGGGTAAACCCCTTATGTACGACGGACGCTGCCGCGACCTGAAGGCCCCCGTCCCCGGGGTTGCTCCTGCCGTAAGGTTCAGGATGCCCAGGGAAGGGCGCACCGTCGTCGACGATATGATCAAGGGTTTTGTCGAGTTCGAAAACTGGCAGCTCGACGATCTCATCATCCTTCGTTCCGACAACACCCCGACCTATAACCTCACTGTGGTGGTGGACGACGTTGATATGAAGATAACCCATATAATCAGGGGGGATGACCACCTCAACAACACCCCGAAACAGATCCAGTTATACAAGGCCCTGGGATATGAGACGCCGAAGTTCGCCCATCTGCCGATGATCCTGGGAGCCGACAAGGCGAGACTTTCTAAAAGACACGGGGCCACCTCCGTAATGGCATATTACGAAATGGGGTATCTGCCCGAGGCCCTGATAAACTATCTCGTACGGCTTGGATGGTCGTTCGGGGACCAGGAGGTCTTCAGCCGCGACGAACTTATTGAGCATTTCTCCTTTGAGCACGTCGGAAAGGCGGCTGCCGTGTTTAATCCTGAAAAACTGACCTGGCTCAACAGCCAGTATATTATGAAATCCGATCCCGCCAGGCTTGCCGAACTTGTCATCCCGTTTCTGGTCAAAGAAAAGATAATAAACGAAGAGGCTTCTGTCGATCTTGCATGGCTCGCAAGAGCGGTCGTCACGCTTCAGGAGCGCGCAAAGACGCTTGTCGAGCTTGCGTCGTCGCTGCGATATTTCTTTTCGGACCCGGCGTCATACGACGAAAAGGCGGAGGCGAAATTCCTCAACGACAAAAACCTGCCGTTTATCGTTGAATTGCGGGACGGCCTCCGGAGTCTCGAAGATTATTCCCATGACGGAATAGAAAAGATCTTTACGGCCCTTGTCGAAAGGCATGAGATAAAACTTGGCGCCATCGCTCAGCCGGTGAGGGTGGCCCTGACCGGCGGGACGGTAAGTCCCGGCATCTTCGAGGTGATCGGGATCATCGGGAAGGAAACGACCCTTCGCCGCCTGGACAAAGCCATAGATAGGATCAGAAGCATAAACCCTGTATAATTAATACTATTAATATGAACATATTATTTGGATACCCTCTCCCCAGCCCTCCCCCCTCAAGGTGGAGTGAGCTTAAGATATTCTCTGTCCCCTCAGGAGTGAGGGAATCCAATTTATCCCCTCTCCGGCGGAGGGAGAGGGTAGGGTGAGGAGACCAAAGGGGTGAAGGCGATAAAATGAGTTATATAGCGGTCATAGGAGCGGGGAGCTGGGGCACGACACTGGCGTGTCTTTTGGCCGACAAGGGGTACGACGTCTCTTTCTGGGCGCACGAAAAAGATGTCGCCGATGAAATAAACAGCACCGGCCGAAACAGCGTCTACCTTCCCGAGGTCCAGCTGCCCGCGACCCTGAAGGCGACCTCCAGCATTGAGGAGGCCGTAAAAAAGGCCCGCTATATACTCAACGTCGTTCCGACCCAGTTTACCCGCAAGGTATTTATGGAGGCCGTAAAACATATACATGAGGACTCCGTAGTCGTCAGCGCCTCCAAGGGTATTGAACAGGGCACTCTTCTGACTGTGTCGTCGATACTGAACGAGATCTGCGGCTCACAAGGCGCGGTCCTTTCGGGGCCGAGCTTCGCCAAAGAGGTGATCCGGAAATATCCTACCGCGGTCACGCTTTCGTCCCGGAACCCTGATGCCGGCCTGCTTCTGCAGGAGATATTCAATACAAACTATTTCAGGGTTTATACCCATTCCGACGTCCTTGGGGTCGAGCTTGGCGGCGCGCTTAAAAATGTCATCGCCATAGCCTCGGGGATCTCCGATGGGCTCAACCTGGGGCATAGCGCGCGGGCGGCCCTCATCACAAGGGGACTCGCGGAGATAACAAGGCTGGGGGAGGCGATGGGGGCCGACAAAAGGACGTTTTCGGGGCTCAGCGGCCTCGGGGACCTGGTCCTTACCTGTACAGGCCCTCTTTCGAGGAACTACACGGTCGGGCAGAAGCTGGGTCAGGGGCTCGCGCTTAAGGACATTCTCTCTGCGACAAGGAGTGTGGCCGAAGGTGTCGCGACCTCCCAATCGGCCTTCGAGCTATCGAAAAAATTCGACGTCGAGATGCCGATAGTCGAGCAGGTCTACAGGGTCCTTTATCATGAAGAGCCCCCCGCCGCCGCCGTCCATAACCTTATGAACCGTGCATTACGGCCCGAGTTCTGAGCGGGAAATGGACAGCCATAAGATCAGAGACCTCCTTAAAGCTGTCCAGGAAAACCGGATATCTGTTGACAAGGCCTTCGGCGAATTGAAAAATCTGCCTTATGAAGATCTCTCATTTGCAAAGATCGACCACCACCGGCATATGAGGCAGGGGATACCCGAGGTGATCTACGCCGAAGGCAAGACCGAGGCCCAGGTGGTGAGCATAGCCAGGGCGATGCACAAAAAAAGCGGCAGTTTCCTTATCAGCCGCGCCACGAAAAAGATACACTCGATGCTCAAGATAAAAGGCTCCGTCTTTCACCCCTCATCGGGCATGATCTCGGTTGGGCCGAAAAAGGACGCAAAGGGAAATGTGCTTGTCCTTACCGCCGGGACGTCGGATATTGCGGTGGCCGACGAGGCGGCGGTGACCGCCTTGTTCCTTGGAAGCGCGGTGACAACGATATACGATGTAGGTGTCGCCGGTCTTCACAGACTCCTCGACAAGAAAAATCTTTTTACTGAGGCGCGAGTCATCGTCGTTGCGGCCGGGATGGAGGGGGCGCTGCCGTCCGTGGTGGGCGGCATGACCGACAAGCCGATAATAGCCGTTCCGACTTCGGCAGGCTACGGCACCAGCTTCAGCGGTCTTACGGCCCTGTTTGCGATGCTCAACTCCTGCGTGCCGGGCATAGCCGTCATGAACATAGACAACGGTTTCGGCGCAGGCTGCCTCGCGCATAAGATCAATACGATCGGCTGATTTTTTAATCAAAGAAACCCTTGATTCTTTGCACAGGGAGAACAAAAAAGTCGGCAACGCCCAACTAAACTTAACGGCGGTAATTCTGTCTCGCCGGGTCACTCATGCAGCTGATCTGGTGCTGCTGCATCCTGGCAAAAAGATCGAGCATCTGGTTTGGCTCTGCGTAGGTATCAAGCCCGGAATTCTCCAGTGCCTTCATCAATTCATGCGCGGCTTCTATGGTGGAGAGGCACCAATCGTGAGGCTGCCTCTTAATTAGATAACGGCTCTTTTCCTCCGGCACGATCCCGATCCGTGGCAACCCTTGCAGTGTAAGACTTCGGTTGAACATCTTTCTGGCGATGCGCCAGGTTGCATCAAGCAGGATCACGAGCAATTGGCGGTCACGCAAAAAACCGTTGGGGACAACACCTTCCGAAAGATTGACGGCGTCCTTCCCTGGGTAGAGCAACATCGGGAAATAGCGCGTGTCATGGATCCGTTCCTGAACCGCGTTGTGGCTGTCGAAGTCAATACCCATATGAATTTCGCTGTTTTTCAGGCAAAGATTTGTGAAACGGCCCGTAGCCGCCTTTTCCCTTTTGTATTCTTTCGGATGCATCAGGATGATGATTTTCGTACGGGTCTCGATTGGAGAAATTGACGAGCACCAGCAGAGCGATTTTGGCCAAAAACACCGATAGCACATTTCACGGCTCATTTCAGAATTACGAGGTGTTCCATTCATCGACCAAAATGTCCCGGCCTATGATTCCCTCAACTTCTCTAATCATCATCCTGAGTTGTGGAATAGAATATTCATTGTTTAAAGGAATTGACATGCGATATTGATTGAAAACCATAAACTGATGCCTGGTTCCAGAAAAAGGGCCGGTAAAGCCGAGCTTGTGCAAGCGACTGATAAAATCACGTCGCTTACAGGGCGTCCACTGGCTCAAAAGACGGTTCTCTGTTTAAATCGAGATTTCCTATTACCGGTAGGTGATGACCGAGTTTCAGCCCAACAAGAATCCAATCTTCGAGAGTTGAATGTAGTTCATCCTCACATTCGCGCAAGGAAGGGCCAAAGGCCAATACTCCGTTGCAAGCCGGAATTCCGCCGGCAAAGGTGCCGTCTTCAAGTTTGTCATAAACAGCTTCCGCCAGTGCTTGCTGAACATATTCACTCAGAATAAATCGTATCGCCATTTCATACTCCCTTGTTGACTTCATTCTAACATAATGAGGAAGGATATACTTGTCAATCTTGCAAATGATTCTCGGAAAAATCAAAATCGCAAGCAAAGCATTTCAAAGGGTACAGGCAGACTTTATTAAAACCGCCTGTCCTCCCTGTTTTCTGCAGTATTGGCCAGAATCTTACGCCCACTTCTTGCCGAGTTGGTCCAGACCGGCCTTCTGCAGATCTTCCGGGCTCATCAGGATGCGAAATTTGCAGCTGGCATTGAAGTTGAGAAAAAACGGCTCTGAAAAGGAGGGCACGTCCGACGGAGACTGTACGTTAATAACGAAGATTCCGCCGCGTTTTCCGTCCTGCTCTGTGAAGTAGGCGGTCTCAGGCTTGATTGTTTCGAGGATACGCCCGATGATCTCGCCCGCCTTTCCGCTTCTGACGAGGGAGTTGAAAGGCTCAAGTGAATTCGACCGTAAGCAGCATTTTCATGTGATGTCTCCTATTTCTTGCGGCAGTTAAAGGCGGCGCCGCACACGCCTAGAGGGTTTGCATAAGGAATCCTCTTCTACCAATCTTATCACAAATTCAAATGGTTATCTTGGTCCGACCCCGACAAACCGGACTGAACCAGATGTCGTATACAAATGCGCCTTCACCCAAAGGCAGATAAGCTATCCTGTCAAGGATGTTGCTTCTTCCCTTCTCCTCCCACAGCTTTATTTCAGCCTCGCCAACACGCGTTGCATAGGCATCGGAAAGATTCAAACAGCAGTTTCCACATTGTTTGCAGGAAAAACCTTTCAGCGGCATGTTCCCGAGCACCTCCCTTCCGCTACCAATAGTTCAGTTATGAGCTGCGCAGGTGTGTTCCCAAACCCATTATTTACTATCATGCCAAATCTCTCAACTCCCAAGTTACTCCGGTGCGGTTTAAAATGTTTGCCAAGCGCGGTTGATATGCAGATGGAATTGCAATTACAACAAGTTTCTTCGCTCTTGTGATGCCCACGTACGCGACACGTAAGGCTTCGGCACTCGATCGCCCTTCCCAGGCTACAACAAGTTGTTCCGTGTGATTGGAAGGCGTCCGATTCGGAGGAATCACCAAACATACAGCATCGTATTCCCTTCCCTTAGCTTCATGCACAGTGGCGCATTGAAGACCAGTCGCTACCTCATGATTGAGCAATTTGCTCCAGTCGTGTTTTGCTGGGCAACGAAAGAAACTCTTCACAGTAGAACCAGACGCACATTCCAATCCCAAGTTGGAAACGGCACTGCGAAGAGCCTCCAACCAGGCAGACCGTTCGTCATCATTGTCTTTGCAATTCGTCGGAAGAGACATAATCAGCTCCAGCGCGACGCGCCGAAGCCAGCGACCATGGATACCGTTTCGCTCAACCGCTTTAGCCATCGGTTCTTCCTTTTCAATCTTACCCATAAACAAGAGGATCAATTTTTCCACGTCTCGAAGAGCTGCTTCCCGCTCCCTGTTTGACCCGGAAGAAGACCAAAACGCGCCTACAGCTCCTGCAATTAATGCGACCTTCGAATCACCAGGAGTGTGAGTTGATGTCGCCAGACCTGCGGACTGAAGAGGCGATCTCCTCTTGTGTCCGAGGATGTACGCCTGATCGAGCTTGATTCCCGCGCTTTCGATCAAGCAAGTAAATGCCTGCCCAACTGCTGCTGGGACAGTCCTGCCTGTGTATGATATGACATGGATCGGTATTGTCATTGCAGAGCTTTCACCCGTGGCGTCATCCGGTTGAGTACGCGTTCTGAGAGTCGCGGCCAAAGAACAAATGGGAGAACTGCTCCTGAAATTGCCGGTAAAACGGAACCGGCTGTCAGCTTTATACTTGGAAGAGAAACACCGGAGTTCAGCAGGGTTTCCGTGCCGAAAACCGTATATAGCCTGGTCGGGGTCACAAACAATGGTCACAGGCAGACCCGACTGTCGAAGCCATTCAAGTAAATTCAAATCCAATGGATTGCAGTCCTGCGCCTCGTCAACGATCACTTCCTGAAAACGGGCGGCAAGTGCACTTCCAATGCCTGCGGCCCATCCTTCCTTCGCCAAGTTTTGCAAGGCAATGACGCGGGCATCAGCCGAACTTAGGAAGCCCTTACGCCAAAGATTCTGCCTATATGATGCCGCCGCTTTTTCGTAATCATCTTTGTAATCTTTAATGTGTTCTTTGAGCCCCGCATGTCCAATGGAGTGCGGATCAATAGTGCACTCTTTAGCATTAAATCTGTCCAGTGATACTCCGTTGCCTAAGAATGCCTTTTCACCCTTCAGACGAACCTCAATGCCGAGGCTTGCCCAGCTATCGACGATAATTGGTTTGGCCGACACTCCGGGAAGCCCTACCGGAAGCACAACAAAATGACTCACAAAGGCATCGAATGTCCCGACGAAACTGGGATATCGCAAAT
>JACRLQ010000036.1 GCA_016215155.1 Nitrospirota bacterium
CTGCGGCGACTCATCGCCCCATCTCGCTCCGGCTTAAGAAGCCACTGGGGGATAAACTTCTCAAAGACCTCTCCGATCTGTTTGAAAGACTTTTGCTTCAGCAGCGCCATGTTATCTGCAAGTTTCTGCTGTGCGGATCGGGGCTTTTTACGTAGCGTCTGCATATGAAATCCTGGAAATATTGGCGTTGTATTTTTCATTGAAAATTATGACATTTTGAGCTAATGTTTTCAGTAGTTTTTTCATGCAAAAATACCTTAAACTAGCGCCATTCGGGACAGGCTACTTTTCGTGGCTTAGGCCTACCTAATGTGATTGTCCATCTTTTCATCTCGTATCCATCATTATTTTAAAAAACAGCCTGTCCCCTTTATTTCCTCCTTTATTTCCCTCTCAACTCGCCATGGAGTTTTTTTATGTGAGGCCCCAAAAGCGGCTCTTTATCTGCCTGTGAAGGTTTGCCCCGTGGGCCGCTCAATTTCCGAAAGGCATCCAGAAAATAATATTGCGATCACAAGTATTCGTTTCTATTCTCCAATAATCGCCCTTCATAACAGGCATTGTTAGACTGGCAATAGACCCCCTGTTATTTATTCTCGTAGTAGTTGGGTGAGTGGTTCCATCGGAATACCCAACAATTTGATCATCTCCAACTGCACAGTCACTTGTAGCTATTACCAGTCCGTCAGTTGAGGCAAAATAATCTACCATTATAGACTTTGATGCCCATCCTCCAAATGAAGGCCATGCTGTCCTGCAATCGCTACTGATACACAAACCTGACTGCCCCTTTACATATCCGTTAACATCAAGCTGTTGGGATGGTGTACCCGTACCGATGCCTACTTTGCCGTTCATCCCGTTAGCCACAATAACATTTCTTTTTCCATCAGCATGTGCGCTCTCAATTATTAGGCTGGTTTCAAGGTTATCTCCTCCAGTATATATGTTCATACTCCTACCAGTACCGGCATCAGTGGATTGTATCGAAATACTCACAGGTTGGTGTATTGAACTATCAGTTTTTCCTAAATAAAGAGACCCTCCATTGATATGAAGTTTTGATGCCGGAATCTCTGTCCCTATCCCCACATTCCCTGACCCGTCAATAATCATTTTAGGCGCGGTTGCGCCAGACCCGGCCCATAACCTTAATGGCTGACTGGTATTTCCCGCGGATGGTGCATCTATCATAGTCCAGTACCCACCATCAAAAAATATGCTGTCTTTATATATTTGAACTTTACCATCTGTGTTCAATGAAATTGGTCCAGTTGTCCTTATTGTACCGGACACCTCAAGCTTTTCAGCCGGAGAAACTACTCCTATGCCAATATTTCCAGATAAAAAAGAATAACTACTTCCATTCATGACCCACGGATTTGCTGTCGCTTGTATCGATCCGTCAACAAAGTGAATCGCTCCGTTCATATAGAAGTCTCCAGTAATTTCTGTGTAGTTACCTGATGGCGCTAAAGCAACCGGCTTCCCTGTAATAGATATTTCTCGCGGCTGTGAAAAAGCATAGTCAGATATACACAATGATAAAACAATAGCTGAAAATAGGAGCACTTTAGACTTGGTCACAATTCCCCCCTTTATTTAAAAGACGCTCAAAACATCGTAAATTTTGTACAATTCAAAGAGCTGGCCGGAAAAACTGGACAGAGACAATACTGTATCGCTTGCGACTTTGAAAACCCTTCCAACTTCCCCTTTCACTCCACTACCTCCCAAAAGAACTGCCCGTAATATATCAGGCCGGTTCTTCCGGGGTCAATACAATAATGCTTCAATAATGATTCAGTCTGGATTTATCTATGAAGCAGGCGAGCAGTCTTTTTGGGGAGTATAGCCCGGAGTCCATAACCTGGATTGAGCTACTCACAAGCGCCAGGTATTATGCCTCAACTAATTCAACTTTTACGTTGTATCCTAATCTGTGCAGATAATCGTAGCAATCATCCCATGTAAGTCCGAATTCCTGAACATCTCCGAGCCCGATACGCGAGAGAATATCCCGAATAAGTTCAAAATGAGCGTCCTCAAAATCAGATTCCTTCATCATATCTTCTGCCCAGTGAACAAGGGTATGCAGGTCTATTTCACGATTAACGTACCGCATAAGCATATCAGCAAGCTCTTTCTTTGTTAAAACCATTTTATTTCTCCTTTGCTTTTATGTGTCCGTTGTCTACCGGAAATTTCTCGTGAATTTCTACTAAATTACCTTTGTCGTCGTAAATTTCCTGATAAAATCTGATCGTTTCTTCCATTTCATTGACTTCTTTTACATAACGAGCGAGCCAGCCATGTCTTCCAGTTATATCAATCCAATATTTCCTGCCGTTATCCGGCAATGTCTTCCAATCAGGGAATTTTCTTTCGTTTAATCCTCTTTTGCCTTCATGGCCCATTTATTAATATATAACATAAACCTCGTATAGAGACAAGAGAGATTGACAGCAAAAAGGGACCAGGGCACGGGGACTTCTTCACAAGACAGTTGGTGGTTGCCGGGAATATTATATTGTATACTGATATTCATGGAAAATGCTTCTCCAGAGAACAAAGCCGGCCGGAAGACCGTCTTTCACACACAGGGGCTGACGAAGGTCTATGAGATGGGGGACGTGCGGGTCCATGCCCTGAGGGGCATCGACCTCGACCTTTACGCCGGGGAACTTGTCGTGCTGCTTGGCCCCTCCGGCAGCGGCAAATCCACCCTGCTTAACATCCTGGGAGGCCTCGATACAGCCTCCGACGGACAGGTCAGCTACCTGGGTAAGGACCTCACCCGCGCGTCGGAACGCGAACTGACGGAATACCGCAGATACCATGTCGGGTTCGTCTTTCAGTTTTATAACCTGATCCCGAGCCTCACGGCGGTCGAAAATGTGGCCGTGGTTACCGAGATAGCGACAAAACCGATGGACCCCGGCAAGGCCCTGGCGGTGGTCGGCCTGGCCGACAGGCTGGACCATTTCCCTACCCAGCTTTCAGGCGGAGAACAGCAGAGGGTCGCCATAGCCAGGGCGATATCCAAGAACCCGGACGTCCTTCTCTGCGACGAACCCACCGGAGCGCTCGACTCCGAAACCGGCATAGTCGTGCTTGAGGCGCTTGAACGGGTCAACGCCGAATTGGGAACGACCACGGTGATAATAACCCATAACGTGGACATAGCCGGCATGGCCGACAGGGTGGTCCACTTAAGTAACGGCCTCATTTCCACCATCGACATCAACACCCGGAAGAGGGCTCCGAGGGAGCTCCACTGGTAGCCATATGAAAGTGCTCGACCATAAACTCCGCAGGGACCTCTGGAGGATGAAGGGGCAGGCGCTTGCCATATGCCTCGTCATAGCAAGCGGTGTATGTACTTACGTCCTTCTTATAAGCACCATGCATGCCCTGAACATAACCAGGGACAGGTTTTATGAAGACTATAAGTTCGCCGAGGTCTTCTCATCTCTTAAGCGGGCGCCGGAGAATGTCGCGGAGCGTGTACGGGAGGTCCCCGGTATAAGCTACGCCGAAACCAGGGTCGTGGCCCAGGTAAAGCTGGATATAAAGGGCTTCCCGGAGCCCGTTACGGCCAAACTCGTCTCGGTGCCTGACGTCGGCGAACAGGTCTTAAACCGCCTGTTTATAAGGCGGGGCAGACCTGTCGCGCCCGATAAAGACAATGAGGTCATCGTAAGCGAGGCCTTTGCCGACGTCCACAGGTTTTCTCCGGGAGACAGTTTCGGAGCGGTAATAAACGGAAGATGGAAGACCCTTGTCATCGCCGGGATCGCGCTTTCGCCCGAGTTTGTGCTCCAGTCGAGGCCCGGCTCTATAAGCCCCGACTACAAAAGATACGCGGTCCTCTGGATGAACAGGACCGCCCTTTCCACTGCCTATGACATGAAGGGGGCCTTCAACGACATCGTTATGACGATGTCCGGAGGCGCAAGTTCCGGGGAAGTGATAACCCGGCTGGACGAGCTGCTCGAAAGATACGGAGGGCTCGGCGCCTATGGCAGAAAAGACCAGATGTCGAACCGTTTCCTCACGGAGGAGTTCAAACAGCTCCAGAGATCGGCCAGGATATTCCCCGCCATATTCATCGCCGTGGCCGCATTTCTGCTAAACGTCGTTATCAGCAGGACCGTAAGCACCCAGAGGGAGCAGATCGCCGCGCTGAAGGCCTTCGGTTACGATAATTTCAGCATCGGCCTCCACTATGTAAAGATGGTGCTTGTCATCGTCATCATAGGGATAGCCATCGGTTCTGTGGCGGGCATCTGGCTGGGCAGGGGACTGGGCCGCATCTATATGGAATTTTACAGGTTCCCGTATCTCATGTTCGAGCTGAGGCCGTCCGTAATTACGAGCGCGGGCCTGATCAGTATAGCGGCGGCACTCGCAGGGACCCTCTATGCGGTAAGGAGGGCCGCGCTTCTTCCTCCCGCGGAGGCGATGAGACCCGAGCCGCCCTCAAGATACCGCAAAACAGTGCTTGAACATCTGGGTCTGGGCGGGATCCTTTCACAGCCGACAAGGATAATACTCCGGAATATTGAACGCAGTCCGTTTAAGACGATGCTTTCCATCCTGGGGATCGCCCTCGCGTCAGCCGTGCTGATAGGCGGGATGTTTTCTAAGGATGCGATAGATTTCATGGTGGACGTCCAGTTCAGGCAGCACCATCGTGAAGATCTGACGGTCACATTTGTCGAGCCTACATCGAAAAAGGCGGTATTTGAACTCAAAAGAATGCTGGGCGTGGAAGAGGCCGAGCCCTTCAGGACCGTGCCCGCGCAGCTTCAGTTCGGCCATAAAAGCTGCCGCACCACGGTAGAAGGCGTCCACCGGGGCGGAAGGCTCTACCGCCTTTTAGACGTAAACCTGCGTCCGATAGAGGTGCCTTCTTCGGGAATATTGCTTACCGAGTACCTGGGGCGGATGCTCGGAATCAAAGTGGGTGACATGCTCACGGTGGATGTGCTCGAAGGAGGCCGCCCGGAACTGCAGGTCCGGGTCGCGGGTTTTGTAAAACAGTATATAGGGCTTATGGGCTTTATGGACATCTACGCGCTTAACCGGCTGATGAAGGAGGGGAGCGCCGTCTCCGGCGCCTATTTATCCGCCGACCAAAACTACCAGTCCGCGATATACCGGAGACTGGTGGAGGCGCCGCGCGTGGCAGGGGCGGTCGTAAGGAGGGAAGAGATAAAGAATTTCTATGAGACGCAGGCGGAGGCCCTCCTTTTTTTCACCTTCATCGCGACCATACTGGGCGGTATCATCGCCTTCGGCGTCGTCTATAACAGCGCCCGGATCTCGCTTTCGGAGAGGAGCCGAGAACTGGCAAGCCTGAGGGTCCTGGGCTATACCAGGGGAGAGATATCCTATATATTTCTGGGGGAACTTGCCTTCCTCACGCTCGTCTCGATACCCTTAGGGTTCCTGTTGGGGCGCGGCATCTGCGTCTATATAGCCGCGGCGCTTGATTCGGACCTCTTCAGAATTCCCGTAGTGATACAGGCGGACACCTACACATACGCAGCCACCGTCGTTCTGGTTTCAGCCTGCCTGTCCGGGCTGATAGTGCGTCACCGGCTCGATCATCTGGACCTTGTAGCGGTCCTTAAGACAAAGGAGTAGCGGCAATTCATGGATTGCCCCTGCAAAGCAACGAAAGGCGCATTTTGTAGTGACGGGAAAAAGGACATTTTCCGGCATTTCCGTCTGTTGCGATTGACAAATAATATGCAACTGTGAGGTAAAGTATATACATGCAGGCGACAACAAGAAGAAAGATATTCATCATAAGCGTTTTCCTGATCGTAATCGTCGGCGTGGGCTACGGCTTTATGCCGAAGCCCGTGCCGGTGGACATCGTCAAGGCCGTCCGCTCCGGCATGAAGGTCATCGTCGAAGAGGAAGGAAAGACGAGGGTAAGGGACAGGTTTATTATTTCGGCGCCTGTCCCGGGCTACCTGAGGCGCGTCGAATTAAAGGTGGGCGACATCGTAAATAAAGGGCAGCCGGTGGCGACCGTCGAACCGCTTCGCTCCGTGGCGCTGGACCCAAGGAGCAGGGCCGAGGCCGAGGCCGGGGTCGCCGCGTTCTTGTCAGCTAAAGCTGCGGCGGACGAGCGTGTCCGCGCGGCGGCGGCAGGCGCCGACTATGCCGGTAAAAACCTTGAACGCCAGAGAAAACTTTATGAATCCGGATATATCTCAAGGGACATTTTTGAACAGGCGGACGCTGAGACAAAAAGGGCGGCGGCTGGCCTTCTTGCGGCGGAGGCCTCATTGAAAACAGCCGCGGCGGAGCTCGGCAGGGCCCGCGCCGCGCTCGGACATTCCGCCGATGAAGGGGTGGCCGACAGAAAGCGCAATGTAATAATAAGGTCGCCTGTCGGCGGGCGGGTGCTCAAACTCCAGCGCGAAAGCGAGGGGGTCGTAAATGCCGGCGAGCCGCTTATAGACATCGGCGACCCCGGAAGCCTGGAGGTAAAGATGGAGGTCCTTTCAGCCGATGCGGTCATGATCAGCCCCGGCACGCGGGTCATTTTCGAACGCTGGGGGGGAGGCCCGCCTCTTTCAGGCAAGGTAAGGATCGTTGAACCGGCCGCCTTCACGAAGATATCGAGCCTTGGGGTCGAGGAGCAGAGGGTCCTGGCGATCGCGGACATAACGACCGTCTCCGAGGAATGGCGGCGGTTGGGGGACGGCTACAGGGTCGAGGCGAAGTTCGTCATCTGGGAGGGCAGGGATATTCTGCAGGTCCCGGCGGGCGGCATCTTCAGGAAAGGCGAAGACTGGTACGTCTTTGTCGCGGAGAGCGGCAGGGCAAGGCTGAAGCAGATAAAGATCGGCCATAGAAACGGGCAGACCGCGGAAGTCATCTCAGGAATTGCCGAAGGCCAGGAGGTGCTCGTCCACCCTGACGACGCGGTCAGAGACGGGGCACGGATAAAGCCGAGGTCCAGCCGGTAACACTTCAATAACTGCATACTTGTTTATCAGGCAAGCCTCCGTCGTCACTGCTTGTCTAATCGGCGTCATAGGAATAAAGCGTCAAGTCTGAATGCCTTGCAATAATTCTGAAATGTTCATCTTTAGTGAAAAGAGGGATTTTGTTTGCTAGCGCAATTGCGGCTATAGTTGCGTCGGCAGGAGGAATTGTAATGCCTTTCTTCCTCATATTTCTGTAGAGATGGGAGGCATGGATATAAGTGTCTTTATTTGTATTGATAAAGGGGAATACAGAGAGTCTTTCTTTTGTTAAGGCGTGGCTCCTGTCATCTTTGATGCCCTGAAGTATTTCCTGTAAGACCAGGCCGCATATAACCGCCCGGTTATTCTCCCGTACCAGGCTATCCAGAATATCTGCATACGGGGATGCCGGTCCCTGGAAGAAATCTATCCAGACAGATGTATCAACGAGGACCACTTCTTCCAGCCCTCATCTCTTCAAGGTTCCCGTCCCATTTGACTTTACCCTTGAGAGTCAGGATTTTTTCGATCTCTTTTTGTTCGACAAGTTTTTTTAAGGCAAAGTTGACAATATCTACCTTCTTTTGAATCCCCGTGAGTTTCTGCGCCTTTTTGAGAACATCGTCTTCAAGGTCTATAACAGTTCTTGACATGGTTCACCTCTCTCATTGCTACGTAACTATATTATTATATTATTTAATAGATGATATCTTTTCAAGCTCCATTTGATATCAAAAGTTCATGACGCAGAAAACTGGACGGGACGGCTGTCCACTATATTTGAAATGTTAGTTTCAAAGAGGGATCGAAACGGATTTCAGCAACTCTAATGGGCCGATCTTTCTGACCAGCTCAAGATGCTCAGCCTTCCTCACGAGCAGACAGCCCGCATATCCAAGAGAATTGACGGAAACCTCCCCATGGAATTCCCGAGACCTCGGCGCAAGCAGCATCCACTGCCGCGTGACGACAAGGCAATACGGCCCTGACTGCTTAATTGTCTCGCCATCCCGGGGGACCGACATACCCAGTTCCGAAAGCATCTCACGATACAGGGCATAGCTCTGCTTATCCGGCGCAACGGGGAACCCTGAATTGTCCAGCTCCAGGCGGGCGAAGCAGTGACGAAAGTCGAAGGAACGAAGCCGCGTGAGCCTGCCCGTATCCGTCACCTCGTCAATAAGAGGTTGAATCGGAACGGGAGGTCCCTCGTCCGCAAGCGGAAGCGGTACTATCTGAAGGTGCTTGTGCGGCTGGCTTGCGCCCGCGGCCTCTCCGCCGTTATAGAAACCGACCGCGTCGTATTCAGACATGCAGCTCCAGAGGGCCGAAAAGTCCGAAGGAGTAAGAACGTTCTCCTGGTCCTCGAACTCTCTCGTTACGATAAGCAGATGCCGCTCCATGACATTGAACTTATTGAGGATCGCGATATGTGTCGGACTGACGTCTGTGACGAAAAGCTCTTTTTCGTAAGGGAGAAAGGGGTTCCCCTTTTTCTCCTGCGCCCTTTTTAGGCGGTCTTCGTCCTTCCTGACGAGGTTCGACAAGAGGCGCACTACGAAACGCACGCCGTCGTCATCGACATACTCCGAAACCGTCCCGATCGGAAGTAAGGAGCCTGTCCCGCGCGCCTTTTCAGACACTTCATCGATCAACCAAAGCAGTGTTCCCTTCTTAAGCATCGTAATACTATTATCCATTAATTTTGGGTCCGGACGCACCAAAAAAGGGACAGATCGAGGGCTTCGAAGAAATACTTCCTTCCCCCTCGATTGCTTCATCAAGAATTATTCGGGTTTTCGTATCAAAGTCCGATAAAGATTTAAAGGTTTTGCCTCTGGCAGCCCCGGTCCTTTGAGAAAATGATGCGGTATCCGGCCTCATGCCGGCAGGGACCCGACGGCAATGTCTTTGAATATCCAAAGAACAAACATACGGTTAATCTTACAACAATAACTCTTTTTTGACTATGTCCAGCAATCTCTGCGCCCGTGCAGTGTTAAGATGATATTTATTCAGATGTGCCTTTGCCTGCGCAGCCATCGCTTCTCTTTCATCAGTATGCTTAAGGTAGTAATCGATTTTATCCGTCAAATCACCAAGAGAATCAGAACACCACGCCAAATGTTTTCCGTCCTCAAAATTATCGGGTATGCTTATCTGTGGTTTCTGGCTTATCATAAAACTTCCGGTTGCAGGCACTTCCCAGTACCGCATGGTATCCCATCCCCCTCCCCGGAAGTTTAATACGATTTTGCAGGCGGCCAGTTCTTCCAGATAAAATAGGCCCCTTCGTCTGTAAGTGCCGAAATTCTGGTTGAGTGTCGTACCATTTTGTGAACAGTCATATTTCCCCTGCAGTATCTTCAGCGCGTTTTCCCTGATTTCAGGTATTTGCTGTCCCCAGAATGAAACCTCATATTTCTTTGCGTTTTCAGGTCGGGCAGGGATCCGCACATTATAGGGAAAGGAGAAAGGAAACGGAAAGCATGTTTTAATTTCTTCATGCAGGGAAGGGATATATTCTCTTTTTAAAATGATGTCAAACGGTTTTTCTTTAATAACAGCTTCATAATCATTGCCCGCATTAAGCCTGTAAAAATCCCCGCCTATTCCCGTCCGATCTCCGGAATCAATAAATAGAACTGGCCTGTTTTTTGTCCTCAGTAATATTTTTGAATAGACGCGTAATGCATCCGGTTTCGCGGAACCGAGTATGATCAGGTCAAATGCGCTGAATCTTACCGACAACGGCAGGCTGAATGAAACGGATGTGAAACCCAGGTTTTTTGGATATGACTTAATGGGCAGATGATAACGGGCATTCCATGGATAATCTGTCACATTCCCCTGGCCAAGGATGTTTACCAGTCCTGCATAGGCGAGGTCCTGCGCATAATCAAAACCTGAACTGCATATGAAGAGAATTCTCATGGCCGCTAAAGTTTATTCATTCCATTTCTGCAAGCAACAAAGCCCCTGCTGATTTTACTTTGCAATATTTTCATATTTTCTGCTTCCATCTCCCTGGTAAACCTTTCCTTGTGCCAGATGTGGTAGACGATCGCCTTGAATTTCATTGAATAAAATTTCACATCGCCCAGCGCCTCAAGCCTCCATTCTATGTCGGAGTCTTCGCCGCCGCCGGGGGCTGTATAGTCTTCGTCAAAACCATTAATAGCAAGCAGCTCCTTTTTAAATATCCCAATATTGCAGCCTAATAACCTGCAGGATTTTTTGTTTAATAACCTCTGAGGAACAAATGGAAGATAAAAGCCTTCTTCAATGCGCCCGCACCCTCTGAGGATAAGGTCAACAGGGTTCAGCGGTCCAGGTTTTTTGTCCTGCAGTAACCGGGACGAAAGTCTTTCTCCCAGCATCACCCTCCTGCCATACAATACTCTCCCGTATTTCTTTGCCTTTATATATTGATGTACAAACTCCCTGTGAGGAATGCAATCACCATCAATAAAAATCAAAAAATCGGTTGTGGCTGCTTCAATCGCCCTGTTTAGCGCCCTGCACTTTCTGAAGCCCAGGTCCTCCTGGAACAGATGGACCAAAGGGAATGGGAGGCTGGTTTTCAGTCCATTGATGAATTCCGCTGTTGCTTCAGCATTATTATCTTCTGACACAATCACCTCAAAAGAACCCTTTGCCGTCTGACTGCCTAAAGCAAGCAATATAAGTTCCAGTCTGGGAATGCTATCATAAATAGAAATAATCACCGAAGCCTGCATAAAACACCCTTTTGTTTGATGGTTATAATGCCTGGAAATAACATCTTATAAAAAACCGGCGTTCAGGTCGAGACCTGTTATCTCGGCTTCCATTTTATCAAGATCGAGCACCGCTACTGTTGACTTACCGTGAAGCCAGCCACCGGTCTCTCCCGGGTTTACAACTAGTGTTCTGCCGATCTTTCTGACGTCAGGTTCATGCGTATGCCCATAGACAACAATATCATAATGTCCGCTTGCGGCAAGGGCATTGACGATATGGTGCTCATGGATTACCACGATCTTCTTCCCGCCGAGTTCAAAGATATGCGGCTGCTGAAAGACCCTGCCCTTCGATATCTTCTGGAGAAGCAGCTTCTCTCCGTCATTATTTCCGAATATGCCTGTAAATTCGGCCTCAAGGTCCTTTAAGATCCGGAATGTAAACGGCGCGCCGAAGTCCCCGGCATGGATTACATGCCCTACCTTGCGGAGGTTGAAGAGGTCCACCGCCTTTCTGATCTGAGGCATATTGTCATGGGTGTCGGATAGAATTCCAACCAGCATTGATCCTCCCTATCTGAAAAACTGTATTATGTAGCTTCCCGAAACATATAAGATCAAAACTCCCAATATGAGTTTGATCGCCTTCTGGGGCATGAATTTTTGTGTGCGCGCGCCCAGATACATGCCGGCAAAACCACCTGCCCCAAACAGCGCCCCGAGCAGCCAGTCCGGAGAGGTCCGGACCCCGCCTTTTATCTCAACCAGGCTGTAAAAAATGATACCGGCTATCGATGTAAGAAACGTGCCCATAAGGGCCGCGCCCGCGACGGTATAGACAGGCAGCCTGAAGACGGCGACACAAAAAGGCGCGATGATCGCCCCTCCGCCTATGCCATAGGTCCCGCCGATCACGCCGACCACCAAAGCGAGCATGAACATGGCAGGGGTGCTGAAAGAAAAGGTCTCGCCCCAGAATTCATACTCGACAGATTTCATCGTAACCGACTTTGTCTTTACCACCGCCTCCGTGGGAAGACCGGCCGCTATGGCCGATTTGCCCGCCTCCTTGAGTTCACTCACCCTGAGGTCAAACTTCCGCTCAAGCGCCTTTGACTGGGCGGTGCCGCCTCTTCCGGAAAATTCATAGATCAGCCTGACCCCTATATAAAGAAGCACCAGGCCCACGAACATCTTGAACGCGCGGGGGTCGGGAAGGTACATGATACGGATGTAATACCCGAGGAACACCCCCGGAAGCGTGCCCAGGATGACTATCATCGTAAGGGGCCAGGCCATCCTGCCGTCTTTTATATATCTATACACGCCGCTTGGTATGGCCACTATATTAAAGAGGAAATTAGTCGAACTGACCGCCGGGCTGGTGAAATTAAGAAAGCTCATCTGAAACGGCAGCAGCAGAAAGGCCCCCGAGACACCTCCCATCGAGGTAAAAAAGGACAGGACGAAGGCCACAAGCGGGGGAATGAAGATATATGTCTTTACCCCTGAGACAGGAAAAAGCATGTAAAAAAACTCCATATAATCTCCCTGTGCAGCTTTTGTTCATCATTTCACAAAAACAATTATTATGTCATTTCGAATGGAGTGAGAAATCTTGCCTTAAAAGCGTCAGACGAGCAGATTTCTCCCTTTGGTCGAAATGACAAACGTTTTTCCGAACCGCTATATTAATCCCCCACTTCGAAGATGAACTCTATCTCTACGGGAGAATTAAGGGGAAGCGTGTTTACACCGACCGCGGCCCTCGCGTGAAGACCGGTCTCGCCGAACACCTGAGAGATCAGCTCGGACGCCCCGTTTATTACCCTCGGCTGGTCATAAAAATCGGCGGCTGAGGCCACAAACCCGGAAATCTTGACGCAGCGCCTGACTTTTTCAAGACTTCCGACCGCGGTCTGCAAGACCGCAAGCGCGTTTATCGCCGCGAGCCTCGCGCATGAGACGGCGTCCTCAAGCGACACCGCCTCTCCGGCCCTGCCGGTCATGATGAGTCCGCCCTCTTTAAGGGGGAGCATCCCGCTTAAAAAAACGAGGTTCCCTGTCCTCACAAACGGGACATATGCGCCAAGAGGCTTCGGCACAGCCGGGAGCTCTATACCCAGCGCCTTCAACTTCTCCCCGGGGTCCATCTTAGTATCTGGCATCGGCAAACTCCACCCAGCCGCCCGCCTCAATGAGGGCCCTGTCAAACTCCGATATGTGATAATCGAAGGCGCCGCTTCCGATTGAAGAGACGATCGTGATCCGGCTGTTTTTGTAATCCACGTCAATTTTGGCGTCGGCCCGTTGATGCTCAAACAGCCTGCTGATGTCCGCCTCAGGGAGCTCGATCGCCAGCATCCCGCAGTTGAACATATTCTGCCTGAATATCCTCGCAAACCCCGACGCTACGACCACATTGATATCGTTGATCTCGAAGACCCACGGCGCGTGTTCACGGGAAGAGCCGCACCCGAAGTTGGCCCGCGTGACGATGACCTTCGCATCCTTAGCGCCGCTGCCATTTGGGTCGAAGCCCTCAAGCCTGAGGTCTTCGAGCATATGCGGCCCGAGCGCCTCCTTCGATATCTCGGTCAGATATTTTGCCGGAATTATCTCATCCGTATTGATGTCAGACCTCTCCAGGAAAAGGACCTTTCCGCCGAAGCTCTTCATTATGCGCCTCCCTTTTTGAATTTCCGGGGATCGGCAATGCGCCCCTCGATCGCGGTGACCGCTGCCACCGCCGGGCTCATCAGGTGGACCATCCCCCCCTTGCCCATCCTGCCGCTAAAATTACGGTTCGTAGTGGAGGCGCAGACCTCTCCGGGGGCTATGACCCCGGTGCTCATGCCGAGGCAGGCGCCGCAGGTCGGGTTCGTGACACAGAACCCGGCGTCCATAAATATCTTTATTATGCCTTCGTCGTCCGCCTGGCTGAATATCTTCGGCGTAGCGGGTGAGACTATACCCCTGACATAGGGGGATATCGTCCTGCCCTTAAGATATGAGGCCGCGACCCTCAGGTCCTCTATCCGTCCGTTCGTGCAGGAACCGATATATACCTGGTCCACGGGCGTGCCCTCGAGCTCCGATATGGACTTCACCTCGTCAGGCTTATAGCCGTAGGTGACCTGGGGCTCAAGCCCGCTGACGTCGATCTTGAGGGTTTTTTCATATCGGGCGCCCTCATCAGACCACCATTTTTTGAAGTCCTCCAGGGCGGCCTTTTTGTCCTTGTAATCGGACGATATAAACGGCCAGAGATAATCGACCGTTACCTCGTCAGGCATACAGATGCCCGAGGTCCCCCCGGCCTCGATCGCCATATTACAGAGCGTCATCCTCGACTCCATCGTCATGCCTTTTACCACATCACCCCGGAACTCCATGACGCAGTCGGTCGCGCCCTTCACCGTGAGCTCCTTTATGATCCTTAAAATAATGTCTTTTGCATAGACGCCCTCCGGGACCGTCCCGTCGATGTCGATCCTTATCGTCTTTGGCTCCCCGAAGGCGCATACCCCCTTCAGGATACCGACTTCGAGGTCCGTGGTGCCTACCCCCGCGGCGAACGCGCCGAAGGCCCCATGGGTACAGGTGTGGGAATCACCCATTATCACGGTATAGCCGGGGCGTATAAACCCCTTCTCGGGGAATATCGCATGGCATACGCCGTTTCTGCCGATGTCGAAAAAATCCCTGATATTATGCCTCCGCGCCCACTCCCTCAGGATCTTGCCCTGAAGTGCCGTCTTCGTGTCCTTGGCGGGCGTCACGTGGTCGATTACCACCTTCAGCCTGTCGGGGTCAAAGACCCTGTCCTTTCCGCGCGCAACGAGGTCGTTGATCGCGATCGGGGTCGTGATCTCGTGGCACATCACGACATCTATGTCGAGGACCTTCGTGCCGGGGAACGGCTCGTCCCTCAGGTGCGTCTTAAAGACCTTCTCGGCCAGAGTCATTTTCATCTTGAATCCTCCTTTGTTTCATCACGCCGCACGGTAAAAACGTTTATTATTTTATGACTTTTATGATGACCAGTTCAATGATTAACAAGGCTTTTATAAAAAAACCTGCGCTGAAGGCAAAGATGGGGTCGCCTAATACCTAAAACGATTACGCGCTCTTGAGGCCGGAAGGGCTTGATTTTTTATTTTTTGCCGCCGTCCGGAGCGTAGTGGAAACCCTACAAAACGACCCCGAAAATTCCTATTGCATTCAGCCCGATATCATACTAAGATGTTTTTAAATCGCCGCACTAATATTTAAAATCTCAGGGGAGGTGTTTTATGTGTTTATTTAGCCGCAGAAATTCTCTGTTTTATCTTATTGTCTTTTTCGCGGGTCTGTCGCTTCTTGTCTTTGGCGCGCCCATGGCCTCGGCGGATGCGAATGACGAAGGAAGGCTCGATCCGACCACCATCCCGAAATATGTGACGCCGCTGGTCATTCCTCCGGCGATGCCGCCCGCATCGGCCGACAATAATGAAACCAGGTATCAGATCGCGGTGAAACAGTTCCGGCAGCAGGTCCTGCCGGCAGGCTTCCCAAAGACAACGGTCTGGGGATACGGCGCCGCCAACGGACCAGAACCGGGACTTCCGGGATCAACCTATAACTATCCGGCGTTCACTGTCGAGACAAGGACCAACGCCAACGTGAAGGTCAAGTGGATCAACGGCCTTGTTGACGCCGGCGGCGCGTATCTTCCCCATCTGCTTCCGGTCGATCAGACCCTGATGTGGGCAAACCCTCAGGGCCCCCCCGACTCGAGACCTGAGTTCATCGCTACACCTGGCCCCTACAGAGGGCCTGTCCCGATCGTGACCCATGTTCACGGCTCCCATGTGCCGTCGGTAAGCGACGGCAATCCGCGCTCATGGTATCTTCCGGCCGCAAATAATATACCCCGGGGCTATTTCACGCAGGGGACTTATTTCAACACCGTAGAATCCGCGGAGACCGGCTCCTCCTGGTTCGAATATCCCAACACCCAGCGGGCCGCCACTCTCTGGTACCACGACCACGCTATGGGACTTACACGGTTGAACGTGTATGCAGGTCTGGCCGGTTTCTGGCTCATCAGAGACGCCTACGAGGACTCATTAAATCTGCCGGGGCCAGCGCCGCGTCCGGGTGACGCGCCCGGGACAAAATATTACGAGATACCTCTGGCGATTCAGGACAGGATATTCAGGGCTGACGGCTCTCTCTTTTACCCTGACAGCCGGGGCTTCTTCGGAGATTATTCGGGGCCTTATGTCCCCGGCACGACCGTGCCGCCGATCTGGATACCCGAGTTCTTCGGCGATACCATGCTCGTAAACGGAAACACCTGGCCCTTCCTCCAGGTGGAGCCAAGGAAATACAGGCTTCGTCTCTTAAACGGCTGTAACGCCAGGACGCTGATTCTCAGGATCGTCGGCGCCCCGGCGGGCATACTGCCGCCGCTGAACACCGCGACGTCCTTCAGGCAGATCGGCAATGACGGCGGCCTGATACCAAACGGGCCCGTGACCCTCGACCGTCTGCTGATGGGTCCGGCCGAGCGTTCGGACGTCATAGTGGACTTTTCCCAGTTTACTCCCGGGACCGAACTTTATCTTATCAATGAGGGGCCGGACGACCCGTTCGGAAGTCTTGCGGACGTAATACCGGCCGACCTTGCGACGACCGGCCAGGTGATGAAGTTTCAGGTGGTCGCCTCTTCCGGGCCTGACGAAAGCGCCCTGCCTGCCTTCGGTTCTCTGAACCCGGCGTTGGAGCCCTTCGGGCCCGTCGCCAAGACACGCGATCTTATGCTTAACGAAATCGCGTATGAACCGGCCGACGCCCCGGCGGAAGTGCATCTTGGAACGACCGAAGGCGGGACTTTCACCTTCATGGATAGGGTCACGGAGACCCCGAACCTGGGCGATACCGAGATCTGGCGTTTCATCAATCTGACCGTTGACGCCCATCCGATGCATCTGCACCTTGTGACGTTCGAAGTGATCGGCAGACTGCCGATCGACGTCGAACAATTCACCGCCGTCGAACAGGCCTATCTAAACAGCACGCGGGCGCTCCCTCCTCCCGACCCCGCCGAGTTCGCAACCGGGCCGATGGTCCCGTCCAACAGCTGGGAAGCCGGCAGAAAAGACACGGTCATCACCCTGCCCGGGTTTGTCACTATAGTAAAGGCCAAATTCGACATGCCGGGGCTGTATGTCTGGCATTGCCATATCATCGAGCATGAAGACAACGAGATGATGCGTCCGTTTTTAGTCATGGAAAACCAGTGCGCGGTGCTTGATCCGGCGACGCTCAACATGCATGTGCCCTGCTTTGACATGGGCGGCGTTTACTCCCTGGATTTTTCGTACGCCGGCAATAACCCCCTGCGTTTCACCCTGGCCGATATTAATTTGAGCCCTGGTGACGGCATGAGCGGAGGCGCAAGCCAGTGCGCAAGCTTTAACCCGGTCACCGGCATTCTGCATCTGCCCTGCGCGGAGTATCTTGGACTCCGTTATAGCGCGGATTTTACGGCCATCAACGGTCTTTTCGAGATTTCCGGATTCAGCCAGTTGCCGTGATCCGGGTAAGCACGGTCCCGGCCGTTTTTTAACATCGCGCCGGGAAGGGCCGCCTTCAGTCCGCGGCCCTTCCCGGCATTATTGTTCCCGCCTCCGGCCTTTTGTTTTCCTGTTTTTTTTTCAGACTGCCCTCAAGGCCGTCGATAAACCGGCCCGCTGCCCGATTAAACGGCCAGTTATTGTCGTATGCCACCCGGGAGGCCGTCTTGATGATATAATAACGGCACATGGAACAGGACCTTTATTCATTTGCCTCTGAACAGGGGAAGAATTTAAGCAGGGTGGCCGACGCCGGCGCGGGCATCTGTCCATTAGGTCCTTCTAAAAAGGTCAAGGCCGCTATCAGGAAGGAAGTCAGGGAGATAGGCCGCTGTCCCGACCCTGAGCTCCGCGGTCTGCGGAGGTTCTTCCTGTCAAAATTTGGCGTCAACGGCGACTGCGTCTTCTTTGCGAACTCGAAAAACGAATGCAATCATATTATCGAGTCGGTCTTCGGTCTGTCCGGACCGCGTTACGTCTCGAACCCTGACCTGATAACCGGAAGGCTGTCGGAGAGGTCCGGGCTCTGGAGAGAGTTGCTCCAGGAGGCCGAAGAAGGCCGCATGGCGGTGATTGACGAATCCCTCATAGAGTTTTGCGGAAACGATGCGTTGTATGAAGGGCTCCCGGCATGCGACAATATAATCGTCATAAGGACGACCGCGAATTTTTACGGATTGCCCGGCCTCGAACTCGCCTGGGCGTTCTCATCCCCGGCAACCATCCGAAGGCTGAGGGACGCATATGCCGGACATATCGGCGTCCTTTCGTCCGCGGCCGCAATCGCCGCGCTCAAGGACGGGACATATAAAAAAAATGCCCTGAAGTTCATCCGTGACGAGCGGATGATGCTGTTTAATGCGCTGAGGAAGATCGAGGGCATAAGGGTCCCCGGGTCCGACTCGAACGTGTTTGTGATCGAGGTGATTATCGATCCCGAGAAGCTGAAGGACAGGCTTTCGCGGGCCGGCTTTTTCGTGAGGGATTGTGCCGGGACCGGGGGCTTAGGCCCCGGCTTCCTGAGGCTATCGGTGATGACGCATGACCTGAACAAAAAGCTGCTGCGTGTCATAAAGGAGACCTTCGCGCCCGCGTGTGTCCGCCGGAGCCGGCCGGCCGCCCGGTCCGGAAAGCGACCTGCGGCAGCGTTTTAAAAGAAACCTCAAGTGTGCTAAAATGTATGAAATTCCCGTGTGAATGATACCATGTCCTGTTATTCACCGTTTTATTGCAGCCTGTGGGCGGCCCCGCGCAACAGGCAGGTGTGAACCTCGTCAGATCCGGAAGGAAGCAGCGATAAGCATTCTTACTGTGTGCCGCGGTAAGTCGTTCGCGGGCTGCAATAAAACGTTACTTTACTGAACGGCAATAATTATGAGCTATCTTGTACTTGCAAGAAAATGGCGGCCGGCCGGGTTTGACGACCTGGCCGGGCAGGAACCGATCATGCGGATCCTCAAAAATGCGATCATCCAGGGGAAGATCGCCCACGCCTACATTTTCTCCGGTCCCCGCGGCGTCGGAAAGACCTCTTCCGCCAGGATCCTCGCAAAGGCGCTCAACTGCGCGGAGGGCCCTACCCCGTCTCCCTGCGGCATATGCGCCTCCTGCGTTTCGATCACCGGTGGGTCTTCGGTCGACGTCACGGAAATAGACGGCGCCTCCAATAACAGCGTTGACGACATCCGTGATCTCAGGGAGAGGGTCAAATACGCCCCTTCCTACGGTAAATACAAGATATATATTATTGACGAAGTCCATATGCTCTCCGGCTCCGCCTTCAACGCCCTGCTGAAGACACTCGAAGAACCCCCGGCCCATGTGATATTCGTGCTGGCCACCACGGAGATGAAGAAGATACCGGCCACGGTGCTTTCCCGCTGCCAGCATATGCCGTTTCGGAGAATATCCTCCGCCGAAATAAAAAAGAGGCTCAGCCGCATAACCGACGTCGAAAATATCCGCATTTCCCCCGCGGCCCTCTCCCTTGTCGCGCGGGCGGCCGACGGAAGCATGCGTGACTCCCTGACTATTTTGGACCAGATATCCTCTTTCTCTTCGGACATCAGCGAGGACGACGTAAAAAGCCTTCTCGGCATAACCGACTTCGGGTTGCTGGCGGCGGTCGCGACGGCATTGATCACGGGTGACCGTGTCGGGATCCTTCAGTCGATAGGCCATCTGTCGGAGCAGGGCGCGGACATACGGACCTTCACCCGTGAACTTGTTCAGTTTTTCAGGGACCTTCTTGTCGCGAGCGTAATGAAGGACCCGTCCGATACCCTCGACTTCAGCGACGAGGAAATGTCCGCCGTAAAGTCACTGGCGGAATCGGCCGGCGAAGACCAGTTGACGCTTATTCTGGGCGAGATCATGAAGGCGGACACTGAGGTCAGGTACGCCTCGACCCCGAGGCTGGCCCTCGAAATGGCGCTCATCAGGGCCAGTTTCCTCAGCTCGATGAAGCCGATTAAAGAGGTGATAGACCGCCTGAGCAGGTACGGCGGCCCGGAAGCTCAGGAGGCGCCTAAAGCCGGCGGTCCTGCCCGCGCGCGGGTTAAGCCGGACAGTCCGGCAAGCACGGGTGCCAGGGAGTTCCCAAGTAAAACCCCGTCACCCCCGCCTTCTCCCTCCATGGGAGAGGGAAACAATATTCCCCCGCCTGTTAAAAAAGAGAGGGACGCCCTTTCCCCGCCCCCGGAGGGCGCGGATGAGTTCGTATCGACCTCGCGGCGGGAAGACCCGATTCGTGGGGAGGTTGTTGACAAGGGGCCGGACGACCGCATAGCTCCGCGGACGGACGACGCGCCGGACGTGGGTCCCCCGGCGGCCACGGCTGCCGATATATCCGGGGCCTGGCAGAGGATGATAGACAAAATAGACCACCGGCTGTCCTCAAAACTTTCGCAGGTCCATATAGAACTCAAGGGACTGGAAGTTCTCCTTACCCTCAATGACGGTACCGCCCTTTTCGTGGACTCCATAAAGGAAAACCTTGGGGACATGGAAAAACTCCTGTCGGAGGAGTATGGCGCCGCGCTCAGGATCAGGGTCGCAACGGCGTCAAAGAAGGTGGTCAGAAAAAAAGACTTGAAAGAAAAAACAATGGAAGACCCTCTTATAAAAGAGGCCCTTGAACTCTTTGACGGCCGGATTGTCGAGGTGATGTCGGTCGATGAAAATATCAAGACCAAAAGCGGAGGTAATAATGTCCAAAAAGATGCTGGGTGACCTGATGCGTCAGGCGCAGAAACTTCAGGAAGAGATGCAAAAGACACAGGAGGAGGCTAAGAAAAAAACAGCCGAGGCCACCTCTGGCGGAGGTATGGTCACGGTCGTCGCAAGCGGCTCGGGAGAACTGGTCTCGATCAAGATCGAAAAAGAGGTCGTAAATCCCGAAGATGTCGATATGCTTCAGGACCTTATTATCGCCGCCGCCAATGAGGCGATCAGGAGGGCCCAGGCCATGGTGAACGACGAGATGGCGAAGATCACCGGCGGCCTCCAGATTCCCGGGATGGGCGGCCTCGGCGGCAATATATTCGGAAGGTAATACCTGGAATATGCAGGGCATCATCGAGGACCTGGTCAACGAGCTTACGCGTCTGCCGGGCATCGGCAGGAAGACGGCGCAGAGACTCGCCTTCTTCATCCTTTCGATGCCCGAGGGCGATGCCCTGTCGCTGGCTTCGGCGATAGAGAGGGTGAGGCGCAATGCCAGGTTCTGCAGGCAGTGCTTTAATATCTCGGAAAACGACCTCTGCGGCATCTGCTCGGACGCTTCGAGGAATACCGGCCGTATATGCGTTGTCGAAGAACCAAGCAACATCATCGTGCTCGAAAGGGTAAAACTGAACTGTCTTTATCACGTCCTTCTGGGCGCGCTGTCACCGCTTGACGGCATAACACCTGATAAACTCAAGATGCGGGAACTGGTCGAAAGGGTAAAAGGCGGGAACGTCCAGGAAGTGATCATCGCGACAAACCCCAACACAAAAGGGGAACTGACCGCGCAGTATATTAAAGAAGTCCTGTCGTCGATGCCTGTAAAGGTCACGAGAATTGCCTATGGCCTTCCGATGGGCAGTGACATTGAATTCGCCGACGAAGTGACCCTGGGCAAGGCCCTGGAAGGCAGAAGGGAACTTTAAGACGGGCCAAATTTTCATTGCCTGTCACTTCTTATTTTTCTGCCCCATGAGGCGGCCCTGTTTATGATTTCGGCCTCATCAGCAGAGGTCAATCGTCTGTCTTCCATCAGGACCCTGCCGTTTATTATCACGGTCGAGATGTCGGACCTGTTCATGGAATATACAATGTGGGAATATATGTCATAAAGAGGGACCATGTGGGGGCCCTTAAGATCAGCAATCACGATATCAGCGGACTTCCCGGCCTCAAGGCTTCCGCTTGCGCCGCCCAGCCCCAGGGTCTCCGCGCCGACCCTGGTGGCCATCAGCATGGCCTGCCTTGCGTTAAGGACGGTAGGGTCTGAAGACACCGCCTTATGGACCTTGGCGGCGGTGGCCATCTCACTTAATATGTCGAGGTCGTTATTGCTGGCCGCGCCGTCGGTGCCTAAACTGACCCGGCATCCCGCTTTGAGCATGCTCACTACGGGCGCGATACCCGATGCCAGCTTCAGGTTCGATTCCATACAGTGCACGACCCCGACCCGTCTCCTGGCAAGTATCGCTATCTCTTGCTCCGTGGGCCATACACAATGGGCGGCAATGACCCTGTCGTCAAGGACACCGATGTCCTCAAGCAGTGATACCGGTGTTTTGCCGTATCTCTTTTTTACTTCACCGACCTCCCACTGCGTCTCCGAAAGATGGAGATGAAGCGGCAGACTGTATTTATCCGCGAGCGTCTTTGACTTTATAAGGGTCTCGGGAGAACATGTGTAGGGGGCGTGGGGGGCCACGCCGGGTGTGACAAAATCGTCGTCCTTCCAGTTATTAATGAAAGACTCGGCGTTTTTGAGGTAATCATCCGCGGAGCCCCCGGTCTTGCCGGGGAAATCGACAATGCCGGAGCAGACGACCGCCCTCATCCCGGTTTTTCTGACCGCCCGCGCGATCTCATCGCCGTAGAAATACATATCGCAAAAGGCGGTTATCCCGGCCTTCAGCATCTCTATACATGCCAGTTCCGCCGCGTCACTGACAAATTGGGGGCTGAGCCATTTTTCCTCTGCAGGCCATATATGCTCTTCGAGCCATACTTTCAGAGGAAGGTCGTCTTCAAGCCCTCTGAAATAGACCATGGGAGAGTGGGTATGGGCATTGACAAGACCGGGGAAGGCGACCGTCCCGTTACCGCCGATGACCTTGCCCGCGGAGTATTCACGGAGAATCAGGTCTTCGCCGCCCAGAGCAATGATCTTACCCGACATTACGGCGATGGCGCCATTTTGAATGACATCGAGACCGTCATTCATCGTCAGGATATGATCAGCCTTTATGATGATATCGCAGGGAATCATTTAAACATTATTAAGGATCTCAAAATAGAATTGATTTTTAATATACCCCTCACCCTACTCCTCTCCCTCAAGGGCGAGGGAATAACTAGAAGAGACTTTCTGGGTAATAACCTGGACTCCCTCCCCCATGAGGGGGGAGGGCTGGGGTGAGGGTATCCAAATAAAAGGTGCATAGAATTATGAATCTGTTAAAGGAAACGAGCGGCTATTTCTCAACCACAATGCGGAGCATGCGCCTGAGAGGCTCGGCAGCGCCCCAAAGAAGCTGGTCACCGCATGTAAAGGCATTGAGGAAGGACGGCCCCATGTTCATCTTCCGGAGACGGCCAATCGGCACGGTAAGGGTCCCGGTAATCGCCGCTGGTGTGAGCTCACGGACTGTTATGTCCCTGACATTCGGCACTACCTTGACCCATTGATTATGGCCGGCGATCATCCCTGTGATTTCGTCGAGAGGCACGTCCTTTTTGAGCTTGATCGTAAGGGCCTGGCTGTGGCAGCGCATCGCCCCGACACGCACACATGTCCCGTCGATGGGTATGGGGTCCGCCTCCCGCCCGAGGATCTTGTTCGTCTCGGCCTGGCCCTTCCATTCTTCCTTGCTCTGGCCATTTGCGAGCTGTTTGTCTATCCACGGGATTACGGACCCGGCAAGAGGCGCCCCGAAATATTCACAGGGATATGCCCCGGAGCGGATATGGTCCGATACCTTCCTGTCTATTTCGAGGATCGCGCCTGAGGGGTCATCGAGAAGCGGTTTCACCGTTCCGTGTATCGAGCCCATCTGCCTCAGGAGCTCGCGCATATTGTTCGCGCCCGCGCCGGAGGCGGCCTGGTAGGTCATCGCGCTCATCCACTCCACGAGCCCCCTCTCATAAAGACCGCCAAGGGCCATGAGCATCAGCGACACGGTACAGTTGCCGCCTATATAGTTTTTAACGCCCTTTGCAAGGCCGTCCTTGATGACTTTTATGTTGACGGGGTCAAGGATGATGATCGCGTCTTTTTCCATGCGAAGGGCCGAGGCCGCGTCGATCCAGAAACCGTCCCAGCCGGCAGCGCGGAGCTTCGGATACACTTCGTTAGTGTAGTCTCCGCCCTGGCATGAGACTATGGCGTCCATCGCCCTTAGTTCATCGATATTCCTGGCGTCCCTGAGCGCCGGGACGTCTTTGCCTATGGCAGGGCCCTTGCCGCCCACATTTGATGTAGTGAAGAAAAACGGTTCGATAAGGTCGAAATCCTTTTCCTCGTTCATACGGCCCATCAGGACTGAACCGACCATCCCGCGCCAACCTACAAAACCGACTCGCATCATTACGTTACTCCCTTTTTTGTGATTTTGGATTCATTATTATACCGCAAATACGGGGGGATTTGGGCTGAATGCAGCCCTGCACTGCGCGAATGAGAGGATGAACTGCATTAAACCCTCGAAGATTGGATTTTTGCCGGGTTGAAACTTGGCCGTCCTCTGCCTGCCGATGAATGTAACACTTTGTAAATCACCGGGTCTAAGCCCCGCATAAAAACAGACTTTAATCAGCCCTGATCAGTCCGTTTTCAAGGACCATCAACCTCTCCGAAAGTCTCCCGGCCTGTGCCCTGTCATGGGTCGTCAGCACCACGGTGGTCTCTCCCTCCCGCCCGAGATTAACTATGACCTCTTCGATTATATCCCTGTTTTTTACATCGACAAAGGCGGCGGGTTCATCGAGGAACAGCATTTCCGGATTAATGGCGAGCGCCCTTGCAATACCCATCCTTTGGGTCTCCCCGCTCGAAAGTGTCAGGGCAGGCTGTTTCATCTTAGGCCTCAAGCCGACGAAGTCCACCGCCTTTTCCACGCGGTCGCGGACGGCTTCTTTTTCAAAGCCCCTTAGTTTCAGGCCGTAGGCGACGTTATCGAAAACGGTTTTATTGAAGATCCCGATTTTAGGCAGCACAAGCGTGACCCTTCTTCTGAGTGCGATGTCGTGGGGAAGGACTTGCCCGTCCGAAAGGTATGAAACCGTCCCACGGTCCTGCTTCTCAAGCAATGCGCAGATTCTGAGGAATGTCGATTTGCCGGTCCCGTTGTCGCCCATAAGGACATACACACCGCTAGCATCGAATGTAAACGACGTCCCCTGAAGGATTGGACAGCCGTCATAACTCTTCCAGACATCTGATATCCTGAGCTGCAGGCCCATTATCTTCCCCGCACAGTTCCCTTCCTCTGGACAAAATGCAGGGCGAAGTTAATAAGGAGTGAAATCCCAAGCAGGATTATTCCAAGGGCGAGGGCAAGCTCAAAATTGCCCCTGTCGGTCTCCATGGCTATGGTCGTCGTCATCACCCTCGTAAAACCTGCTATGTTTCCTCCAACGATTAATATTGCGCCGACCTCAGCCATCACCCTGCCAAAGGCCGCAATCACCGCGGACATGATCCCGTAGCGGGCCTCGCTTATAACCGTGAGCGAGACCTGGACCGGCGTGGCGCCGAGTGTGATGGAGGCCTGTTTTATTATCGGATCGACGGTGCTGATCGCGGAATGACTGAGCGAGGTCACTATGGGAAACGCAAGGATGCTCTGGGCGACAATCATCGCAGCCGGCGTATAAAGCAGCGACATAAATCCGAGTGGACCGCTCCTCGATAACAAGAGGTATACGAAGAGACCTACGACCACCGGCGGCAGTCCCATAAAGGTGTTCAGGATACTGATAAGCAGACCCCTCAAAGGGAACTTCTTAAACCCCAGAAGCGCGCTCAGGGGAAGTCCCGCTATTATAGAAACGGCAAGTGCCGCCCCGGAGACCTTGAGCGACAGCAATATGATGCCGATGAGTTCGGCATCGAGATGCAGAATCAGAGACAAGGCCTTGCCGAAGCCCTGAAAGATCGAACCCATATTATGAGACCTTTAACGCCACTACTGAGCGTTCGGATAAAAGAGCTGATTTCCCTTGGGGTCCTTAAATGAGGCGATGGCCTGCTGTCCTTCATTCGAAACAAGCCAGTTAACAAACTCCATCGCCTCATTGTATTTGACGTGTTTATGTTTTTCAGGGTTAACCACCATCACCCCATACTGATTAAAAAAAATGGGGTCACCGTCAAAAACCACATCCATATTTAGTTTGTCCCTGTCTTTTGTCGCAAGCCAGGTGCCGTTATCAGTAAGCGTATACGCGCGCTTTTCGTTTGCTATCCTCTGGGTCTTTTCCATCCCCTGGCCGGCCTCAAGATACCACTTCTGTCCCTTCGGCTCCACCCCGATTTTTTTCCAGAGGGACAATTCCTTTATATGGGTCCCGGAGTTGTCACCCCTGGAAACGAAAAGGGCTGAGGCGCTGATTTTTTTGAACGCCTCAGCCGCGGACGTAATGTCTTTAATCTTTGCCGGATCATCGACGGGGCCAATGATCACAAAAACATTATACATAACGTCAGAGCGCTCGACAAAAAAGCCCTCTTCCACCGCCTTCAGTTCCTGCTCTTCGGCGTGGACAAAAACCACGTCGGCATCTCCCCTTTTCCCCATCTCGATGGCCGCTCCCGTACCGCGGGCTACGACCTTTACCTTGATGCCCGTTTTTTTCTCGAATACCGGCAGGATGTGGTTAAACAGGCCCGAGTTCTCGGTGCTCGTTGTGGATGCGCAGATAATCGTTGTCACGGCCGGAGCCTGCGCGGGCAGACAGAACATTAAAATGGCCGGCATAAGATAAGCAAATAATTTTTTCATGTTACACTCCTTAGATCTGTGAGGCAACCATGTCGCCGACTTCCGTCGTGGAATAGCCCATCCTGCCGGCGGCCTGGCTCTTCATCTTCTTCATGGCGGCCATCATCGACGTCTCTACCGCCCTGGACGACTTCGACTCTCCGAGGGCGTCGAGCATCATCATCGCGGCGCCTATCGCGGCCATGGGATTGATCACGTTCTGTCCCGCGTACTTGGGGGCGCTTCCGCCCATCGGCTCGAACATCGAAACCCCTTCGGGGTTGATGTTGCCGCCGGAGGCCACCCCGAGGCCGCCCTGTATCATGGCGCCCAGGTCGGTGATGATGTCCCCGAAGAGATTTTCGGTGACCGCCACGTCGAACCATTCGGGGTTCTTCACGAACCACATATTCGCGGCATCGACATGGTTATAGTCGCGCTTAAGTTCAGGATACTGCTTAGAGCCCATCTCTTCAAAGGCGCGGTACCAGAGGTCGCCGCAGTGGGTCAGGACGTTTCTTTTATGGATCAGGGTGATAGGTTTTGCCGCGTATTTCGGGTTCAGGGCATTGCGCCTCTTTTTAAGTTGGAAGGCATATTTAAGGCAACGGTCAACCGTGCGGCGGTCATAGACCATCAGCTGTGTCGCGATCTCGTCGGGGGTCCCGACCCTGGTGGCCCCCCCTATGCTCGTATAGATGCCGCCGGTATTTTCACGGATGACGACGAAATCTATGTCCTCCGGCCCCTTGTCTTTAAGCGGAGTATCCACGTTCGGGTAGAGTTTAACCGGGCGCAGGTTGATATACTGGTCAAGCGCGAAACGGATTTTAAGAAGAATGCCGGTCTCCAGGATGCCGGGCTTGACCTCCGGGTGTCCGATTGCGCCCAGGAACATCGAATCGAATTTCCTGAACTCGTCTATCGCGCTGTCGGGCAGGGTCTCGCCGGTCTTTAAATAACGCTCGCCGCCGAAATCAAACTCAGTGTAGGCGAGTTTGAAGCCGCCCTTCGAAGCTGCCGCATCAAGGACCTTTCTGGCCTCACGCACCACCTCCGGCCCAGTGCCGTCTCCCGGAATTACCGCTATGCTATATGTCTTTGACATCATCGCCTCCTAAGGGATAATAAGTCGATTATATTATCATATCCTGGCATTTTCTGAGAAGGAGATCGGAAGGACGGACGCAACCATGCATTGACGGACCGGTATTCGCCCGCCCCTACCCTCCTCATAGACGGCGGGCAAGCACCTCTGCCGGGAGGGGAATTAAAATGGTACAATAATATCCGTTAATTTTTATAAACCCGGAGGGGAAATGACAGAACAGTTCAAAAACGCGGCTTCCTGCTGGAAGGCGATACTGGCGGATGTGGAAAAAAACAGAGGCCTGCTGACGCACATAGAAAGGTTCGCGCGCGAAAACACCGATCCGGCAACGATCGTCTTCGGCACTTCCGGCTGGAGGGGTGAAATAGGCGCCGATTTCACTTTTCAGAATATCCGTGTGGTGACATCTGCGATACTGGAGATGTTGAGGGGAAACGACAGCTCAGTCATGAAGGCGATGGGCGTTTCCGGGTTCGACGAAATCAAGAGGCGAGGAATCATCGTAGGCCATGACAACCGTTTTCTGGGCCGCGAATTCGCGATGGACGTACTGGGCCTCCTGCAGCAGGCTGGGATAAGGACCTGGTATGCGGGCGAGTCTCCGACACCTGAATTTTCCGCGGGCATAGAGATGCTCGGCGCCGCCTGCGCCATAAACCTCACGCCTTCCCATAATCCGGCAAACTATGCCGGCTTTAAGTTCAATCCAGCTGACGGAGGCCCCGCCGGCTCTGAGATAACGTCAGTCATCGAAGAGATCTCAAACCGTATGATGAAGACCGGCCGGCGTCTCGAAAGCGCGCCGCCCGCTGACATCGAAGGCATCGACCTGTCTTCGCTTTACCTGCGATATCTCAGGGAAAGACAGACCATCGATATCGAGAGAATCCTTGGCTTTATAAAAGACGACGACTGCTCGATATGCATAGACAACGTGCACGGCTCGACAAGGGGCCGGGTACAGAAACTGCTCGGGGAAAACGAAAAAATAATCTACCTGAGGACCCTGGACGAACCGCTTTTTGGAGGGGTCGCGCCCGAGCCTTCTGAAAAAAATATGGCAGGGGTTGAACAGGCCCTTAAGGGAAGCCCTGCCAGGCTGAAGCTGGGCGCGATTATGGACCCCGACGGAGACCGCATCCGTTTTTACGACGGCAGGGTCCAGATACCGATGAATTATTTCGGCGCCATGGCCCTGCATTTCCTCCATGTACATAAAGGTCTGAGGGGCATCGTCGTGAAGTCCGTCGGCACGAGCAACCTTGTAAATGCCATAGCGGCCGCGCTCGGCATAACAGTGAGGGAAACCAGGGTCGGTTTTAAAAACTTCAGGCCATATATGGTGGAAGGCGCCCCGGAACGGGCGCTCGTGGCCTTTGAAGAGTCCGACGGGATCTCGGGATATAACCATACACTCGAAAAAGACGCCCTCTTCGGCCTGCTCCTTGCGGTTGAAATGATGGCGGTAACCGGCATGAACCTCTCCGAATACCTTGAGTCGATCATGGATGAATTCGGTCATTATTTCCCTGACCGCTCCGGCATATCCGTGGACAAAGACCTCGTCGGCGCTCCCCTGCTGAACAAACTCTCTGTATTGGGCGAGAGATATAAAAAAGGCGCAGCCATAATCATAGGAGGACAGACGAGGACCGTTAAAGACGTCATTTCCGTGGATGGAACCAAGCTGGTTTTTGACGATGGCTCATGGCTTATGATAAGGCCGTCAGGCACTGAACCCAAGGTCAGGTTTTATATAGAGGCAAGGACGGCGGAAGGTAAAAAAGCGGTCTTCGAGACGGCCGAGCGCATGACCCGGGAAGCCCTTTCATGATAAAGGAGGAATGGGACGCTGATATGAAAAAGACAATGTTCCGTGAATACGATATCAGGGGCCGCGTCAGCGGCGATGAGTTGAATCCTGATTCCGTCGAAAACATAGCAAAGGCCTTCGGAACTCTAATGAAAAGGCAAAAGGGCCATACGATGGCGGTCGTAGGATATGACAGCAGAAGATGTTCTCCGGATTTCAGGGACGCCGTTGTTAAGGGCCTCAATGCGGTAGGATGCTCTACCGTAGATATCGGAACGGCCACGACCCCTGTTTTTTATTTCGCGCAGTATCTGCTCGGCATTCAGGCCGGCGTCATGATTACGGGCAGCCATAATCCCGACGGCTGGTCGGGGTTCAAGATGGCCAACGGTCTTTCATCGACCCTGCTGAGCGACGATATAAACGAACTCTACAACCTGACGCTGAATAAGGATTTTGAAACAGGAAACGGAAAGGCCTTCAGGTTCGACGATATAAAAGATGCCTACATCTCGGCGCTGAAGTGGCGTGTGGTCCCGGGAAAACGACTGAAGATCGTGGTTGATGCCGGAAACGGCACGGCAGGAATGTATGCTCCCGCCCTTTTCCGGGCGGCAGGTTTTGATGTTGTCGAAGTCTTCTGCGAATTAGACCCGGGGTTTCCTAACCATTTCCCTAACCCTTCGGAACTCCATACCCTGGAAATCCTCAGCCAAAAAACGATCGAACACAAGGCCGATTTGGGCATGTCCTTTGACGGGGACGGCGACCGGCTTGGAGTAGTGGACGAAAAAGGCAATGTCGTATCTTCCGACAGGGTGCTGGTTTTCCTGGCGCGCCAGATACTTGAAAAGAAACCCGGCTCGAAGATAGTCTTCGATGTCAAATGCACAAGGGCTTTGATCGAAGACATCGAAGAAAAGGGCGGGGTCCCGGTAATGTGGAAGACCGGACATTCCTATATAAAACGCAAGGTGGCGGAGGAAAAGGCCGCGCTGGGAGGCGAGCAGTCCGGGCATATTTTTGTCGTGGACAATTATTATTCTTTCGACGACGGGTTATACGCAGGGCTTAGGCTTGCGGAATATCTGTCCCATCAAACGGAGCCTCTGTCCGGACTGATTAAAACCTTGAAGCAGTATCTGAGTTCCCCAAATATGCAGGTCCACTGTCCCGACGACAAAAAGTACGCCGTTGTGGACAAAGTGACCGAAGATTTAAAGTCGGTCTATGGAGAGAAAAACGTTATCGACATTAACGGCGCGAGGTTCAATGTCGGAGAGGGTTGGGGCCTGATACGGGCGTCCTCCAATGTGCCGGCGCTGGTTGTGATGCTTGAGGCCGTCACAAAAGAAGAATATATAAGGATAAAAAAGATATTAAAGGACATGCTTGCCCAATACCCTGAGGTGGGCAAAGATTGGGAAAACGAGGTGGACCCGTTTTAATCCGCGGACACGGACTGAAGCCTCAGGCAGACAGCATCTGTATAAGCAGCATGACATTCAGCACTGAAACGATGGCAGCCACCGTCCAGAGGGAGATCTTCTCCCTGCAGGTATTCGCGAACTTCCCCATGACACGGGCGGAAGATGTCAGATAGATCAGGCTGAATATGGTCAGCGGCAGCTGTATGCTTAGGGCTATCTGGCTCCATATAAGCCCCTGAAACGGGTCTGACAGAAAGAAGATCGCCAGAAGGCCGCCGCCGAGGGTAATCATGATCCCGATTCGCGAATGACTGTCATTGATATTAAACGGCTCCATAAATATTCCCGCAAAGATGCTCCCCCCGGCCATAGCGGCGGTTAGCGACGATGAGAGGCCGGCAAACAAAAGGGCAAGGGCAAATACCGCCGCCGCCATGTCGCCCAAAAGCGGTCTCAGTGTCTCCTGGGCCTGCGGAAGTTCGGTCACGGTAATTCCATTGGTAAAAAAAACCGCGGCGGCGACCATTATCATGGCGCTGTTGATGGCCCAGCCGGTCAGCATCGCAAAGAGGGTATCGGCAAACTCAAACCTGAGCTGTTTTTTTATCGTCTCCTCTCCTTCGAGGTTCCACTGCCGGCTCTGTATTATCTCTGAATGCAGATAGATATTATGAGGCATAACTACAGCGCCGAGCACGCTCATGATGATCGGAAGAGACCCTTCCGGCATCGATGGGACCGCCCAGCTTATGAAAACGGTCTTCATATCCAGTTTCACCAGGGCGAGTTCAAAAAGAAACGCCAGGCCTATCAGCGAGACAAACCCTATGATCCAGCGTTCGACTTTTTTATAACCGTGAGACATAAGCATATAGGTCACAAGCCCCGTTGAAAGAACGGCCCCGGCCGAAAGGGGCAGTCCGGTCAGCATCCTGAGACCGATCGCCGCGCCAAGTATCTCCGCAAGCGCGGTCGAAACAGACGCCATGACCGCGGTCGCCAGCAGGAATCTGCCCGCGGGCCGGCCCATATGCTTTGTGGTCGCCTCGGAAAGACAGAGGCCCGTGGCGATGCCGAGGTGGGCGGCGTTGTGCTGAAGCAGTATCAGCATCAGGGTCGAAAGCGTCACCATCCACAGCAGGGAATATCCGTACCTTGAGCCCGCGGCGATATTTGAGGCCCAGTTCCCCGGGTCGATGAAGCCGACGGTGACAAGAAACCCCGGACCTATATATTTCAGGATCTCAAGCGCCCCGAATTTGGGGGTATGCCTTCCGAACCAGTCCCCGGGCCGCATATCGTCAGGACTTCAGGTACTTTAACAGTGCGGATACCTCTTTGCCGGAGAGATGTTTGAAGGAAGGCATCAGGCTGCCGGGATTATGGACCTGCGGGTCTTTTATCTGCTGCCTTATCCACGCGTCGTCCCTCCGTTTTGTGACCGCCGTAAGCTCAGGCCCCGCGCTCCCCCCCTGCCCCTTGAAACTGTGGCAGTCAATGCAGCCTTCACGCCTGAAGATTACATCTCCCGGGGGCGAATCAAAGAATTTTATGACAATAAATATGAACACTAAAGCCGCTCCGGCGATGATATACAGTCTCTTTGCATTATCCATAGATCCGCCTCCCGGGCATCAAGAAACTTATATATGATTATAACCATATTTTATACCTAAAATGGACTTTCCGGAAGCCCGGCCTCCTTTACAATTGGCAAACCTTGCTGGTATTATACAATGTTCTGGAGAGGTGGCCGAGTCGGTCGAAGGCAGCCGCCTGCTAAGCGGTTGTGGGGGTAAGACCTCACCCAGGGTTCGAATCCCTGCCTCTCCGCCATCATTTGGAATTTGTATATCAGTTCTTACTGATAAAAATATAGTTAAGGTCATTGACTTTTAACTTAAAACAAGGAGGTTTTTAGATGAAGAAAAAGATTCTGGCAGTAGCGTGCAGCCTTGTTCTGCTGGTAGCAGTCGGGGCCTGCAAAAAGAAAACTGATCAGCCGGCGCCCCAGGCAGGCGCACCCGGCGGGCAGCTCCCTCCCGGACATCCGGCAGGCGGTCAGGCAGGTCCGGGCGGAGTCATGATGCCTAAGGGCGAAACAGTGGTAACGCTCCCTGATGCGGTAAAGGGCAAATGGAAGGGTGTGGTGCTTGTTATAGAAGACAAGGCATCGAAGAAATCGTCTGAACATACGGTCAACCTTAACAGCGACTTCAAGGTCCCGAACTCCGACCTTAAAATATCTGTCGGCGAGTTCCTTCCTGACTTCAAGATGGAAGGTCTTTCGATCACTTCAGTTACCAATGAGACGAACAACCCTGCGGTGAAGGTGGTTATCTTCGATAAAGACAAGGAAGTATTCAAGGGCTGGCTGTATTCGAAGTTCCCCACGATCCATCCTTTCGAGCACCCGAAATTCGGCCTGCTCCTGAAAAGTGGAGTCAAAAAGGGATAACAACAGCGGACAATTTGCGCCCTTAGCTCAGCTGGATAGAGCGTCGGACTACGAATCCGCAGGCCGGGGGTTCGAATCCCTCAGGGCGCGCCAATAACATAACTGCGTTAAAAACCTTCAAAGGGCCGCGACAAACAAATCGCGGCCCTTTTTTTTGCCATCATCTAATCCCCGACGGACTGATTCCCGCATGTTATAATGAACATCCGGACTGATGTCCGGCCCGAATCTCCACGAGGTGATAATTAATTAAGACACGCGGATGAGGGGCCGTAAGTTGAATTCCCAGGAGGTATTTCGCCATGACTAAAAAATACGAGTTTTCCTGCAGCCTCTGCGGTTCAGTGTGGCGGAAGTCCGGGGCCACAAACTGCTGGTCCTCCGATCCGGAAAAAAAGCAGCCGAAGCCGGCCTACTGCCCGACCCATGAGCATGATGATTTGATCAAAGAAGCCTTCGATCTTTATCGAGGGGACGGCGCGGACGCCAGGATGGCAAAAGTTGCCGCCAGGGTCGAAGGGCTTTGCTACCAGCGCGTCCCCGGCAGCAGCGTCATTAATGCCCGCTGGACGCGTGTCGAAGACACCCTGGCCTTTGCCCGTCTGATGGGCTATAAGTCAATAGGCATCGCCACCTGCATAGGACTTCTTGAGGAGACGAACAGACTTGCCGCCATACTGAGGGCCCAGGGCTTTTCGCCGGTCAGCGTCTGCTGCAAGACAGGCGGTATAGACAAACTGGAACTCGGACTTGAAGAAGAGCAAAAGGTCAGACCCTCTACGTTCGAACCCGCATGCAATCCCGTCGCACAGGCGAGGCTCCTGAACCGGGCGGGCACTGACATGAATATAATCGTCGGTCTCTGCGTCGGTCATGACATGCTCTTTACAAAGCACTCCGAGGCCCCCGTGACCACTCTCGTAGTCAAAGACAGGGTAACGGGCCATAACCCGGTGGCGGTCCTCTACGGTCAGAACTTTTATTACAAAAGACTCCAGTCACAGCCGATCGACGTGGGGGAATAGAAAATCAATATTATACTTGGACACCCTCACCCCAGCCCTCCCCCCTCACGGTGGAGGGTGCCTGATTTATCCCCTAGCCCTCAAGGGAGAGGGTCAGTGTGAGGGGGATTATTCATGGAAAATACACTCGAGAATAAAATAATAGACATTATCAGGGCCTCCGGCCCCATGACCTTCGAACGTTATATGGAAATCGCGCTCTATGACCCTGCCCTGGGATATTACATGTCAGAGCAGCTTGAGATCGGGAGGGCCGGTGATTTCTATACGGGCGCGCATCTTCATCCGGCCTTCGGAGAGATGATCGGCAGGCAGGCGGAAGAGGTCTGGGAGTTCCTGGGGAGACCGGAGGGGTTTACTTTTGTTGAGATCGGCGGCGGCACGGGCCATATCTCGAAAGACATGCTCGATTGCCTGATGGACCGTGAGATTTACGACTCGCTCAGACATGTGATCGTCGAAATTAACCCTTCCATGATACTCAAACAGCGTGACCTTCTTTCCTCACATGCCCGGAAAGTGTCCTGGGTCTCCTCTTTGGATGATTTATCAGACGTAAGGGGATGTGTCTTTTCCAATGAACTGCTTGACGCTTTCCCTGTACACGTCATAGAGATGGGCGATGAGCTCGGGGAGCTATATGTGAACATAAGTGAAAACCGTCTCATTGAGGAGACCGGCCCTGTCAGTTCCCCAGCCCTGGCTGAATACTTCAGGGAATTTAATATCAGCCTTGAAAAAGGTTACCGGACGGAGGTCAACCTCAGGGCCAGGCAATGGCTTCATGACATCGGCAGAATATTATCTGAAGGTTTTTTAATTACGATAGACTACGGATACACCGCGCGTGACTACTACAGCGAGGACAGGGACAGGGGAACGCTTATGTGCTACTTCCGCCACGAAGCCAATGAAAAACCCCTTCAGAGTCCGGGCAGGCAGGATATCACCAGTCATGTGAATTTTTCAGCCGTCAAAAAGTGGGGCGAAGACCTGGGCCTTAAGACAATCGGATTTTCAAGCCAGGGCGCGTACCTCGTTTCCATGGGGATCGACTCGGTGATTCAGAAGGCCGCGAAGACCTCTTCTGATTACCTGTCCGAACTGGGCAGGATAAAGAAACTCATCATGCCGCAGGGGATGGGTGACTCGCATATGGTGATGGTCCAGTATAAGGGCAGCGGACACCCCTCGCTCAGGGGTTTTTCAATGAGGAACCAGCTCCGGCGCCTGTGATCTCACGGTAATAGCGGAGGCTCCGCAGGGCATGTTCTTCCGTATGGGCCTCCAGAGTATGCAGACACGCCCTGTTGCCGAGCAGTCCGAAAAACCTCGTAAAGTCGAAACTTCCCTCGCCCATGGGGAGATGCTGGTCCATCGTTCCTCCATTGTCATGCAGGTGGAGTTCCACTATATATGGCGCGAGCGCCCCGGTCCAGTCTTCAAGTGGCGTCCTGGAAAAAAGATTGAAATGCCCGGTATCAAAACATACGCCAAACGACGGCGAGGCCATCTCTTCCATAAGCAATCGCAGGTTCTCAGGCCCGTCCTCAAAGATGTTCTCGATGGCGATCTTGGTCCCGATTTCGTCTGCCATCTTCAAAAGAGGCAGCCACGTAAGGAGGCTCATTTCGAGCCAAAGGTCCATATTGAGACCATACCTCCATTTTTCATACCCGGAATGAAAGACTATCACACGCGGCAGCAGTATGCCGGCGATATCGAAAACCTGATGGAACCGGGCCAACGTCGCGTCCCGCACCTTTGAGTCAACGGCGCCGGGAGACAGGTCCATGAACGGGGCGTGTATGGAGAATTCGGGATTGTAATCGAGGCCGGCCCGAATGCCTTTGATATCTGAAGACCTGAGGGAATCCAAGGCAGCGCCGTTGAAGTACAGCTCAATGTTGGCCTTGTGTGAATTTAAGAATCCGGCATGCCCCGACAGCCGGTGATACGGGACATGAAGATGAGGAGAGACCATTATGATGAGGCCGTCGCCTCTTTCTTCCCCGGGGCCCTGACCTCTTTTGCTTCAGACTTGTTGCCATCTGTCTTGGGGCTTTCTTTTGCTTCGGTCCTGGCCTCGGGCTTTTCCACTCCTTCAATCCGTGATTCAGAGGCCTTCTCCGCCTTTCCGCCCGATTTTGCTGCGGAATCGGTTTTTTTCTTGTCAGCGGCATAATCAGTGACATACCATCCGGTGCCTTTAAGCACAAAGGATGTGTTGGATACCTTTTTCCTCATACCGCCGCCGCAATCCGGACATTTTTCCAAAGGGGGGGCAGTTATCTTCCTCATCACCTCGTGATGTTTTTTACATTTTAAACACTCATATTCATAGATAGGCATATCCCAAAAACCTCCTAAGCGGGTTCCAAACCAGGCGTTGAATAAGAATTTTACTCCTTGTTTATAATAACGCAGGGCGTAAAACCCCGTCAATTAAGGCGCTGTATTCCAGTATCGGCGGAAATTAAAATTGAGGACGCTTTTATGGTCTATTGAAGACCGTTCGCCTTAAAATGTCTTGAATACTTTTTGTCAGTTCCAAGAATGTGATTTTGCAGCCAGTCTTTCAGGAAATTCAGGATTTCCAAGGTTAGAACGAACCCGGTTTTTTCCAGTCGTTCTTTTAGCTGAAGGGCCTGGACCTCGAATTTATCGTGCTCATTCTTATGCGTCTGATACGCCAAATAGTTGAATTCCCGCATATATCTTTCTTCCACTTCAAAATGTGTTTTTGCATAATTTACCATGCTGTTAATTATTTCCTTCTGTGCCTCGCGGCCTTTCTGGGAAAGCAACGCATCATGTAAAGTATTGATCATCCCAACCAGCGTTTTATGTTGCTCGTCAATCTCCTTTACCTCGACACTGAAAGTATCCGACCACTGTAAATACGCCATGTACATAGTCCTCCTTTTTATTAATCGAACGAATCATTCGCCCGCATATACAATGCTAAAACAGCTTTTCGTTCATAAAGCATTTCCCCATCAAAATACCTCGTTTGATATGATTACGACAATGTGTATCTTTTGTCAAAAAATTTAATGGGAAATATCGAAATCGCCTCCTGTCACGGGTGAAATATTACAACCCTTTCCATTGAGTCCATTGAGGGAGAGGGGTCCCTTGGTATGTAACTTTAAACACAGATATGCATATAATGCCCCCCGGGGGGATCCAGAACATACTGAAAACAATGGATTCCCGCTGCTTAAAGCACCTGATATGTATTAAACCTGTCAATAGGAAACTTCGTAATCCGATAATTTATTTTAACCTCCTTATTTAAAGTGTCCATTTCGGTCAGGGCAGAAAAGCAATAAACGACGGTAGATC
>JACRLQ010000037.1 GCA_016215155.1 Nitrospirota bacterium
AGAAAAGCCGAATAACCGTCTTTTACAGGCATGTTAAGATCGAGGAACAAGACATCATGCCGCCCTTTCTTAAAAGCATCAACAGCTTCGACACCATTGACAGCAAGATCGACCTGGCAGGCCGGTAACTCGACGGCAAGAACCATTTTGAATACTTTTCGTATGGCTTTCTCGTCGTCCACAATCAGTATTTTCATTCAAGGGTAACCTCGCTATCGCTCGGTTGATTCAGACAGGGATTACGACCTGCGAGATGTTGCCCTATATTCTTCAAGGGTAACCTCGCTATCGCTCGGTTGATTCAGACAGGGATTACGACCTGCGAGATGTTGCCCTATATTCTTGTACATTACCGAGCGAACCGTTTTCCCTGTCTCAATTCGCTCAGAACTTTATTCCTTTCTATCTCACCTCCTCAAGCATTATTTTCAACTTTTTCAATCAAATCGCCAACGCCATTTGGCAACAAGTCTGTCCACCATTTTCTGTCTTGGTCATCGGCAACGATCCCAACCCACTAACAAGATTTTTTCCATCCTTCACTATGTCGTATATCATCCCAGCTTCTTTGCTCCATATCCGCACCAGCAACATCTTCACCGATCCGCATTCCGGACACCGCAGGGGTCCTTTGCTGAATTGCTCTGTAACTTTCGATCCGGACCTGTCCGCCCCGTCTACCGAGGCGGGCGTATCACTGGAACGACCCAGTTTCTTCACAAAATACTGCACCATGGCCTCTGCGCGCTTTACCAGCGCTTTTAACGCACCTGCCACCAAAGCATGTATCTTCTCCCTGATCGGACGAGCATAGATCCCATAGTACCTCACCATCCGAAATCCCTTCGGCGGCAGATGCCGAATCATTCGTCCAATGAACTCAACCGCCGAAATCGTCTCTGTCATCGGCCCTTTCAGGTGATCCTCATACCGATATGTCACGTTCTGCCCGTCATATCCCTCTATCCGCCGTATCGATATCGGCGGACTCGATACGTACTTGCACAAATAGACTACAAGACGTTCTACCGGCCCCGACTCCGGCATGCAATCACAGTCAAACCCTGTTGGGTACTGCCTAAACATCGACCCCAGTTTGCCATGCCATTCCGTCTCATACTCTGTGCCCATGATCGCTTTCCTCAACGCTGTAATCACGTGATACTGCCATTTCTTCCGCAACTTCTTCGTGTCAAAGTAGTTCACTTCCCGCCATGTCTTGTCTTTGTCTATCCCACCTTCACTCACCACAAAGTGCAAATGAGGATTCTGATTTCCTGCACGCCCATGTAATTGCAACACCGCCATGATTCCAACTCGTATCTTCTTTTTTCTCCGCCACTCTTCAACCAACTCCTTTACCGCTTTCGCCCCAGCATCCATGTACACCTTCAAAAAATCCTCATCAGCCAATATTAAAGGGCGGATCACTTTCGGCACCGTCAATACCACCTGCCGGTGTACAACCCCTTCAAACAACACTTTCTTCGCCTGATTGAGCCATTCGTCCACAGTTACTTTGAAACACCGAAGACACAGCCGACTCTTGCAGGTAAACCCGACTTTCTTCATCGCCCCGCAATCCTGACAGTAATACTCGTAGTACCCTTCCCTGATGTCCCCGCAGGACAGCATCCGCTCCACATTCTCCTGCCAATGTGCCGGTGCCGATTCCCCGTGCTCCTGCCGGTAGTCTGCGGCAAACTTGTCCCAGTTCTCCAAAAATATCCGTTGCCACAGATTCAATTCCTCAAATGGTCGGTCCGTTGCCATCTTCCGCCTTTCATCTCGCAACACAACATCTTGCAAGACAAAGACTATAGACGTCCACCATTACTGGTTACAAGAGACAAAAAACATGCCACCTTCTGCATTTTCTTCTTGACCAGCCTTTTTAAGAACCTCGTTATACGTTCCTATACATTCAAGATTTTCTGACTGTATCGCGGAATATTTGCACCACTGCACGGTAGGTATCAATAATAAAAAGATTTTTGTTTTGTCTATTATTAACGGTATGTTGCCGAAATTGAGATCCCTCATCCCGACCTTCAGGAGTCAGGACGAAGAATCTCTCTTTTCGATTAATGTCAAGTTGTCCCTGACACATTGGAACTCGCCTAACACAAGGTAATCTATAATTCTAGCAGGCAAACGACACATGCATCCCAAAGAACGTGGCGACCGTTCCATTTATACAACTTCTACCGTACGACTGTTAGGCTTTCCGGATTGCGCGGCTCTTATGATCGTAGGTCGTACGATGACCGGTATTGTATGATTCCACCGCCATAAGGCCGACAACGGAGTGCAGATAACCGGCCTCAATGGGCGCGCGGGTTGGCTTACCAGAACGCATACACTGCAACCAGTCCTGGAAATGATCCGGGGTTTCGATCGGCTTGACTTCGTTGACGCCGCGGATGGTACCATCACGTTTCGGACCACCCTCGGCGGTGTAGTTTGGCGCGCTCCAGTTATCGAGGTTCAGTTGACCTTTTTCGCAGAAGAAACGGTGACGGCTGCCACTTCCATTAC
>JACRLQ010000023.1 GCA_016215155.1 Nitrospirota bacterium
GGGCGGCAGTCCGTTCGACAAGGGTAAGGGTGGCGGAACCACAAAGGGCGGCAGTCCGTTCGACAAGGGTAAGGGTGGTGACACCACAAAGGGCGGCAGTCCATTTGACAAGGGTAAGGGCGGAAGCCAGACTGGCGCGCAGCCGGGCACTGGAAAGACCAAGGCCGAAAATCCGTTCAGCAAGGGCACTCAGGGGCAGGGCGCAAGAGAAGGCAGAGGTGACAGCCCGTTTGGAAAAGGCAAGCTCGGTGGTGGTCAGACAGGCTCAGGGAAGACCGCTGGTGACGGACAGGTTAACAAGCCTGCTCATGGGACGGGCATACAAAAAAGAGGGCCGGCAGATGGCCCTAATAAACAAAAAGGAGACATGGAGATTCAAAGGAGATGATCCGCTAAGAGTAACGGAAAATGCTCCTCATGATAATCAGGAATAAATGGGGCAGGATGAATGAGCATCTTGTCCCATTTATATTTTGCAGATCAGCCCAGCTCAAATGAAAAGGAGAAAGAAAGTTATGGCAAAACCTATCAAAAAAATTGCGAAAAAAACAGTTACGAAGAAGACCGCTTCAAAAAAGACCGTTGCCGGGAAAAGCGCGCCTAAAAAAGTTGCGCCTAAGGTCAAATCTAAAAAGACTGCGGTTGCGAAGATAGTGTCTGATAATAAGCCGTTAATAAATAAGGGCAGCAGGCTTGCCTGCCAGGTTTGCGGCTTTGCGATTACCGTTGACCATATAGGCGGTTATGTTGAAGAGGCCTACCTGGTTTGTTGCGAGACCCCGATGAAGCTCAAGAGGCCAACGGCAAACAAGAAATAGGCCGACGTTCAAAAGAATTTCATAGACTTATATACCTGTCCTGGCTATCGACTGGACAGGTATATTCTTTTGTCGCCGGAGATCTGAGCTGAAGTTCTGATTGAGGTTTTGAGGTCGTTATCTTTGATTTTAAAGAAAAAACTGGCGGAGAGAGAGGGATTCGAACCCTCGGTAAGTTGCCCTACACACGCTTTCCAGGCGTGCTCCTTCAGCCGCTCGGACATCTCTCCGTAGGAACGAAAAATATATTAACCGATAGAACTTGTTGAAATCAATCGACCGCCGCGAGTTTTTTCTTTAAAATGTCATTCAGTAATTGCGGATTGGCTTTGCCCTTCATGGTCTTCATCACCTGACCGACGAAGAAACCAAGGAGTTTTTCGTCACCACCCCTGAACCTCTCTACCTCGTTCGGACTTTTTGAGAGTATATCATCTATCGCCTTTTCGATCTCCGAGCTGTCCGATATCTGAACGAGCCCTTTTTCTTTCACGATCGTATCGGGGGCCTTGCCGGTCCGGTACATCTCCTCAAATACCGTCTTTGCGATCTTGCCGCTGATAGTCCCCATATCCACGAGCTTGAGCATATCAGCCAGCTGGCCCGGTTTTACAGGGCACTCCGATACAGACCTGTTGTCCTCGTTAAGAAACCTCATCAGGTCACCCATGATCCAGTTAGAGACGGACTTCGGCTGTCCTCCGGCCCTGACCGCTTCTTCGAACCAGTCGGCCAGTTGTCTCTCTTCCGCAATCAGAGACGCATCGTACTTGGGCAGACCCATTTCAGACACAAAGCGGCTTATTTTCTGGTCCGGGAGCTCCGGAAGCGAAGACCTTATGCCCTCTATCCATGAGTCTTCCGGGATTATGGGAACAAGATCAGGCTCGGGGAAATAACGGTAGTCATGGGCCTCCTCCTTCGAACGCATCGATTCGGTAATTCCCGTGCCCGAATCCCAGAGTCTCGTCTCCTGTATCACCTTGCCCCCGCCGGAGACGATCCTGATCTGTCTTTTTATTTCGTACTCGATGGCCTTTTCGACAAAACGGAAGGAGTTGATATTTTTTATCTCGGCCCGCGTGCCGAACTCCTTCTGCCCCGCAGGCCGCACGGAGACGTTCGCGTCACATCTGAGGGACCCCTGCTCCATATTGCCGTCGCAGACGCCCAGGTATCTGAGTATCGCGCGGAGTTTCTTCATATATTCGGAGGCCTCTTTTGGGCCCCGAAGATCAGGCTCTGAGACGATCTCCATGAGAGGAACGCCCGTTCTGTTGAGATCGACAAGACTGTAGCTCCCCGCTCCGTCATGGATATTCTTCCCTGCGTCCTCTTCCATATGGATGCGGGTTATGCCTATTCTTTTTGATTGGCCGTCGACGTCGATATCAATAAACCCGTGTTCGCATATGGGGTGCTCGAACTGGCTTATCTGGTAGCCCTTGGGCAGGTCAGGATAGAAGTAGTTTTTCCGGGCGAACCGGCTGTACGAAGAAATACTGCAGTTTGTTGCAAGCCCTGTTCTTACCGCGAACTCAAGCGCTCTGGAATTCAGCACCGGCAGCACACCGGGCATTCCTATGCATACGGGACAGGTCTGGGTGTTAGGGTCCGAGCCGAACGTAGTCGAGCAGCCGCAGAAGATCTTCGTGTCCGTCAGCATCTGGGCATGGACCTCAAGCCCTATGACCGCTTCATATCTCACAGGGACGGCCTCCTTCCTGTCCATTGCGACGACTGCTCATAAGCGTAAGCCGCCTTCAGGATGGTCTGCTCATCAAAATGACGGCCGATAATCTGCAGCCCTACCGGAAGGCCGGAGGATGTGAATCCGCAGGGGACCGAGATGCCGGGCACGCCGGCAAGGTTGACGGAAATGGTAAAGATATCCGCGAGGTACATCTGGAGAGGATCGTCGGTCTTTTCCCCCAATTTAAATGCAGGTGTGGGCGAGGTGGGTGTAACGATTACATCGGCCTTCTTGAAGGCCTTGTCGAAATCTCCTTTAATGAGGGTCCTCACCTGCTGGGCTTTTTTGTAATACGCGTCATAATAACCCGATGAGAGCGTATAGGCGCCGAGCATTATCCTTCTTTTTACCTCAGGCCCGAAGCCCTCAGCCCTTGTTTTCATGTACATATCAAGAAGGTCCTTACCCACTGCCCTGAACCCATACTTTACACCGTCGTATCTGGCAAGGTTGGAACTTGCCTCCGAAGTTGCAAGGACATAATAGGTGGCAACAGCATAACCGGTGTGGGGCAGAGAGACCTCGACCGGGATTGCTCCGAGAGATTCGAGGTTATTTATGGCCGTCTTAACAGCCAGATCGACTTCTTTGTCCATGCCCTCGATAAAATACTCCCTGGGGACCCCTATCCTTAGTCCCTTTATTTCATGCCCCAGCACTGATGTGAAGTCCGGCGCCTCAATAGGTGCCGAGGTGGAGTCTTTGACGTCTTTGCCCGAGATTATGTTAAGGAGTATCGCGGAATCGCGTACATTTTTTGTGATGGGGCCGATCTGGTCTAAAGAAGACGCAAATGCCACCAGACCATATCTCGATACCCGGCCATAAGTAGGCTTAAGCCCAACCACTCCGCAGAGCGCCGCAGGCTGCCTTATGGAGCCTCCCGTGTCCGATCCCAATGCTGCAATGCATTCATCCGCGGCGACGGCCGCCGCCGAACCTCCGCTTGATCCGCCGGGTATGCGGTCGATGTCCCACGGGTTCCTCGTTGTATGAAAGGCCGAATTTTCGGTGGATGACCCCATCGCGAATTCGTCGAGGTTGGTCTTTCCGGAAAGGACATACCCGCTTTGAAGCAGTTTTGACGTCACGGTGCTTTCATAAGGCGGAACAAAATCCTTCAGCATCCTTGACGAACATGTAGTTTTAATGCCCCTGGTGCACATATTGTCCTTGATGGCCAATGGAATGCCGGCAAGAGGGTCCCTGTTTCCAGATGAGATAGCTTTATCGGCCGACTTGCTCATCTCGCGGGCGTTATCTTTAGTGACGGTGACATATGCCCTGATACGGTCTTCGACCGCATCTATCCTGCCTAGCACGGATTCGGTGATTTCGGACGAAGTCACCTCACCCCTGGACAGCATTTCGTTCAGCTCATGAATGCCTAACCTGAAAAGCTCCAAAAATCCTCCGGTAATAAAAGATTAAAAAGTTTGAGGCAATCGCAAATTAGGCTGAGATAATCATAAAACCGAATGGATTCCCGTTGCTTAAAGCACCTACTGTCGGCTCCGCGGGAATGACAAAATAAATAAGAAAAACAGAGGTTGTCATCCTCGGGCCTGCCTGCCGGCAGGCAGGCTTGACCCGGGGATCCATGGCGTCTTCAACCTAAAATCAATAAATTAAACGATTGCTTATGAATTTTACCACCCGGCAGCCGAAGTTTGCAAACGGGGCGTGAGGCAGTGCATCGGTATATGAGGTATAATATCACCAATTAAAATCAGGGAGGCTTTATATGAATATACTTGAGAAACTTACTGAAGATATCGCCGCAAGCATGAAGAGCAAGGAAGAGGGCCATGACTTGAGGACCTCGACGCTTCGGATGATGAAATCCGCCGTCAAAAACGCGGAGATCGCCAAGCGCGGCAAGGGTGACCTCACTGAAGAGGATGTGGTCACCATACTTTCGACGATGGTAAAGCAGAGAAAGGAATCATTTGATCAGTATACGGCCGCCGGACGCACTGACCTGGCTGACAAGGAAAACAGCGAGATCCTTATCATTCAGCAATACATGCCAAAACAACTGACCGGTGAAGAGCTCAAAGATCTGATTCAGGACACCATAAAAGAGACCGGGGTCACCGGCATGAAAGAAATTGGGAAGCTCATGAAGGCCCTGATGCCTAAAGTCAAAGGGAAGGCGGACGGCAAAGTGGTCAACCAGATGATCAAGGACATACTCGAAGGGGCCTGATATAACCGGTCTCTAAATCTATTTATTTTTCTTGAAATCCACAGTGACGACTTTGTTTTCTGATTTGCCGGAGTGGACAGGTTTTCCTTTGGATCTTTCGATGACCTTCGGCTGAAACTTCGCTTTATTTTCTTCGGAGATGATGAACTGTGCGGAAAGTTCCGGGGAGAATATCGCCGAGATATTGTCGATCGGTATGAAACATTTTTCGGTCTTTGTGCCGAACCCGAGCGTTGCCGAGATGCCGGAGTCGGACCAGTCAAAATTCATCATACGGTTGAATACGAGTACGATGCCTTTTTCCTTTTCTTCAGGCAGAAAACCCCTGTTGCCGATGACGACATTGTCCGCATGCCTGACAACGATAAAGACCCTGCCGGCAAGATCCAGCATCTCAAAGAAGTTCCGTTTCTTAAGTTCATGCAGACCATTGGACATAGCGGTTATTTTTTCAGCAGTTTTTCTGCCTTACTGACTATGTTCGACGCGGTCAGTCCGAACTTCTCAAAAAGCACTTTTGCGGGAGCCGATGCCCCGAAACTGTCGATGCCGATTACAGCCCCGTTTAATCCCACGTATTTATACCATCCCAGTGTTGCGCCTGCTTCGACGGCGATTCTCCTGTCGATTTTTACCGGAAGGACGCTGTTTTTATAGGCCTCGGGCCGGCTGTCAAACAGAGATGTAGAGACCATGTTCACGACCCTCACCTTCACGCCCCTGGCCCTGAGGATCCCGGCGGCCTCAAGCGTGATTTTAATCTCGGACCCTGAGGAGATCAGGATTAAATCAGGGGACCCTTTTGAGTCCGAAAGCACATAGCCGCCTTTTTCGGCTTCCTCTGCCGCCGCATATACCTTTCGGTCGAGGACATCAAGATTCTGCCTGCTCAGCACCAGGGCATGAGGCCGGGTATTGTCGGATATCGCAATCTTCCAGGCTACGGCCGTCTCGTTTGCGTCCGCCGGTCTCATGACATTTATACCCGGCATGGCCCTGAGGCCCGCAAGGTGCTCCACCGGTTGATGGGTCGGACCGTCTTCGCCCAGGCCTATCGAGTCGTGGGTAAGGACGTAGATCGCATGCGCGCCCATAAGGGCGGAAAGTCTGATGGAGGGCCGCATATAATCGGAAAAAACAAAGAAGGTGCCGCCATACGGTATAAGCATTTTTGAGAGCGCCATCCCGTTTAAGGCAGCTGCCATGGCGTGTTCTCTCACTCCGAAATGGATATTCCTTCCGCCTTTTGAAACACCGAAGTCGGCGTATTTTTTCAGATGAGTGTTGTTCGAAGGGGCGAGGTCGGCAGAGCCACCGATGAGCTGCGGCAGGGCGTCAGCTATCGCATTGAGGACCTGGCCGGAGGCGCTCCTGGTAGCGATCGGTCCATCGGAGGGCATAAATACGGGGAGCTTTTTTTCCCATCCGGAAGGAAGCTTACCCTCCGACATATTCTTCCAGAGCTTTGCATTGTCGGCGTACCTGACTTTATATCTGTCGAGGAGTTTTCTCCAGGCGCTCTCCTGCTTACGGCCGGAACTGACCGCCTTTTTCATGTGTGAAGCGACGGCCTTCGGGATATAGAATTTTTTGTCGGGACAGCAGAGGTTTTCTTTTGTGAGCTTCAGTTCGGCGTCACCCAGGGGGGACCCATGCACGTCCGCGGTGTCCTGCTTGTTCGGACTTCCAAAACCTATATTGGTCCGGACAACGATAAGTGAAGGCCTGTTTTTATGCTTCTTTGCGGCGCTGATGGCCTTTTCAATGGCCTTCAGGTCATTGCCGGCAGCCCGGAGGACCTGCCAGCCCAGGGCCTCGAACCTCGCTCCGATATCTTCAGTGAATGAAAGGTCGGTTGACCCCTCGATGGTGATCTTATTGTCGGAATAGAGGTAGACGATTTTGCCGAGTTTCAGGTGACCGGCCAAAGAGGCGGCCTCAGCAGAGACACCCTCCATAAGGTCGCCGTCACTGACAATGCCGTATGTATAATAATCGACGAGCGGAAACCCAGGTCTGTTAAACATCTCCGACAGATACTTTTCAGCCATGGCCATGCCTACCCCTGTGGCAAAACCCTGACCCAGAGGTCCGGTGGTTGTCTCGATGCCGCAGTCAGGGCAGTATTCAGGATGCCCGGGGGTCTTGCTCTCCCACTGCCTGAAGTCTTTTATGTCGTCCATCGAAATGTTATGGCCTGTCAGGTGAAGCAGACTGTAAAGCAGCATCGAGCCGTGGCCGGCGGACAGTACGAATCTGTCGCGGTTCTGCCAGAATGGGTTCGACGGACTATGTTTAAGGAATTTGTTCCAGAGCACATACGCCATGGGCGCGTCTCCCATGGGCATTCCGGGATGCCCCGAGTTGGCCTTCTGGACTGCGTCCGCGGAAAGCATCCTTATTGTATTGATACACATATCGTCGATTGACGTCTTTCTGACAGGACTTTTTTTCACTTGGCATGCCTCCGGTTATTTATGTTTAAAATTAATTCCAATGAGAACCCATATGATGAGGTGTATTTGTCATTGCGGCAGGGTAGTTTAACACAACCGGAGGCCCAAATTCATTCACGGTCCGGTTCCAATTTTATCGGTCAGTGTTGTACCATAATGTATGAAATCGATTATTTTCACGGCCCTTTTCATCCTTATGCAACCGCTTGTATCGCATGCCGGGTCTTCGATTGCCTTTGACGAACTGTCGTATAACTTCGGCACGGTAAGCCAGGCGGAAAAAGCGGAGCATCTGTTTGCTTTCGTAAATAGCGGCGACAGTGACCTAGTGATCGAGAAGGTCTCTTCTTCCTGAGGGTGTACCGCGGTGATGGCTAGTTCCAGCCGTCTGAAGCCGGGAGAAACCGGGAAAGTCAGTTTGTCTGTAGATCCTGCGGGAAAGAAGGGCCCGATCTCGAAGACCGCCCAGGTTGTCAGCAATGACCCTGTTCGTCCGGTCATTACCCTGACAGTTACCATGAACGTGAAGGATGACCTGCATATGGGGCAATTAAACGCCGGTCAGATTTTTAAGGAAGGCTGCGGAAGCTGTCATGTTGAGCAGGGCAGGGGGAAGAAGGGCTTTGACCTTTTCAGGGCCGACTGTTTTATGTGCCATAACGCCGGAAGAAGCTCCTCCATCACTCAGATGAGCAGAAAACCGGAGCGGGAGCTTTTTAAAGCCATCCGCGACGGAGTGGAAAATTCCATGATGCCGGGATGGGCCTTGGAAAAGGGCGGCCCGCTAAACGATTCCGAGATAGAATCCCTTGTTCGCATAATCAGGGACCCCAATTGAATTCCATGATGAATGTTGTCCCTGAAAAGCTTATCCTGTACCTCAGGATGATCAAGTTCTCCCATTCGGTCTTTGCCCTTCCTTTTGCGCTGACATCGGCCCTGATCGCGGCTGCGGGCGCCCCTTCGCTCAGGCAGGTGACCTGGATAATAGTGGCGATGGTAGGGGCAAGGTCCGGGGCGATGGGCCTCAACAGGCTGATAGACAGGGAGATCGACGGAGCAAATCCGAGGACCGCCGGGCGCGAACTCCCCAGCGGGGTCATAGGCATATCCGAGACTGTGCTTTTTGTCCTGATATCGTTTGCGGCCATGATTTTTTCGGCCTACATGCTTAACCCCCTGTGTCTCAAACTTTCTCCTTTGGCCATACTCGTACTCCTCATATATTCTTATACCAAGAGATTCACCTGGGCGTCGCATTTTGTGCTTGGACTGGCCATATCCGGCGGCCCCCTCGGGGCATGGATCGCGGTGAGGGGCACTATTGACCTCAATATCATACCCCTAACGGTTTCTGTTATATTCTGGCTTGCGGGGTTTGACGTGCTCTACGCGCTTCAGGACATCGGATTCGACAGAAGCTATGGTCTTTACTCCATACCGGGGAGGTTCGGGGTCAGGAGGTCTCTGTATCTGGCGAGGTTCTTCCACGTGGTCACCTTCATATTGCTGGTCATAACCGGTCTGATATTCGGACTTGGGGTTTTTTATACGGCAGGTCTGATCATAGTTGCCGGACTTTTCTTTTATGAGCATTCTTTATTGAAGGAAGGGGACCTGTCGAAACTCGATATGGCCTTTTTTAACATGAACGGCTATATCAGCGTGACAATATTTATATTCACGCTGCTTCACTACACATTATGAATAAATTCATCCTTGCCATAACGGGCGCAACCGGACCGCTCCTGGGATTGAGGGTTTTAAAGGAACTCTCGAAAAAGGCCGAGGTCCATGTACTGATATCCGGCCAGTCCTTCTCGATAATAAGAGACGAGACAGGGCATGATTTTAGCGGAGAAAGCGAAGAAGAGGTCCGCGTGAAGCTTGCGGCCTATACCGGCACGAAAGACATTTATTTTCATTCCGAGCATAATTTCGAGGCGCCGGTCGCGAGCGGTTCCTTCAAGACCGAGGGAATGTTCGTCGTGCCCTGCTCGATGAAGACCCTCGCCGGTATTTCTCACGGTTATTCAAACACACTCGTTGAACGCGCTGCTGACGTGACGATAAAAGAGGGCAGGAAGCTGGTCATCTGTCCGAGGGAGATGCCCTTCAGCCAGATCCACCTGGAAAACATGCTGGCGCTGGCCCGCATCGGCGTTAAAATAGCCCCGCCCGTAATAGGTTTCTACCATAGACCTGCCGACCTCGACGGGATGATGGATTTTATAGCGGGCAGGATATTGGACGCCCTCGGCGTGGAACATGACTTATACCGGAGATGGGGCTCATAAATCCGGGCTGGATTATGATTTATCTCATATACATATCATCTTTTTCAGGCTAAACTATAGACATGTTTAAGGAAGGTTGTCCAGGAAGCGCAGAGATAAGGAGCCCGTATCCAGAGGATATAGAGTGCTTCTGGTGCTCTAAAAGGAACGAGATCTGGTCGGACGAGGTCGAGATCGACTGCAAGGGATGCGGCAAGAAGATAACCCGGGACCCGGCCCCGACCTGCCTTGAATGGTGTCCGGCTGCGAAGGAATGTGTCGGGGCCGAAAAGTACGAGAGGTTCATGAGGGCCCGCAACAGAGGGGGTATTAAATAAGAGGTTTAGAGATATGATTTGCGCTGAAAATTGTGTCAATAAAAAAGCCCCTCCTTTTGAAGGGGCTTTTTTATGCGGGGAAATAGTAAGTTTTTTTGGAATAGGATGACCCTGTTTACGCCTTTGCGACCTTTACGGCCTTTGGACCTTTCGGGCCGTCTTCGACCTCAAAAGTAACAGCCTGGCCTTCGCCGAGGGTCTTGAAGCCGGATGATTCGATCTCGGAATAATGGACGAAGACATCGCCGCCGTCCTCCTTTGTGATAAAACCAAATCCCTTGGCCTCGTTGAACCACTTCACTGTGCCTTTCTGCATACTGCTCCTCCTCTAAAGATAATTTGAATATTTTTCAGAGCCCCGGCAATAAAAAAACCGCAAAGCCTAGAGTCTTTGCGGTCGGTTTTTACTACAAAAACTTCTGAAACTGTTTTTTTATATCATACCCGTTGAAAAAAATCAACAGCATCGGGCCAGCTTACGATCTCAGCTTTGTAAATATCCAGGCCGGATGCGATGAGATTTACTCTATGGTCATCCCGTCTATGATCAACGCACATGTCCCGGTAATCGTAAATGGCCCTCTGACGGTGGACATAGATGCGATGGTCCTTACTGTGCCGCTACTCCATCCTCCCGAGAGCCTGGGGACTACGTTTCCGATATCGTTGCAGGTTATGCCGCCGGACTCTACATATGCGCCGTACTGGACTTTTATCGTATCGGTATTGAGAATCGCCGCATCAAAGAGCGCGCCGGATATCGTCCCGTCGTTCTCCTGTAAAAGGTTGTTTTTGTAGAGCCAGATATTGCTTGTAACGAAGGTGACCTCTATATCTTTATCACCGGTCACATCTTTGAACGTGTACTTCGATGTCGGATCGACGACAACCCAAAACGCTGAGCCGGAAGAATGTACACGGACGTCGGAAATATGATAATAGTTTGGGAAAAGATTAATCGGGGTCATTGTGCAGATGGAATCCCCGCCATAGGGCACCGGATTTACAGCGCATGTTATGCCGCCTCCGGTGTCGTACTTGACCGTGGCGTTGATGAAGGAGGTGGGGTCGCCCGGGCCATGTTCGTAGGCGCCGATGTCGGAGCCGGTTCCCTGTGGTCTGGTCATCCCCCTCTGGTCGTTGGGCAGGACATTGTTCGGATCGCCCGCGTCAAGGGCAGGGCTTCCGGCAAGGAGCGCCATCGTCAGGGTCGGTCCGCCGTGGTCTGCCAGAGGACCAAGCAGAGGGTCGGTATTTACGAGGTCGCCAGTGGCGGTGAAGCCGCATTCATTTGTGCTGTCAAGGTTGTGTCCGCCGGATATCAATGCGCCCCCGCCCACTATTGAGCAGTTCAATGCCGAGGGGGAAGGGCCTGCGATAATGGTGTCACTTGCGTTGACAATGGCGTCTTCTCCCTGAACCTGCAGATTGGCGCTTCGCCCATTTATTGACACGATGTTCGAGGCAATAGTGACGTTCTTTAGAGTAGTGGTGTCACCCAGCAAAAAAAGTCCGGCAGCCCAGGCAGCAGAGTTTCCGCTTATAGTCGAATTGGCCAGATTAAGGGGGCCCTGAGTTAATATTCCCGCACCTGCATTGCTTGCCTCATTTCCGTTTATGGTGCTGCCTGTTACGTTCACAGCTATACCAGACATCACTCTGAGTCCGCCGCCCTCAGTGGCAATATTATTGCTTATTGTGCTGTCGGAGAGGTTCAGCGTGCCGCCGGCAACAAGTATCCCTCCGCCCACCGAAGTTGCCTCATTTTCTGTAACAACAGAGTTTGAGAGATTCAATGTTACATGTTGAAGCAGAATCCCGCCTCCAATATTTGAGGGATAAGCGCCGCTTGCCAAACCGTCACTTATAGTAAGACCTGAAATATTCACCGTCCCCCACGATTCCCCATCAACATAAATGACTCTGCTTGCGCCTCCGCCGCTTATCGTGAGATTCGATGGACCCGGTCCGTTGATCGTCAGGCTTTTATCGATGAAAAGCTCGCCGCTTGATAATGTAATCGTGCCGGTGGCGCTGACGTCGATTATGTTGCCTGCCGCCGCGTTAGCAATTGTCTGTCTCAGAGAGCCCGGTCCGCTGTCGTTTGTGTTGTTGACCGTAAAAGTGGCGTCAGGCCTGAAATGGCCTATTTTGTTTTCGCCGGCATTGGTAAACCATATGTCTCCGTCCGGTCCCGCTGTAATGCCGTACGGCCAGCTTCCGGCAGTCGGCAGGGCGTACTCCTTTATGACCCCTGACGTTGTTATGCGGCCTATCTTGTTTCCGCCATTTTCCGTAAACCAGACGTTACCGTCGGGCCCGGCCGTGATGCTCAATGGTCCACTTGATGCTGTCGGGATCGTAAACTCGGTAATGACCCCTGACGTTGTTATGCGGCCTATCTTGTTTCCTGCGTACTCCGTAAACCAGAGGTTACCATCCGGTCCCGCCGTGATGCCAAATGGTTCGCTTGCTGTGGTCGGGATTGCAGTCACCCAAAAACTCCCAGCAGTTGTTATACGGCCGATTTTGTATCCGCTGGCCAACGTAAACCAGAGACTTCCGTCCAATCCCGCTGCGATGCCCAAAGGCGCGCCTCCAGAAATCATTGGATTGGTAAACTCGGTAATGACCCCCGCAGTCGTTATGCGGCCTATCTTGTTTCCTGCGTACTCCGTAAACCAGAGGTTTCCATCAGGCCCTGCCGTGATGTCCACCGGTACGCTTGAGGCGGTCGGGACGGCAAACTCGGTAATCACACCCGCAGTTGTGATGCGGCCTATCTTGTTTCCCGTCTCCTCCGTAAACCAGAGGTTTCCGTCCGGCCCCGCCGATATGCCGGAGGGCACACTTGAGGCGGTCGGGATCGTGTACTCTGTGATGACCCCTGCAGTCGTTATGCGGCCTATCTTGTTTCCGTCTCTCTCCGTAAACCAAAGGTTACCGTCCGGCCCCGCCGTGATGTCCGAGGGTACACTTGAGGCGGTCGGGACCGTGTACTCCGTGATAGTTACAGCGCAGTAAGACGACACCGGGACAAAGGCGTACATCAGCGCCATGAATAAAATCCACATGCTGCTCAAAAACCTTTGGACGAAGTGCTCGGATCTCATCGCGTTCCTCCCTTTACCCATCTGACGCGGGCATAAAATTACTGCCGATATTTTAGGGTGCGGATACCAACTGATTCGGAAAAGATGTAAGGTTTTATTCGCGGAATTTTCCGCGCAGCCGCGGGATGCCGGGTCTCAGCGAACTGGGAATTCCGATCGTCCACTGACTATAATATACCGGTGTCGTGTCAACAATCAACCCAAATCCCGATATAATTACTGTGCAATGCGGTTAATTCGCAGCTTAGGAACAACTCCATATCTGCCCTTATTCTTGTGCTGTAAGCGATCTGCTGTATAATAACTACATGTCCAACCTCGACCAGGAACTCCGGGAGGCACGGAGGAAGTCCGGAAGAATGAAAATCGTCGTTTATCTTGCCGTCTCGTGCGCCCTTGCCGGCAGTCTGGCGGGGTTTATTTACTGGATGACGCTGGACCTGCCCAGGGTCAATTCGATCGAGGAATACGTGCCTGTGGAGTCTTCGAAGGTATATTCAGGCGATAGAAAACTTCTGGCGGAGTTTTATATCGAGCGCAGGACCTTTGTGCCTCATTTCAAAATTCCCGATCACGTCAAAAAGGCCTTCATCGCTATCGAAGACTCGCGGTTCTACCAGCATCCGGGGGTGGATTTCATAGGCACGGCGAGGGCGCTGATCCATGATATCAGGGTGGGCGGCATGGTCCAGGGAGGAAGCACGATAACCCAGCAGCTGGCGAAGATGCTTTTTCTCACTCCCGAGAAGTCTCTCTCCAGAAAGATCAAGGAAGCTGTAATATCACTTCAGATAGAAAAACGCTATACAAAGGACGAGATACTCGGAATATACCTGAACCAGACCTATTTCGGCGCCAGGGCCTACGGCATAGAGGCCGCATCCCAGACCTACTTCGGGAAATCCGTTTCCGATCTTACGGTCGGAGAGGCCGCAATGCTGGCCTCGCTTCCAAAGGCGCCTTCTCAGTATTCCCCCTTCAGAAACCCGGAAAAGGCCAGGGAGAGGCGCACTGTCGTTCTTACTGCCATGCTCAGGCAAAAATTCATAGGCCAGGACCAGTATAAAGAAGCCGTTGCTGAGGGCGTACCCGTCAAACCGAACTTCAGGAAATATGAAGCCCCTTATTTTGTGGAGATACTCAGACAGAAACTGGAAAGCAAATTGGGACCCGAACTTTACACCTCCGGGTTCAGGATCTATACCACGGTTGATTCCCGCTTGCAGCATATCGCGGAGGCTGCGCTTGAAAAGGGCCTGAAGGTCATTGAAAAGAGGGTGAAACCAGGTCTCCAGGCCTCATTTTTGGCGGTTGACATCAGGACGGGCCATATCAAGGCTATGGTGGGAGGGTCCGATTTCTGGGAAAACCAGTTCAACCGGGCGACACAGGCCCTACGTCAGCCCGGGTCCGCCTTCAAGCCTTTTGTGTATGTCGCGGCGCTTGAGGAAGGCATGACCTCTGAGGACCTGATTTCCGATACGCCCATGTCCTTTAAGGGCGCACGCCCGGGGCAGATATGGTCGCCCAAAAACTACGACGGTAAATACAGCGGAAACGTCACCCTCAAGACCGCGCTTGCGCGTTCCTTAAACGCCGCTACCGTGCGGTTGACCGCCAGGGTCGGGCTCGAAAATGTTATTTCAACGGCCAAAAAGCTCGGCATAAAAAGTGAACTGCAGCCCTATATGCCCCTGGCCCTCGGCGCCTCGGATGTCACGCTGATCGAAATGGTGAAGGCATATTCATCCTTTTCAAACGGAAAACAGCCTGAACTGATCTACTATGACAGGATAGAAAAGAGGGACGGAGTTATTGTGGAGGAGATTTACCCGAAACTGACGGAAATGCTGGATGAAAATGTTGTCGCCGAACTCAAGCAGATGCTCAGGGCGGTTGTGAAGGAAGGCACGGCGGTCCGGGCAAAATCAGTCGGACGGGAGGTCTTTGGCAAGACAGGCACGACCAATGACTACACCGACGCCTGGTTCATAGGTTCCGATGATACTATCGTTGCCGGGGTCTGGGTAGGGAGGGACAACCACAAGCCAATCGGGCCACGCGAGACAGGAGCATCAGCGGCCCTGCCGATCTGGATTGAATTCATGAAGGAGGCGGAATAAAAAAGAACGCATGCCCTGACTGAGGCATGCGTTCTTTTTTTACAGCCGGGGAAAAATATTTATTTTGTTTTAGATTTTGGTTCTTCTGTCGGCTTGGCCTCTTCCTTTTTTTGAGGTTCTTCTTTCTTTTTCGGAGTTTCTTTGGTCTCAGCCGGTTTCTCTCCCGTTGGTTTATCAGTGGTTTCTTTGAGCTTCGCCAGGGCCTCTTTCTTTATCTCGACAGGATAGGACGATCTGAGGCCGTCAACATATTTATCGAAGGTCTCTTTCTGTCTTTCTCCTGCGAGCCTCTGTGAAATCAGGTCCTTTATCCGCTCGAATTCTATGACCGGTCCGGCCTTTTTATCGGTTACTTTGATAATATGAAAGCCGAAGTTGGTTTTGACCGGCCCGCTTATATCATTTTTCTTCAGGCCCGCTGCGGCCTTTTCGAATTCGGGCACCATCTGCCCCTTCGAGAAAAATCCGAGGTCTCCCCCGTTTTTACCCGAGGCCTTGTCGATCGATTCCTTTTTGGCAAGCTCCTCAAATTTTTCGCCTTTTTTTAGACGCGCCTCAATTTTTGAGGCCTCCTCCGCGGTTTTAACCAGGATATGGCTGGCTCTGATCTGGGTCGCCGTCGCAAAATCCTCTTTATGTTTGTCATAATACTCTCTGGCTTCCTGGTCGGACACCTTTGCCTTTGACATGATCTCCTTTTCGAGGAGCTCCGATACGAGCGTGAGTTTCTTGAAATCTTCTACTTTTTTTGCGAAATCGGGATTTTTGTCGATCCCTTTTTTGAGGGCCTCCTGATAGAGCATCTCTTTTTTCACGAGTTCGTCAAGGAACTTTTCCTTGCCCTTTTCATCTTCAAAGATCTGCTGCGCGTAGTCCGGCAGAGACTTTAGTTCCCTCTCGAGGTCAGCATCCGTAATGACGGCGCCGCCGACCTTCGCAAGCATTGTTCCCTGCTGCTGTCTGGTATCGGCGGTTTTTTTGCCGCATGACGCAAGGGCGGCAAGAATAAAGACAACTGCGAAGATTCTTTTCATATATGGTCCTCCGTGGAATTTTTTTTAAACGAAACGATCTACTTTTATAGCACATATCAGCGGGATTTGTAAGTAATTTTTGACATTGAAATATATTTTATGATAAATTTAAAAGTTGTCATGAATACATTCGACATATCAAGGAAACTTTTCAAAAGAGCGGTCAGGGTCATCCCCGGCGGCGTCAACAGTCCTGTCCGCGCTTTCAGGGCGGTGGGAGGGAACCCGCTTTTTATAGAGCGCGCGAAGGGCTCCCGTATCTACGATGCGGACGGGAATTCCTACGTCGACTATGTGCTTTCATGGGGGCCGATGATTCTGGGGCATACCCATCCGGCGGTCATCAGGGCCATCAAAAAGGCGGCGGACAGGGGAACGAGCTTTGGCGCTCCTACGGCGCTCGAGATCGAACTTGCCGAGCTTGTTCTGAAGATCTATCCTTCGATGGATAAGGTGCGGATGGTCAACTCCGGCACCGAAGCAACAATGAGCGCGATCCGTGTCGCCCGGGGTTTTACCGGCAGGGACAAGATCATTAAGTTCGAAGGCTGCTATCACGGTCATGCGGACGGCCTTCTGGTGAAGGCGGGGTCGGGAGCGATGACTTTCGGACTTCCCGACAGCCCCGGTGTTCCAAAAGCTTACGCGCGCAATACGATCACTCTTCCTCACAATGATGTTGACGCGCTTAAAAAGATGATCGAGGGACAATGGCGTGATATAGCGTGCGTCATACTTGAACCGGTCGTGGGAAATATCGGGTGTGTTCTTCCCCAGCCGGGGTTCCTTGAGGCGGTGAGGAAACTTACCCGGAAAAACGGGATTGTTCTTATATTCGATGAGGTGATGACCGGCTTCCGCGTGGCCTTCGGCGGGGCACAGGCGCACTACGGGATAAAACCCGACATGACCTGCCTGGGCAAGGTAATAGGGGGAGGGCTTCCTGTCGGGGCCTATGGCGGACGTAAGGAAATAATGGCGATGGTCTCTCCTGAGGGGCCTGTTTATCAGGCGGGCACGTTGTCCGGCAACCCGCTTGCGATGACGGCGGGGATCACTACGCTGAAAGAGCTGTCGAGGCCCGGCGTTTATAAAAAAATCGAAAAAAATTGCGTACAGCTGGAAAAAGGGCTGAGGGACGCTGCCAAACGTGCCGGCGTCAAGACACGGTTTTACAGGGCCGGGAGTATGTTCTGCACATATTTTACCGATGTGGACGTCCTTGACTATGAAACCGCGAAGACGGCCGACACGAAAAAATTCGGCGTCTTTTTCTCCGAGATGCTCCAAAGCGGTGTCAATATCGCGCCGTCCCAGTTTGAGGCGGGTTTTATGTCTCTTGCGCACTCTGAAAAAGATATCGATCATACCATCGCGTCCGCTTATAAAGCTCTCAAAAAAATATAAAAATAAATAAATGAGAAATTCGTACTGTGTTACGGGAGGTTTTTGATGCTTAATCCATTGAAGATGTTTGAACAGCTGCTCACCTGGTTTAATGAAAAGGTCTCTGTAAAGGCCAAGATCATTCTTGCCGTAATGTTCCTGCTGTTTATCTGCCTCATGGGGTATGTTGCCTATAGGATAAATGATTATTTTGAAAACGACCCAAAGGCATGCATTACCTGCCACGTGCATGACGACGCCAACCACGCATGGGCTGTGAGTGAACACAAATCCGTAAATTGTCATGAATGCCATCACTCGACAAAAAAGGAACAGATGGTCCAGATGTACCGCTTTGTGTTTATGGGCGTAAAATCAGTGGCGCCGAGACACGGCGAGGTCATTGTGGCCTGGAAGATATGCTACTCATGTCACTGGGAAAAGAACGATAAATTCCCGACGGCAAAACTTATGAACAACTCAAGACTCCACTCCAAGCATGTCTTTATGGAGAAGATAGAGTGCGTAAAATGTCACGGCTATAAAATACACCAGTTTACCGCGGAGCCCAGGTTCTGCATCAAATGCCATGAGGGACGCGAAGTCCATGGCGTTGGGATGGAGGCCCTTGCGTGCCTTAACTGCCATACCGACAGGACCAAAGACCTGAAGCCGGGGAGGAAGAAATGCCTTTATTGCCACGGCAGCGAGAAAAACAGGCAGGAACTCCTTGCGGACGCGACGCTGGATGTCACACATTATAAGCCTGATGATAAAACCGTCAAAAGGGCCACCAAGATCATCGTGCCTGAGAACGCCCCGATGCAGTTCGACTGCTACCAGTGCCATAAGCCCCATAAAACCGCGCGGCCTGACTGGGGCAACTGCAAGTCGTGTCATCCCAATACCGCCACGGTAGGAAAGCACGCGATGCATATCGATATGGGACTAAAATGCAAGGACTGTCATAAACCCCACGTCTGGAGAGTCACGCCGGAACAGGCGAAGAAGGACTGCGTGAAGTGTCACGAGTATAAGGACCCCAAGACCTTTATCAGTCAATAGGGTCATAGCCATTAAGGTGCAGGTCCGTTTGTAATGGACCTGCACTTTTTTTTTGCCGAATTTTCCTTCCGTTACTGTTATAATTAATGATAAATAAAAAAACGAGGTCCGCGCTAGATGAAGAACCATGTATTGAGGCCTTTGCTGGTTGTTCTGGGACTTGTAGCCCTTGTCCTTCTGATACGCCCTTTTTACGTGCCGAAGGATTTCGGCGTCCATGAAAGAGGCTATATGTATGGCTGGTATCGTCAGGGCAATATTGAGGACTGGAAGAAGGTCACGGTCAAATATCAGGGCAGTGAAAGCTGCAAGGACTGTCATCCGGACAAGATTGAAACCCTTTCACAGTCGCCGCATGCCATTATACAATGCGAAAACTGCCACGGCCCGGCCCTTGAACATCCCTCTGCGCCCGAAAAACTCCCTATCGACAGGACCAGGGGACAGTGTCTCAGATGCCACACGAAGCTCAGCTATCCTACAAGCGCGCGCGCCGGTTTAAAGGGCATCGACCCCGGCAGTCATAATCCCGACACTGAATGTGTATCCTGTCATAACCCGCACAAGCCTTCCCTGGAGGGACTGAAATGATATCACGCAGAGATTTTATAAAAAAAGCCACAATAGCGGCGGCAGGTGTGTCTTTTTCCGCCGCGTCCATAGAGATACTCACCCCTGCCAGGGTGCATGCCCTGAAAAATGATAAGGCGCTCAGATGGGTGTTTCTCGTGGACACCTACAAATGTGTCGGCTGCGGCCTTTGCGTCAAGGCCTGCAAGAATGAAAACGAGATCCCCTATGATGCCAATGTCACCAGGACCTGGGTCGAACGCTATGTAATCACCAAAGACGGCAAGCTTCACGCGGATTCTCCCAAAGGCGCCCGCGACGGGTTTACAGACCCCAGGATAGATCTCGGCATGGGCAGGACCGAGGACATAAAGACCGAAGACATAAAGAAGGCCTTCTTCGTCCCAAAACTCTGCAACCAGTGCGAGAACCCGCCGTGCGTACAGGTCTGTCCCGTGGGGGCTACCTATCAGGCCCCTGACGGAGTTGTGCTGGTTGACAGGTCCTGGTGCATCGGCTGCGGGTACTGCATCATGGCCTGTCCCTATGGCGTCAGGTTTTTCCATCCGAAGCACCATACGGCGGAAAAGTGCAATTTCTGTTATCACCGTATAAATAAAGACATGAAGCCCGCCTGCGTACAGGCCTGCCCGTTCGACGCCCGGAAGATCGGGAATATAAAGGACCCGGATGATCCCGTGGCAAAGATAATAACCACGGAACGCGTAGGGATTCTCAAGAGCGAATACGGGACCAAGCCGCAGGTCTTTTATATCGGACTGGACGAGGAGGTTAGATAACATGGTTCATGGAGAAATCTGGACCTTAAAAGAGCTGTTTGTCACCCCTAATGAATATATCTACTGGAGCGTGCAGATAGTGATGTACCCTTTCATGACGGGGCTTGTCGCGGGGGCGTTCGTCCTTTCTTCCCTTTATCACGTTTTTGGGATCAAGGAGCTTAAGGACATGGCCAGGTTTGCGCTTGTGTTTTCATTTGCCCTTCTTTTTGCGGCGCCTGTGCCCATAATACTCCACCTGCAGTACCCGTTAAGGGGCATAAATGTAATGATGACGCCTCATTTCACCTCTGCCATTGCGGCCTTTGGGATCGTCTTTTCGACCTATGGCGCGATCGTCGCCTCTGAGCTCTGGTTTCTTTACCGCAGACACTTTGTCGAGCAGTCAAAAATGCTTAAGTCCAGGCAGGACCGGACCCTTGGCGAGAGCCTGCTTTATTTAATCTTTACCGCACTGACCCTTGGCGCGTATGACATCAGTGAGAAGGCCTTGCGCAAAGATGAAAAGGCGATAAAGGCGCTGGCCGCCATCGGCATCCCCGTGGCCTGTTTTCTACACGGATATGCCGGCTTCATATTCGGCTCGGTCAAGGCAAACGCCCTGTGGATGACCCCTCTTATGCCGGTCATTTTTATAATGTCGGCGGTCGTTTCCGGCATTGCGCTCTGCATGCTTACTTATGTGGTCACTATGGAGATCAGGAAGTTTCTGGCCTGCAGAAAGCATTCTCCGGCCTATTCTCCCGAGTGCCGGGAAGAGATAAAGAGTGTCGAGGTCAAGGTGATAAAAATGACCTCCAAATACCTCCTTTTTTTCCTCATCTTCGCGATCAGTCTCGAACTGCTGGACCTGATATTCAGGGGGTATACCGCTACAAAATCCTGGGACGTGTTAAGAAGCGTCATCTACGGCAAGGACTTCACCTCCATCTTTCTGCTCCAGTACGGTCTTGGCAACCTCATCCCCTTTATCATCTTCCTTATGCCGGGACTCACGTTAAGAAGGGCGGTGGTGGGGGTCATTTTGGTCATGTTCGGCGTCTTCATGATGAGATGGAACGTCGTCATCGGCGGGCAGGCTTTTTCCCTGACCTTCGCGGGATATATGCATTATCATCTGCCGATTGTTCCGCATGACTGGGAGACGCTGAAGGAGGGGCTTGTAGGGGCTGTGGGAGTTTTTGTGATGCCGTTCGTGCTGTTTTATTTTCTGACGAAGATATTCCCGATATTCGGGCTGAAAGAATCGCACTAGCCGGTTAATGGGTTTTTTGTCGAAGGATTACCTCCAGGCCTGGTCAGTCGGGCTGGGCCTGGTGATATCCACCTTCATCGGACTCGGGCTCGGCTATTGGCTTGATGGTCTGTTTAATACATCCCCGTGGCTCACGATCATTTTTCTCATCCTCGGCATTGTTTCGGGCTTCAGGGACCTCTTGAGAATGGCCCGCAGGCAGAACGATGGACCTGATAAAAAAGATAGTTAGGCGCTCAGCCATAATACTTATGCCTGTAGCGGCCGCCTCGGCCGTGATTGAATGGTGGAGGGTGCCCGCCGGCATTCTGGCGGGGGGGCTCATCGCCCTGGTCAACATAAAACTGCTCGCCTGGGGCGTCAGCGGGCTTCTTGGAGCGGAAAAGGCGACGGCGAGGATGCTTTTTTTCAGCCAGTTCAGGTTCCTCATGATACTCGTCATCCTGTCCCTGCTCGTCTATCTGAGACTGGTCAACATCTTTGGGATACTGGCCGGTTTCAGCATTGTCTTTTCAGTGGTAATGGCAGAGGGGTACCTTAACTCCAGGCAGCCCGGTAAAGGGACCTTGTCTGATTAATAAAAAAGGCGGCTGACGAAAGTCATCGTCAGCCGCCTGATGAAAAACGAAAAAAGACGGGTTTATTTGACCTTTATTTCGAAATGGACCCTTCTGTTCATCTTTGCCGCGGCTGATTCTTTCTTCGGTTTCGGCTCGGGAACTTCAGGCATCCTCTCTCCGTAAGCTTTTGCGGTCAGCCTGTCGGCGGATATCCCCTCCTGGATAAGATAGGCCTTGACCGTGTTGGCCCTTTTTGCGCTGAGCTTCATGTTGTACTCATCGGACCCTATGGCCGAGGTATGGCCCTGGATCTCTATCTCCAGCCCCGGATTTTCCTTGAGTTTCACAATGTCCCGTTGCAGTATCTCTTTGGCGGCAGAGGTAAGAGAATACCTGTTATTTTCAAAATGCACGTCCTCAAGCACGATTTTTATGGGTTCCGCTTTGGGGACCGGCGCAGGTTCAGGTTTCGGCTCCGGCTGAGGCTGAGGCTTCGCAACGGCGGCCGGCTCGGGCTTGGGAGCGGGTTTCGGCTCAGGGAGGGGCTGTGGTTTCGGGGCCGGCGCGGGTTCCGGCGCCGGGACCGCCTTGGGTGTCTTTTTGCCGAGGGTGAAGGTAAGGCCCGCGGACACGATGACATTGTTCGAATGGGTAACCACGTTCCTTATTTCCGACCTGAACGACATACAGTTGGATAGAGAATATTTGAATCCGGCCCCGATGTCTCCCATGAGAGTGTTGTAGGAATCCTTATTCCTGGGGCTGACATGCGCATTGCCGATACCGGCAAGGATGAAAGGAGTGAACCTCTTTTCGGGCGTCAGATGATACAGCAGGTCAACCCCCAAAAGTTCCGCGCTGGATTCGACCTTGCTGTAAGCCGCCTCCAGCTCCCATCTGTCGGTCAGGTTATATCCCAGGCGGAGGCCGATAATTTTTTTGTGACAGAACTCCGGAGAATTTGCCGTCGTGCAATATCCGACAAACGGGTTGATCTCAAAGGTACCCCCCAGAATTTCAGCAGACGCCCATGAAGGCAGAAGGATACAGATGAGCAATGCAATAAGCACGGGTTTTTTCATAAATCCTCCGAAAAAAAATTTCTACTATAATATCCGCAAGCCCTTATCATGTCAACTGACCGAATATATATTGACTCAATAATGACTCTGGATTATTATAGTTGACGACTTCGTTGCCATGGCTGCAATGGACATCGGCTGTATTCATATTTTGAATAGAACACTGAGTAAATAAAGCGTTAAATCAGGAGGAGTTGATGAAGAATAAATACGGTATTCTGATGACCTGTATGCTGATCGCCTTTTTTCTGTCCGGGTGCGGGTGCGGGGGGAATGATGTCACCCTGCTGTCAATTATGGTGACACCCCAGGACCAGACCGTAGTCATGGGAGCGGCGCAGCAGTATACCGCAACGGGTACCTATTCCGACAATACGACATCCGATATCACCACCCTCGTGACATGGAGCTCTTCGAACAATGGTGTCGCCGTCATCAGCAATTCTACGGGTTCCGAAGGCAGGGCCGCGGCGGTATTTACCGGGCAGGCGATTATAACGGCAGAGTCGGGAAGCATTACAGGGACAGCTACCCTTACCGTGGCGCCGGCTCTCATCTCGATAGCGGTGACGCCAAAGGACCAGACGGTCGTCGTTGGCGCGGTACAGCAATTCTCGGCAACAGGGACCTATTCCGACAACACCGCAAAGGATATTACAGGCCTGGTCGTCTGGACCTCGTCAAACGCCTTCGTTGCCGTCGTCAGCAATGAGGCGGGCTCCAAGGGCCGTGTTTCAACGACGTCAACGGGGACTACTGCTGTAACGGCCTCTCTCGAGGGGATAAGCGGTTCTGCCGGGCTGACGGTAAATCCGGTGCCGTCTCCTCCGCCACCGCCACCGCCGGCTGCAAAACTCATCTCGATCGAGGTCACCCCTCAGAATCCTACCGTCCGCTTCGGCACGTCGATCCAATTCAAGGCAACGGGCCTTTATGATGACGGGGCATCGACGGACATTACGCAGTCCGCTCTTTGGAGTTCCTCTGACGAGACTATCGCGACAATAAGCAATACGCCGGGGTCGAAGGGGCTTGCCACTACCGACCATAAAGTCGGCAACACGACCATCACCGCAACCCTCGACGGCGTGTCCGGATCGACGACCCTTATAGATCCTTAAAATACCTGCCGCTACAGCCCCTTATGAGGAGTAAGGGGCTGAGGTTTCCATAATGAGTTTCAAGATCGACCTCCACGTACATTCCAGGTCCAGCATGGACAATGACTCCGATCCGGAGGAAGCGGTCCTTCACGCCATACGCCTCAGTCTTCAGGGGATCGCGTTCACCGAGCATTATTATTACGGCGCCTCCGAGCCTGCCGAGAGGCTGAAGGAAAAATACGGCCGGGAGATATGTATACTGAGAGGCGTCGAATTTTCTTCAATTGAAGGACACTGCCTGGTATTTGGAGTAAATACCGACCGGCTCTCCATGAGGGGAATGCCGGTAAAAGACATCATAAGGATCGTGAATCAGAACGGGGGCGTTGTCATTCCGTCTCATCCGTACAGGGGAACTAACAGCGTTGGGGACATCGTTAAAGGCCTCGATGGCATTACCGCCGTTGAAGGGTATAATGGCTGCAATATGGACGCGATGAACGTCAGGGCCGTCGAAACCGCCCTGCTGTTGAATCTTCCATATACAGGCGGGTCGGATGCGCACTCGCCGGCAGAGGTGGGTTCCTGCTACACGGAATTTGATGACCCCGTTACGGAAGAGAGCTTCATCCGCGCCCTTAAATCAGGGAGGTACAGGGGGATAGACACCAGAAGGATATCTAAAGGGTTCCGGAGGTGAGACGGAAAGTAAAAAGAGGACGGACTAAATGCCGTGAGTCCGTCCTCTTTTCTGGTTTCCTACTTAAGCAGTCTCAGGCCTTACTGCACGCTGTCTGCGTCGACTACGCTGCTGTTGCCCTTGACTTTTGTGACGGTTGCGTCGGAGATAGTGCAGGTATAATCCGCAGCAACGCCGTTACAGACGTTTATAGGGCTCTTCGTACACCGGATCGTGCCTTGTTTGCCTTTTAAGTTTGGGGTCCAGAAGGTCTGCCATGCCGATACGTTGCACCCTGCGGGAGCCGTCATCTTGACCGCCCCGGTTGACTTGGCGGGGATTACGGCCGGGGGATTCGGCGTCAGATTTACAGTATCGCATACAGCAGCCCCGCCCGCGGCAGTACATGCCGTGGTATTGTTGTATACGGCCACGTGCGGATTATTGGTCGGCTTCAGCGCCGTAGTCGAGTTGTTGACTATATTTATCGTATGAGTGACGTCAGCCGCAAAGACAGCGGACGAAAGCAATATCGAACCCCAAAAAATGAGGCCGGTTATCAATGCCGTTTTTTTCATTTCCTCAAATTCCTCTTTTGTCAGAATAAATTTCATCCACACAATAATTACTGTACGCTGTCGGCGTCGGCTGTATTGTTGGTGCCCTTTATGGCGTTCACTGTAGTCTGGGATATTGTGCATGTGTAATTCGGGGCGGAGCCGTTACACATATTGACCGGGCTCTTTACGCACCGTATGGTGCCCTGTTTGCCTGAAAGCGCAGGGCTCCAGAAGGTCTGCCAGGCAGAGACGTTGCAGCCGGCAGGCGCCGTCATCGTTACAGTGCCTCTTGAGTTCGCGGCAATATTGGCAGGCGGATTAGGAGCCAGGTTCACCTGTCCGCAGACGGCTGGGCCGCCCGCGGCAGTACATGCCGTGGTATTGTTGTAGATCGCAACATGCGGATTGTTGGTAGGCTTCAGGGCGACGTTTGAGTTATTGACGATCGTTATCGTGTGAGATATATCCGCCGCAAAGACGTCTGCAGAAAAGACGATCGATGATACCATCAATATTGCGGTGAAGATGCCCCTTATTAATAACTGTTTTTTCATTTCTTGTTCCTCCTTTTTGTATGGGGACACGTTGTCCCATGAAATTTTATAAATCTCAAAGTGTTCTTGCCTTAGAGATGGACCTGGTCAATGCCCCCTTTCCAATTTATGATTTTTCGTCTCTATAATTATCAGTGAGCAATGTTTATGCCAGAACCGGCCCATCCATCAAGTTTGAGTGCTGACCCGGAAACATGTTGTATATGTTACATGTTTCGGGTCGAAAAGTGAATACCAAGTTGAAGATTATGTTTTTCATCTCCCTCTGTATGCCAACATTGTTGGCATACACTGCACGCAACGTTGGCATGCATGCAAGGCCTTAAACAGCTTACCGGATTATTATGTAGTCCATCTGGAACTTTCAAACGGACACGATGATAAACATAATCGGGCAGTTGTACGCTTACATGTGGCAAATTGGAACATACATGTAACAAAGAGCATTAAGGCCACTGAACATGGGGCCGTCATAATGAAACTCAAATAAAGGCTGCTTTTTATGGTGATTGATTGAATATGCCGTTTTGAGAGTATTTAAGCCTCGTGGCATACATATTGCGAAGCTTAATTTATGTGTAGGTAAGGTCATCATAATCGTAGTATAAATTGCTGTTAGATTTTATGGTTTTATGGTAAAATATATACCGTAAGCTATACAAAAAACACATTTATATATATTAAAGTATAGAAGGCCTAAGGGGGCTCAATGAAAAAGGAAATAATACATGCGACAAAATCAATAAACGGTTTTAACGCGACGCGTAAGATTCTCCTGACATCGAGGGCGGGTCTGCTGCTGTTGTTGCCCCTGATAATTAGTTTGTTTGTGTTTCAGGGATGGTTCGTCGCGTCGGATGCCGAGGGGGCGGTAACGAACCTTCAGCAGTTTCCGTCAACCCCCCAGATGACGGCCACTACCGGAAACCTCTCAGGCACGTTCACGATTTCAAGCGGACCAAATCGTCTTTTTGTCGTCGTGGTATCAGCCGCCAACAACAACGGCTCTACCATGACATTCGCTGCGACATACGGCGGGGTCGCCCTGACTCAGGCCGCCACGAGTACCTCTGGCTCCCAAAAATCATCAACATGGATCGGCTACCTTGATGAGACCGGCATAAGTTCGAAGACCTCGGATGACGTAGCCGTCACGATTACCGGCTCTCATACGGGCGCGATAGGATACATGGCAAGTTACCAGAATGTAAGCCAGTCAGCGCCTATAACCGCCAACGGCGGTTATTATTTTGATAACACATCCACTACAGCAATCGGTCCTCTGGCTGCCAATACCGGGGGATACGGAATATACATCTGGGGCGGGCAAAACACCGTCACGAGAACGTCCGATACCGAGGCTTACACTGAACACTCGGACCTGCAAACGACTTACGGCAATCTCAAGGATTTCGGGGTATGCTCCAAAGCCATCTCGGCATCGACTAATCCGACGATTACATGGAGCGGCAATGTTAACCTTGCATCACTTTCGCTTGTTACGCTGAACTGGGCAGTCCCCGCAGTCACTGCCACTTCACCGAATATAAAGGCACGTGGCAGTTCCCAGGCAACCGTTACTATCACGGGCGCCAACTTTGGCGCGGGTGCAGCGGTCTCCTTTAATGATTCGCAAATCACGGTCGGCACGGTGACCGTAGTGAGTCCGACAGCAATAACTGTGCCTGTTACAGTCGGCGCATCCGCAACACTTGGCGCGCATGATGTGACGGTAACCAATACAGATGGAGGAAGCGGAACCGGAACGGGAGTGTTCGTTGTTTTTGGACCGCCGACGGTCTCATCCACAACTCCAAACATACGGGGCCAGGGGGCCGTCAGTCAGAACATAACGATTACCGGGACCAATTTCTTAAGCAGTGCAACGGCAAGTTTCAGCGGCACGGGTATCACGGTCAATTCAACTACATACGTGAGTGCAACATCCCTGACCGCGAATATAACTATTGCCTCAAATGCGACGACGGACGGCAGGAACGTCACGGTTAATAACAACGATGGCGCCGGTACAGGAACAGGGACTAATGTGTTTACTGTCAGCGCATCACCGACGGTCACATCGACAAGTCCAAACAGCCGGGGGCAGGGGGCAACCAATAAGAACATAACTATATATGGGACGAATTTCGCGAGCGGCGCAACGGCAAGCTTCAGCGGCACGGGTATTACGGTAAACTCAACAACATTCACCAATTCAACAATAGTGACCGCGAACGTAACGATCGCGGCAGGTGCAGCGACAGGCAGCCGGAACGTAACGGTAACGAACCTTGATGCGGGAGTTGGGACAGGGACTAATGTGTTCACTGTTAATGCGGCCCCCGCGGTCACGTCTGTAACCCCAAACAGCAAACCGCAGGGGGTCAGCAATCAGAATATAACGATAACGGGGACCGGGTTTGTCAGCGGCGCCGGTCTTGCGGCGAGCTTCAGCGGCACCGGTATCACGGTCAACTCCACGACATATGTGAGTGCCACGTCCCTGACCGCGAACATAACGATCGCTGAAAGTGCGACCGCGGGCAGCAGGGACGTAACCGTGACGAACCCTGACGGAGGCGCCGGTACAGGCACCGGAGCATTTACCGTCAATGCAGGACCCAAGGTTACATCGACAACTCCAAACAGCCGGCTTCAGGGTTCCAGCAATCAGAATATAACGATAACGGGGACCGGGTTTGTGAGCGGCGCCGGTCTTGCGGCAAGCTTCAGCGGCACGGGTATCACGGTAAACTCCACGACATATGTGAGTGCCACATCCCTGACGGCAAATATAACGATCGCCGGAAATGCGACGACAGGCAGCCGGAACGTCACCGTAACGAACCCTGATGGAGGTGCCGGCACGGGGACGGGAGTATTCACGGTCACTTCTCCCCCAACGGTAATATCGGCTTCACCTAATCAAAGGGCCCAGAACACCGCCCTGACGACGGTGACCATCACAGGCGCCGGTTTTCAGGCGGGTGCGACGGTGTCGTTTAACGATGCAAACATAACCCTGGGGGCGGTGACTGTTGTAAACGCAACGACGATAACTCTGCCGGTGACGGTTACAGCTTCAGCAGCGTTGGGCGCGCATAACGTAACGGTAACAAACCTTGATGGAGGTGTCGGCACGGGGACGGGAGTATTCACGGTCAACGTAAATACGACACCTACTGTCTCATCCGCAACTCCAAACAGCCGGGGCCAGGGGACCAGCAATCAGAACATAACGATTACCGGTACTAATTTCAGGAGCAATGCAACGGCAAGTTTCAGCGGCACGGGTATTACGGTAAACTCAACGACGTATGTGAGTGCAACATCCCTGACCGCGAACATAACTGTTGCCGCGGGTGCTGCGACGGGGTTACGGAGCGTAACGGTAAATAACAACGATGGCAGCACCGCGGGAACAGGGACTAACGTGTTCACGGTTAATGCGTCACCTACGGTTACATCGACAACTCCTAACAGCCGGCTTCAGGGTTCCAGTAATCAGAATATAACGATAACGGGGACCGGTTTTGTGAGCGGTTCCGGTCTTGCGGCAAGTTTCAGCGGCACGGGTATCACGGTAAACTCAACGACGTATGTGAGTGCAACATCCCTGACGAGGCACCGGCACGGGCACAGGGGTGTTCACTGTCAATGCCGGACCTAAAGTCACATCGACATCACCCAATACCAGGGGCCGCAACAGCGCCCAGACCACTGTCACCATCACAGGGACCGGTTTTGCGGGCGGGGCAACGGTGAATTTCAACGATGCAGGCATAACCCAGGGCGCCGTAACTGTAGTAAACGCAACAACGATAACACTGCCTGTTACCGTGACCGTGACTGCAACACCGGGCGCGCATAACGTAAGCGTTACGAATACTGATGGCGGGGCAGGGACAGGAAGTCAGGTTTTCACCGTGACCGCAGCCCCTTCGGTTGCCTCTGCGTCACCCAATCAAAGGCCCCGTGGCAGCGCCCAGACCACTGTCACCATCACAGGGACCGGGTTTGCGAGCGGCGCTGCAGTCTCATTCAATGATGCGAACATAACCCTGGGTGCGGTGACTGTTGTCAATTCGTCTACAATAACACTGCCTGTCACCGTGACAGGGACGGCAACCGTCGGCAGCCATAATGTTACGGTTACAAACGCTGACGGCGGAACCGCAACCGGCACAGGCGTATTCACCGTTACGAATGCGCCGACAGTCACATATACATCGCCTAATGCGTTGGCGCAGGGCAGCGCGCCCACGACGGTGACGATAACCGGGACTGGTTTTGCCGCCGGGTCCACGGTTTCTTTCAATGATGCGGGCATAACCCTCGGGGCGGTGACCGTTGTAAATGCCACAACGATAACCCTGCCTGTTACCGTGACTGCCACGGCGGCCGCAGGTTCACATAACGTGACGGTGACAAACGCAGACGGCGGCTCCGGGACCGGCACAGCTGTTTTTACGGTCGGGACCTCTACTTATGGCTCGGTCCCTTACTGGGACAACGGCGCAGGAGCAGTATTCGCCCCTCAGCAATGGCCGACCGAAGCTCAGTGGGTCCCCTATACCTGGGGAAGTGCGTTCATTAAAGACCCGCGTGTCCTTGACCCGTCAAACGGAGGCACGAGGCCCCAGAATTACGTCAATGTAAGCTCAGGATGTCCTGATCAGTCGCTTCCCAGCATGTATGTTTATTATGCAAACAATACCCTTTATTTCAGATGGAGGGTTGAGCAGATACCAAACACCTATGCGACAGGACCCGGGCCGGGCGCCTTCAGCGATGTCGATCCATGGAAGGCCGCCCAGTGGACTGTGTTCCTGGATACGGACGGCGACGGGTTCAGGGAATTCGGCATGCAGCTTGACGGTTCCACGGGCATGCCGGCCTGGCCTGTGGATATCCTCCGCACGGTATACAGCAACACTCTCGATCATAATATGTCCCCCCACGACAGGGACATCTTCGAACTCTGGCACAACCCGACGGCCTTTGTGGACGGGACCTCAGGCAGCACCACCGACACCATTCTTAATTTTCATGGCACGAACGCGCCTGATACAAGTTGGCCTAATGGTCCTGCTGAGGTGGTCTGGGACTATGGGACCACCAGAGCTATCAATATAACGGATTACGACCCGCGCCTGTCTATTGATAAGGGCATCTCAGGGGCGCAACAGTGCGGCCTGACACAGGAAAACGAGTACTTTGTCGACTACCAGATCCCCGTGGGCATGTTAAGCAACGGCTCTTATAACTTCGACTGCCAGAACCCGACGGGGCTTTTCTTTGCGACGGCAAACAGTCTTACAAATCCTTTCCAGAAGGACGTCGTCGCAAATACCGGTTATACCGGAGCATCAGAGAACTGCGCGCCTTATGGCGATCAGGTTGTCCTTTGCGGGCCGACCGGACCCACGATGGTCCCTCAGCCTGTAGTTGACTGGGTCACTACATCAACATCGGGGTGCAACCAGACACTCACCGCAAAGGTGCGCGGCTCGGTTGTCCAGTCTTCCTGCAGCCCGGATATCACCGGCGCTGATTTCTATTATTATTACGACGCAAACGCAAACGGTCTGGCGGATGACGGAGGGGCATGGCATCTGCTGGGCGCCGGCTCCAAGTCCTCAACGGACCAGACTAACTGGACCTATCTGTGGAACACGACAGGAAGCGGCCTGCCGGCAGGAAACTATCTTGTCGGTGTTGATACGGTAAACAGCATCGGCTATCACACGTGGAGTTACAGCAGCACGCCGATAGGCGTATCTCCGCCAAATTTTGCGAACCCTTCGCCCAAGCCAGGCCTGGTTTATGGATCGACCCTTTTAACCGGCGCATGCGGAGAGACGGCCATCGTCGATAAAACCGTGACTCCGGGCAAGACGATTATTAACTCGACCGTGCAATTTACAATTACAGTGCATAATAACACCTCCGGCGATATGCAGGTAAACAGTGTGACGGATTACCTGCCGCAGGGTGTGGACGGATATTCATTTGCCTACATAAGCTCTCCGGCGCCGACAGGGACGGGCGCCCTCTCAGCCCCGGGGGCGCCGACGGTGTCCGGGACTACCGTCACCTGGAACTTTTCTCCCGCCCGTACGATTTCCGCCGGGCAGAATGCGACGATCACGTTCACTTCACAGGCGCCTTCTGTTGAAGGCACCTATCAGAACACCTGCGGGGCGAACGCCTATGTCACGTCCTGGGGAATGACAAAGAACATAAACTGCAATTATGTGACGATCGAGGTCGGCGCGCCGAGGCTTACGATCGCAAAGACCGCGGATGTGACTTCAAGAGCGGTAGGTGAGACGATAAATTATACGGTCACCTATTCAAACGATTCGCCCTTTACGGCAACCGGCGCCTATATCACTGACGTCCTGCCTGCCGGGCTTACGTTTGTATCAGCGGCGAACGACGGAACGTATAATTCGTCAAACAGGACGATAACCTGGTACATCGGCACAATTTATGGAGGCACGGGACCTTTTACCGTCTCCTTTGTGGCGACGGTCACGAACCCGTATCCGGCGACTGAGCCAATCAAGCTGAAAAATGTCGCGACGATCTATTCAAACGAGACGACGCCGAAACAGGCGGACGTTACGGTCATCATAACCGGTCTTTCGCGTCCAATCCTGACGATCCAGAAGATCGGAAACAAGGTTTTCGTCGACCCAACCCAAGCCTCCCCTGCCGACAGGGTCACCTACACAATTTCCTATTCGAATGTCGGCAATGCAACCGCAACCAATTCGATAATATCGGATACAGTGCCCCCCGGCTGGACCTATGTCTCTTCTGCGGCCGGGACAAATTGCCCGGCCGGCACAACCACCGGCAACCCCGTCACCCTGATAAACTGGAATCTGGGGAGCGTGGCAGTTGGCGTGACAGGTACCTGCAACCTGATATTAAGGGCCGCTGACTCTCAGTCCAGCCCTTATACCGGAGACAACCCCTCCACCAATACAGCCAGCATCCGGGCGGATGGCTTCCCTCCGGTGAGCAGCAGCTTTACCGTGGCCCTAACCGGTGCAATGCAATGTACCGGCACGAAATACTTTTTCCATGAGGAAACGACAAACGTCGGGTATGACGGGGTAAAAGAGATAGCAACTGTTTCTTATCCCAGTTCGGGTGCCGCGGCATACAAGCACGTCAACTGGATGTCACAGGGATGCGATATAGGTTCCTATTCCCCCATAGTAGATTTTTATATGGACCCGGTTCTGGTCAACACCGGGACTGCGTCCAGCGTCACCTCCTCATGGTATCTGACCAAGACAAACGGGAACCCCTCAAACGTAAAAGTTTCCGTATATGACTATAACCCGACAGACGGGAACAAGACCCTTCTGGCATCAGTAGTTCATTCCATAAAGGGGGCGAGCCAGACACCGTCTCTAGATTCCGACACCTTTATTTTAAATCAAGCGCCCTTGGCCGGGCATCGTCTGTACTGGCTATATGAAGGATGCACCACTGCGCAAAATCAGATCCTCGACGTTTACTATTACTATGACGGCATATATACGGATAGTAACAGCACGGTCCCGACCCCAAGCCATTTCTGCTATCAGGGGACCTCGGCGCTCATGAACAAAACCGTTGACAAGATGACTGCAATCCCAGGGGACACCCTGACATACACGATGACCTTCGGCAATAACGGCGCCACCAACTTAACCGGAGCGCAGATCACGGATACACTGCCGACCGGAACGACGTATGTGAGTGCGACGCTCAACGGAGCTGCGACTACCTGTTCGCAGGCCGGTCAGATTATCACCTGTGGGGTGAGGTCGAACGAGACGCCTGCCCCCGCGGTGGGAACGATAACCGTCGGGCAGCAGGGAACGCTTGTCATTATCGCCACGGTGAACAATCCCTTCCCCGCAGGCCAGTATGAACTTATAAACAGTGCGACCCTGACGACCAGTCAGGCCGCGCCGATCACTGCCACGGCAAGGACGGTTGTGACGACGGACATCTCTATTTCGAAGTCTGTCGACAAAACACTGCTGTATCCCGGCGATATGGCCACGTTTACATTGAGTGTCAAAAACAGCAGCGGCGCAAACATAACGGTGAACATAGGCGATGTGTTGCCTACGGACACATACTTTTATTATGTAGGCTGCTCGGATGCATGCGGCTGGGATTCAGTGTCTCACACCGTTACGTGGACAAATATAACCGTGAATGCCAACTCTTCACGAAGCGTTACGTTCCAGATGAGGGTTGACACTGTAGGTGTGCCCATCGGGACTACGTATAAAGACAATACCGGAGTAGTAACCTACGGTTCACAACAATACAGCAACACCGTGACAGTGGCGATACTGAACAACCCAAACATCAATATCACAAAGAGTGTTTCGCCCGCGGGTCCTGTAAAGGCCGGTGATACGATTACCTGGAACATGACAGTGACTAACAACGGTCCTCAGAGCGCGTTTGGGGTGCTTGTGACGGATCCGATTATCCCCTATACGACATATAAGACCGGGAGCCTGACGTATGAGTTAACGGCCCAGACGGATGCAAACGATTCACCAACCGACACCTCCTATTACGATGCAGTCAATGACCGTGTTGTTTATGAAGTGGGCACTCTGGCCGGCGGTGCGTCTAGGACGATGAGCTTCAGCGCTATTGTTGACAGGCCGATGCCCAGTGGTACTACGGTCCTTACGAATACAGCAACGGTTTCGTCGAGCAATACGGGTACGAAGCAGGCGACGGCGACCATAAATGTAACTGATGCCCCGTCATTTGTGCTCAATAAGTATGCTGCATCCCTTGTTGCCTCGGGTCAAAATGTTACCTTTACCGTCTACTACAAGAACACCGGCGGCGCAACCGCTACCTCGGCTGTAGTGACTGATACGCTTGCCGCAAACCTTACCTTTGTCTCCGCCGACGAAGGCGGGACTTACGATTCCGGCACCAGAACGGTAACCTGGAACCTCGGGACACTCCCTCCGGATGCCGAGGGTTCGTTGCATCTTACAGTAACCCCCGCGGTCTGCGGGACATATTCAAATACAGCTACGATCTCCTCGGCGCAGACAGCCCCGTTGAACTCGAATATTACATCGACGGACGTATGCTGGTTGGAGCCGACCAAAAAGACCACTACGGATCCGACTCTTATGACGGTAACGAATACTTCCACAGGCACACTGGCGACATATATCCTGACTGTCAGCAACCCGACCGGCACCACAGCAACAGGCGTTCAGGTCACGGACAATTTTCCTTCGGGCTTCAGCTATGACAGCAGTGTAACCCCTGTGTTTGGCGGAACAGGAACTAACAGGACTGCCCTGGTTAACCCGTCAAACGGGGCGACTCATCCGACCTGGGGGACCTGGGACATAAACGCCGGAGGCTCTCTTACTATCGCGTTTACGGCCAAGGTTGCATCGACAGTCCCTGAAGGCATATACGATAATGGGGTAGCGGCAACAAGCACAAACAATAGTGTGATGCTCTTCGATGAACTCGCCACGGCGGCTGACGACGTTAAGGTCGTTGTTCCGGTTGATCTGTCTGTAACCAAGACAGTCAATATTGCCGAGCCTCAGGGGACCGGGCCGGGGGCCGAGTTTGTATATACAATTACTTTGACGAATGTGGGAGTCAACCATGCCTTCAAGGTAAATCTTTCCGACCTCTTGCCGTCAGACATTACATATGTTTCAAATACCGCCAGCCAGGGGTCTTACAGCAACGCGACCGGTATCTGGGACGTCGGCAGGGTCGACAGATATGCCGGCGCAACTCTCACAATAACCGCATTCCCAAATGACGGCACCGCGGGAATGACGATCGACAACTGTGCTTATCTGACTTCATCCGTGCCCCGCGAACCCAGTTATAGTGATCCCGATGACTGGAGTTGCGCAAGCATTAAGCCGACCCATGTCACGCTCTCGGGCTTCAGGGCTTTTGTCGAGGGGGGCAGCGTCGTTGTCGAATGGGAGACGGCTGCCGAGCGTAATACGGTGGGCTTTTATGTAGAACGTTATCACGAAAAGACCGGAGAGTATGTCCGTGTCAACAAGAAACTTCTGCCGGGTCTTATTACCTCCCGCGCGGGAGGCACATACCGCTTGATAGATGAAGCTGCCCCTGCCTCGGGAAGGCTTCTATATAGGCTTCTGGAGGTTGAATCAAAGGGCAACAAGGTTACTTACGGGCCATTCCATGTTGATCTTGGAGGCTCGGCGCTTAAGATAGAGAAGAAATTCGTCTCAGACGGCGCCATCGAGGTCACTATCCGCAGAAAGGTCGTGTCTTCCACCCGTCCGGCTGATCTGTCCAGACAGGGCTTTGAACAGGTCACCGGGGTTTACAGCAGGAAGGCTCACAGGCCTTCGCCACAAACCGCTGGCCGCTTTGCCGCGGCAAAGGCAGGGGCCTCAGCTGTTCAGCCGGCGGCTGTTCAGGCCGGAACCGCCATAAAGATGGCCGTCTCCGAAACAGGGCTTTATTATATCGATGCTTCGGATATCTCGGCCCTGCTGAATATAACCCAGTCTTCGGTCCGCGCCCGGATAGGGGCAGGGGACTTTGCCCTGACGACCGGCGGGCGTCAGGTCGCCTATACCGGGGCGGAAGGCAACGCGGGCATTTTCTTTTACGGGAAGGCCCTCGAAAGCGTGTATACCGGCGCCAATATATACTGGATCAAAGAGGGCAGGGGCCTCCTGATGCAGACCGTGGGCGGTGACAAGGAGACGCTCGAAGGCGTTGCCGCCGATGCCTTCGCCGATACAATTCATGCCGAGCAGGATGTCTGGAGTGACACAAGCCTCGCCAAAGACCCAAATTCAGACTATTGGTATTGGGATTATGTCATGGCGGACTACCCCGGGTTTGACTATAAAGAGTTCAGTTTCAGGGCGGACTCTGTTTCCGCCGCGACCGGGACCGCGACTATCGGGGCCAGGCTGCAATCGATCGTACCGTTCCGCAGCCGGGCTGTTATAACACTTAACGGGAGTACGACCATTTTCGACGGCATATGGGATGGACTTGACCCAAAGACGGTCGTCGCGAACATCGACCAGGGCCTTCTCAGGGAAGGTGACAATATCATTGGAGTCAGAGCCATGCTTGAGTCCGGCGTTGATTTCAGCGCATTTTACATAGACTCATTTGATGTTACCTATGCTCGGCGCTTTGAGGCTGTAAATGACTCGCTGAGTTTCAGATCGGAGGGCAGTCCCGTCATCACCGTCGATGGTTTTACTACGCCTGACATTTCAGTGTTCGAAATTACCAATTCTCAGAGGCCTCGGCTGGTCACGGCCGCGGAGGTACTTGACCAGGGCGGCGCCAGTTACAGCGTGAGGTTCTATCCGGTAAGGACAGCCGCCTCCTACATCGCGGTTACGACAGGTTCCATTAAGCGGGCCGACGCGGCGGCTGACCGGCCTTCTGACCTCAGGAAAAATGATAACGCCGCGGAGTATGTCGTGATAGCCCCTGCTGAGTTGAAAGATGCAGTCGCGGGTCTTGCCGAATACAGAAGGGGCCAGGGCATGACCGTCAAGGTCGCGATGCTTGAGGACATAATGGACGAATTCAACTTTGGGGTGAGCGATCCCAATGCGATTAGAACTTTTCTCGAATATGCCTATAAGAACTGGAAGAAAAAGCCCCGATATGCGGCGCTGGCCGGCAGCGGGACTTTCGATTATAAAAATTATGGGGGGTATGGCGGTAATCTGATTCCCGCTCTTATGGTAGGATCACCGTGGGGACTTTCGCCCTCGGACAATGTGCTGGGTGATTTTAACAACGACGATGTCCCTGAGATCATCGTCGGCAGGCTGCCTGTGCTGAGTTCAGCGGAACTTCAGGTGCTTATAAACAAGATCATGACGTTTGAGGCCTCACACAGCGAAGGGACCATCCTTATTGCTGACAAGGCCGACGGAGGCGGTGATTTTCCGAAAGACAGTAATGAAATCGCCGGACTTTTCACCGCCGGCTATCCCCTGCAGAGGATTTATCTGCAGGAAAATCAGCTTGCGCAGGCCCGGAAATCCCTGTTTGACGGCATGAAGGCAGGCACAAAATTTATCAACTATCTCGGTCACGGCACAGTCGAGCGCTTATCCGAAGGCGGTCTGCTCACAAAGGATGATGCGGCCGGACTTATTAATAGCGCCTATCCCGTGATGACCGCGCTGACATGCTCTTCCGGCCATTACGCGCTTCCGGGCTTCGATGCCCTGATGGAGGCGCTGATCATAAGAAACGGCGGAGGTATCGTATCTTCCTGGGCGCCGACGGACTGGTCATACAATGCTGATGCGAAGATCCTCGGAGAGGGTTTCTATAAGGCGGTCTTTCGTCCCGTCGTGACGACCATGGGTGATGCCGTCACAAGGGCCATGACTGCATATAAGGCGTCCGGCAGGGCCTCTTACGAGCTCAATATATTCAATATAATCGGAGATCCGGCCCTGAGGCTTAAATAGGGCGTGATGTCAGCGATGGCCGGAGACGGGAATATGGGGAGTCTGAGGGGAATATACAGGAAGCGCGGGGACATCATCTCCAGGGAGATAGCCGGCGAGACGGTCCTTGTGCCTGTGAGGGGCAAGCTTGCGGACATGCAGAGGATCTTTTCTCTTAATCCGATGGCTGCCTTTCTCTGGGGCCAGATCGACGGGACACAGGACCTTCAGGCGATACTCTCGAATGTCGTCAGCGACTTCGAGGTCACCGCGCAGTGCGCGGAGTCGGATATCAGGGAGTTAATCATGGAACTCCTTGAAGCCGGCCTTATTGAGTTTGTTCAGTGATGGAATGCACTTCTTCATATAGCGCTTCAGAGTATATGAAGTATTTCAACAGCAGGCTTGAATTGCACAGGGTCCCGGTGTCGGGCGGGCTCGAGATAACAAAACATTGCAACCTGAAATGCGCCCATTGCTATATCGGGTCCGCGAGAACTCCCTCCGCGGGCGACCGGCCTGAAATGAAAACTGACAAGATACTGGGACTGCTGGATGAAATCCGTGATGCGGGGTGCCTGAGTCTGCTTATAACGGGGGGTGAGCCCCTGCTTAGGCCCGACTTCGGGAAGGTTTATGAGCGGGCCAAGAATAATGGTATGCTGGTGACGGTTTTTACAAACGGGACACTGATACACGAAGAGATCCTTGAGCTTTTTTCTGGCCTGCCTCCGAGGTCCGTAGAAATCAGCCTGTACGGCGCGACGGCCCGAACATACGAGGCCGTAACCGGGGTGCCCGGATCCTATGCCAAATGTATAAGAGGCCTTGAGGGGCTTCTTGCCGGAGGCATTGAGGTCGGCCTGAAGACTGTCCTCATGTCCGTCAACCGGCACGAGTTTTTCGATATAAAGAATATGGCGAAGCAATATGGGGTTGCTTTCCGGTTTGATTCTGACATCTTTCCGCGTTTTGACGGCGACCGCATGCCGCTTGACCTGAGGGTCCCGATCGAGGATTCCGTGGCTTTGGAAATGTCTGATCCCAAGAGACTCGAAGGATGGAGGAAATTCCTGCGGACCAATGGCAGTTTCAGGTTGGGCGAAAGGCTCTATAACTGCGGGGCCGGCGTCACTAACTTTCATATCGACGCCTCCGGATATCTTATGCCGTGCCTGATGATCAGGGAGGGACGCTTTGACCTTTTGTCAGGGGACTTTGTCGCGGGATGGAAAAAGATGGCGTTTCTCCATGAGAAAAAGACCGATCCCGCGAACCCTTGCATTGGCTGTGATAAAATATCGTTATGCAGCTATTGTCCCGCTTTTTTTCGGCTCGAAAACGGAGATGAAAACAGCGCCCCGGAATATCTCTGCAGTTCTGGAGAGGCCCGGTATAATGTTATAATGAAGCAAGAACCGATATCCAGGGAGGCATAGATGAAGATAAAAAAGAAAATATACATTAAACCTCAGCTGAGGATCATAGAGCTTAAGGCCGAAGAGGTAATGGTTGCCGGCTGCAAGATGCTAGGCCGGACCGCTCCTGGCGGGGTGACCTGCTTTTCCAACAGATGCGCCGGGACAGGCTCATAAAAGTTTCTTTTCCCCGTGGGGCAGGTATTGAATATAGGCGGGGTGCGGCTGGCATTGTCTTGCCGGCAGGGCATTGACGTCTCTTCACATTATGAAGCCTATGATGAGTTTTATGTCGGACAAACGAGTGGCGCTTTAGAAACCCCGGACATTTCCGTGGATATCTCCTTCGGCCGGGTCCATGATATCACGGAGTTACGGGACTGTTTTGAGACCGGCCAGTCATGGTCTTTATTCAGAGATGGGGATAATTATCTCGTTAAGTTTAAGCGGGTGGGATCAACGGACTGTTATATGACCGCCCTCATAAGCCGGGACATAAGCGCGGTGGACCTGAGATGCGGTAATGAGCTTATAGGCAGCGGGGGGAGGGTGGATAGTCCTGTCTGTTACCCTCTCGACCAGATTCTTCTCATGCAATATCTTGTCAGACACGAAGGGATTATAGCCCATTCAGCCGGGGCGTCATTCAACGGCAAAGGATATCTCTTTCCGGGATGCTCCGGGGCGGGGAAGTCCACTATTTCACGGAGTATGTACGGATCGGACAAGATGCTGCTTCTAAGCGACGACAGGATAATTATAAGGAAGGGACCAGATACCTTCTCAATATTCGGTACGCCGTGGCCGGGCGATGCCTCAATAGCGGTGAACCGGTCTGCTCCTCTTAAAGGGGTCTTCTTCCTCGTAAAAGGCGGTGAAAACAGGATTGAACCCATCGATGAATCAGAGGCATTCAGGAGGTTCATGCCGGTGCTCTCGGTCCCGTGGTATGACAGGGACTCCGTTTCGGCGGCGCTTTCGCTTGTGAATGGACTCATCTCAGCAGTTCCATCGTATCTGATAAGTTTTAAACCGGGGAAAGAGGTGTCAGATTACCTTGAAGAATTTATCTCCGGATAACACATCCATGGGCCTGCCCGCCCTGGCCTCTTTCGAAAATACCGAGGTGACCGCCTTTTTCGGGGAGATATTAAAAAGCGGCCTCAGTCTCCGTGTCAGGGTGACCGGGCGAAGCATGGCCCCTTTTTTGAAGGGAGGTGAAGTCGTTACGATTAAACAGGCGGCTGCGTCTGACCTCCGGAGGGGAGACCTTATTTTGTTCGACAGCCCCCATGGGGTTCAGGTGCTTCACAGGCTCGTAAGGAAAAAGCGCGGCGCGGGCGGCTCCCATATTTATCAAACCAGGGGAGATGCGCTTAGGACGCTCGACGGCCCGATAACTTCAAATGAGATTTTGGGCAGGGTCTGTTCGATAGAGCACAACCATCCAACATCCGGCGGACGCCGGACAGAGATGGGGTCAGCCCTCCAGAGGACCATTAATTACTTGCTCGCGGTGATTAACCTTGCTGAATCTTTTATATATTGTTCAGTCGCCGGACGGTCAACAAAGGGGTGTTGATCATCCCCTCTGAACTTATTTTGTCGCTAAAACCGGTCGGGATGAGGTGCGCTGCCGGTTATTCCGTCATGTTTTTTTAACGGATTGGTCAGGCATGCCCCATGAATAAATGGATAGTGGCGCTGACCGTCATGCTCCCTACACTTATCGAGATAGTGGACACGTCCGTCGTGAACGTGTCACTCGACAGCATCCGGGGGAGCCTTTCCGCGGGTATCGACGAATCTACATGGACGATAACCTCGTACCTTGTGTCCAACGCGATAATAATCCCGATGACGGGCTGGCTGAGCAGGATCATCGGCAGGAAGAAGTATCTGATCCTTTCGATCATGCTCTTTACGCTCAGTTCTTTTTTATGCGGCATCTCGTGGGACCTCCAGAGCCTGGTATTTTTCAGGGTCCTGCAGGGCATAGGTGGGGGCGCGCTCCAGCCGATATCGCAGTCGATACTGCTTGAGACCTTCCCGAGGAAGCAGCATGGCATGGCCATGGCCATATTTGGGGTGGGGATCATGTTCGGACCGATCATCGGCCCTCTGCTTGGCGGCTGGATAACCGACAACTGGTCATGGCACTGGATATTCTTTATCAATATTCCCATCGGGGTGGTCTCCGTTTTCATGGCCCTGTTTTTTATATCCGACCCGCCTTACATGAAACGGATGAGCATGAAGATAGACTATTGGGGACTTGCCCTCCTTGCCATCGGTCTGGGGTGCCTGCAGATTGTGCTGGACAAGGGGCAGATGGAGGACTGGTTCTCTTCGGGTTTCATAACCGGACTGACCCTCGTCTCCGTTACGTGTCTGGTTTTGTTCCTTTATGTCGAGTCTGTTGTTGACCACCCCATAATGAGCCTGAAGACCTTCAGAAATATCTCCTTCAGCACGGGTAATATCGTCATGTTCTTTGCCTTCTTTAATCTTTTCGGGAGCATCGTGCTGCTTCCGGTATATCTTCAGACGTTGATGGGGTATACCTCGACGCTCTCGGGCATGGTGCTCGGCCCAGGGGGCATCGCGACGCTGGTTGCGATGCCGGTTGCCGGACGGCTGGTTACTAAAATGAGCCCTAAGGCCCTGCTCGCGTTTGGGATCGTAATGTCGTCATATTCGACCTGGCTCATGTCGAATTTCAGTCTGGCGGCCGACTTCGACGCGGTCATATGGCCCCGTATCGTCCTTGGCGTGGGCATGGGTTTTTTGTTCATCCCTCTTACCACACTGACCATGTCCACCATAAAAAAAGAGGACATGGCAAACGCCTCGGCGATATATAATCTTTTGAGGAACCTCGGCGGCAGCTTCGGTGTCGCGTTCGTGACAACCATGCTTGCCCGGCGCGCGCAGTTCCATCAGGTCAGACTCAGCGACCACTTCACCCCATTTGACGCGAATTATCAGATTGCCGCGCAGACGGCGTCACGCATGCTTGAGGTCAAAGGCATGGACCACACTACCGCGTTACAGGGGGGGCCGGGCCTGCTCTACGGGCAGATGGTCAGGCAGGCGTCGATGTTGTCGTTTAACGACGTCTTTCATCTTCTGAGCCTCTGCATGATATTTATTCTCCCGCTCGTGCTGCTTATGAGGAGGGGCAGAGGTGAAGACTCCCCGTCGGCGGGAATGCATTAAAAAATCCCTGCCAGGCGTCAGAATCGGGCCCTGGCAGGGATCTGTAATGAACTGACGCGGGGTATTATGCCGCGGTCAGGACGTTCAGCGCCTTCAGGCGCGTAGGGTGTTTAAGTTTCCTCAGTGCCTTCGCCTCGATCTGCCTTACCCGCTCACGGGTGAGTGAAAGATGTCTTCCGACCTCTTCAAGCGTATGGTCACGGTCAAATCCGATCCCAAACCTCATCTTGATTACCTCGTTCTCCTTTGGAGTCAGGGTCTGCAGAAGCTGCAGGATCTGCTCGGTAAACTCACTCTTTTCGGCGTTAAGAAAAGGTGACGGACTGTTTGTGTCGGCAATAAAGTCTTCCAGGTTTGTATCTTCATCACCGACAGGGGTCTGGAGGGCGATGGGGTCCTGGACAGCCCTGAATACCTCTTCGACCTTTCTGGTAGGAACGCCGAGGCTCTTTGCTATTTCATCGTTGTTCGGCTCCCTGCCAAGCTGAGGGGTGAGGTCACGGGACGTCTTTACGACCTTGTTATAAAACTCCATCATATGAACGGGCACTCGTATCGTCTTGGTCTGGTCGATCAACGCCCTTGTCATGGCCTGTCTGATCCACCATGTCGCGTAGGTGCTGAATTTGAACCCCTTTTCATATTTAAACTTGTCTACGGCCCTCATCAACCCGATATTGCCTTCCTGAATAAGATCGAGAAGGGAGAGCCCTCTGCCTATGTAATTCTTGGCAATATTTATCACCAGCCTCAGATTGTGGGTGATGAGCTCCTCTTTGGCCTCATTCAGCAGCATGCGCGCCTTGGAGATCCTCTCCCACTGCTCCTTGAAGACCTTGATCTTGAGTCCTGTCTCGGACTCGATATACTTATAATCGGCATTGACTTCCTTCTGAAGCACGGCGAGTTTGGTATAATTCTGTCCCTTGTTCTTCTTCTCAAGTATCGCCTGCTGAAGTTCCCTGACCGTGCCGTAACGCGCGACTTTGGCGTCGGCAGCCTTCATTTTCTTGTATATGGCGTCCAGAGTCTTGAGGCTGGCGTCGATGGCCTTGAGGTTTATCTCGTCCTCATCGACTTCCTCGACGGGCTCCTCAATAGTAGTCACCGATTCATTCAGCGACTCCTCGATCCTCACGTAAAGTGGCATAGGCGTAACTATCTCCCGGATTATTTCCTTCCCGTTTTCGAGTCTCTTTGCAAGCTCTACTTCTTCCGCCTTGGTCAGAATCGGTATATTTCCCATCGAGTGAAAATATGCCTGCACGAGATCTTCAGTCTTTTCGCTTACGGGGGCCTCTTCTTCTTCGTCGACCGCCGAGGCAACCTGCCCGACCTCGGGAGTGTCAATTACAGTAACTCCCATGTCGTCGAGAAGCTCCATGAGCTCTTCAAGGTCGTCCGGAGTATAAAATTCCGCGGAAAGGGCCTCGTTGATCTCATCAAACGTTATGCTTCCGCGCGTCTTTCCCAGCTCTATTATATCTTCGAATATCTCTTTTTCTTTCATTTGGTGTACCTCTTTTCTCGATTTAATACATTTTACGCATAAAATGTGAAGATTTATTGAATTTTAGTCGAATTAATTAGCAATAGCAACCTTTTTTATTATAGAATACAGGTTATTTCCTGATTTATTGCGGCTGCTGCCGGACTGTCGGATAGTATAACATTGTAACTATCTAAAAAGAAAGGATAAAATATCATGGCAAAATGGCGTTGTACCATCTGCGGATATGAATACGACCCCGAAACAGGCGATCCCGACGGGGGTGTTGCGCCGGGGACACAGTTTGAGGATATTCCCGATACCTGGGTCTGCCCGGTCTGCGGGGCCTCAAAGGACATGTTCGAAAAGATATAATTCGGTTATGGCCTCCCGGCCCTTACTTAAGTCCCAGCACGTCCTGCATATCGTATAAGCCCGCAGGTTTCCCGGCGAGCCACAATGCGGCCTTCAGGGCGCCGCGCGCAAAGGTGTCCCTGCTTGAGGCCCTGTGCGTAATTTCTATCCTCTCACCGAGACCTCCGAACAAAACGGTGTGTTCACCGACGATGTCCCCCGCGCGGACGGTCTGTATCCCGATCTCCTTTTTCGTCCTTGCGCCTATTATTCCATGGCGCGCATATACACCGACCTCGTCGAGGTCCCTGCCGACCGCCCCGGCTATTACCTGGGCCATCTTAAGGGCGGTCCCGCTCGGGGCGTCTTTTTTCAACCTGTGGTGCGCCTCGACGATCTCGATATCATAATCGTCGCCAAGCACCCTTGCCACGTCCTGAAGCACCTTAAAAAGGAGATTGACGCCGAGGCTCATGTTCGAAGCCATTACGCAGGGGATCTCCTTCAAATAGGGCCCTATTTCGGCCAGGTCCTCTTTTGTGAATCCGGTAGTCCCTATCACCATGGCCGTTTTATTTGCGGACGCCTCTTTCAGATTGGCCTTGGTCGATTCGATGGAGCTGAAATCTATGATAACGTCAACATTATTGATTATCTCCCGGATACCCTCGGAAAGCAAGATTCCGGTTTCCCCGGCGCCGGTGAGAGGACCTACGTCCTTCCCGATATCTTTATGCCCATTTCTCTCGAATGCGCCCGCAAGTTTCAGTCCGGCATAGTCCGCTGAAAGTGCCGTGATCCTGCTCCCCATCTTCCCTGCCGCGCCTGCAACCCCTATTTTTATCATGATTTCCTCCTGGGTATAGTGTTCAGTCATCTTTCGTCTCCGGGGGCTCATCCCCCTCATCCTCTTTTTCGCCGGCGACCCTGTATTGTCCGGACGCCCACGCGCCCAGGTCTCTTAACCTGCAGCGCCCCGAGCAGAAAGGTCTGTTGGGATTTTCCTCCCATGTGGTCATCTCCTTGCATATCGGGCATCTGATCTTCATATTACGAGGTTATTATTATAACTTATTACCGCTGCCCGCGAGGTCGCTTTCAGGCAGAGGGGCCCTGACGTTCCGTATCAGGATATCGGCGATGATACCGTTTATCAGCCCGGTAGCGGTGCCCACAAGGAGAACGAAGGGGCTTATAATCAATATGGCCTCTATTCTCTGAATGAATATGAAGTAGGCGAGCGTAAGCTGACAGACATTATGAAAAAAAGAGCTGATCAGGCTCAGTCCCACCGCTCCGAAAAAAGGCCTGCCCGAGATCGAAATCAGGGAGTAATGAAAAAAGCCCGCCGCAAGAGTGCTGCCTGCGCCGCCTCCGAGGCTCAGGACGAAAGAAGGGCCGAGGAATGTGCCGGTAAACATGGACGACAGTATCACTCTGATGAGAGTCACGGTAAAAGCTGTCCTGAAATCAAAAAGAAACAGGGCAACGACCGTTATTATGTTCGCGAGCCCCAGCTTGAGCCAGGGGACCGGCATCGGCAGGACCGCCTCAAACCCGTGGAGGACAAGGGCATAGGCCGAAAGTACGGCTATACGATATTTATCCTGTAACAGCATCGAGACCTTTTTTTGTCCCGGTTCCCCTGCCGCCTATAAACACGACGACATTATTGGGCAGGCATACTATGACACCCCGTGAGACCCAGCCCTGTTGAACGCAGAGCTTATTTGGGCAGTGCGCCTCGCTGACCCTGACCCTGCTGTTTTTTATTTCGACCTGGATCTCCCCGCAGTCGCCGTTAAAGGCCATTGTGCCGTCGACGCTCAAAGGCGCGGTCCGGACCGGTCTTCCGTCCACCTCCACGATGACGTCAGCGGCCTGAGGCAGGGCCTCTCTCACGACGAATATCCCTGAAAGCGAGGCGGTCAGCATGAAAAAAAAGAGGACCTTGTCCGCAAGGGGCACCGCTCTAAAGATTCTTAGCATCTTTTATCGTCTCTTTTACCCTGTCTGTCTCATAAATGACGCCATTTACGTCTATTATAATCGCATCCACCTCGAAATCCCTGTTTATTTCCTTTATGAGGTCAAGGCCCCTCCGGGGACCAAGCACAAATACCGCCGTATCAAAGCCGTCCGTAAATACACCATCGCGGGCTATTATGCTGACGCTTCGGGCCCGGTCCGAAGGATAACCCGTTTGAGGGTCGAGAATATGATGGAACCTCCGGCCGTCGGAGATGAAGTACCTCTCATAGTCTCCGGATGTCGAGATCGCCTTGTCCGTCAGCCTTATAGTACCCATGATCTCATCCTTAGCTCCGGTCTGTCTGGGGTTTTTTATTCCGACGTTCCAGGCCGTTCCGTCGGCCCGCAGTCCGAATGTCCTGACGTCGCCGCCTACCGCGACGATTCCCGCCGTAATACCGTGTTGTTTAAGGGCGCCGACGGCCAGATCCGCGGCGTATCCCTTGGCGATCCCCCCCAGATCCAGGAGCATCCCTTTTTTTCTCAGAAAAACGCCGGAGTTTTTTTTGTTGATCACGACATCCCGGTAGTTGACCAGGGGAAGGTTCTTTTTTATGTCGGCATCCGGAGGCCTCACCCCGTTATGAAAGTCCCAGAGTCTCATCACAGGGCCGATGGTCGGGTCGAACGCTCCCGCGGATTTATCGGCCACATAAAGGGCCTTCTCAATTAAATCAAAAGCAGCAGGCGAGACCCTGACTTCCCGGACCCCGGCATTTTTATTTATCTGCGACAGTTCGCTCGTTGCCGAGAAAAAATTGATAAGACAACCGAACTCCTCGATGGAATTAAAGGCCGCCTGTATTGCGGTTTCAGACTGCTGACGCGATTCGGAGATGACGGTCATCGTGACGAAGGTATCCATCATCGCCCTCGACTTTTGATAGGTGTGTCTGCCGCTATCGCCGCAGGAAGGTATGACCGCTAACAGCAACAGGCCCAGCAGGAAGGATGTCCCACCTCTGGACTGGAAAGCCCTTTGGATTTCGTCCAGCCGGTTCATTTGCGCCTCTGTCGGGCATTCTCAGTCCTCATCATATGCCTTCCCAGGAACTGGCCGGTGGAGGACCCGGTGACCCTGCTGACCTCCTCGGGTGTGCCGGCGGCGATGACATAACCGCCCTTTTCGCCCCCCTCCGGCCCAAGGTCAATAATATAGTCGGCAGACTTTATGACATCCAGGTTATGTTCGATCACCAGGACCGTATTACCCTGGTCTACAAGTAAATTAAGAACATGCAGGAGTTTCTGGATGTCGACGAAATGCAGCCCCGTTGTGGGCTCGTCGAGAATATACAGCGTCTTAGTCGTCGATCTCTTAAGCAGCTCCTTCGAAAGCTTTATTCTCTGGGCCTCTCCGCCCGAGAGTGTCGGGGCCGGCTGCCCGAGATGTATATACCCAAGACCGATCTCATCGAGGACCTCCAGTTTTTTCCTTATCTGCGGAATGTTTTCGAAAAATTGCAGGGCCTCGGTGACCGTCATCTCAAGCACTTCGGAGATGTTCCTGTCCCTGTATCTGATCTCCAGGGTCTCGGCGTTGTAACGCCTGCCCCTGCATTTTTCACACTGGACATACACGTCCGGCAGAAAGTGCATCTCGACCCTCATCATGCCGTTTCCGCGACAGGTCTCGCAGCGTCCTCCGGTTATATTAAAGCTGAAACGCGAGTTTTTATATCCCCGGATTTTGGAATCGGGGTGCATCGCGAACAGGTCCCGGACGAAAGAAAATATACCGGTATAGGTGACGGGGTTTGAACGGGGGGTCCGTCCTATCGGTGACTGGTCAACGCTTATTATTTTGTCTATCGCGTCAGCGCCCGTAATCGCCCTGTGCTTGCCCGGGGCCGCAATCTGATCATGCGCGCTCCCGGGCAGTTGCCTTGACAGCGCGCGATATAAGATGTCGAAAACGAGTGTGCTCTTGCCCGAGCCCGATACCCCGGTGATGCAGGTAAGAGACCGCAGGGGTATTTTTATATCTACGTCCTTGAGGTTATGTTCAGACGCCCCCAAAACAGAGATAAACTCATCTGCGGGTCTGCGCGACGAGGGTGTCTCGATCGAAAGCCGCCCCGAAAGATACCCGCCCGTAAGCGAAGACCCGTTGTCCTCGATCTGCGCGGGCGTTCCTTCGGCGGTTATCCAGCCGCCCCGCGTGCCGGCCCCCGGTCCCATATCGATAATATGGTCGGCCCACCGTATTGTTTCTTCGTCGTGCTCGACAATGATCACGGTATTTTCGGAATCCCTGATCAGCGACAGGCTCTCCAGCAGCCGCGCGCAATCCCTCGGGTGGAGCCCGATGCTCGGCTCATCCAGGACATATAATACTCCGGTAAGGGACGACCCCATCTGGCTGGCAAGCCTTATCCTCTGGGCCTCACCGCCGGAAAGTGTGATGGACGGCCTCTCCAGGGTCAGATAATCAAGGCCGACCCTGGCCAGAAACGAGAGTCTGTCGTTGATCTCCTTGAGGACCCTCCGGGCGATAAAGGTCTCTCGTTCGGTCAGTCTGATGTCCGCGAGGAATCCCGACGCCTCAATTACGGACATCCTGCAGAATTCCCCGATATTGATCCCGTGGAACCTGACGCTTAAGGCCTCCGGCCTGAGCCTGAGCCCGTTGCACTGCCTGCAGTATTGCCGGCCTTCCACCTCCGATGACCCCTCATCGAGGTCTTCGTACCCGAGGCCGTTACAGGCGGGGCATGCCCCGCTCCGGCTGTTGAAGGAGAAAAAACGCGGGGTCATCTCCGGGTAGCTTATGCCGCATTTAAGGCAGGCGGCTGTACGGGAAAAAAGAACGTCCCGTCCGGTTTTTATCTGGTTGACTATTATCGTGTCGGCATATTTGAACGAGGTCTCGAGCGCTTCGGCGACCTGTCTTTCAATGCCCTCTTTTACAATGAGCCTGTCGATTACAATCTCGATGGTGTGACGCTTCTTTTTTTCGAGGATGATCTCTTCGGTAAGGTCGATCATCTGATTGTCTATCCTGGCCCTGACGAACCCCTCGTTTCTCATCTCCTGAAGTTCCTTGCGGTAATTGCCCTTTCGCTCCCTTACGATAGGCGCGAGGACCTGGATCTTTGTGCCCGAGGGCAGGGCCATTATCGCATTCATGATATTCTGCGACTCCTGCGTGGATATCTCCGTGCCGCAATTGTAACAGAACGCGGCGCCGAGTCTTGTGTAAAGGACACGCAGATAGTCGTAGATTTCGGTCATGGTGCTCAGGGTTGACCGCGGGCCTCGCGTCACCGTCTTCTGGTCGATGGCTATCGAGGGAGACAGTCCCTCTATCGAGTCTACCTCCGGCTTCTGCAGCTGTTCCAGAAACTGGCGCGAGTATGCCGAGAGGCTCTCGACATATCTCCTCTGTCCTTCCGCATAAATCGTATCGACAGCAAGAGAAGACTTTCCGGAGCCGGACGGTCCTGTAATGACGGTGGCCGCGTTCCTTGGGATGCAGAGGCTGATATTTTTCAGATTATGCTCCCGCGCGCCCGTGATTTTTATGAAGTTCAGCATGGCGATTTTTTTATTGTCTGCGCTCGGCGAAAAACTGTTTTAATAGTGACGCGCACTCATTCGAGAGGACACCTGAGATCACCTCTACCCTGTGGTTGAGCCTCGGGTCCGACAGAATATTGTAGAGACTGTCGACCCCGCCCGCCTTTGGGTCCCTGCACCCGTAGACGAGCCTCTGTATTCGCGAATTTATGATCGCCCCGGCGCACATAATGCAGGGCTCCATGGTGACATAAAGGGTCGCCCCCCCGAGACGCCAGCTGTCGGACTTCCCTGTCGAGGCCCTCAGACAGAGGACTTCGGCATGGGCAGAGGGGTCCTTCGTGCTTTCCCTGAGGTTGCAGGCGCTCGAGAGGACCTCGCCGTCTCTTACTACTACCGCGCCGACGGGCACTTCGCCGCAATTGAAAGCCCTCGCCGCCTCTTCAAGCGCCAGTTTCATGAAATAGATATCCTGATCAGAAGCTGTAGTCATAATACCAAACTGTTATTATAACATTTAGCGGTTTTGCACCGGTCAAGGCAGAAGAAGATGCATATGATATCGGGCCTCCAGCTGACTGATCAGAGGCCGGCTAAGGGAGAATTCCGGTCAGACTATTTCCAGCATTCTGTCGAGGGCCCTTTTTGCGCGGACCCGGATTTCCTCCGGCACCTTTATTACATAGGTGTTTTCCCTGAATGCCCGCAATATGCTCTGAAGAGTGGTCTTTTTCATATTTGGGCATATCATGTCCTGCCTGAGCGGATAAAATATCTTGCCGGGGTTTTCAGTGCGCAGTCTGTGAAGGAGCCCTGTTTCGGTGCCTATAACGAATTCGTGCGCTTTTGACGACGAGGCAAATCTGAGCATTCCTGAGGTGCTGGTCACATGGTCTGCGAGCTCGAGCACGTCTATACGGCATTCAGGGTGCGCTATTACGACCGCGGAGGGGTGTTCCTCTTTCGCCCTGAGGACATCTTCAGGAGTTACCCTTTCATGAATGTTGCAATATCCGTCCCAGGCTATCACCTTTTTTTTAGTGTTTTTTGCGGCCCACATCGACAGATTTTTGTCCGGGATGCAGATGACCGTGTCACCCGGAAGCGATTCAATAATTTTGACGACATTCGCGGATGTGCAGCAGATCTCGCTTTCGGCCTTTATGTCAGCGGTAGTATTGACGTAAGCTACTACCGGAACACCGGGGTGGTCCCGCTTGATGTCCATTAAGGAATATTCGGCAGGGTATACATAGGCGGGAGGATTGTCGAAACCGGGGAAATGCTCCCTGAACGGACGCGGCGCATTGACCTGTATCATGTCGGCCATGGGGCATCCCGCGCCGATCTCCGGAAGGAGCACGGTCTTATCAGGCGAGAGTATGGAGGCGCTTTCAGCCATAAAGTGAACGCCGCAGAAGACTATCAGCTCGCAGTCGATCGTGGCCGCTTTTCTGGAGAGTTCAAGGGAATCACCGACATAGTCAGCTATGTCCTGAATCTCCACCCTCTGGTAGTTATGAGACAAAATTATCGCGTTTCTTTGGCGTTTCAGCTCCAGAATCTCGTTCTGAAGCTCTTTAAAATCCGGGGGCATCAGAACCTTATTTTGTTAGGTTTCTGAAGAGTTGAATTGGTAAAAAGTACCGTGCCGTCATCCAGGAGGACTTTGTAAATCGGCGCGGGACGGGGCGCGGCCGGAGGAGTGTCCTTGACGACGGAGGGAGCGGCAGCACTGGGTTTGCTGTAATTTTGTTTTCCCTTGTAGAGCGAATAGACCTTCTTTACGTAATTCCTTGTCTCGGAGATGGGCGGAACGCTCCTGTATTTTTCGACCTTTTTCGGCCCGGCGTTATAGGCCGCCAGGGCAAGTGTCAGGTCACCGTCGAATTTTTCGAGCATCGCGCGCAGATACTTCGTCCCTCCGTCGATGTTCTCTTCGGGGTTAAACGGATTGCTCACATTCATGTCGTTTGCGGTCGTAGGCATAAGCTGCATGAGCCCCATCGCGCCTTTTCTTGAGACGGCCCTGTGGTTGCCGTTTGACTCGGTCTTTATGACCGCATTAATCAGTTCGGAGTCTATCTCATACTTTGAAGCGGCCTTCTGAACATAGCTGCTGTAGTCGGTGCTCGACAGCTGTTTCGTAGTGATGAGCTCCGGCTGTTTTTCTAATACGGAGGGTTTTTCCTTCAGCACCCGTTCACTTTTTTTGCCGAAGGGGGCATCAGTATAACAGACCACGCCGCTTTCGTCTGTATATCTATAAATATCGGAATACGCGACACCGTGAACAAGCCATAGGGCAGAAAACAGAAGTATGATAATAAACTTCCTCATAGTAAAATCGTAACATTTACCGCATAAGCTGTCAACGGATAACCATATTAGCCGCAGTTGCCGTTATTTTGCTCTGAAATGCCGCGGTTAATCTGCGATGGCGGCTGTACGGGGGACCTGTCTCCCGGGCGAGGGACCCGCGGCCATGCAGGAATTCCGGGAAACACCTGTATTTTGTTTGACACGGGAAATTCATGTGATAAACTCTAGAGAAAGTCACTAATCGACGGAGGTATCAAACATAATGACTGCGCGCGGGCCGTTCGCCTTCACAATCTCTCTGATGTTACTGGTAGTTCCCTGCCTGGCGAAGGAAGTCCGGGCCTACACCCGGAACGAGTATAAAAGGACCGTGGAAAACTATCAGGTCCCGGAAGTCACGCTGGTAAATCAGGACGGCAGGCGCGTGAAACTCGGCATGCTGCTTAACTCGAAGAAACCGGTCATGGTCGATTTTGTCTTTACGACATGCACAACAATCTGTCCCCTGCTGTCGGCAAATTTTTCGGACCTTCAGAAGAAACTCGGACCGGAATCCGGCAAGGTGCAGCTTATTTCCCTTTCGATCGATCCGGAGAATGATACGCCTAAGGCCATGAAGGCCTATCTTCAAAGGTATAATGCCCGGCCGGGCTGGGACTTTCTGACCGGCTCCCGTGAAGATATCAGTAGGGTCATAAAGGCCTTTGAGGCGTATACGCCCAACAAAATGTCTCACCTGCCGCTGATCCTGCTGAAGTCCCCGTCAGACACACAGTGGATCAGAATATTTGGCCTTGTCAGTTCCGGAGAACTCATGAGGGAGTACCAAAGGGTGATTAAATAATGAGAATGAATTTTGAAACGGCGAAGGACCGGTTTTTCGGACGGATGCTGAGAACGCTGACCCTGCTTCTTGTCATGGTATCCGCCGATACGGTTTGGGCTGAGGCCGGACACCCTCTCACTATAGCCGAAGTATCAAAGGAAGAGGCTTTAAGGCTGGGGGCGCGAATGTATCGCGAGGGAATACTGCCCTCCGGGGAACCCCTGGAAGCGATTTACAGGGGAGACATCCCTGTAACAGGGAAGGCCTTTACCTGCATAAGCTGTCATCTGCGAAGCGGGCTTGGCTCGATAGAAGGCCGCGTCTTCACTCCTCCGACGAACGGCGACATATTGTTTCGGCCCCAAAAAAGTCTCTATAAAGGGGTCGAAATTGCGTCAATGCCTCCCCGGCGCGCGGCATATACGGATGACTCACTGGCCGACGCAATCCGGGGCGGACTCGACCCCTCCGGGCGGACCCTGAATGAAGTCATGCCGCGTTATATGTTTACTGACGAGGACATGAAGTTTCTTGTGTTATATCTGAAATCGCTCTCGACTGGATTTTCACCGGGATTTTCAGACGGGACGCTTCGGCTCGCAACGATCGTCTCGGAGGATGTCAGACCTGAGGAGCGGGACGCCATGCTCGTCCCGCTCCAGAGCTTCGTGGCCCTCAAAAACAGGCAGGCGAAAGTTTACGAGTCTCAGCCGAGAAAGGCCCGCATGGCGCTTCCCTCGATGGAATCGACATACCTGAAACTTACGCTTTCTCTCTGGGAGTTGAAAGGACGGCCTGAGACCTGGCGGGCCCAGTTGGAGGAGTATTATCGCAGGGAGCCTGTATTTGCAATAGCCGGAGGGATAACGGCGTCGCATTGGCAGCCGATCCACCAGTTCAGTGAGGACAACCAGGTCCCCTGTGTTTTTCCGGTCACCGACCTTCCCGTTGTGTCGGAATCCGACTGGTACACCCTGTACCTGTCTAAGGGATATTATCAGGAGGGTGAGGGGGCGGCGCGGTATCTCAATAACGAAGAGGCGCTCTTAAATGGGAGGGCCGTTGTACAGATTGTGCGTGCTTCCGGTAAAGGATCGGCGCTGGCGTCCGGTTTTGAGCAGTCATGGAGGGATTTGGGGCGTAAGGCCCCTGTGACTCTCTTGCTGGAAGAAGAGAAACAGTTAACGAAAGAACTCCTCGAACAGGTGATGGACAGGGAAAATCCCGCCGCGTTGGTCCTCTGGGATGACTCCAGGGCACTGCCCGCACTGGATGCCCTGACTGCCGGCAAAAACAGGCCCGCAATGGTTATCATTTCTTCTGGTTATCTTGGGGAGGACCTCTGGAGAATTAACGAAGAGGTCCGTGAGTTTACCTATATCACATATCCTTTCAGGCTGCCGCAGGAAGAGGCGCCGTACCTGCCGTATGTCGATCCGTCGATGAGAAACATGAAATTAAAGGACGACGAGTTGAAGATAGTAAGAAAGACATATTCCATCATCCAGGTGCTGTCCCGGGCATTGACGGATATGAGGGGAAACTACTACCGTGACAATTTTCTCGATGTCATCGGCATGATGCCCGACCTGCCGGTCCCATTGTATGAGCGGCTGAGTTTCGGGCCCGGCCAGAGATACGCATCAAAAGGATGCTACATCGTCCAGCTCAGTAAAGGTCCCAGGCCGGAACTTATCAAAAAAAGCGGTTGGATCGTATATTGAATGACTGCCCGCCATTGGTTGTTCTCCGTCGGGCATTTTTCTATTGACAGAATTACACTATTCATACAGAATAATCCAAATGAGACCGTTCAGCGCGTTAATACTGCTCATAACTCTTATGTTTTCGATTTTTTCACCGTTGACGGTCCAGCTGACAATTTCACCTGAATCCCGGGCAACTTTTCTGGTGACCCTCGATGTCTGTCATGCCTCCGGGGCGGCGCTGTCAGTCAGCTCGGAGATGCCTTTTCTGTGTGAAGGCACTGTGTCCATTGACCGTCTGGAAACAACGAGGTCTCACGTATCCGAAAACGAATCGTCTTTCCCCCTGTTAATTCCCTATCCGGAAGAACGTCCCCCAAGAGTCTGATCCGCAGTTCCGAAGTTTGTGAATTGAGTTAAGTTTTTCCCCAGGGAAGGGTCCGTGCGGACTTTTCTCCCCTTACGACTCGGCTCCACTTCGGAAATCTTTTTCAATAAATATTTCTGTTGTGGGGCCATTTTTTTATTTTATAATGACAATGGTGAACACCAGCAACACATATTTCAGGAGGTGGTATTTATGAAAGGCTGCCGGTATGCAATGAACAATAAATCAGTAAGGAGAGGGAAATGAAGTTAATAAAAGCAAAAGTGTGCTTAATAAATCAGTCTGGGAGTTATTATTCTGTTATTTTATTGCTGCTGCTGGTTTTTGGTGTCTTGACCGCACAAAATTCCTTTGCCGCCACTGAAGAGGCAGAGGCCCCCAAGGCATGCAAACAATGCGGGATGGACAGGACTGTTTTTGCGCAAAGTCGCATGTTAATTACCTACTCTGACGGTTCTGAGGTCGGGGTCTGCAGTATCCACTGCGCGGCGGTGGAGCTGAAACAAAACAGTGGAAAACAGGTCAGGTCGGTCATGGTCGCTGATTACGCATCAAAGCGGTTGATCGAGGCGAAGACCGCCACCTGGGTTTTGGGCGGGAAAAGGGACGGCGTCATGAGCCCTGTCGCAAAATGGGCCTTTGCAAAAGAGAAGGACGCGCAGGCCTTTATCGGGGAAAACGGCGGCAGATTGGCCACGTATGACGATGCCATGAAGGCCGCCACCGGGGAACTTGCGGGTGATGGGAAAACCGGCGCAACGGGACACCAGCACACTGGTCATAAGAACACCGGTCATGGCCACTCCGGTCATGATATGGGCCCCGGGTCTCAAATGCTTTATAATCCCGGATTCGGCGAGGACATCTACCATACCCATCCTGCGGGTATGTGGATGTTCAACTATAAGTTCATGCATATGGGTATGGACGGGCTCAGGGCAGGGACTTCAGACATAGACGCGGGCAGCGTCGGGTTCAAAAGAGGCAAACCCTATAATTATATGATGATACCTACCGATATGCGGATGGAAATGCATATGCTGATGGTCATGTACGGTATCACCGACAGGCTCACCATGATGGTCATGGCCAACTATCTGGACAATAAAATGAATATGCTTATGGACATGGGGCCGGGCAAGATGATAACGACCGAGCCGCCTATGAGCACCAGCGGGTGGGGAGACACTGAACTGAGGGGCATCTATAAGATCAGCAAAACCCTCACCGGCAGCCTCGGTATAAGCCTGCCTACCGGAGCTATAGACAAGACGGTGGTTATGATGAAAAAGCAGTGGAGGGCCCCTTATGATATGCAGCTGGGTTCAGGGACGTATGACCTCAAACCGTCATTGACTTATACTGCGCTGAGTGACGACTCGAAATGGAACTGGGGAGCCCAGGCGACCTATGTCTATCATATCGGAGAAAACGACAATGACTACAGCCTCGGTAACAGTATCAAGATGACCGGATGGCTGCAACGGGCCTTCGGCCCCGCCACTTCCTGGGTGCGGCTGTCTTTTAACGATACAGGCCGGATAAAGGGGCAGGATGCCGAGATCGAAAAGTTGATCCATCCAACCACTGGAATGGGCGCGCCCACACCCGACGCCGACCCCCGGAACTACGGTGGACAGAGGCTGGATGGTCTTATCGGTGTCAGCTATACGAGGGGGGCCTGGAGTATAGGGGTTGAAGCCGGAGTGCCCTTATACCAGTATCTTAACGGACTGCAGATGAAGACGAAGTGGCTGATAAATGCGGGTGTGCAGGTAATGTTATAGAATTAAGATCGTTTGGCGCATTGATGGACTGTTGAATTGATATCGCAGGGTGTCCGGTCTTCCGACGGGCGCCCTTTTTTTTCGCCGGCCTGATAATGAAAAAGCCCCCTGCCTTTGCCCATTTCCCTGTGACAGGCATCGATGCAGGAGCCGCAGTTTACGCAGGAGATGTCCCTCCGGTTCATCCTGGGCAGCACATTCATAAAGCAGGCCTTTTCACAGCCCCTGCAGTTTGTGCATTCATCCATCCGGTCAGGGTCCATCTTTACACGGACTGAAACCGGGCTTATCCATCCAAAGAGCATCTGCATAAGCCCTGCCGCGCAGATATATTTGCAGAGTGAATGGCGGACAAGCACCGAGGTTATCATCATGTAGGTCGCGACCCCGATGATGCCTGCCTTGACCCCGAAGGTAAAATTCCAGCTTATGATCTGGCCCCATATTGTTTTTGGCGCCACCAGATAGCCGGTGAGGGCAATGCCGCCCAGAACCGGCAGCAGTACCAGACTGACGATGATGATCAGGAAGGCAAGGGCCTTATTCCATGTCCTTATCTCGGGGTCATTGGGTTTCCTGACAAAAAGGCTCCTTCTGCCGATTATCTTGAGCGTCAGATGGTCGGCAAGTTCAAAAAGTGTCCCCTCGGGGCATAACCAGCCGCAAAAAAACCGTCCGGTCAGAAATCCGAGCAGCGGAAAGACGGCAAGAACGATTACCCACGGCAAGACCGCTTTAAGGAAAAAACGGACCGCGATATGAGACGACCCTCTAACGCTGTGATCGTTGAGCATGGCAGTGTCGATCCCCAGGCTCCATACATGGCCCAGAACGATGAGCTCATGAGTAGCGGTATCATACCTGAAGATGTCCAGCACAGGCATGAGGAAGATCAGAACGATGAAAGATATCTGGGTAATCCTTCTATAGGTTGTCAGGCTCATGCTTTATTATCACAGCTAAACGGTCAATGATACCATGACCTGAATCATACTGCTGAAGGCCGTGCTCAGCGAAAAAAAAGGCGGGCCTTACAGACCCGCCGAGGAGAACACAGGAGAAAAAATAAAGAGCTTAAGCCTGCTTCAATTCCGGACTTACCGCCGGCAAGGGCTCCCTTCCGAGCCTGAAGAAATCGACCACAAAGATCATGACTCCTATCAGGAACCCTACACCGAAGATCGCCCGGAGTATCCAGAACCACAGGTTGTAATTGGCCTTGACCGCCATATAGTCGAGCCCCATAAGCCTTTCCATATATACCTGCACCATCCCCGCGCCGGTAATGGTAAGCACTATGAAGACCATCGAGATCGTCATCCACCAGAAAGACGCGAAGGCCCTTGAGGCGTCGAACGCCCTGACGCCTCGGATCGCCGGCAGCGTTATATAGATCATCGCCATGACAAGAAGTACATATGCCCCGTAAAAGGCCAGATGGCCGTGCGCGGTCGTGATCTGGGTCCCATGCGTCCATTTATTGACCTGGGGAAGGGTATGTATGACCCCCCAGAGCCCCGCGCCGACAAAATTAAATATCGCATGGGCTACGGTGTAATAAAGTCCGGCCCTGTTTTCTACATTCCTGGCCTCTCTGGTCGTCCTGAATGCGTCCCATACCATGAAAAGAAGGGGCAGCGGTTCGAGCGAGCTGAAGATGCCTCCTACCCAGAGCCAGTACCCGGGGGTGCCTATCCAGTAATAATGGTGGCCGGTCCCGAGTATCCCGGTGAACATGACAAAGCCGACCTCGATATACATCCATTTTTCAACGACCTCACGTTTGGCGCCGACAACCTTCATAAGCATGAAGGCAAGGAGGGCTCCGGCTATCACTTCCCAGGCTCCTTCAACCCAGAGATGCACTACCCACCACCACCAGTACTGGTCTTTTACCATGCTCTTCATATAGATCATTCCAGGCAGGTACATGAGGGCAAGGAAGGTCAGTCCACCTATGAGGGTGCCCTGTATGCCCGTCCATTTCTTGGTTTTGAGCATAGTCATAAAGTTAATAAAAAGGAACAGGAGGACGCTGATGACTATCAGCACATCGGCCCAACGCGGTGCCTCGATATATTCCCTGCCCTCATTCAGAGGGTGGACACCCATTATCGGACTGTTTGCCTGAGGGCTAAGGCCCATCCAGATATAGCCAAGGACAACAGCAGTCACCGCGACAACCGTCGCCCAGAACTGGAGCTTTGCCAGCGGCAGGTTCCATATCTCTGTTTCAGACTCCTCGGGCACCACATAATAGGTTGCCCCCATAAGACCTGTAAGAATCCAGACGATCAGCGCGTTTATGTGAAGGGTGCGGATCGTGTTGAAGTTAAGGATAAAGAAGCTCGGCCATATAAACTGGACGGCCGCAATAATGCCGACCAGAACCTGTACAAGAAAAAGCACAACTGCAAACGTGTAAAAATATTCCGCAAGTTTTTGACTCTGATATTTTATGCTCATTGCATCACCTCCTATTTAAGTGTAAGCATGTAGTCCGCTAACTGCTCGATGTCCGCATCGGGCGCTTCGACCTTCGGCATGGCGGAGTTTTTTACATAATCGTCGGGGTCCTTGAAATGGCCGATAAGCCACTGCCGGTCTCTTCGATTACCCACTTTTGTCAAATCCGGCCCGGAAGTGCCGCCGATACCGTTGATCGCGTGACATGACGCGCAGCCCAAAGACTGGTATAGCCTCTGACCTTCCGTGAGGTCTTTGCCTGAAACCCCGGCTGCCGCCGCCAGAATCGGCTTTGGAGGCCAGTCATTGGTATCGACCTTTGAGGTCCAGTCGAGAAAGGTGATCAGGTCGTCAGCCTCGTCTGAGCGTATCCCGAGTTTCGGCATAGAGGCATTTGGGTTGACCGCCTTTGGGTCCATCAGGAATTTCTTGAGGTAATCCTTCGGTTTCTTTTCGGTGATCTTGCCCAGTTCAGGCGCGAAATACGACCCGTTTCCAAGTATCGTATGACAGCCGATGCAGTCATATTTCTGCCACATCATTTTTCCGGAGTTCACCTTTTCAGTGACCTCCGGCGCCCTGCCGTCGAGTTTCCCCATCGTGTCGTACGTCAGTCCCAGGAAGATCACGAAGAAAAAAAGACTCCCGT
>JACRLQ010000024.1 GCA_016215155.1 Nitrospirota bacterium
CGTAGGTGTCAGGCTCATGAGCGCCGGACTTCCCATGCCGCCTATGTTGCCGTTTATCGCGCCTTGTATCTGTGCCGCCGTCTTGTTCAGCTTCGCCGACGTCGCCAGAGGACCGTGGCATCCTGAACAATAGGTCGTATATAACGTCGCCCCGTCCGTAGTGGTGGGCGGCGGTGGTGGCGGAGGAGGCGTCTGCCCCGCAAGCACACCCGCTATCGCGTCAAATTGCGCGGTTGTAAGGCCCGCCAGCGCAGGACTTCCCATCCCCCCTATGTTGCCGCTTACCGCGGCCTGTATCTGGCCTGAGGTCCTCCCCGATTTCGCGGATGTCTCCAGAGGCCCGTGGCATCCGGCGCAATAGGACGAGTACAGTGCCGCGCCGTCAGTGCCGGTGGGCGGTGGCTGGAAAGCCGCGGCAATTGCATTCGCTATGGCTGATATCTGCTGGGCAATGAGACCCTGGAGCCCTTTCATCATGCCTATGGTGCTGACAGCGGTCTTTATATCATTAGCGGTGCTGCCCCCCAGAGAGGACGCTGCAAGGCCCCCGTGGCATATGGAACAATTCTGGTTATAAAGTGAAACCCCGTCCATTGACCTCGGCGCCGGAGCGAATGGGTCCATTGCGCCTGCCGGTCCGCCTTCCGCCTGGAACGCGGTGCCCCAGCGATAAAATCTGTCGGTCAGACCGGAGGGGAATGCCAGCATGAAGTAGCTGTAGGTGCCCGGGTTAACCGAAGTCTCCGGAACGTTATTCTGAATTATCTCGTTAATTACCCCTTTTGTATTTTTCTTCCATGGCTCAAGGCCTGCAGGCAGGCCTCCGGCGGTCATGGCTTGCACGACTTCATTAAGTGTATAGGCCGTCACCGAATAATCCGGCCTCATGAAGTATATCTTGTCGGGAGCCGCGGGGACGGAATATGCCATATAGAGGTCCATAGGGCTTATAAATTTCCCAACCCCGACCTGAAGGCTTACAACGGTCCCTCCATCAGCTATGGGCCCCACTCCAATAGGTCTTGCCTTAAACGGGTCCTGGCTGATCACGGGATACACGGAAGGCCCGTACGGTATATCATATCTGGAGTCCGGTTTACCCATCTGATCAGAGGCGCCCCCCCTGCCCGCAAGATCACTGACTTCCACAATATCTCCCCACAGATAATACCTGTCAAGAGATCCCGATGGAGACGCCAGCAGGTAGAACCCGTAAGTGCCGGTGATTATATCGGCAACGGGGATGCTATTGAGTATGATTTCATTTACAGGACCCGCGGACCCTTTTTTCCAGGGCTGGACCCCGGCGGGAAACCTGTTGGATGCCATCGCCTGGATTACGTCCTGTACCCTGCTGACTGAAATGGAATTATCGGGATTCAAGAAATACAAGTTGTCCGTATCTCCGGGGAGTGTAATTACAAAATAGAGGTCAACAGCCCCGGCAAAGGCATTGAGCCCGACCTGAACGCTGAGATAATCTCCGCCCTCCGCGACAGGGCCTACTCCGATCGGCTTCGCATTTTCGGGCAGGGCGCTGATAAATGGAAAAATCCCGGCCTGAATATCAAATACGGACTGCGAACCCGGCATCGCCATTGTAGGTCCACCGGTGGGCGCGGGCGCCGGTCCGCCATTGACAGCAGGACGGTCTGACGCATTACCGGGGAACGTCACGGCATTGATTTCAGCGATATTTGAAAAGCCGTCCCCGTCTGAATCCATCGCCTCTATGGCCCCCAAATTATGCCCGTTCGCGGCAAAATCAGACCCGAAACCGTTCCTGGAATAATCAGGGTTGTGGCAGATATTACAGTTTTCCAGTTTGCTACCCGCTATATTCGGATATGCCGCCCTGACATTGTCCAGATACATCGAATATGCATCCGCGGAGCTGATTCCGCATAACACCAGAAACGTCACAACCAACAGATTTAAAAGGTTTTTCATAATCTGTCCTCCTTGTCTACTTTTATATTCGGCCTGAGCAATTAACATAGTATTTACTGTAATTAGTATACCCCTGTACCCCCCCACTGTCCAGTTAAGTTTTGTTCATTTTTCGTATGACTTAAGAAGATTGCGTGCTATATAATAGTCCTTACACCGCGGCTTGCCTGGAGGCGAAAAAAATGAAAAAAAGACTTATTGAACTTGTCCTTGAAAAGGCCTTTAAATATAGTGAAGAACCGGTATTCAGGCTTGTCTCCGGGAGAATGAGCAATTACTACTTCAACTGTAAGGCGGTAACGCTCAATCCCGAAGGTATGCATCTTATAGGCAACATCATATTTGGCATGATTGAGGGTTCGGGGGCCAAAGGGATAGGCGGCCTTACCCTCGGCGCCGACCCGATAGCGGATGCGGTCGCTTATACCTCATATCTCAAGAGTGCCCCGGTAGAGGCCTTTGTTGTCCGGAAGACGGCAAAGGCCCACGGCACGATGCAGTGGGTGGAGGGGAACGTCCAAAAGGGCGATGGGGTCGTAATCGTAGATGACGTCATTACCACAGGCAAGTCAACGATCGAGGCGATCGAAAAGGCCCGGGAGGCCGGACTCGAAATAATCAGGGTCATAGCGCTTGTTGACAGGCAGGAAGGAGGCAGGGAAAATATCGAGACGCTTGGCTACAGGGTGGAACCCGTTATCACGAAGGATGAAGTAATGGGACTATACAGGGCTAAGGGTCTATAAGATATTTCTCTCCCGCGGTCGTTACCGTCCGCCTGTAGCCTTCAATCTCAGTTACGAGCTCGTCAGGCCCTCCGAGCCCGGCGAACTCCGCCATATTTTTCAACGAGATTTCGTCGCGTTTAAGCACGTCGTCTCCCTTTAGCCTGAGGAAGCTCTCAAGCGTGCGATAAAATATATAGGCCCGGGTCAGCCCCGTAGCATCACCCTGACTGAGGATCCCGGAGGACTCAAGCCTGCCTATCGCCTTCGAGGTGTTTTGTACGAGTACATGCTCGTGCCTGGCGCAATGTTTAAGCTGCAGAAACTGGACCGTAAATTCAAGTTCGCCAAGCCCCCCCGGACTCAGTTTTATATCATATCCCCTCCCCTCCCTTGACAACTCCCGTACGATCCTCTCCCTCATCTGCCTTATATCGTGGGCACGAACAGTCCTGCCCATGGTCATAAGGGTTTCCCTGGCCATATTCATAAAGAGGCGCCCTGCCGCCTGATTGCCGGCCACCGGGCGCGCCCTCAGCAGGGCCTGCAGCTCCCAATAAAGCGCGGGACCCGAATAATAACTCCTGAAGCCCTCGACTGAAGACACGAGCGGGCCCTTTGAACCCTCAGGTCTGAGCCTTGTATCGACCTTATAGGCCATCCCTTCCTTTGTATATGACACCAGCATCCTCACGAGCCTCTCAGCGGCCCTGGTGTCGGCTATAGAAACATCCTCCCCGGAGATAAAGACCAAATCCAGGTCAGACCCGAAGGTGATCTCGCGTCCTCCCAGTTTCCCCAACCCGATTATCGAGATGCCCCCCGCGTCCTGATTTATACTCTTCAGACAGACTGACAGTATCGCCTCCGCCACCTTGCTCAATCCCCTTATGACATCCTCAATCCCTATCTCCCCCTGCAGAAAAAGGAGTCCGAGCCTTATCTCTTCAGCCTGCTTTATAAAACGCACGGCTTCATTTATGGAGTGTCCCTCTGAAATGCCTGAATATATCTCCTCCCTGATCTTAAGAAGGCTCTTCCCCGGTCTCTCCTGCCAGCCTATCATCTCAAGGTATTGCGGACGTGAAATGAGGATCTTCGAAATATACGCGGTCTGGGCAAAGACTGAGGTAAGCAGGTCCACCGTCCGCCTGTCACGGCTGAAAATCTCCAGGTATGATTCGTTGGCGCTCAGAAGCCCGGCGAACGCCTGGAGGTGGTTGAGAGCCTCATCGGGAGAAACCGTCTTAAGGGCGGAGTCCACGAAAACCGGCAGGACCTCTCCAAGCAGCCTCCTGCCTTTGAGTGTCTGGAATGTCAGGGTACTGTCCTTTATAGACCTTAAGTTGCGGACGGCCCTGTTTATCTCTTTTAACCCCGTCCCCGCCAGACGCTCCCTCAATTCGGCATCAGTGAGCTCCTCGTCAAAAAAACCGCCGCCCGCATTATCACGGCCTTCCCCTGCTTTCCCAAAAAGCGAATCATAGATGCGCCGTACCGAGGACCTTCTTTTGTCCAGCTCCCGGACAAAAAGATTTCCTTTGCCGAACCCCAGCTTTTTGCCCAGGACCTCAAGGTCTCCGGAGCCCGACGGAAGTGTATGGGTCTGTAAATCATTGAGCTGCTGAAGCCGGTGCTCAAGAGTCCTTAAAAACCTGTAATTGTCAGAAAGGACGCTGTAGTCCTCCTGGCCGACAAGGGCCTTTTGCATAAGTCTGTGGAGGGTCTTAAGAGTGCTTCTTTCCCTCAGGAGGGGTTCTCTGCCGCCATAAATCAGCTGTAGCGCCTGGGTGAAAAACTCAATCTCCCGGATGCCGCCATAACCTCTTTTGATGTCACCTTTTTTGAATTTTGAATCTATCCTTGTCTTTAGGGCCTTTATCTCATCTATGGCGCTGAAATCCAGGTATTTCCTGTAAACAAAAGGCCGTATCATGCCCATAAAAGCGTCCCCGAGGGACTGGTCCCCGGCAACGGGCCTCGCGCGTATGAGCATCGCCCTCTCCCAGGCCCTTCCCCATGACTCGTAATAAATCTCATATCCCCTCAGCGACTGGGCTATCGCCCCCCTCTGCCCCTCGGGCCTGAGCCTCAGGTCAACCCTGTAAACCTGCCCCGCCTCAGTGTTAAGAGACAAAAAACGTCCGAGCGCCTCTCCGATTTTGCAATAATATTCATGGTTGCTGGTCCTGTTTTTTACCAGCCCGTGAGCGGACATGACCCCGGAGGTCTCGCCTTCTTCCGCTCCATAGACATACATAAGATCTATGTCAGAGCTGAAATTAAGCTCACCGGCCCCGAGCTTCCCCACCGCTATTACCGAAAATTCGTCGTCAGCGGGAGAACCGTATATTTCATTCATATGGCCCCTTACAAGCCCGACGGAATTTTCCAAAATCACATCCGCGAGGGTGCTCAGCTCACCGAGAACATCGATCAGGTCACATCTGCCGAGGATGTCCCGCAGGGTTATCCTTAATATCTCTTCCAGCCTGAATTTTCTTACAAGACCCATATATGGATCGAGCGCTGACTGTAACGACATGTTTGACTCAGGGGCCAGTATGCTGATTTTGTATTTCAGGGAGGCGTTGAGGAGTTCCCGGTCAACAGGCGTTTCGATCGTCTTTAAGCGGTCGAAAAGACTCTCAGGATGGGACACGCAGTAATTCGCAAGGAACTGGCTGTGGCTGAAAAGGACCGAGATCTCCCTTATGTTGGCGATGAGCTCATCGGTACGAGAAGGGTTCTCCTCTACAAAGGACATGAGGTTCTTCAGCGACCTGTCGGGGTCAGGGGTCGAGGCAGCGGCTTCCTTTAGAATTTTGTCGGTCATGCAGTCACTTAAGAAAGTTGTTTTCTCTGTGCTGGAGTTAATTCTATTCCATTTGAGATAAGGATGCCGCGCTCAGTGAGCTTAATGATCGATAAAAGCAATATCGGCATATGCGGTGCAGATCCGCCGTGACTTCTGTCTATTCTTAATTGCACAAACTTATTGAGATAATAATCTATATTTTTTCAGTCATGCAAATTTAACAATGTGTCTTCTTATTTCACGTCTCCCTGTCTGTCCACAAATTCCTTCCACCGTCTGCGCTTTTCTTCCGGCACAAAGTCTGCAACAAATTTGTTGGCGGCATCAAGCCAGTTCAGCTTCTCTTCGGCTGAAAGTCCACGGAATTCCCCTAACTTTTCCTTTGAAAGACGAAAAGCAAACGTACTTTTCTTTTCCTGATTATCCGTCATCTTCTTTCTCCAATTCTTCAAGGGCCTCTATATCAGCAAAATCCTGCGGTCTGCCTGCAATCCTTTTTAAGATTTTCAGATGAGACAAGGATACAACCGGGATAGCAACGTCCCTGGCAGTAATCCATACAAGCTCCTTTTCGAGGACATCAAATTTTACGGGTTCTTTAACAAATACATCCACCTGGTTGAGTCGCAGTTCAGGATGGTAAAAAGTAAAGACTCCCATTCCCTTTTCAACTATCCATTTCTCTCTCATCAGAGGGTCCGCTAAATCCCCAGCCTCAACAGGATGCCTTGGTTTGTAACCTAAGTCATTCATAACAGAGATAAAATGCTCAAGATTGTGTGAAGACAAATCTACTATCAGGTCAAGATCAGAGGTAAAGCGTACAGCGCCATGAAGAACAAGGGCAATTCCTCCGGCAACGGCATACCTGATTTTCTTTTCTCCTAGTTTTTTGAAAACTTCTTCATAAAACATTCGCGGCCCTCTGATATATCATAGCTTAATTGCACGCTTATATTATTTCCTCTCAGTATCCCACAAACGAGGGTCTATGGAGTCCCTGATCCCCTCACCAAGAAGGTTGTAGCCAAGCACCGTAATTAATATGGCAAGCCCCGGGAAGACCGAAAGCCACCAGGCGATCTCTATATTGTCCTTTCCCAGCGTCAGGATATTGCCCCAGCTGGGGGTCGGAGGCTGAACCCCGATGCCAAGGAAGCTCAGGGCGGACTCCACAAGCACCGCGCCGGCAATACCGAGCACGGCCGAGACAAGCACTGGGGCCATGCTGTTTATAAGAATATGCCTGAATATTATTCTGAAGTCGCTTGCCCCGAGCGCACGGGCGGCAAGGACATATTCCCTCTCCTTCAATGACAAAAACTCGGCCCTCACAAGACGGGCGACCCCCATCCAGGAGGTCAGCCCTATCACGATCATGATGTTCCAGATGCTGGGCTCTATAAAGGCAATGACAGCAAGTATAAGGAAGAAGGTCGGGATGGTCAGCATGATGTCTATGAAGCGCATGATGATCCTTTCCGCCCAGCCTCCGTAATATCCGGCAAGCGCCCCGAAAAAAAGACCTATCGCAGTTGCGATGCCCACGGCAACAAAGCCGACCGCCAGGGATATCCGAGAGCCCCAGATCATCCTGCTCATCACATCCCTTCCAAGGTCGTCTGTCCCCAGAGGATGCCGCATATCCGGCGGCACCAGGATGTGGGCCCTGTCGATATCACCCGGGTTATATGGGGCCAAAACAGGCGCGAATACAGCGGCAACAAATAGTATGCCGACGATAATTCCTCCCGCCACCGCGAGTTTGCTTTTTTTGAACCGCTTCCATATCAGGCTTCCGAGCGAGTATTTTCCCATGACCGTCATTTCGCCCGTATCCTTGGATCTGCAAGCATATACCCCAGGTCAGCCAATAGATTCCCCAGCAGCGTCAGCATGGCTCCGATAGTCAGGATTCCCATAATCAGGGGATAATCCCTACCCATTACACCGTTAAAGAACAACTGCCCCATGCCGGGTATTCCGAAGATATTTTCGAAGATAACGCTTCCACCGATGAGACCAGGTATCGAGAGTCCAAGCAGGGTAATAAGAGGCAGCAGCGCGTTTCTGAAGGCGTGCCTGTATATGACCTTATTTTCCGGCAGGCCTTTGGCCCGTGCCACGGTCACATAATCCTGACGTATCACCTCGAGCATGCTGCTTCGCATATATCGTGAGAGCCCGGCAAGACCTCCGAAGGAGGCTACCGCCACCGGAAGCACCAGATGCCTGAGCCTGTCCATTATCTTCCCCGCCAAAGGAAGAGAATCATGGTTCAGGGACTTCAGCCCGGACACGGGCAGCCAGTCAAGATACACCCCGAAAAACATCATAAGCAGAAGGGCAAGCCAGAAGGAAGGGATCGCAAACCCGATAAACACCGAAACTGTTGTTATCCTGTCATAAAGGGAATCCCGGTGCGTTGCCGAGAAAATGCCGATCGGGATGGCGATCAGAAATATTATTATCATCTCGATAAGGTTGAGCATAAAGGTGATGAACAGTTTTCTTTCGAGCAGGGGCTGTTTTGTGTCCCAGATCTTCTGCATCACCGGCCTTCTGTCCGTTGAAAAAGACTCTCCGAAATCGAACTTTACGACCCTCTTGAGCCAGAGGCCGTACTGGACGATGATCGGCTTGTCGAGACCATAGTATTTTTCGAGCCTTTCCCTCGCCTCGGGCGTTATCTTCGGGTTAAGCTCAGAGAACACATCAGTGGGCTTACCCGGCGCAAGATGGATGATAAAAAAGGAAATAAGGGTTATCCCGAGCAGCGTCGGAATCATCTCAAAAAACCTTTTGACAAGATAGGTCAGCATCTATGGCTCCATTGTGTGCCGCTGGAGTCTCTTGGGCACATACCATTTCGGAAGATTATAACTTATGCCGATAGGCGACGGCTTTATCCCCTTGATCCGCGCGCTCACAATCGGCGTGGCATCAGGCACATATAAAAAGATATACGGCGCTTCTTCGGCGAGGATCTCCTGGATGCGGAAATAAGCCTTTTTTCTCTCTTCAATGCCGAACGTCCTTCTCCCTTTTTCAAGGAGCTCGTCAACCTCGGGATTGCTGTAGCTTATGAAATTCAGCTCCTTTTCCCTCGTCTTGGAAGAGTGCCATATGTCGTACTGGTCGGGGTCGAGGCTTATGCTCCAGCCAAGGAGCACCGCCTCGAACCGCTTTTTATCGATGAACTGATTAATGAATGTGGACCACTCAAGTTTCCTGATCTCGACCTTTATGCCGATCTTCGCCAGCCTCCACTGGATAATGGTCGCGGTATTTTCCCTTAGTTTATTGCCCGTGTTCGTGAATATGGTAAACGAAAAAGGCCTGCCGTTTTTGTCGAGGAGACCGTCTCCGTCAGTGTCCTCCCAGCCAGCCTCTTTTAATAACTGTCTTGCCTTTTCCGGATTGTAGTCATATTTTTTTACGTCCGGATTATACGGCCAGGTATTTGGAACATAAGGCCCTGTGGCCGGGCTGCCCAGGCCGAACAGGACCACATCCACCAGCTCGTTTTTATCGATGGCGTAGGCTATCGCCTGCCTTACAAGCTTGTCCTTAAAATAGGGATGCTTGAGATTAAAGGCCAGATGCGTATACTGAAATGCGGGGTAGCGGTACTTATTGAAGTTTTTCCTGAAATATTCGTTGTCCGTCTGCTTGGTGTACTGAAGCGGCGTCAGCGACATCGTGTCGATTTCGCCTGTCCTTAACATAAGGAACATGGTGGCGGGGTCAGGGATCCTTTTATAGATATACCTGTCGATATAAGGCCTTCCCTCAAAATAGTCTTTATAGGACTCGAGTGCCAGTTCCTGGTCCGGCACCCATTTGTGCAACTTATATGGTCCAAGGCCCACCGGATTTCTCGCAAATTCAGTTTTTGTTATGTCCTTGCCCTCAAGCAGATGTTTAGGGAGGACCACCAGGCTGCCCCATGTCGTCAGGGCCGGGGCAAACGGCTTGTCATACGTGACCCTGAATGTATATTTATCCAGGACCTCCGCCTTTTTGACCTGAAGGTAATCCTCTTTATATGCCGTAGGGGTCTTTTCGTCGATGATGGTCTTATATCCGAACATCACGTCGTCCGCCGTGAACTCCACACCGTCGGCCCATTTAACGTCCTTCCTTAAGTGAAAGGTTATGGTAAGCCCGTCTTTGGAAATGTCCCATGACTGAGCAAGGTCGCCGATGACGCTGAGGTCAGTATCGTATTTTACAAGCCCGTTAAAGATCATTCCCGAGACATTATGGGAAGCGGTGTCACTTGCCAGCATCGGAATAAGGATGCTCGGCTCTCCTATGGAGCCCTCCACAAGTGTGTCCCCATAATCCGGGCCGTCCGCGCCGTTACCATTACCGGCAACAGCCGTTAATTGGGGTTTGTCTTTACATGCAGTCAGGGCAAAAACTGTAAGCATAAAAAAAATCAGGTATCTCTTCATATTTCGTTAAGAATACTGTAAATATCCCCATTTTTCAACCGTGCGTTGCATATTCCGGTGTTTTAGGACATCGGTTCCGCGATGGTCCGCCCACTCACTCCGGTTCATGCGGATGGCCCTGAAGACAGCGGAGAAACCGGGAGGAACATTGATCGTTCGGACCTCAACGTATATAACCTGATTATTTGGGGAGCTCCCGTCAAGCCTGACCCTTTTAGTATGGGAAGTACGCCGGTTTTTAGGTTACAGAATTGATTGAGGGCAGAGCAAAATCAATTATATTCTTCATGGTGGTCTCCGAACACATGGTGGATGATTTCCCACGCGGTCTCTTCGATGGATTTGTTCGTAGTATCGACGACTTTCCAGGACCGGTGCTTCTTGCGGAGGTCCCTGACATACTCGACCTCGGCAAAGACCTTCTTGAATTCGCTATAGCTCGTCGGGAGCGAGGACTTTTCCTGGCGCACCCTCCTGATTTTCTGAAGGACCTCGGGATCGATTACCAGACAAACAATCTTTTGCTGATTGATTTTGAAAAGCTCTTCGGGCAGGGGGAGGCCCGGAACGATCGGGACATTGGCGACCTTGTAGCCCTCCTGGGCCAGAAAGATCGAGGTCGGAGTCTTGGACGTCCTAGAAAGGCCGACGATAACGATGTCCGCGCCATCGAGGTGCTCGGTGTCCCTGCCGTCGTCGTGTCCCAACGTATACTCGATCGCGTCGATGCGTTTGAAGTATCGTTCATCGACCTTTCTGAGCAGGCTCGGAGTTTCGAGCGGCTCCAGTCGAAGATAGGCCGTAAGGTTGTTGATCAGCGGGCCCAGAATATCGAGATGGAAAATCTTGTTCTTCACGCAATAGGCGGTCGCATAGTCGCGCATCTCCTTTTTGACAAAGGTAAAAGCTATCAGGGCCTTGTCCGACTTGGCCTGGTCGAGGACCTTTTTGAGCGCGGCATTGGAGTCAATGTCGTGGAAAAGCATGATCTTGGGGTGTTTGTGTTCAAACTGCACAAGGGCCGCCCTCAGAATATGCAGGCCGCTCTGGCCCGTAGCGTCGGAAATAATGGCGATTTTTTTTGGAAACATGTTCACCTCGATTCGATTGTAGTATACCCTAACCCCAACCGCGCCTCACAAGCACGATGCCGCCCGCGGCGGATACAAGTAGCGCTGAGAACTAAATTGGGATCAAGAACTAAATTGGGGTCAGATCTTTGATATTTGAAAAATGACAGGATTGTATTATGATAAAAACGATAATTCAAGATCAAACAGGCTGTTGAAAAACTCTTGTTTTGTCAGTTAAAGCCGTCATACTCGTGCTTAAGGCACCTACTGTTGGCGAAGGCGGGTATCCAATCTCCTTAAAAACAATGGATTCCCGTCTGCACGGGAATGACGAAAAACAGCTGAAAACACTTTTTCAACAGCCCGCAAAGACCTGACCCCTCATCGTGACGTCGGAAATAATTATTAAGCCACGCTTGCTATTTTTTCCTGCTTCACCCGTTCATGAAGCCAGATTTTTATTAACGCGCCCCTGTCCACGCCTATCTCCTTACGGATGTCGTCAATATCATTTACCAGCGATTCCGCTATATCAAGGGTAATTCTGACTTTTTTCCCGTGACGGATAACAGTAGCTTTGGACATATCTATAAGATTATGGATGTCCTCGCCTTCGTCAAAACGCTTGTCGAACTCCTCAGCGGTTTTAGCTGTTTTTTTTGTTGTCATATAACTGCACCTCCTTTTCCCTCGAACGTCTGACCGAAATCATGCGAATTTTAGCCCCTCTCATCGCATAAACCGCCGTCCAATGCTTGTTATTGAGTCTGCCGAATATTATACACCTGCTGTACAGATTTACAACACTAGAATCATACCTGTCAAGAGCAATGCTCAGGATGCATGTCGGAGAGAAAATAACAGAGTATAAAGGGAAACTAGCCTACGCGAAATGTCAATAGTCGAGCCTGACCCTTTTAGCAAAACACATAGTGTTTGCTATAATTCGTAGCGTTGCAATATTTAACACGTTGCATATTGACAAACGCTTTAGTTGTTTGATAAGATTCAAAAAAGAAGATAACCGGAGGAGGGAGGATGGATAACATAACTGGAAAAGCAGTGGCAGACAAGAATTACTTAAGTTCTCGCTTATATCTCGTTGAAGAATTAAGAAGCCTTGTGAGGAAAACATCCGTTATTATCGATGCGCCGCGAAGATTCGGCAAGACCAGTGTGGTAAAAGAACTGATGTCAGAAGAAAATAAGAAGCCGGAAGAAAAAAAAGAGTTTAACATTCTGTTCTTTGAGTTGGAGGGAGAAGAGACAATAAACGGCTTTTGCTTTACCTTTTTTAAGGAATTACTGAATCTGTACAGCATCAGAGGAAAGATCGACATGCTGAGTGAACTTTTGGGCGAACTGTGGAATGTGATTGCGGCCCGAATAGGCAAAATAAAACTTTTCCAGTTCGAACTAGACCTCAGAGAAAAAACGCGGGCATACGATTTCCAACAATGGAAAGAAAAAATAGTTCCGATGATTCACGGCCTCAATTCCTTCGACAAAAAGACAATAATTGTCTTCGACGAGTTTCCAGATATGCTTATGAATTTCAGGAACAAAGGGGCTGAATCATGTGGGTATATGCAGGCAACCGACAGAATAACTGCATGGCTGCGTGAACTTAGACAGAAGTCAGAAGAAGGAGTTAAATATCAATTCGTATTTTGCGGCTCCGTAAATCTGAGAAAAACTCTTCAGGAAATGGGTATTGGCAAACGCATTAATGATCTTGAGCCTCTTCGTATTCCGCCGATGAATCCGAAAGAATCTCTTTTGCTGATTAAGAACCTAATGCAGAAGTACGATATTGAAATAGAGCAGGATGCGATTGACTTTATGGCCGCCAAGATTAATGACGGGTCGCCCTATTACGGGCAGATACTTTTTAAGGCATTGAGAGACGTAAGAGAAAGAAGATTCTCCTTGGAACAAGTTAAGGGGGTATATGACACGATGCTGCGCGGCGGGGACCACGATCTCAATCATTTTCATTCCAGGCTTCAGGATTATCTTGCTACAGCAGTGGAAAGGGAATGTTCGGCAATCATATTGAAACACCTCTGCGCTGAACAGTTACAGGAAAAAATCTTATACGACGGATATCTGATCAATATCTGTTCTAACGAGGTTTTTCAGGCTGTCCTTAATAGGCTGATTTATGAAGGTTATATTATGAGAGACATAAAGGATGAAGGCAAGGTGCGGTTTGTATCCCCGTTGCTTAAGGATTGGTGGGCGTGCAAGGAGGGATTACTGTAATGAAGGCAAAAAGCTTTGCATATAATACGAGAAGGAAATCGCCGGCGCAGCTTGAGCAGGAGTTGGTAGGCGCGGAAAGATGGGACATATTAGATAGCATTTTGAAAGAATTGGCCCTCGAAAAAAATGAGCCTCCCAAACAGCATTGGCTGATAACCGGACCTCGCGGTATCGGCAAATCTCACCTTCTGACCCTCCTTTATTACAAAGTGAAGAGCAATGATGGACTATCAAAACAATGGATTACAGTCCTGTTTCCTGAAGAGTTGAGGATGGCTAGTGACCTTGCCAAATTTCTTGAAAGGACGGTCAGTGAAATTCTGGTTGAACTCGAACGCGATCAAAATCCTTTTTCGGCTGAGTTGAAAAAAGAAATTATAAAAACAAGAGAAATACCGGCAGCCGAAAGAAGCGATTACCTATTCAATCTGCTTAATTGGATTCATCAGACGACAGGACGGTTCATTCTTTTGATAATCGAGAATCTTCAGCAACTGCTCGGAAAAAAAATCAGCGAGATCGAACAAAAAAAATTGCGCGCGTTTCTGCAGACCCACGACAGCGTCCTCATGATAAGTTCGGCGACGTCGGTATTTAACATTCTCCACGACCACAAGCAGCCCTTTTATCATTTTTTCCACATCAAAAGGTTAAATGATATGACTTTCGATGAGATGAAGAGCCTGATCGCTAATCTCATGGGCGAGAGTGGTAACGCTCAGGCAATGACATCGATTTCTACGAATGAGGCTCGGTTAAAGGCTATCCATTCCTTTACAGGCGGAAATCCACGCATGGCCGTTTTTCTTTCCGAAATGTTAAAGACCGATGTTCCGGATGAGATGCTTGATTTCATGGACCAGCTTCTTGACGAGTTGAATCCCTATTTTGAAGCGATACTTAACGACACACCCGATTATATGGAAGAAGTTATGAACACACTCGCAATCTTCGAGCCGGCTCAAAGCCCGAAGGAGATAGCTGACCATCTCGAAGCAGAACAGTCAACGATTAGGAATTATTTAAAGCAAATGAAAGATAGTGGCTATGTCCGTGTTGCCTTTTCCAAGGGAAATTCAAATTTTTACTGCCTTAATGAGTACTTGTACCGTATCTGGTATCAGATGAGAGACAGCAGCCACAGGGAAGAGACAAGATGGATAATGGAATTATTAATGATGCTATATTCGCCAGCCGTAATTGCTGACGAGAAGATGAGAATGGAGAATTGTCTTCCCGGAATTATTAGCGTGCCTTATAAGGAGCTCATTTATAAGACTGTCGATTTTATGGACAAAAACCCCGATTATTGCAGAATCATTGAATGGTGCGTTGAGGCTGCTTTAAAGAATGAACTTAGTGAAGACGATGAAAAGAAGAAAATCAAACTGGCCAAGAAAGCTAAGAAATTTAAAGAGGGCGGAAAATATACAGAGGCAATTAATATTTACCAACAGATATTAAGACTCGATCCAAATGAAGAATCTGCATATGGCTTGTGGGGTTTATTATTAGTTGAACAAGGCCTATATGAGGGAGCGATAGAAAAATTTAAGAAAGCAATAGAGATTAATCCTAACTCTGCCACAGCATACTGGTCGTGGGGTCATTCCTTAAGAAGGTTAAAACAGTATGAAAATGCGATTGAGAAACTCAAAAAGGCATTGGAAATCAAGCCTAATTATGCTGCTGCTTATGGCGCATGGGGTGACTGCCTACGATATACAAAAAGGTTTTCGGAAGCAGAGGAGAAATATAGAAAAGCCTTAGAAATAAATCCAGAGTATGAAGATGCATATAGGGCTCTCGGACGAACCTTCTATGAACAGAAGAGATATGGCGAGGCAATTTTGATGTATAAAAAAGCGCTACAAATTAATCCGAAATCCGCTAATGCTTATTGGGGGTTGGGGGCCTGTTTAAGGAGCGAAAAACAATACAACGATGCTATCAATAATTTCAAAAAAGTCGTTGAAATCGATCCAAAAGACTCAGCTGGTTATGGCGCGTGGGGTGACTGTCTTCACCATATAGAGAGATATGATGAAGCAGAAGAAAAATACAATAAAGCTATCGAAGTAGACCCAAATTATGAAGATGCATATCTTAACCTAAGTCAGTGTTTCGCAGAGCAAAAACGGTATAACGACGCAATTGAGACTCTTCAAAAACTCTTAAAAATCAACGGACAGTCAGTTAATGCCTATGGTTTGTGGGGTGCGTATTTAGGAAAACAAAAGCAATATGATAAAGCTGCTGAAAAATTCAAGAAAGCTTTAGACATAGATAGTGAATCAATTCGAGCTCTTTCAGGCTGGATTAGGGCACTAGTGGAGGGTGAGAGATATGATGAAGCAATAGCTCTGGTAGAGAAGCAGAATGAAATTAAAGATTGCCTCATTATTTTATATTATGGAACTTGTTTATTAAGAAAGGGACGTTACAATGAAGCCATAAGGCAATTTAATCAACTGCTGAATATTCATCATGACTGTGGGAAAGTCTATATGCTACATGGAGAGGCATTGGAAAAATTGGGAAACAAAGAAAAAGCTCTTCTCTCATATCTTACTCATATTGGCCTTAGGTCCACAGGAACACATATTTACGACGAGTTCCGTGATAATTATGACCAATATATTGCGCCAATACTTTCGACGTTAGAATCAGAAGGTTATATAAAGCACGTTTATTCACAGACGGACAATGTGAAACTTTCAATGCCACAAGTATGCACTTTGTTGCTTCTTATGGACAGGTTTGACATAGTCGCAGATCAATTGCAAAATATTTCCGATGAATTTATGGGTAAAGATGAAAAAGAGCGGGTCGATTTCGATGTCATGATCTTTTCGATCAAATTCAAAATCTGGCTGACACTGACTGAAGAAAAGATTTATGAATCACTGAAACTTGCCGAGCTTTTTTCGTCGTACGTCAAATTGTTGAAGACAGAAAAAGAAAAAGAAGACGCGGTGTCGGAATTCATTCTGGGCATATTCAAACTGCAAGCACATTTCAACATAAAAAAGGAATATACATTTAAAATACTTGAAACTCTTAAGAAGGCCGGGGTTCCTTTCAGCGAGATATTATTTAAAGTGTGGAAGTGTCTTAGCGAGCCTGATTCCGTTGATGCTCAGAGACATCTAGCCGATAAAGCTATTGCAAAATTGGTTGAGCAGATAAGGAACAAAGAGTCTGCAAGAGATTCGGTGTGCGGCATGTAAATCCGGCAGGCAGTATATTGATGCTGTCCCTTTCATAGGCTGCCTGTTGGTTTCCCCGTGCGGTGCAGAAAAAAGGTTGCCTCATGCAGGCATTAGAGTGCCGTCGAGCAATAGCAGTGAATCAATGTTTCAACCGAAACTCTTGTAATAGGCGCTATTCACAATTCTGCGGGGTATCAGTCAAACTCCTCGTCCTCTCAGGACATATTCTTAACATTGCCCAAGCCGATTAAACGCCAAAAAAACACTCCCGGTCTAGCCCATCAGGTTCTGGACCGGCGCGCTCCCCACGAAATCTACATATTTTAGTCCTTCCTTCATCGCCTCGGCCTTGAGGCGGCCCAGAGGGACCCTGTTCTTAATCACATTGGTATAGACCCCCGCGTTGGCCACATCCCCGACAAGGACCGTCCCCACGAGCGTATCGCCCCTGAATACAAACTTCCGGTATCTGTCTATACCATCCTGGACAACGACCTCATATCCGCCGCCTTCAGGCTCGATAAGACCGACGGACACAACAGGGATCCCCAGAATATCCGTGGCGTTCATCACGGACAGAAACCCGGCGTACTTAATGTTTCCGCCCGCCATATTCTTCCCGGCGAGCCTGCCCATCTCTTCGGCGTTGCCCCACAAGGCGCTCACGGCAGGCATACCGGTGATCAGGTCGGCATGCTCGACCACATCTCCGGCGGCGTAGATATCGGGGAAGTTGGTCTGGAGCATCTCGTTTATCAGCACCCCCCGTCCGGTCTTTATCCCTGAATTCCTCAATACCCCGACATTCGGCCTTGAGCCGGCCGCGACTATGACCAGCCCGGCCTTGACGGTCCTGCCCGAGGAAAGCCTGACAGAGACCACCGCGCCTCCGTCCCGGATGACCTCAGAGATCAAGTCACCGGTGATGATCTCGATACCCGCGGCTCTCATCGCGTCAGCAACAATCGCCGAGCCCCTTGCGTCTAGCCTGCCGGGAAGTATCTGTCCCTGCTGCTCGATGATCGTGACCCCTAGGCCGAGATGCCTGAGGGCGATAGCGGCCTTAGTCCCCACAAATCCGCCGCCCAATATTACCGCATCCCCCTTCCCCTTTGCCGCCGCCTTTATCCCAAGCGCGTCTTCCCGTGTCCTCAGAGCAAAGACGCCGTCTCCGTCAAGTCCGGGTATAGCGGGGATGACCGGGCCGCTTCCCGCGGCGATAAGAAGCCTGTCGTACCCGAGTTTGTCGCCGGAAGACAGGGCCACCTCTTTGGCCTCAGCGTCGATGCCGGTCGCCATCTCAAAAATATTTTCAATGCCGTATTTTTTAGCGGGATCATCGGTAAAAGTTATATCGATGCCGTCTTTTTCGATGAGGTACGGGATCATCGGCCGGTAATACGCCCCGGGCTTCTCTTTGGAGACCATCGTGATCAGCGCCCCGGCGTCGCTCCTTCGTATCTCCATCGCCGCCGAGATGCCAGCGATGCTTCCGCCGATAATTATATGGCGCATCATAGCACTTCCTTTGCGGCAGCGGAAATCAGCGACTGTCTTTTCTCCTTCGGCATATCGTCGATGTCCACAAATACCAGCGCGCCCGTCGGACAGGAGTTTACGCAGGCCGGAACGTCAAGCTTATGGCAGCGGTCGCATTTCACCGCTATATGCTTTTCCCTGTCCCTGGTGATCACGCCGAAGGGACAGGTCATCATGCAGGTCCAGCAGCCGATGCAGCGTTCCTTCTTTCTCCTTACGAGCCCCTTATCGTCCCTGAAGAGGCAGCCGCTGATGCATGAGCGCAGGCAGGGCGCATCCTCGCAATGCCGGCAGATGACCGGCATTTTTATCTCGTCATTCGATTCCACAAAAAGCCTTTTCATGGGAGGCGGGGACTGGAGGACCGCCGAGAAAAGCGACTTCTCCTCTGAGTGCTGGACCGCGCAGCCGATTTCGCAGCTCCTGCACCCCATACATTGTTCAGGTCTCACATATATCTGTTTCATGTCAGCCTCCTATGCCATAAGGCCGAGGCCTTTGCGCCTCTCGCCGATAACTGACAGGAGTTTTTCCGCCGCTTTCAGTGGATCGGGCTCCACTATGAAATATCCTCCAAAAAGGTCCTTGACAGTCGATGTGAGGACTTCAGCGACGAGCTTGCTGCCTAATACCGGAGGGACGACTCCAAGGTGGGTCGGGAGCCCCGCCGCGACAGCCCACGTGCCTATGGCTACCGCCTTTTCAGTCACGGGCTCGGGAGCAGACGCCACGACAGGAAGCATGTGCAGGTCAACGCCGAGCTTGTTCGCCACCGCCACCGCAACATCCGCCGCCCTTGAGTTATCAACACACGAGCCCATGTGCAAAACGAGAGGCAGCGGTCCGCCCAGGCCGGCGGCCTGGCCCACTGCAGTAAGCACCGCTTTCAACCCTGGCCCTGCGTATTTCTCCGTCGCCTCGGGGGTCAGGAACCCGTGCCGGCCGAAGGCCCCTGAGGCGCATCCCGTGGCAAGTATAAGTACGTTATTTTTTGCCAGTTCTTTCACCATCGCGAAATAGTTCGCATCCTGTGTTACCTTGACGGTATTACAGCCTGCGAAAAGACAAACACCGTAAATATTTCCTGAGACGATGTTGTCTATCAGCGGCTTCAGCGGGTCCTCCTTATTCACAAGCGAGAGCGCCCCGATGATCGCCTCCGTGGAGAAACCGGCATAGGCCGTACTGGATATCTCGGGGATGTTCACCCTGTTTGGGTCTCTTTTTTGGAAGGCCTCGATGGCGGTCTCGATGATCTTCCGTGCGCTTTCCTTTGCACTGGATTCGTGAAACTCGATATGGATCGCCCCGGGTATTTTTGCAATGGGCATTGTGGTGATCAGCTTTGTATGGTAGCACTCTGCAATGCCCGCAAGGGAGGGCATGATGCACTGGTAGTCAACGACCATGGCGTCAAGCGCGCCGGTGAGCACCGCGGTCTCCTGCGAAACAGAGCTTGTGGCCATAGGTATCTTATGCCTCATCATTATCTCGTTTCCGGTACAGCAGACCCCTACCACATTTATACCGTCGGAAGCTCCCGCGGCCTTTGCCCTGTCGTTCATCGCCTTCTCACCCGACACTTGGGCCACGATATCGCTCAGGAGGGGATTGTGGCCGTGCAGTGCTATGTTTACAGCTGTTTTTTTGAGCACCCCCAGGTTTGCCCTCGTTACCACAGGGGTCGGAGTGCCGAACAGGATATCGGCAATGTCCGTAGCCATATGACATGCCGCATAATCGGCAAGGGCGCACTTTATCGCCCCAAGCAGGATATTCACCGGGTCTGAATCGACCCCGTAGGTTGTTCTGTGCATGGATTCTGAAACGGTGCTGTCGATGCCGGTGGGGACCACCCCAAACTTCAGAAACGTCTCCACCCGTCCCTTTGTGACCGTTGTGGCGGCCCAGGTGAGGGGCGACTCCTTCTCTGAAAAATCCTCCAGCGCTTTTCTGGCAACATCCAGTGCTATTGAATTTATATCCCGGTTGTCGATGCTCACCCCGATCCTGCCTGCCACGGTCTTTAACTTCGCCTCGTCCCTTATGGGATAATCGGCCGCCTCCCCTATGGCCGACTTCAAAAGGGTATGCGCCATATGCTTTGCATGCCCCCCGTGGGATGAAGTACCGGCCGCCACTGCCCTTGAAAGCCCCCTCGCTACCATGACGTCGGCATTGGCCCCGCAGACACCCTCCTTGGGCCCGTGTCCAAACGGACTTATTCTGCAGGGTCCCTGCAGGCAATGCCTGCAGCAAACGCCGGTTTCTCCGAAGCCACACTGGGGGCGCTGCGCAGCGTACCTGTCCCAGACTGTCCGAATTCCTGATTTTTCCCCATGCTCCAACGCCGAAAGTGTCGCCTTGTCAATTGATTTTTCCATGTCCCCTCCCAAAAAAATGTGTGGATTAATTTACACCCGCGGATATATTGTTATTTTTTAGGCGGATTGTCAACCTCAAATTATAAGTTTAAGATGCCTTGTCCAGCGTGCTCGCAAAAAATTACAGACCCTGCCGGTCGCCGTAATAATCCTTCAGATAACCTGTAGCTTCCTCCGTCCAGAAACCTCCTGAAAATGACAGGGCGGGCGTTTGCAAATTCTGTGGTAAGATGTAGGTATCACATGTCAAGGAGAATGCCATGAAACTCATAACCCGTATCAGTTTCCCTGTAATTATATGCGCCTCAATCCTGTTTCTTTTTGGGGGCCACTCTCCTTCAGCGTACGGCGACTCCGGGGCAAAGACGCTTAAGTCGGCAGTGTCCGCCGTCACTGTATATTCCGACAGGGCGCTCGTCACACGGACCGCGGCCGAAAAGCTGCAGGCCGGCGAACACCGCCTGGTCTTCGACAACCTGCCCGCGGGGCTTGAACCTGCTAGCGTCCAGGTCAACGGGACGGGCAACGCCGTGTTGAACGACGTAAAAACAAGCATGGAGCGCTATGCCGAGACCCCTGACAAAGACCGCAGGGCGCTTATCGATAAAAAACAGATGCTCGAAGACGAACTGGCCGTCCTCGACCTCAAGATGAAACAGATCCAGGGCGAAAAGAATTTCCTCGAAAATATAACGAAGAAGCTTACGGGCGTGACCGAAAAGACCCCTGCGGGGGAACTCGATCCCGAGCGGTGGGTCAAGATGGTCGATTTCTACCGAAACCGCAATGAGGCCCTGGACAAGGACCTCCGGGACACCGAAATAACGCGGCGCGGGGCGAGGGCCAACCTCGACAAGGTCAATCGCCAGATCTCGGATCTGGGGCGCGCGGGGCAGAAGATAAAATATCAGGTCGAGGTACTCGTGCGCATGAAGGAGGCGGGGGAGCTTTCGCTGGGCCTGTCCTATGTCGTTTCCGGGCCGGGCTGGAAGCCGGTCTATGACCTCCGCGTCTCTACCCGTGAAAAGAAGATGAACCTCACCTATAACGCCGTCATCCGCCAGAATACGTCAGAGTCGTGGGACGACGCGGCCATCTTTCTTTCGACCGCCCAGCCGGGGATCGGGGGGGAACAGCCGGAACTCTCGCCCTGGCATATAGGTTTCCATGAGCCACGGCCCGTTCTCGAAAAGAAGGCCTTGATGCGGGCTGCGCCTGCGCCGGCTGCGCAGATGATGCAGAGCGATCAGGCAGGCGCCCTCGGAAAGGCCGAAGAACCGCAGGCCCCGGAAGCGGCCATCGAAAAACCGGCGGCCGATGTCTCGACCTCGGCCACGTCCGTGGTCTTCGAGATAAAGGGCAGAAATACGATCGCAAGCGACAACCTCCCGCACAAGGTCACGGTCATGATACAGGATTTCCCTGCCGAGTTCCGTTACTCCGCCGTGCCGAAGCTGTCCCAGCATGCCTACCTGAAGACAAAGGTAAAGAATGCGACCGAGTTCCCGCTCCTGACCGGCAGCACCAACATCTTCCTCGACAATAATTTCGTGGCGAACGCCTCTTTATCTCAGGTGTCGCCGGGTGAGGAATTCTGGACCTTCCTCGGCGTTGACAACGCAATCAAGGTGGAGCGGAAGTTTGTAAGGAAGCACCAGAAGCAGGAAGGCGTCTTTTCGAAAAAGACCGCCCTTTCATACGAATATGTGACCGAGATAACCAACAACAAAAAGACCGAAGAAGAGCTCGTGGTCTGGGACCAGCTGCCGATAGCCTCGCACCAGGACATCACGGTCACGCTCGTTGAACCCCGTTACGAAAAAGACTCACCGGGCCTCAAGAAAAACGAGCTGAATTATTTCGAGTGGTTCTTCAGGATAAAGCCCGGGGAGAAGATCAGGATCCCCTTTGTCTTTGAAGTGGCGTATCCCCAGGACAAAAAGGTATCAGGACTGGAATAAAAGGGCCGCCTTTATCTGTAATAATCCCGAAGATACCGGCCGGTATGAGATTTATCGGTCTTGACGATCTGCCTTCGGGGCCAAGGTCCACGAGCCAATCGGCAGAGCGGATGACATCAAGGTTATGTTCGATAACCAGGACGGTGTTGCCGGCTTCGACGAGCCTGTTGAGCACCTCAAGGAGGGCCTGAACATCCGCAAAGTGGAGACCTACCGTCGGCTCGTCAAGGATGTAAAGGAGCCCCCGTCCGCCGTCTGATAAAGGCCGGGGCGACCCCATCTCAGCGCATATTTTAAGACGCTGGGCCTCGCCGCCAGAGAGCTTCGTCGCCGGCTGACCGAGCCTCAGATAGCCGAGTCCGGTGTCCAGCATAAGCCCCAGCTTTGAGGTGATCTTCGGATGGTCGTAAAAAAAAGTCATCCCTTCCTCAACTGTCATATTGAGGACATCGCTTATGTTTTTGTCCTTATATCTTATTCTTAAGGCCTCCGGGCTGTACCTCTTCCCTCCGCATTTGTCGCAGACCACGTAGAGGTTCTCGAAAAAATACATCTCCATAAGTTCATAGCCCTCGCCCCTGCATGTCTCGCACCTTCCTCCCGGGACATTGAAAGAGAAAAACCCGGGGCCGTAGCCATACGCTTTTGCCTCCCTCTGTTCCGAGAAAAGCTTTCTGATATGGTCAAAGACCTTCAGATATGTGACAGGGTTCGAGCGGGGGCTCCTGCCTATCGGGGACTGGTCGATAAGCCTGACCCCCGCCAGCCGCTCGGCGCCTTCAAGTCTTTCAAACGGCAGGGTCTGGACATAGTCAGGCCTGAATCTGCCGGCCAGAGCGGAAAAGAGCGTGTCAACCACAAGACTGCTTTTGCCGGACCCGGAAACCCCCGTGACCACGGTAAGCCCGCCAAGCGGTATGTCAAGGGTCACGTCCCTGAGATTGTTTCCGCTCGCCCCGTGCAGGGCCAATCTTCCGGCGGAGGCTTTTCTATGTTTGAGGCTGAGGCCGACCTTCTCCTGACCCCTCAGATATCTTGCCGTCAACGTATCCGCCGCGGCAAATTCATCGGAGCTCCCTGAAAATATGACCTCCCCGCCCTTATGCCCCCCGCCCGGCCCGAGCTCGACAATCCAGTCGGACGATCTGATTATACCCATGTCATGTTCGACCACTATCACGGTATTACCCAGCCCCGCAAGCTGTTTCAATATCCCTGCTATGCGGTCCGTGTCCCTCGGATGAAGGCCGACCGTCGGCTCATCGAGGACATACAACGTACCGGTAAGAAGCGAGGCCAGCTGATTGGAGAGATTGATCCTCTGAAACTCTCCCCCTGAGAGTGTCTTCCCATATCGGTCGAGCGCCAGATAGTCAAGCCCGACATTTTTCAGAAATTCGAGTTTCATATTGATCTGCCTCAGGATCTCCTTCGAAATGTCCCTTCTGAGTGGGGAAAGTTCGACGTCGGCGAAAAAACGGGAAATCCCCGATACGGACAGCCTGGTAAGGTCTGCGATATCGGACCCTGATATTTTGTAGGCAAGGGCCTCTTTCCTGAGCCTTTTGCCTCCGCAGGACGGACATATTGCCCCCCTTCTGTATCTTGAGAGAAACACCCTCACATGCATCTTGTATTTCTTCGACTCAAGCTCCGCAAAGAAATCGTCAATGCCATTAAATCCATTCGCCCCTTTAAAAAGGACCCTTTTTTCCTCATCGGAAAACCGTGAGTATGGTTTGCCCAGGTCGAGCCCGGCCTTTTTCCCGTGCGAAGCGAGGCGTCTCTTCCACCACCTTGCGGCAGGCTTGTTCCACGGCTCGACCGCCCCGGCGGAAAGAGAAAGGTTCTTGTCGGGAATGACCAGGTCTTCGTCATAGCGGAGTGTATTTCCGAAACCCTTGCATTCGGCACAGGCCCCGATAGGGTGGTTGAAAGAAAAAAGCATGGCCGAGGGTTCAGGCAGCGCCGTGCCGCAGGAGTCACATACATTTTCTCCTGAAAAACTATACACCTTATGCCGCAGGCCGCCCCCCGGATCAAATATGACAACCTTCATCCTGCCTCCGCCCTCCCGCCACGCCATCTCGACAGAGTCGGAAAGCCTGGGCTCATCCCTTATGATCAGGCGGTCAAGCACGACATCGCGGGAGCCGGAAGCCGGACCGTCCGGCGCCTCCCCAATGTCCCTGATTTCCCCTTCAGACCATAGCCTGAGAAAACCTTTCTTTCTCAGCTCGCCTTCGGGCCCCCCGGATTCAAAAATGATGGCGGCCTTTTTGCCGGCATGGTCTTCGATAATATACTGCGCTACCTGTGACGGGTCCCATCTCCTGACCTCGCCTCCGCAGTCAGGGCAGTAAGGAACGGACACCTTAAAATAGAGCAGCCTCAAAAGATCATACAGCTCGGTGAGTGTGCCGACGGTCGAACGCGAGCCCCTTACGGGATTGTTCTGTTCAAGCGCGATCGCCGGCCTGATATTAAGTATCGAGTCAACGTCCGGCCGGTCGAGTTTTTCGAGGAAGAGCCTGGCGTAGGTGGACAGGGACTCTATGAAACGCCACTGCCCTTCGGCGAAGATTGTGTCGAAGGCGAGAGAGGATTTACCGGAGCCTGAAACCCCGGTTATGGCTATGACGCAGTTTTGAGGCAGGGAAAGACTGATATTTTTGAGGTTGTTCTGCCTCGCCCCTTCGATGATAAGCTGCCTGGAGGACATCCTGTTATTTTAACATAACGGGATGTCCTGGATTTCAGGGGGTTACGTCTTTGAACTTTTAACCCCTGTCAGAAATTTCTGTTATTGTTGCAGTCGATGGCGTAAACATCGCCCGCAACCCTGGTGCCGGCCTTACCGGTGGCGGTAGCGATAAAACAAGGGGTTGTCGGAGGAACCAGGGCAGCTGTAGTACCGGCATAAGGAGACGGAACAGGGGTCGGAAGGCCCACCCCGACAGCCGTAGTTATTGCATAATCATAACTCAACTCATCATAAAGACCACTGGCCTTGACAGCGCCCGGCTGAAATCTGGGCAAATTGGTTTTAAGCGCAGTAACATTTGCAGCGCTGGTGGTACTGCCAGCCACAAAAACACCCCGGTCTGCAAAAATCTGTTCCTCTATAAGTCTGATATTCATGAGATTCGTCGTTGCCGCGGTCCTGGCGGCCTTTTTGACCTGGCCTGTATACATCGGGATTGAAATGCCGGCCAGGATGCCGATAATTGCAACCACAATCAATAGTTCTATCAGGGTGAATCCCTTGTCTTTCATCGTCTGCCTCCTCCCGGATTGATAATAGTTGTTCAGGCAGCATTAAACAACGGTCTGCATGCCTGGCTCTTTATTGTATAATATTTCATGATAAATTCCAGCTATTATTTTCCGGTCGTTATTTGATATATTTAAGACAATGGACCTTATTGCCGCACTAGTATCTGAGAGCCTCCAACGGGAGAGTAAATAATGAAAGTTGTCATACTTGCCGGAGGGCTCGGGACCAGACTTAGTGAGGAAACCGACCTGAGGCCCAAGCCGATGGTGGAGATAGGCGGCAGGCCTATTTTGTGGCATATCATGAAGATCTACTCCCATTATGGCTTTAATGATTTCATTATCTGCCTTGGGTATAAGGGGTATGTCATAAAAGAATATTTTGCAAACTATTTCCTGCATCAGTCTGATGTCACCATCGATCTCAAGGACAATAAAATAGAGGTCCATGACTGCAAGGCTGAGGCCTGGAGAATCACCCTGATAGATACAGGCTTAAAGACAATGACCGGCGGAAGGCTCAAGAGAGTGGCCCGCTATATAGGGGACAAGACTTTTATGCTGACCTATGGAGACGGGGTGAGTTCCGTAGATATCGCCGATCTTCTGAAATACCACAGGGGCCATGGAAAACTGGTAACGGTAACGGCCACGCAGCCTTCCGGACGCTTCGGGGCCCTTGATATTAACGCAGGCAACACTGTGACGGCATTTCGGGAAAAACCGGAGGGAGAAGGCTCAAGTATTAACGGCGGATTTTTTGTCGTCGAGCCGTCAGCCCTCGACAGAATCACAGGCGACGATATTCTGTTCGAAAAAGAACCCCTTGAAGGACTGGCTGCTGACATGGAACTGATGGCGTACAGGCACAGGGGGTTCTGGTATGCCATGGATACCTTGCGCGACAAAAACCACCTGGAGACACTTTGGCAGTCCGGAAAGGCGCCTTGGAAGGTATGGGAGTAATCCGGACAGAGCTTCAGGCTAATTCATGATCGATAAAGGCTTCTGGAAAAACAGGAAGGTCTTTCTGACAGGACATACAGGCTTCAAGGGTTCCTGGCTCTGCCTCTGGCTGAATTTACTCGGGGCAAAAGTTACGGGATATGCCCTCGACCCTCCCACAAAACCAAGCCTCTTCAAGCTAGGTAACATAGAAGACGTAATAAAATCTGTCATCTCGGATATTCGGGACAAAGAAACCCTTGCCCGGTGCATGTCTGAGACCGCGCCCGAGATTGTCATTCATATGGCTGCACAGCCACTGGTGAGAGAATCATATAAACTCCCGTTCGAAACGTATGAGACAAACGTTATGGGTACGGTAAACGTGTTTGAGGCTGCAAGAAAATGCAGTACGGTAAGAGCCATTATAAACGTGACGTCGGACAAATGTTATGAGAATAAAGAGTGGGTCTGGGGCTACAGGGAAAATGAGCCTTTGGGAGGATATGATCCTTATTCCAGCAGTAAGGCCTGCTCGGAACTGGTGACCTCCGCCTATCGAAATTCTTTTTTTCATCCGGACAGGCACTCTGTTCATTGCGTTGGTGTGGCTTCGGCCAGGGCTGGCAATGTCATCGGCGGGGGTGACTGGGCCGCTGACAGGCTGTTACCTGATTGTATAAGGGCTCTCTTAAAGGGTGAGAAGATTCTGGTGAGAAATCCGCACTCGATCAGACCCTGGCAGCATGTGGTTGAGCCTCTATCGGGCTATCTGATGCTTGCGCAGAAACTATACGAAGGCGGCCCGGATTTCTCCGGGCCATGGAACTTCGGCCCGAGTGAATCCGACTCTAAACAGGTCGAATGGCTTGTAAACCGACTCTGCGAGAGGTGGGGCGAAAATGCGTCATATGCGACCGATGAAAATAATGAACAGCCGCATGAGACGCATCACCTCAAACTTGACTGTTCCAAGGCCATGACCTGGCTGGGATGGCATCCGCGCTGGGACCTGGGAAGGGCGATAGACCGCACCGTCGAGTGGACCCGGGTCTATGCGCAGTCCGGCGATGTAATGGCAGTATGCCTGAACCAGATCGAAGAATATTCTGAAGCAATTGCCGGGAGTTAGTATTTTGTCTTCTGACGATACAAAAACAAAACTAAGGGACGAAGCGATACAGGCCGCGGTGAGATATTACGAGGCCGCGTACCGCAATGGAAAAGTCTTTGCCGCGGGTGACCGCATCCCCTATGCCGGCAGGGTATTTGACGACAGGGAGATCGCGGCCCTCATTGATTCGTCACTCGATTTCTGGTTGACCGCAGGACGGTACGCGGACAGGTTCGAAAAAGATTTCGCAAGGTTCCTTGATATTGAATACTGCTGCCTGACAAATTCCGGATCGTCGGCGAACCTTCTTGCCTTTATGTCCCTCACATCCCCTAAACTCGGCGACAGGAGGATCAGAAAGGGCGACGAGGTTATTACCGTTGCGGCGGCCTTCCCGACAACAGTGGCGCCGATAATCCAGTATGGGGCGGTGCCTGTGTTTGTCGATATCACGCTTCCCGGATATAATATCGACTGTTCTCTTATTGAGTCCGCGCTTTCTGAAAAGACGAAGGCGGTGATGCTGGCGCATACCCTCGGAAACCCTTTTGATCTCCAATACGTCAGGGATTTCTGCGACAGGCATGGCCTTTGGCTTATTGAAGACAACTGCGATGCCCTTGGGTCTAAATATCTGTATAATGGCCGGTGGAAATACACCGGGACGATCGGACATATCGGCACGTCAAGTTTTTACCCTCCCCACCACATGACGATGGGCGAAGGCGGCGCCGTGTATACGGATGACCCGCAACTCCGGAGACTGGTTGAGTCCTTCAGGGACTGGGGGCGGGATTGCTGGTGTCCCTCGGGAAGAGACAACACCTGTAAACATCGTTTTGACCAGCAGTTCGGCGAACTTCCAAAAGGGTATGACCACAAGTATGTGTATTCCCATTTCGGTTACAACCTCAAGGTGACGGATATGCAGGCCGCTATAGGCTGCGCCCAGCTGAAAAAACTCCCGGCCTTCATCGTAGCCAGAAAGAATAACTGGGACTATTTAAGAAACGGGTTGAAAGACGCATCTGACAGGTTTGTCCTGCCCGAGGCCGCTCCGAATTCTGAACCAAGCTGGTTCGGTTTTATACTCACCGTGAAAAATGATGCCGGCTTTACAAGAGACGACGTAGTGACTCACCTTGAAATGAGCGGTATCCAGACCAGAATGCTGTTTGCAGGCAACCTGATAAAACACCCCTGTTTCGATGAGATGAGGAAGAATGGCGAAGGTTATCGAGTTGCCGGAGAACTCAAAAATACGGATATAATCATGAGCCGGTCTTTTTGGGTCGGTGTTTATCCCGGGATGATTGATGAAATGCTCGATTTCATAATCGGCTGTATCAGGAAATTTGCGCTCGAAAAGTGATAATAGCGACCTGATGGCAATGGGAAACCTTTAAAATTTATTATAATAGAGCGATTGTTGATCTAAGGGAGTTAAAATATGGAATTTACCGTAAGCGGAAAACTTATTGGGCATGGCCATCCGGTTTTTATTATAGCGGAGGGTTGTGATAATCATTTGGGAAGTCTTGACGTTGCAAAAGAGATGGCAAGACGCGCAGCATTGGCGGGATGTGATGCAATAAAATTTCAACACCATATACCTGATGAAGAAATGCTTCCCGATGTTCCAATGTCTGATAATTTTGATACGCCGTTATATGAATTCCTGTTGAAGAATGCATTAAGTCTGAAACAGCACGAAGAATTAAAAGACTATTGTGAAAAGACAGGCATAATATACTTATGTACGCCGTTCAGCTGGAAAGCAGCGCAGGAAATTAACGAACTGGGCGTTCCTGTTTTTAAGATCGGCTCTGGTGAAATGACCGATATCCCGACTCTTGAAAGAATCGCAGGGTTCGGGAAACCTATGATCGTCTCCACCGGAATGTGCACATTTGAAGAAATAGACCGGACCTACAAAGCGCTTGTTAATACGGGTGTTCCGTTGGCATTAACGAATTGCGTTTCCGAATATCCGCCGGTATATGAGGACATAAGCCTCGGTGTTCTGACAAAAATGATTACCAGGTATCCCAATGCCGTCATCGGCCATTCTGATCATACGCCGGATTTGTATACTTCCTATGCCGCTGTCGCCATCGGGGCCAGGATCATAGAAAAACATGTCATTATTTCGAAGCAAACGCCGGGACCTGACCAGTCTGTTTCGATTGATTTCTTTGATCTTCACCAGTTGGTGGATGGCGTTCGCAAGACAGAAAAAGCGCTGGGAAACGAGAAATTTGTTCATAAAAAAGAAGAGAAAATAAGAGAGTGGGCTTTCAGAAGCATCGTGTCACTGCGGGACATAAAAAAAGGAGAAACTATTGACGGAGATATGATCTGGTCCAAAAGGCCAGGAACGGGAATCCCCTCATATCAAAGAAATGCCGTTATTGGAAAGAAGGCAGCAAACAATATCAGGATTAATACGCTTGTCAAATGGGAAGACCTAGAATAAAAGCTATTAAAAAGAAAAAGATCCTGTTTGTCACAGGTTCCAGGGGCGAATGGGGGTATATACGGCCCATTCTGAAGCTCATTCAGAAAAGAGGCGACGTCGAATATGTACTGGTGGTTACCAATATGCACCTTCTCCCTTCATATGGTAATTCATACAGGGAGATAGAAAAAGATGGCTTTAAAATCCATTACAAGATAAACATGTCTCTCGATGGATACACCCATTTTACCATGGCAAAATCGCTGGGTATTTTTATGACCTCGCTCCCGGACATAATTGAAAATGAAAAACCTGATTGGATACTTTTGTCCGGAGACAGGGGAGAGCAACTGGTCGGTGCGATTATCGGAGGTTATACGTATACGCCTGTTGCGCACATTCAGGCCGGAGAGTTGTCGGGGAATATTGACGGTATGACGCGTCACGCGATCGGCAAATACGCTCATATACATCTCGCGGCCAATGAAGATGCAGAGAAGCGGCTCATCAAACTTGGCGAAGAACCCTTCCGGATCTTTAATGTCGGCGCTCCACAACTGGATGAGCTGGTAAGAGACCGTGTTTCGGAGGTTAGCGAACTTGAAATAAAATATTCCGTGCGCCTTTCAAAGGGGTGTCTCCTTGTGGTGATGCATCCGATTACCGAGGAATTTACAAAAATTGACAAACAGATACAGGTGGTGATCGAATCAATTAACAGTTTTGATCTGCCTAAAATACTCGTTATGCCGAATAATGACGCAGGAAGCATGGCGGTGAGAGATGGAATTAATAAATATAAATCCGGCGAATACCACATTTTCACTAACCTGAGGCGCAAGGAATATTTGGGATTTCTGAAAAACGCCAGGTGTATCGTGGGCAATTCCAGCTCAGGCCTGCTGGAAGCGCCGACATTTAAAGTTCCTGCAGTCAACATCGGTCGCCTCCAGCACCAGCGTATGCGTGGCATTAATGTTATCGACGTTGGCTATGATTACAATGAAATTGTTAATGGAATAAAGAAGGCAATGTCGAAAGACTTCCGCGCTTTGCTTGACAGAAAATGCGTCAATCCCTATGGTGATGGGCATTCATCCGAGCGGATTCTTAATATTTTACTTTCTGCCAAAATTGATGATAAAATCTTGATTAAGAATATAACTTATTAATACCATATAGTTATGAACGAACAACTTGAAAAATACTGCATAAGTGGGTCGGAGACAATCCTCAGCGCGATTGAGCGTATTGAACAAAATAATATGAGAAGCGTTTTTGTGATTCAGGATGGCAGGGTGGTCGGCGTGGTGAGTCAGGGAGATATTCTGCGTGCGATTATTATGGGTTCCAACCTTTATACTCAGATAAATAAGATAATGACGACCTCCTTTATCTACTTGCGGAAAAAGGATATTAAAGAGGCAATCAGATTGTTTAAAACCTACTACTTTTCTCTTATTCCTGTGTTGACCGATGATTTTAAATTAAAGGACGTCATTCTGTTTACAGATTTGATAAATATGTTGGAACTGAATGAAAATGACCGAAGCCGCTGATGTCCCGACATTAATTCATTAAGGCCGCCTTTCTGCGAAGGACCCGTCGTGAGAATGTTCAACAATTTGGATTTCAGTCCTAAACAGGCTGTTGAAAAACTCTTGTTTTGTCAGTCAGAGCCGTCATACTCGCGCTTAAGGCACCTACTGTTGGCGAAGGCGGGTATCCAAACTCCTTAAAACCAATGGATTCCCGTCTGCACGGGAATGACGCGAAAACATCTGAAAACACTTTTTCAACAGACTGTAAAATGTTAACATACTATAAAATATTGTATCTTCATGATGTTACACTGTTTGTATAAATCAGTCTTGGGACAAAATCAGGAATGAAGAAGAAAACTGCAGATTATATCGCGGATTTATTATCAGAACTCGGCGTGACAAACGTCTTTTCTGTTGTCGGCGGCGGAGCGATGCATTTAAATAACGCATTTGGTCGGCACAAACAAATTAAATGCATCTATAACCATCATGAACAGGCAAGCGCCATTGCTGCCGAGAGCTTTGCGCGGGTAGATAACAGCATTGCGGTCGTATGCGTCACATCCGGACCAGGCGGAACAAATGCGGTTACAGGTGTTTTATGCGCTTATCTGGATAACATTCCGTTGCTGGTCATTTCCGGGCAAACACGATATGCAACGACTGTTGAAGGTTCAGGTTTGAACTTGAGGCAGTTCGGAGAGCAGGAATACAGGATCGTGGAATCAGTCAGGCCCATGACAAAGTATGCGGTTATGGTCAAAGATCCTCGGGAGATAAGATATCACGTTGAGAGGGCAGTTTATGAAGCAACGACTGGCAGGAAAGGTCCCTGCTGGATTGATGTCCCGCTTGACGTGCAGGCTGCGATTATTGAAGACACGGAGCTTGCGGGTTTTGTTCCGGAGAAGAAAAAGCTATTCGATGATGCAATCTCCAGGCAAATTCTTGACCGATTACAGAGGGCGCAGCGTCCGGTAATAATAGCCGGTTCAGCGATCAGGCAGGCAGGATGGCTGGACGATTTTCACGTGTTGGCCGAAAAACTGAATATGCCTGTCCTTTGTCCTACCGCTGTTTCTGACTACTTTCATTACGACCATCATTTGTATTTCGGCAATTTCGGAGTATTCGGAGGACGTACTGGAAACTTCATAATACAAAATGCTGACTTGATTCTCGCCCTTGGGGCGAGAATGTCTTTTAAACAAATCGGGTTCAATTATCAGGCGTTTGCACCGGGAGCTGAAAAGGTGGTTGTGGATATCGACAGTGAAGAGCTCTTTCCCCGTTCACGCTGATGTCGTTGACGTAATAGCATCGCTAAATAGATTGCTCCTTCATGAGCTGCCTGAAAGAAGCAACTGGCTGAAATATTGTGATATGTTAAAAGAACGCTTTGAACGATTGCAAAAAAAACAAACGATAAGTCAATCAGTAAATCCCTATTTTTTTGCGAGCAGATTGCAGGATAAACTGCCGAATGACGCCATCGTCGTTGTCGGGAACAGTTGCGCATGCGCAGCAGTGCAGCAATACGGCATATCAAAAAAGGGACAACGTCTTTATGCCAACATAAATTGCGGCACCATGGGATATGACATCCCTGCTGCGATTGGCGCCGCCATGAGAAGTAAAAAGCCGGTAGTATGTCTTACGGGTGATGGAAGTTTTCAGATGAATATTCAGGAACTGCAGACAATCGTTCACAACAGATTACCCGTTAAATTGATAGTGTTTAACAATAACGGGTATCAGGCAATAGTGCATACGCAGACCAATTTCTTTAATGGGGTATTGTCCGGGTGTACTGCTGAAAGTGGAATAAGCTTTCCTTCTTTCAGAAAGCTTGCAGGTGCGTACGAGATCCCGTATAAAAAAATTAAAACACATGTTTCTGTCGACCGCGGGATAGACTGGCTTTTATCTCTGGACTCCTATGGCTTATGTGAGGTCATGCAGGACAACGCACAGTCGATCGAACCGAGAGTGATAAGTAAAAAATTGGCTGATGGCACAATGGTTTCGCCGCCTATTGATGACCTGGCGCCTTTTCTCTCAAAAGAAGAATACGATAAATATTCTCGATTCGCAGAATGAAGACAGCTATTGTAACAGGTGCGACGGGGTTTATAGGCCATTGGCTTTTGAAAGAGCTTGTTGAAAATGATGTTTTTGTGTATGCGATATGTCGCAGAAATTCAAGCCGGCTTTCAAGATTGGCAAATTTGCCGAATATTGAGATAATAGAACTTGACATGGAAGACATCGCCCAACTGCCGGGATATTGCAGCCAGGCAGATACATTTTATCATTTAGCGTGGGAGGGAGGGCGCGAAGATTTCCTGGCGCAGATAAAAAATATTCACTGTGCGGCACTTGCGCTGCAGACAGCCAAAACCATCGGCGTGAAACACTTTATTATGACGGGTTCACAGGCAGAATACGGAATATGTTTCGACAGAGTCGATGAAAATCATATTACAAATCCTATTACCGCTTACGGGGTCTGTAAGCTCTCGGCATATTGGACATTGAAAGTATTGGCAGAACAGATATCGGTTTTATTCACCTGGGTGCGGATTTTTAGTGTTTACGGCAACGACGACAGCAATAACAAATTATTGATTTCTTATCTTGTTGACTGCCTGCAGCAGAACAAAGAACCGGGATTAACGGAATGCGGACAGTTATGGGATTTTCTCTATGCCAAGGATGCGGCGAATGCTTTGTATTTATTGGGCATTAAAGAGAAAACGGGTGTCTATAATTTGGCGTCCGGAGAAAGCAGAATCCTTAAAGATTTTCTTGTCGAAGCCCGAGACTTATTGAACCCCGATATCAAGCTTAACTTTGGAACTAACGGAAATTGCACTCAGGGCGCATTGAACGTAAATGTCGACAAAATTAAAATGGCGACCGGCTGGGCACCTAAAACAAGTTTTAGGGAAGGCATCCTGAAGTTCAAAAAGTCACATGCGCTATAGAAGGTGCCATACGCCCTATGATCTTATTCCGGGGTTGAGAAAATAGCGGCCAGTTTTCTGGTCGGATAAGATGTTTAATGACAAATAATATTGGCTAAGAGGGAGAAGACAAGTGATCAGGGATAGGGAAAAAAGGACGGATTTAAGCAAGGCTATTCCCATCGCAACGCCGTTCGTGGTGCATATTGACACCTGCAACGCCTGCAACTTCAGGTGCAAATTCTGTACGACCGGAGACCACGAGCTGCTCACGGCGTATAACCGGCCGAAGGGGTTCATGCGCTATGAACTGTTCTGCAAGATTATAGACGACCTCAAGGGGTTCAAGACGAAGGTCAAGGATGTTATTTTCCATAAAAATGGAGAACCGCTGCTGCATGAAAGAATTGTGGACATGATGCGGTACGCGAAGCAGGCAGACATAGCAAACAGATTAATCCTCGTCACCAACGGCTCGATGCTGACTCCCAAATTGAGTCGTGACATCATGAGCATTGGGATTGACTATATCCAGGTATCTTTGGAGGCCTTATCGAATGAGGGGTATAAAAACGTAGCCAGGGTCGATGTTGATTACGACAAGCTGGTCGGGAATGTGGCGTATCTTTATGCGCACAGGCACCCCGACAGCACCGTCAACGTGAAGCTTATGGACTGCGGCCTCACGGAAGACGAAAAACAGAAATTTAACGACGATTTTGCCCGCATTTCAAGCACCCGTGGAATAGAGCACCCCATAAGTTACACCCAGCCCAGCGTGAAAGACACGTCTCTGGGAATAAAGAAAGGTACAACCCACGACATGTATGAGTCGACGTATAAGGACGTCTGCACCCTGCCCTTCTATACAATGAATATTAATTTTAATGGAAAGGTATCGGCATGCAGCTTCGACTGGAGGCATGGACATATCATGGGAGACGCGAACAATGAAAACCTTGTAAGCGTATGGCGGGGCGATAAATACAACGCATTCAGGATAATGCACCTGAAGAACCTGCGCCATGAGAATCCTTTATGCATGGGGTGCGAAGCAGTGTATAATCTGATCGATAACATCGACGGCAGCGCCGCCGAGATATTGAAACGCCTTGAGGATTCCATCCAGGCTCATGGCAAGGGCCCCATTTCATGAGGGACCCCTTCAGATTCCGGACTTGGCAGGCTGCGGGGTAAAGGCTCGCATTGACGGGCCATCCCGCTCCGGCCTCATAATGATCACGCAATTGCACAGCAGCTTTTATGGAGACTTATGAATAAGGAAGTACCGATGATCCCTGAAAACTTAAGAGACAAATACACTATGAACGCAGAGTGCAGTTACATGAGAATTATCTGCCCATCGGGGATCCTCTTGACCCCGATGGCGACCTTAAGACAATGAAGACCCTTGCCGATAAACTGAAAACGGACAGTTTGTGCTTTCCGGCAGTGCCAATAGGAACCGATCGGATACTATGGAACGCGCACTGGGCATCTGGAAACATACCTCACAGACCGGGTCTTTCCGGAGGCGAATATCAGCCGGTCTTCGTGCTTAGAAAATCAGGCTGAACCCTATGACCGATCTCGACCATATACTTCTAAAGTGCCCGGCAGACGATGCTCAGCAGCAAAAAATGCTTGAGGAGAAATACGGGTTGAGAGGGGCAAAGGATGTTGACGGCGCGGTTATTTTCGGCGCGGCCAGGCTGGGCGCTCATCTCGCCGGTTTACTGGGGAATATGGGCGTCAGGGTAGCAGGATTTTCCGACAATGATCCGGCGCGGTGGTATAGCATATACTGCGGACTGCCCGTACTGCCCCCAAAAAGCCTGGACCGGCATCAGCCGGTCATCATCGCGTCAAAGTTCGTAAAGGATATCTTCTCCGCACTTTTAAAGCAGGGGGCCAAGAGGCTGATCCCTCATTATATTCTGTCTGTCCTCTTCCCTGAAGATTTCTCCTCTGCCTTTCATCGTCTCTCCGCGGACACGGTCAGATCGGCAGAGAAAAGCATCAGGGAAGTCATGTTATTCCTCTCCGATCAACCCTCAAGAGATCTTTATCTTAGTATCCTGAAATTCAGGATTACCCTCGACCCGATGGACCTTCCTGACCCGACCCCGGGACAATATTTCCCAGGCGATTTCTGGTCTCTTTCCGGGCAGGAAGTTTTTGTCGATGTGGGAGCCTGCACGGGCGATACCATGACGGATTTCCTGCGCCATACAAAAGGAGCTTTCGCGAGGTACTTCGCTTTGGAACCTGACCCGAAAAACATGGTCGAACTCAAAAAAGCGGTACCGGAGGACCTCGAAAAGCAGATCGTGGCGTTACCTTATGGGGCCGGAGAGCGGAGGCATAAGGCTAACTTCATTGCGGACGCAGGAGGGGAATCAAGGATTTCCGAGGGCGGGGCGCTCAGCGTTGACATCGTCTCCCTCGATGAGCTTCTGAGGACAGAAGCTGTCAGCACAATAAAAATCGATGTTGAAGGATATGAAAAAGAGGTGCTTTCAGGAGCGAAAGGTATCATTGGTGAAAGAAGCCCTAAACTCGCGGTATCTGTCTACCACAAGCTCCAGGATATATGGGAGTTACCTATCTGGATCAGAGCATGTAACGGAGGGTACAGGTTTTATCTCCGTCATCACACTGAAGAAATATACGACACGGTACTTTACTGTGTGCCGGATACGGGATCTGAATCTCAAAGAGATACGAAACGAACAAAAGAGAACACGTCGACCCCTTTTAATAAGGCTTCGGCAGGCCACCCCCCCCGGGCGTCAGCATCCTTTCTAAAGGCGCGCCTGTGATCCTCCATAAAGATCGCGACTGTCCGGTCTGCGGAAGTAAAAGGAAAGACATAATTTTTCATCAGGATTTTACAAATGTATCCGGAGGCACGCTTCTCACGGGCTACGACGTGGTCATATGTCTTGGTTGCGGGTTCGGTTACGCCGACGGCCTGCCGGAACAGGCTGAATTCGATTCATACTATGAACAGATGTCAAAGTACGAATATGAATACCTGGATGGGGAACAGTCTGATTTCGATGCCAGGCGTTTTCCTGTTGCTGCTGATTTCATCAGGTCCCTCCTTCCGGATCTTCAGGCCAGGGTCCTGGATATCGGGTGTTCCAACGGGGGATTGCTTCATGCCTTGCAGCGGACGGGGTACACCAATATCATGGGGTTGGATCCCTCGCCTGTCTGTGTCCGGAATGTTGAGCGTCTGTACGGTATTCCGGTTACAGCCGGCACCCTGTCGCACCTTCCTCCTGAACTTGGACTTTTCGACTGCGTATTTCTAGGGGCCGTGCTTGAGCATGTCCGTGAACTTAAAACAGCGCTTGGTCAGACCAGGAGTCTCCTGAAACCCGGGGGTCTGCTCTATGTGGAAGTGCCGGATATCACCCGTTTCACCTGTTCCCCGGATGCTCCCTTTCAGGAGTTCAGCATCGAACATATCAATTACTTTTCCGTCGTATCCCTCAAGAACCTTTTGATATCAGAAGGGTTTGACATGATACGATCATCGCAGACCACAACAATGCTGGGCAACAACATTATTTCTCCTGAACTCAAGGCGATGTTCCGCATGGTTGACATTCCTTCATGCCCCACGATCACTCAGGATACCGAGACAAAACGCATATTGACGGAATACATCGGCAACTCACGCGGGGTCGAAACCCGCATCCATATGGCCATCGCCCCCTGGGTCGAAAACCGGAAACCGATCATTGTCTGGGGCGTAGGCACTCATACACAGCGTCTACTGGCTACCAGCGGACTTGCCCAGGCCAGCATCCAGGCCTTCGTCGACTCTAATCCCCGTTACCAGGGCAAGCTCATTTACGGCCTGCCCATTCTGCCGCCTTTGGCCCTGAAGGAACGCGGCGAGCCAATTCTGATATCCAGCCGTTTTTTTCAAAAAGAGATAGAACATCAGATACGAGACGAACTGGGGCTCGGGAATGAGCTGATACTGCTTTATGATGTTTAGCTTATGTCGTGCCGCAGGTCCGAAGAACCATGGCTACCTGCGCAATTGATTAATATGCACAGTGACATCAACGTTCAATAAATGAGATAATAATCGATAGATTTTATCGCTATTGAGAGCATATGAACCTGAGGGAGAAACCATGAAACTTATAAGTATTTTGACCCCCTGCTACAATGAAGAAGACAACATACGCAATGTCTATACCAGGGTCAAAGAAATTATCTCCGGTCTCCGCAATTACCGCTATGAACATATTTTTATCGACAACTCATCCAGGGACAGGACTGTCCCGATATTAAAAGAAATAGCGGCGCAAGATAAAAACGTGAAGGTCATTGTGAATATGAAGAATTTCGGCGTATACCGATCTCCTATTCACGGACTTTTTCAGACGCGTGGTGATGCGGTTATTCCCCTGGCCGCGGACTTCCAGGACCCTCCGGAGCTGATCTCCGAGTTCGTTAAGAAATGGGAAGAGGGATATAAGATAGTTGCAGCCGTAAAGAGCCAGTCTTTGGAGTCCCCGATCATGAGGGGGCTGCGGAATATTTATTACAGGACTATATCCTACCTCTCGGAAGATTCGGAGCAGATAAGAAATTTTACCGGCTACGGTCTTTATGACAGGGAGGTGATCGAACTAATAAAGAGCACCGGCGATCACTATCCATACGTTCGGGGACTGATCGGCGATATGGGCTACGATGTTGCCCGCGTGGAATACACGCGCCCGGTCAGGAAGTTTGGATTATCGAAAAACAGTCTTTATGACCTTTATGGCCAGGCAATGAACGGCATCACCCACCACTCGAAGATACCCCTGCGTCTGGCGACATTTGTCGGCTTTTTTATGTCTTTCATCAGCATGATGCTGGCATTTGCCTATGGAATCTATAAACTTATCTACTGGCAGAGTTTTACCCTGGGCCTGGCACCCCTTGTTATAGGACTCTTTTTCTTTGCCAGCGTCCAGTTGATATCCCTCGGCATCATCGGTGAGTATATAGGGGCGATTTACAGTCGTCTCTTCCAGCGCTGGCTTGTAATCGAGAAAGAACGGATCAACTTTGATAAATGACTCTCTCCTTAGGGCTTATAACAGCAGGCCCCTGCGTTTCCTGGTCACGGGAGGATGGAATACGGCATTTTCCTATATTTCAACGGCGGTCCTTTATTATTTTTTTTCAGATAAATTTCATTATATGGTTATTGTTGTATTTTCATCGGTAATTAATATTACACAGGCCTATCTGACCCACAAATTTATCGTCTTCAAAACAAAGGGCAACTATCTAAAGGAATATCTGAGATACTATGTCGTATACGCAGTCCCCATGGGATTGGGGTTCCTGTTTTTTCCGGTCTTTATCGATATATTTAAACTAAATTTTTATGTTACCCAGGCAATATTGACCTTTATTACAGTTATCATAAGCTGGTTTGGGCATAAAAATGTGTCGTTCAGGACATAACTTAATGGAAGCGGCGTTGTAGCAGATGACCGACCTGGACGATGCAATCCAAAGACTTGAGTCCTTTATTCTGAACCCGGGGCAGGGACTTCCTCAAGAGGTTTTTTTGTTTGTTTCCCGCATCACGCCCATGATCAATGCAGACCTTCTGATAAAAGACGACCTAGGCAGGACATTGCTGACATGGAGAGATGACGGTTACTCCTCCCCGGGGTGGCATATCCCAGGCGGCATTATCAGATATAAGGAGAGTTTTGCCGGACGTGTTCAGAAAACGGCGATAAAGGAACTCGGGGTGGGGGTAGAGTTTAAGCCGACGCCTCTTGCTATAAATGAATTCATAACGCCTGAAATGAAAAACAGGGGGCACTTCATATCCCTGCTTTTCGACTGTGTCCTGACAGGACTTCCGGACGAAAAATTAAAATGCGGGGGGGGCCTTCCCACCAGCGGACAGTGGATGTGGCATGAGCGATGTCCCGACAATATAATTGCGGTCCATGGTATTTACAAAACTTTTATTGATGGAAAGAGTCCGGGATGAACTGGCGCTCAGTTGTCGGATCAAGAATTGTGAATGTCACCGCGCTGTCGTTTTTTTGTTCCATTTTCCTGTTGTTCATAATGCCTGTGTGGGACGTGGATTTCCCCTGGCACTTAAAGACAGGAGAATACATTGCACAACATCATGAGATCCCCAAGGCGGACCCTTTTACTTACGCCTCAAACGGGAGTATAGTCGAAAAATTTATTCTCTCGAATTACTGGCTTGCCCAGGTATTTTTTTATTTCATATTCCTTAAAACGGGGCCATTGGGCATTATAATTATGAGGGCATCCCTGCTTACGGCAATCATAATTATTTTATGGCGGTCGATGAAAGACGCGCCGCTTGTGCTGAAGACCGTGCTTCTTTATTTTACCGCGGTCCTGTTCCTCATGTATTCAGGGGAGCGGCCCCAGCTTTTTTCTTTTCTGTTTTCTTTGGTCACGATAGCGCTTCTCGAAAAATACAGGAAGAACAACTCTGTAAAATCCCTGTTTTTTGTTCCGCTTGTGATGCTCCTCTGGTCCAATACGCACGGCGGCTTCATTTTTGGGGACTTTCTCATCGTTGTTGTCTGTGTTTCAGAAACAATTAAATATTTTTTCCTGAAAAAATATACGGCATCGTTGACCCAACGACATATGCTGATGCTGCTTGGCGCCGGCCTTATTTCGATCGTAATATCGGGTCTTAACCCTAATGGCTATTACGCCCTCACGTTTGCCATAGATTCAGGCAGTCAAAATCATATGATCATCAGAGAGTACATTTCTCCTTTCGCAGAAACCCAGGGCAGCCTCGCCAATAGAAATAATTTTATATACTGGGCTGTTGTGGGGTACTGCCTCATCCTCCTTGCCCTTAATCTCAGGCGGATCGACCTTACTCATCTGGCTTTGGTCCTTTCCACCCTTGGTGTGTCTTTGACAGCGGTCAGATATGTTCCTTTTTTCATTATGACGGGGCTATTCATAAGTGGCGACTACAGGTTCGGCATCGGAGATTTCCGTGGACTCGCCGTCTTAAAAAAAGCGGTCCCGGCGTTAAATATTGCGCTTCTCGCCGTTGTTGTCGTTTTCTGTGGGTACCGCATACATCTGCTGCCTGACAAATTGTCCCTCTCGGCCATGGGCGAATCGACACTGCACTGCGAAAAGGCCGCCGTATTCATTAAGGACGAGATCCGGGAAGGCAAAATCTTCAACTCCCCTTCCACAGGGGGTTACCTCATACTAAGTCTCTTTCCCCAATTCAAGGTTTTTACGGACACCAGAGCATATAATCCACAGAATCTGATCGAAACCGAGGCTGTCAGTGCCGCCTCTAGATGGGAAGGTGACAGGGCGGGCATATGGGAGACGTTCACCGGGCTATTGCCCAAAACATACGGGACTTTGGTTGTCAAAACCGGTGCAAAACCTGGAAACCCTCGACAAAAAGAGCTATGGGCTGAAATCCTGGACAGGCATAAAATTGATATTATTGTGCATGAGGCCTGTAGCCTGGTATCAGGTGATCTCTATCACCTGCCTCTTCGTCTCATCGCGTGTGATCAGTGGAAGCTCGTCTATCTCGATGGCCGGGTGCTGATATACGTAAGAAATGTGCCCAAATACAGGGAACTTATAGCTAAGTATCAACTCGATAAAAACAATGTTTATGACGAAATAGGTATGGAGAGCATGAATGGACTCAATACCTCCCATTCATCGTTCTATTCTAACATCGCCTTTGCTCTTATGATGAAGGGAGGACCGGACGCTAGTGTGCAGGAATTTATCGATCATGCGCTTTATCTGAACCCCAAAGACGTAATGGCGTCATCCCTCACCGCCTTAATGCAGATCAAAGCCCGCGCGACTTCAAATCCATCAAGGTAACGCGCAAATGCGATTTCGTAAATGTTTTTGCAGAACGGAAACTATTAACTCGGCGACTATACAAGTCATCCTGAACGAAGAGCAGGATCTCGTAACCGCATGAAAAGACGAGATTCTTCGCGTTGCTCAGAATGACATAATTGAGATGTTTGCCTGCCGGTTGAATAATATATAAACTGTACAATTCTGGTATGTTCCAATAGTTGCCGCAGCCATAACCTAATGTGTTATTATGACCAATGTCATCTAGATTGTCCAAGGTCATCGCCCTCTTTTTTATGTTTGCAGTGGCCCTCTCTTTCCTATGGCCGATATTCGACATTGATTTCCCATGGCACGTAAAAACCGGGGAATATATTTATACACATGGGGAGATCCCAAAGAGCGACCCCTTCACGATCGGGTCCAACGGAAGCCCTACTGAAAAATTCATCCTCTCTCAGTACTGGCTGGCCCAGGTCTTATTCTACATTCTTTTTAAAGCCTATGGTCCTATTGCGATCGTTTTGATAAAAAGTCTGATATTTACCTCATTAATTGCAATTCTTTGGGCTTCGATGAAAGAGACACCTGTTGTCATAACTGCAGCAGTTCTTTACGTAGCCGTGATGATCTTAATGAATTATACAGGTGAACGGCCCCAGCTTTTTTCATTTCTTTTTGCCCTGCTGACTATTGTCATACTGGAAAGATACCGGCTTGACGGCTCAAGAAGCGCCCTTTTTTTTCTTCCTATTGTAATGCTTATCTGGGCCAACTGCCATGGCGGCTTCATCCTTGGCAACGTCCTTATAGCGCTCGCCTGCTCCTCCGAAACCATAAAGTATCTATTGTTCAGAAGATACACTAGCCCTCTAAATGACAAGCAGTTGATGCTCCTCCTGTTTACAGGCCTGTTTTCCATTCTCATATCGTACCTCAATCCGAATTCTCATTACGCTTACAGCTTCGCCATCGGAGGAATCGGCCCCGCGAGTCAGATAATGGAATATCAGACCCCGCTTGCCGAAACACTTGGGGCGTTTGCAAAAAACGCCAATTTTTTATACTGGTCTCTTATGGGGTACGTCCTTGTCATTTTGGCGCTCAATCTCAGAAAAACTGACATTACACACCTGGCACTGGTTTCCTTTACGTTAGCGCTCTCCTTGACTGCTGTGCGGTATGTTCCTTTTTTTGTACTTTGCGGGGTTATTATCGCCGGTCGTTATACTTCAGGCATAGGAGCTTCTCTTCGTTACAGACACAAAGAAAAGGTCGTTTTGCTGCTCAACATCGCAGTGTTGATAGCGGTAATGATCTGGGCGGGAGGGAAAATCAAGAGCTGGCCCGGATTTAGCAACCTCTCAAAAATTGGGTGGGTAAGGTTTAATCCTCAGAGCGCAGCCGTGTTCATCAATCAAAACATCGAAAAGGCTAATATCTTCAATTCCCACAATACCGGAAGTTGGCTGATCTTCGGGCTTTACCCCAAATTCAGACTTTTTATGGATACCAGGGCATATAACTCCAAACTTTCCGCTCTGACCACTAATATTTCATTCGCGGTCGACGCAGAATATGATGCCACGAGCACAACGGATGCTCTTGGAGAACTTCTGCCCAAAGATTACGGGACTATAAAGATCGGTGTCGGACAACCCCCCGCATCCGGTAAAACCCCTATAAAACGGGGTGGACATACTCCTTTCTGGCGTGAACAGCTTTTAAAATACGATATAGACTTGATCATACATGAGGGGACGAACTATTTCACCGGTGAAATATACCCGCTTCCTCTGAGGCTCATCAAGGATGACGAATGGAAGCTTATTTACCTCGACGGCAGAGTCCTGATTTTTGTGCGTGATGTGCCACGGTTCAGGGACGTGATTGAACGCTTCAGTCTCGATAAATCCAAGGTCTACGACGAAATCGGAATGGAAAATAGCCCTAAACTTGGCAGCGCGCATGCGGGTGTTTATTCCAGCCTTGCCTTCGCACTTTTGATGAAAGGCACTTCTGATGACGCTACTGTAAGGAAGTACATCAAACAGGCGCTTTATCTTGACCCTAACCATCTGGTGGCCAACTACCTGCAGGGATTTATGGCCTTAAAGGACAAAAAATTAAATACCACGAAAGAAAACGAATAAAAAGCCTGATAATTTCACCTTATCTCCGGCAGGGGTCCATCACAAGGGAAGAGAAAGTACGATTCCGAATGGACCAAACGGACGATAACTCTTTTGGCGCAACAATAAAATGTTTTTGAGATGCGACGATCTTTGAATATATCACAGTGCCGGTACTATTTACGGCAACAATCCCAACAGACTCAGCATTGCCATACATACCTTTCTGCCCACTTCCAGGGGCGGACGTATACGTCCACAGGTTCATGCACAGGTTCCACGGCGATCTTTCGCGACGGGCGGTATTCTTATAGGCATTTGCACACCACTGACTTAATAGCGGCATTTGTGAGGTCGCCCTATCGACGACTCAGTTGAAGTTGGCATCGCATTCTATGGCGTCTTGATTTACGCTGCGCGCCCAAACAAGTCATGTCCGTATTTCGTAAGTGGCCGACCTTATCGGTGCGGCCTTTTTTGACCTTTCCTGCATGCCAATATACCCGGGGATGGCAACGACAATCAGAAGGTCTATAAGGGCAGGACCATTTCGATTACGTAAGGCGGATGTATAACCATGTTTGCAGGACGTTTTCCTTTGTCTAAAGTCTCTAGTGCCGGCCTGGTCCTTGATACTCCCTTATCGTAAGATGGGCGCGAAAATGTGTTCGCGCCCATCCTCAAAACGACTACAGATCAGCGAACTAGACGCTAATCAGAACTGATGACCTTTTCCATCAGAGGAGACCCGCCGTCCATGGAAAACGCACTGATATAGATAAGGTTAGAACCACTATCATAAACGTTGATCGTGCCGCTCACGGCTGTCGTAGAATACGTAAAAAGCAAGCTATTCGCATTCCAAGGACTTGCTTCTGCCTTGCCGGCTGCCGGACCTCTCTTGGCTGATACATATTTATTACCGGCCCCTATGCCAGCGAGGGCTGAATTGGTTAAATCACCTGAGTCGACTATGCCGTTCATGTTGGTGTCAACTTCTCTCGCGTCTGGTTGTGAACTCTTTGCAGACTGGAGCCAGCTCTGGAGTTCAGGGACAGAGGATGTGGCGGACCTGGTTATCGCGCCTTTTTTCGACTTCTCCTGCATACCGATATAGCCCGGTATAGCGATAGCGGCAAGGATACCGATGATCGCAACAACTATCAGGAGTTCGATGAGGGTGAAGCCTCTTTCGTCCCTGACCTTCATTTTGTTAATTGCCTGAAACATTTTTTCCTCCTTAATTACTTTACTCAATTCCGAATTTGTCTTCATTGGCAGGAATCCCGCCGTTTCCATACTATTACTTGATTTTTTCAGTTACTCGCACCGTTACTAGGGAAATCACCTCCTCAATTTCGTTGTAAACCGCTCTCTGCACATTAACATAGCAGATCCCGTGCCAGATATTAAAGAAAATTAATACTCTAACCAATTGTTATTGAAAGTTTCTTCAACTGTGATATAAATCTAAGATCCTTGTACACTGACAAATAATGTCAGCCACATACCTTCGGCGGCATGATCAAATAAAATAGTATATCCTATAAAAAATTTATGATATAATCAGACGCCACACCTCATATAACAATTATGGATATGGTAAATATAGGTCTAGATGCCGGGTCTGTCAGTGTAAAACTGGTCATTGTGGACAGTCACGGCAGCATAACCGGAGGCATCTATAAAAGGCACAAAGGCCAGCCCCTGGTTACCACGCTCGAACTTCTGCAGCCCTTGCTTGAAAGTCACGAATGCAACTCACTTTCAGTTACCGGTTCGTCCGGCAGGCTGATAGGCTCGGTCCTTGGGATCGAGCCGGTCAATGAGGTCGTGGCCCACGCATATGCGACGAAAAAACTTTATCCGACGGTACGGACGATCATTGAACTCGGGGGGGAAGACTCCAAGCTTATCGTACTTGAACAGGACTCCGATACGATAAGGGACTTCTCGATGAATTCAGTCTGCGCCGCGGGCACGGGCTCGTTTCTTGATCAGCAGGCTGAAAGACTCCGGCTTACGATCGAAGAGTTCAGTTCCCTGAGCCTGAGATCGAAGAACCCTCCCAGGATAGCCGGCCGATGCAGCGTGTTCGCGAAATCCGACATGATACACCTCCAGCAGATCGCCACCCCGGTTGAAGACATTGTCGCGGGTCTCTGTTTCGCGGTCGCGAGAAATTTCAAGGGATCTATCGCGCGCGGCAGAAGCATTGCCGGGCCTGTGTCCTTCCAGGGAGGCGTAGCCGCCAATGCGGGCATGGAAAGGGCCTTTAACGAGGTCTTCGGCCTTAAAGACCTGTTCGTTCCGAAAGAACATGCCTTCATGGGCGCCATAGGCGCCGCGCTCAAAGATATGGCGTCTAAAAAGACATATTCCTGCAGTCCTGGTCAGCTCCAGGGGCTCTCTGATTTTATTTCCTCTTCCCGGCCTAACGAAAAAGGGCATCAACCTCTAATAAGGGAAGGCGACGGCTTTCAGAAAAGACATGTTTGTCCAGGGACCGGGGATCAGGGACCAGGGGGGACCGGCAAGCTCTCAGGGGATTCCGTCGTTACCGATCCCCGATACCCGGTCTCTGCCTTTTTAGGTGTCGATATCGGGTCTATAAGCACAAACCTCGCGGTCATCGACGGACAGTGTAACCTTCTCGCCAAACGCTACCTGATGACGGCAGGCAGACCTATCGAGGCGGTCAAAACAGGGCTCAGGGAAATAGCCGAGGAACTGGGCAGTTCGGTAGAAATCGTCGGGGTGGGAACAACAGGTTCCGGCAGGTATATGATCGCCGACTATATAGGGGCCGACATCGTTAAAAACGAGATCACCGCGCAGGCTACCGCTGCGGCATTCATAGACAAGGATGTCGACACCATATTCGAGATAGGGGGCCAGGACTCAAAGTATATTGACGTTGACACCATATTCGAGATCGGGGGCCAGGACTCAAAGTATATTTCCTTAAGGGATGGCGTGATAGTGGACTTCGAGATGAACAAGGCCTGCGCTGCAGGGACAGGCTCGTTTCTTGAAGAACAGGCCGAAAAACTCAGCATTTCCGTGAAGGGCGATTTCGAGCGGTCGGCCTTTCTCTCGACAGACCCCTGCAGGCTCGGCGAACGCTGTACCGTATTCATGGAAAATTCGCTCATGGCGAATCTCCAGAGAGGGGCCGCTACCGAAGACCTGCTTGCCGGACTCTCATACTCGATCGTCCAGAACTACATAAACCGGGTGGTATGCAAACGGCCGGTAGGCAGAAAGGTCTTTTTCCAGGGAGGGGTAGCCTTCAACAAATCCGTTGTCGCGGCATTCGAAAAATACCTGGGGACCGAGATAATCGTCCCGCCGAACCACGACGTTACGGGCGCTATAGGGATGGCGCTTATCGCGATGAAACATATGGACAGCCTTAAATCAACCCCCCCTCCCCCCCTTATCAGGGGGGGGCAGGAAGGGTGTGAGCTTACCAAGGTGGCGCCGGGGGTAGGTGAACCCAAATCCAGATTCAAGGGGTTCGGCTTCGCGGAACGCCCGTATGAGATATCGTCCTTTGAGTGCAAAGGATGTCCCAATGTCTGCGAGATCAACAGGATAAGGGTCGAGGGGGAGGACGGACACCTTTTTTACGGCGGAAGGTGCGAAAAGTATGATGTGCGGAAAAACAGGCCGCAAAACGAACTCCCCGACCTCTTCAGGTTCAGGGAAGAAAAGCTTTGGGAAACACATCTAAGATACAGCGAAAAATTAAAAGTAAAAAGTAAAAATACACCCCCCTCTCCTCTTTCCTCTCCCTCCAGGGGCGGGGATGTGTTAAATAGTTCCCCTCCCTTGAGGGGAGGGGATAAAGGGGAGGGTGACGGCCCTATCAGCAAAAAGTCACGCCCCAAAATAGGCATACCCTATGTCTTTTATTTCCAGGATTATCTTCCGTTTTGGTCAACATTATTATGGGAACTCGGCTTCGACGTTATCGTATCTCCTCCGACGGACAGAAAAATCATCGACCTTGGGCTCGAAAATATCCTTGCCGAGACCTGTTTCCCTGTAAAGACGGCCGCCGGGCATATCAGGCACCTGATAGACAGCGGGGTCGATACCATATTTATTCCTAGCTTTGTGGAACTCAACACTGAAAATGACATATTCAAAAAGGGAGTGGCCTGCCCATATACCCAGACCATGCCATACTCGGCAAGGATGGCCTTCAGGCAGACCCGGTTTCTTACTCCAATCGTGTCCCTGCATCGCGGGGACGACTTTCTAAGAAAGCAGCTTATCGGGGCGCTCAGGGGATATCGGCTGAAATCACGCGCCGTAACAGAGGCAATTAAAACAGCATGGCGGGCGCAGGCGGATTTTATAAGCGCCATAAAGGCGGAGGGCGGCAAGGTGCTTTCAGGACTCAGGGAAAGGGCCGTAGTCATTGTGGGCAGGTCATACAATTCGTTCGACAGGGGCATGAACCTCAATATCCCAAAAAAGCTTGCTGACCTTGGGGTAATCTCAATACCTATGGACTTTTTACCGATCGAGGAAGAGGACATCTCCGCCGAATGGCCGGACATGTACTGGCGCGCCGGACAACGGATATTGAGCGCGGCCAGAATAATAAGGCGACACCCCCTTCTCCATGCGGTCTATATCGGAAGTTTTTCTTGTGGGCCTGACTCATTCATCATTAAATTCTTCGAGGAGGAACTCGCGGGCAGACCCTACCTGCACCTTGAGATCGATGCGCACAGCGCCGATGCGGGGGCAATCACGAGGTGTGAGGCCTTCATGGACAGCGTAAGCAATAATGAAGGCGCAAAGCTCAGGGAACCAGCGGCAAACAGTAGGAAACCCGGGTCAAACGGAAGGCACAAAGATAAAAGAACGGTCTTTATCCCCAGGATGTCCGACCATACCCTGGCAGTTGCAGCCGCATTTCAGTATTGCGGCACTGAGGCCCTGGTCCTCCCCGAGCCGTCCAGGGACTCTGTTGACCTGGGCAGGAAATTTGTCTCAGGGAAGGAGTGTTATCCCTGTGCCGTCACGACCGGAGATATGGCAAAGAAGATAGCCGAGCCGGGTTTTGATCCTGACAGGGCAGCATTTTTCATGCCCTCCGGCTCAGGGCCCTGCAGATTCGGTCAGTATAATATATTTCAGAGAATGGTGATCAGGGACCTCGGGCTCGATAATACACCTGTGCTGTCCCCTGTCCAGAATGAGGATTTCTATAAGCATCTGGGTAATCTCGGCAAGAATTTTACTATGAGGGCATGGGAAGGGATCATCGCCATCGAACTGCTCACTAAATGCCTGCATGAAACCAGACCGTATGAGAAGGAAAAAGGCGCGTCCGACGCGGTATATACGGATTACCTGGATAGAATATGCAGAACCATGAAGACCTCCCGGCCCGATACGGAAAACATACTTGGGGCGGCGCTTGGAGCGTTCAAGGGCGTTCCGGCGGACCACGAGATGAGACCGCTCATAGGGATAGTAGGGGAGATATTCGTTCGCTCGAATAAATTCTCCAACGAGGACCTTGTGCGCAGGGTAGAGTCCCTCGGGGGCGAGGCATACCTTGCTCCGGTCGAAGAATGGCTGTACTACGTAAACTATACAGGCCGCAGGGCGGCCATGGTTAAAAAAGACTTTGTGACGGCCGCCGGACTTTTCATAAAAAATTACTTTCAGAAAAAGGCCGAACACAGGTTGGCGGCGCGCTTTCACGGACACCTCAAGGCCGTCCCTGAACCTAAGACCGAAGATATAATAAAACTGGCCTCACCCTATGTACATCACTCGTTCGAGGGTGAAACGATCCTCAGTATCGGAAAAAGCATCGATATGGTCAGCCGCCTGGGCGCCCGCGGGATTATTAGCGCCATGCCCTTTGGGTGCATGCCCGGCACGATCGTAAGCGGACTTATGAGGGGACTGACCTCGGACCTGGGGATGCCGTGCCTGAGCATCCCCTATGACGGCACTGAATCCTCCTCGACAACTATCCAGCTGGAGGCCTTTATGGACCAGGCAAGGGAGTCCATGTCAAAAAAACAGGGCACATGCCGGAGAGTTTGAAACTTTCCGCTGTTTAGTCTATACTTAATATCTTATTATTATGATCACAAGGAGGTGAGTCTGTGGGTAATGTTGTAAAATGGCGCAAGAAGAAGATGAGCAAACACAAGCATAAAAAACTGCTTAAAAAGACTAAACACCAAAGAAGAAGGAATAAATAATATATTTACCTGCCTTTTATCAGTGAGTCCATGAGTAATACCGGAGGGCCCGTTATTCCGGCCTCTGCTGGGCAGGCTGATTCCAACCCTTCCGGCTGAAACGGGAGAAGGCACGTGTCCTTGCCGATGATCACATTTATCATAGATGAAGTTACTCGGGCATCAGGTTGTCCTTGTCGACCCTGGTTGCCCTGATCCCGATAAAAGGCATGGTCTTCAGGTAATCCGCAAACAGGACCTTTTTCACCTGCCCTCCTTTATTCTTCAGTCCGCCCGCGTGGATGAGAAATACGGCCTCCTTTTCCTTCGTGATTATCCCGATATGCCCGATGACCTCGTCCGCTTTTCTTTTGAGCGGGCTGCGGACGAAAAAGATTATGTCGCCGTTTCTCAGGATGTCCATATTCTTTAGCGCGCTACCGGCCGGTACATAGGTGACCCTCTCTCTTTCCCCCGGGCCTCTGATTACCTCTGTTTTCCCGAATTCCCCGGTGATCTCCCTCCCCCACTTTCCGCTGTCGATCATGTCCTCCCCATAGGCGAACCTGTCTTCATAATTTAATACCCTGCCCTCCTCCAGAGCCCCTCTTCCCATGAATCTCTTTTCGAGCGCGACTTCGACCGCCCCGGGCGGGGTGGACGAGAGAGCGAGTTCCAGGACCCTGAAGGTCAGATACATGCAGTCTACCTTCTCGTCAGACACGATGGTTTTTTCCCGGACATAAACTCCCAGAGGGTCAGGGTCGTACGGAGTGTCGAGGAACTGCTCGGCCCAGAAAGCGATGCGGTCTCCTACAGGCCATCCCCCGACCACACGCTGATAGACGGCGATGCTGTCCTCCGTCATGAAGGCAGCAGCTATGCATGGCATCAGGATCATAACAATTGTCAGGATTCTTGTCATAGTATATTCTAACGTGTCGCCATGTTATTTCATAACCGGCATAGTTGAAACCAAAGAATATTTCTCTCGCAAAGCCGCAAAGCTCGCAAAGGAAAAAACAACCCCCGATGATTTCGGATATAATTATCTAAGCAGACCCTTATTCCTTTCTTTGCGTCTTTGCGCAAAATATCTTCTTTACATATCGAATAATTTCTTTGAAACTGCGGAGGATAATAGGGTATCATTTTAGATGATCAAACCATTGTCGACCACAGGAATCGGAAGCCTGCCCCACAGAAGCGCGGAGGACGCCTGCAGGCTTATTTTTGAGACATTCGACATACCTTTCTGGCCGCAGCTGCCGGGGATGTCCTTCAAGGAGTTCATGATCCCACAGTACTCGGAAGGCATGCCCTGTTTCAGGATAGACCCCGAGAGGCAGACCTTCTGGATAGAAAAAAAACCGTCCGACGAGCTCGACAGGTTCTATGAAAGCTGCACCGAGGACAGCCGGATAGCGATCTCGGAAGACTACGGACGCGGCCTGCACCGGTTCATCCAGTTGATAAAGGACAGGCGTTACAATGCCCTCAAGGGGCATATCACAGGGCCCGTCACCTTTACTTTGGGCCTCAAAGACGAAAGCGGCAGACCGGTTTATTTCGATGAGGAGTTCCGCGAGATATCCCTTATGCTCCTTAAGGCCAAGGTCAGATGGCAGATGGACATATTAAAGGCCTCTGCCGAAAAAGTTGTAATTTTCATAGACGAACCGATCCTTTCAGCCCTTGGAAGCTCCAGTTATCTGGGTGTAAACTCCGAAGAGACCCTGAGGCTCCTAAGGGAGATAATCCTTACTGTCAAGACTGAGGGGGGGCTGGCCGGAATCCACTGCTGCGGCAACGCCGACTGGCAGTTCGTTATTCAGACCGGAGCTGACATTATAAATTTTGACGCCTATGAATATACAGACACGATCTCTTTGTATCCCGAACATTTCCGGAGATTTCTCGAAGCAGGAGGCCTGCTCGCATGGGGGGCCGTCCCCACCTCCGACGCCATCACCACCTCGGACCCTGAGTCCGTCAGGAAAAGGTTCATCGACGGTCTGACGAAATTGTCCCGTTCAATCCCTGAAGATCTCCTCAGGAAAAATATCCTGCTTACACCCTCATGCGGGACGGGCTCCAGGTCCAAAGAGGAGACGATCAAGATATTCCAGCTCCTGATGAGATTAAAAGAGGACGTATCATGAAGGGGGTATTCATATCTCTTGAGGGCATAGAGGGGACCGGCAAATCCACGCAGTCCCGCCTCCTTGCCTCTGCCCTGAGGGCCCTTGGGCGTCCGGTTACCGAAACTGCGGAACCGGGAGGGACCCCGATAAGCCTTCGTATAAGGGAGATACTCCTTTCCACGGACAGTCTCGGCATGATACCACTGACAGAACTGCTTCTTTACAACGCCGCCCGGGTCCAGCATATCGAAGAAGTCATCGCCCCGGCGCTCACAAGAGGGGAGATCGTAATCACCGACAGGTTCAGCGATTCCACGGTCGCATATCAGGGTTATGGGAGGGACATCGACCTGAAACTGATAGACTCTCTGGATGCCGTATCAACCAACAGGCTCAGACCGGACCTCACAGTTCTCCTCGACCTGGACGCGGAGACCGGACTCCGGAGAAATAAAGAGATAAACAAGGACGACCGGCTCGAACGTGAAGACATATCTTTTCACGAAAAGGTCAGGAGGGGTTTCATCAGTATAGCGGCAAAAGAGAGCGACCGGGTGAGGATTATTGACTGCTCCGAAGGCATCGGGGAAGTCCATAAGAAGATAGTCGCGATGGTCACGGATTTCCTCGGGTCCCACGCTTCATAGATGACAACATTACGCCCAGCCTTCCATGGCAGCCTTCAGACAATAACCTTCCGCCATGTCTCTTAACAATATAATAGGCCAGGAAAAAGCGGTCGAGATGCTCCTTGGCACGATAGGCAGGGACCGGATCTCTTCGTCATATATATTCTGCGGAGAACCCGGGATCGGCAAAAAAATGGCTGCGGTAAATTTCGCCAAGGCGCTCAACTGCCTTGCTCCCGTCTTATCGACCGGGGATGCCTGTGACGCCTGCAGTTCATGCTCCAAAATTGACTCCGGGAGTCATCCTGATATTGTTGAGATCTCTCCCGATGATTCCGACGACGACAAGAAAAAAAGCAGGATCATAAAGATAGAGGACATAAGGGCGATCGGTGAGGCGCTTTCCTATAAGCCGTTTGAGGCCAGACAGAAGGTGGTTATTGTCGATGAGGCCGAGACGATGAATCTGTCCGCCGCCAACGCTTTTTTGAAAACCCTCGAGGAACCCCCGGAAAAAAGCGTCATCATACTTGTGACTTCAAGGCCGGACATGCTTCCCGCCACCGTACTGTCGAGGTGCTGCAGAATAAGCTTTTTCCCTCTGTCCGAAAAGGCGTCAAAACAGGTGCTCGCCGGCAGATTCAGCGGGGCGCCGCTTGAGGCGCTTCACAGGCTCTCGATGGGGAGACCGGGAGAGGCCTTCTCGTCAGACCTGCTGGAAGAAAGGGACTGGTTCGTTGAGATGCTCGATAGTATGCTCAAGGCCGGAAAGGACGCCTGGGTCTCCCGGGAGGACATGGACAAATGGTTCGGGCAGGCCCTTATAGTCATGCGCGACATAGCGGTGCTTAAGATAACCGGAGACCCCGGCCTCATGGTCAACGCCGACCTTAAGGACTACCTGGCGGGACTAAGCAAATCTGTTGATCTAAAAGTTATACTATACCTGTATAATGAGCTGGCCTTTTTGAAGGGGCAGCTTATATTTAACCTGAACAAGTCCATTACATGGAACTACACTGCTTCGATGTTGAGAAAGGAACTTCTTATATAAAAGTATGCCCCAAATCATCGGAATAAGATTTAAAAACTGCGGCAAGGTCTATGATTTCGACTCGGCCGGCATCGAAATAAGCAGGGGCCAAAACGTGATCGTGGAATCCGAATTCGGCCTGAGCATCGGGAATGTAGTCAGGGGGACCCATGAAGTGGACAAGACGACCAAGGAACTGAAGAAGGTCGTCAGGGTCGCAACCGCCGAAGACCTCAGGCAGAAAAAGGCCAACGAGGACTTCGAACGGGAGGCCAAGGTCTTCTGCACCGAGAGGATATTGTCCCGGGGCATTTCGATGAAGCTGGTATGTTCCGAGGTCACCCTCGACAGGAAAAGGATCGTTTTTTACTTTACGGCGGACGGCAGGATAGATTTCAGGGAACTCGTCAAGGACCTTGCCGCTAAATTCAAGACAAGGATAGAGATGAGGCAGATCGGGGTGCGTGATAAGGCCAAACTGGTAGGCGGACTCGGCATCTGCGGAAAAGAACTCTGCTGCCGGCAGTTCCTTACGTCCTTTGAACCGATCTCGATAAAAATGGCAAAACAGCAGGACCTCACCCTTAATACAGGGAAACTCTCCGGAATATGCGGCAGGCTCATGTGCTGCCTGGGGTATGAATATAGCAGCGACTATCCCGAGACCCCGCATTCAAGAAACAAAAAACCGGTCGGACCGGTTGAGTCTGCCGAAATTACGGAGGAAACTCCCGGTCCGGCGGCCGAAATCCCCTGTTGTGCCCCTGAATTGGCGGTGGAAACCGAAACCCCGGGTGGACAGGTCCAGCCAGAGGTCAAAAAAGAAGACGAACCGGGTCAGAAGAAAAAACGCAGAAGAAGATTCAGAAGGAAGTTCCCTAAAAAAAATGAGTAGAAGATATTATGTAACGACCCCCATTTACTACGTAAACGACATCCCCCATATAGGCCACGCCTATACGACTATTGCCGCCGACATCCTGGCCAGGAGAAACAGACTTCTGGGCAAAGAGGTTTTTTTCCTTACAGGAACTGACGAGCACGGCCAGAAGGTGGAAAAGGCTGCCGCTGAAAGGGGACGTTCCCCAAAAGAGCATGCGGACCTTATGGTGACGAATTTCATGGAGGTCTGGAAGAAGCTGGGGATATCCATCGACGCGTTCATCAGGACTACCGACGATGAACATGTAAGGACCGTGCAGGGACTTTTACAGATGCTATGGGACCGGGGGGAGATAGAAAAGAGGCAGTACACCGGATGGTACTGCACCCCGGACGAACGTTTCTGGACGGAGAAGGACCTTGTAGATAACAAATGTCCGGACTGCGGCAGGGCGGTCGAACAGATAAAAGAAGAAAATTATTTTTTCCTGATGTCGAAATATCAGGAAAAACTTGTATCGCACATAGCCGCCAACCCTTCCTATATAATGCCTGAGTCCCGAAAAAACGAGGTCCTTGGGTTCCTTCGGGCCAATGACCTGGGCGACCTCTGCGTATCCCGGCCTAAAAGCAGGCTCAAATGGGGAATATCTCTGCCTTTTGACGACGGTTTTGTCACCTACGTATGGTTTGACGCCCTGGTGAACTATTTTTCGGCCACCAGATACCTGGCCCCATGTTCCGCGTCCGCGCCGAAAGGGGGTTTCTGGTGGCCTGCTTCCCTTCATCTTGTAGGCAAGGACATCCTCACGACTCACGCGGTCTACTGGTCCACCATGCTCATGGCCCTTAATCTGCCCCTGCCGGAGAAGATATTCGCTCACGGATGGTGGACGGTCGAGGGGCGGAAGATGTCAAAATCCCTCGGCAACGTATTTGACCCCCACGCGATGGTGGACAAATACGGACTGGACGCCTTCAGATATTTCCTGTTCCGGGAGGTCCCTTTCGGAGCTGACGGGGATTTTTCCGAAGAGGCGGTGATAAACAGGATAAACATTGATCTGGCCAACGACCTCGGCAATCTGCTGAGCAGATTTTCGACCATGGCGGAAAAATATACTTCAGGGACGATCGACGTCCGGCCGAACACCCCTCCTGCCGTGCATCAGGCCACCTCAGAGCTCGCCGGCACGTCATTAGCGGTCATCGACGAACTCCTCGCGGATACATACTGGGACTCGCTGCGCTTCAATATTATCCTTGAAAGGCTATGGGACATTGTAAGGGCCGCCAATAACTATATCGCACGGACAGAACCCTGGAAACTCGCAAAAAATGACATGGAGTCCGTAACATGCGTTTTATTTAACATCTGGAATGCACTGAGGGTGACCTCACTTCTGGTGCGACCGTTCATGCCCGAGACATCCGGGAAGATATCGACGCAGCTTGGGCTTGACCGGAAGTCGGAAGAAGATTTTACAGACGCAGTGAAGTGGGACTGGCGGCCTGACTACCCGATAAAAGTTGCCAAAGGCGAACAGCTCTTCCCGAGGATAGAAAAAATTACTGAGAGGACAGACAAGATGACTGAAGATACAACCGCCGCAGGCGCCGCACCCGTTGCACCTATTGCGCCCATTGAACAGACGAATCTGATATCGATACAGGATGTTATGAAGGTCGAACTGAAGGTAGGGAAGGTGATCGAGGCAGAACGCGTTAAGAAATCCGACAAGCTTATCCGCCTTCAGGTCAATACCGGCGAGATGAGGCAGATTGTGGCCGGAATCGGCAAGGCATATACGCCGGAGGACCTTGTCGGCAGAAATATCGTCGTTGTCTCAAACCTCCAGCCCGCAAAGCTTATGGGGGTCGAATCACAGGGCATGCTGCTTGCGGCTACCGGTTCGGACGGGGTACCTATAATTATCACCCCTGAAAAGGACGCCGAACCCGGCTCAAGAGTTAAATAAAAAGGGCCTCGACTGAGGCCCTTTCAGTAAATTTTCTTTCTGATCTCTTACGCAGCTTCCGTCTTTTTTGCCTTTTTGGCCGCGGCCGCCGCGAACACTTCCATGGCATTAAAGGTGCCGTCAATGGCCTGGACAGGGCATTTGGCGGTGCAGATCCCGCAGCCTATGCACCGGTCTTTGTTGATCTCATGCTTTTTCTTCTGCTCGCCCGAAGGCGCGTCAACAGGACAGACCTTTGCGCAGATCTGACAGCCTATGCAATTGTCCATAATAAAGGCCTTTGACCTGACAGGCACGAAATCTCTTATGGCCTTGGTCGGGCATTTTGTGACGCAGAGCCCGCAGACCTTACACTTATTTATATCTATCCTGGAGAGATTATTGGTAACTGACGGCGCGTCAAACGGGCAGACCTTGACGCATATGCCGCAGGCGATGCAGCCGATCTCGCAGTTTTTGCGGGTGTCTCCCCCCTTGTCCTTTGAATGACAGGTGACAAGCACCTGTTTCGATGCCGGCAGCACTTCTATGACCTTCGTAGGGCAGGCCTGCTCGCACTTCCTGCAGCCGGTGCATTTTGCTATATCGACAAACGGGAGGTTATCTTCGGTCATCGTGATCGCCCCGAAAGGACAGACCCTCGAACAGGTCCCGTAGCCCAGACATCCATACCGGCAGGCCTTGTCGCCGCCTCCGGCGAGTATGGCCGCACGGCAGTCCTGCACACCCTCATACTTAAATCTCTTGACAGACTTCGAACAACCGCCCTGGCACATGATCCTCGCGAACTGCTGTTCCATTATCTCGGCCTTTTTCCCGGTGATCAAGGCCACTGCTTCCGCCGCCCTTGCGCCGGCAGGGATACAGAGATTCGGGGGGACATCCGGGTTCTTCACAACCGCCTCGGCATACTGCTCGCAGCCTGCATATCCACAGGCCCCGCAATGTGCATGCGCAAGCTGGTCTTTGACTTTTTCGACCCTCGGGTCGATCTCGACCGCAAATCTTTTTGCAGCCATAGCGATCCCGATCCCAAATACCGTGCCGAGGCCGGCCAAAAAGACCAGGGTCCAAGTTACAAGCGGTACGATATCGACCTTCTCCTTGCCCTCGACCCCGCCGCCAACGCCCGCGTAGACAATACAGACGGACGCAAGAAGCAGAACTGCGGCTATTATGGAAATCTTTAAAGACTTTTTATTTGTCATGGTCACGATTACTCCTTTTACTTTTTACACTTCACATTTCACGTTTTACGATTAACGTACTACAGCGTTATCAGTCCTGAAAAGCCGGTGAAGGCAAGCGCTATCAGGCCTGTTATAACAAACGCCATCGGCAGCCCCTTAAAGGGCGCCGGGACATCCGCCAGTTCGAGTTTTTCACGTATGCTCGCCATTATGACAAGTGCCAGCCCAAAGCCAAGGCCTGAACCGAGCCCAAAGGCAAGACTCTGGATGAATGAATATTTCTCTCCCGCGTTAATCAACGGCACGGCCAGGATGATGCAGTTGGTTGATATAAGGGCAAGGTAGATACCGAGTTTGTAATAGAGACCCGGGGAGACCTTTCTCATTATGGTATCAGACACCTGCACCAGTCCCGCGATGATGCCGATGAAGACGATGATCTCTAAAAAAGTGATATCCAGAGGCACCAGTATCTGGGTAAAGACAACCCAGCTGAGCGCCGCGCTCACCATCATGACCGCGGTGAAGGTGATGCTCATGCCGACCGCGGTCTCCATCTTTTTGGAGACCCCGAAAAAGATGCAGAGGCCCAGAAACCTTGTAAAGACAAAATTATTTATAAGAGACGCTGATATGATGATTTCAAGAAGTTTTGTAAATTCGCTGTTCATTTATAATCCTCCTTTAATGCGACGCATGCGCAGACTTTGCCGCATATCTGGCGTTTATCCAGTTAAAAAGGGCCATAAGTATGCCCACGGCGAGGAATCCGCCGGCAGGCAGAATCATGATCAGAAGAGGCTTTGTATTAATAAATGTGAAGACGTGCTGGGTCGACAGACCCGTAGGCACCGTCAGTGAGCCCTTACCCACCAATTCTCTAAAGAAGCTTATCGTCGTCAGCGCGAATAAAAACCCTATCCCCATGCCCAGGCCGTCGGCCATCGAGGGGATGATGCTGTTTTTGCTGGCGAACATCTCAGCCCTGGCTAAAATGGAGGCAAACGCAACGATCAGCGCGATATAGAGACCGACTTTCGCATAGACGTCCGGAACGAAGGCCGCCATCATGAGCTGCGTAACCGTGACCCATCCGGATATCACCAGCATGAATATCGGGAGCCTCACCTTGGGATGGATGATGTTTCTCATCAGGGAGATGGTAAGGTTTACCATGACCTGGACAAACAGGACCGCAATGCCCATATATATACCGTTTTTCAGGCTGTTCGTGACGGCAATTGACGGACAGAGGCTCAGGGCGAGCTTGAAGATTGTATTTTCTTTGACAATACCGTTTAATATCAGGTCCTTGAGATTAGTGCTGCTCGTGCTTGACATCCGCATTGCCTCCTTCCTTGACTGTCTTAATGAGAAACGCGACACCGTTTTTTACCGCGTCTTCCGCAACCGCACGGCTTGATATGGTTGCTCCGGATATGGCCTGTATGTCCTCTTTGGTCTCTCCCTTGATGACCTTGAGATGATCGACGCCCTTATTCTTGAACTGGTCTCTGAACCAGTCGGTTTCGATCTCGTCCCCCAGTCCCGGCGTCTCGCCGTGTCCGAGTATATTTATCTTCTGGACTACAAAGTCTTTGTCGGTCGCGATAAACGTATTGATATAGCTGGAGTATCCTTTCCCGAAAGACTGGATGACATAACCGATCGTATCGCTGCCCTTTTTCATGATAAAATACTTGGCATGCTTATCGTGGATGGTCCAGTCATGTTTTTCATTGGTATCCGCGTCCGGTACAAGCTCCTTTAGCGCCTTTTTTTCAGCCTCTTCGTTGTTCTTGAAGACCTTGGGAGAGGCGTTCGCATATACAAACGCGAGGATAAGGCCGCCGACCAGATAAATAATCACCAGGTTTAAGGTTATCTTTAAGATGTCTTTGCCCGTCATTATTTCGCCTCCTTCGGCTTGCTCTGGCTGACGACGCCGAACACCTTCGACCTGAAGCTCCGGTCAATGAGCGGCGACAGACAGTTCATAATGAGAATAGCGAACATGACCCCTTCAGGAAAGCCGCCTTTAAGCCTTATAAGCATCGTAAGAAATCCGCAGCCGGCGCCGAAAAGAAGCTGTCCTTTTTTGATGGTGGGTGATGTCACATAATCGGTCGCCATAAACCACGCGCCGAGCATCATGCCACCGCTTATGAGGTGGACAATGGGGTCCCCGGTAAAGAGCGCGCCCTTCCCGCCGAAGATCCATGCCATCAAAGCGGCGGTCCCCAGAAACGATACAGGTATATGCCATGAGATATATCTTTTCGCAAGCAGGAAGATCCCGCCGATGAGAAGCGCTATCGCCGAGGTCTCGCCTATCGATCCCGCCCTGTTGCCGGTGAGCAGATGCTGGTAGAGGCTCACTTTGTCCCCGAATATCTCAAGGAGCTTCGCAATGCCTTCTTCTTTCAGCACCCCAAGGGGGGTGGCAGATGTCTTTGCGTCCATGGCAAGGAAAGCGGCCGTGGGCTCATTCCAGACCGTCATGGCCTTGGGCCACGATATCAGGGCAAAGGCCCTGCCTATCAGAGCGGGATTAAACACATTGAACCCCAGTCCCCCGAAGAGCTGCTTCGTAATGACTATCGCGACAAAAGACGCGACGACAGGGACATGGGCGGTGAAAGGAGAGAACGACCATAGAGAAGACGGCATATTCATGCCAAGGAGAAGCCCGGTCAGAAACGCGCTCCCATCGCCGACAGGCGATTTTTTGTCGACGATCTTCATATAGAGCTGTTCAAAGCCTATAGAACTTACGATGCATAACAGTGTAATGAAAAGGGCCTTCGGCCCGAAGAAATAAAGTCCTGACAGCATCGCCGGCATAAGGGCCAGGCTGACCGTCCACATGATGCGGCTCGTCGTCTCGTCACTTTTAATGTGAGGGCTGACGGATACTATTAACTGTTCTTTCTTTGCCTCCATCTCGTATCTCCTTAAGGCTTAACCATTGATTTCGATAATCTCACAAGCTGGACGATAGGCCTTTTCGCCGGACATACGTAGGTGCAGGCCCCGCATTCAAAGCAGTCAAAAAGATTGTACTCCTTGGCCTCTTCATAACGGCCTATCTCGGACAATATGCTGAGCATAAAGGGCATAAGACCCATCGCACAGGCATCCACACACCTTCCGCACCGCATGCAGGGACCAAATTCTTCGGCATGCGTTATCTCAGCCTCAGTCATGACCAGAATTCCCGAGGTGCCTTTTGTCACCGGGATATCGAGGGTAGAGACCGCAAAGCCCATCATCGGGCCTCCGGCGACCACCTTGGCCGCCCCATCTTTGAGGCCGCCGGATGCCTCTATAAGATCAGACAGCTTAGAACCTACCCGCGCCATGAGGTTCTTAGGGTCTTTAATCCCCTCACCTGTAACGGTAACGACCCTTTCTATCAGCGGCTTGCCGTATCTTGCCGCCTCGAAGACAGCCAACGCGGTGCCCACATTCTGGACTACCACGCCGACATCCATCGGCAGGCCCCTCGGAGGGACCTCGCGGCCGAGCACGGCCTTTATCAGCATTTTTTCAGCGCCCTGGGGATATTTGACCTCACAGGCGATGACCTCTATCCCCTTTTCACCTTCCGCGGCCTCTTTCATCTTTGCGACCGCGTCGGGCTTATTGTTCTCTATTCCTATTATCCCCCTGCTTACATTCAGCGCCTTCATAAGTATCTTGAGGCCTTCGACAATCTCACTGGGCTTCTCGAGCATGAGGCGGTAGTCGGCGGTCAGGTAGGGCTCGCACTCGGCGCCGTTTATCACAACGGCATCTATAGGCTTTTCCTTCGGCGGGGAGAGTTTTACGGAGGTGGGAAACGCAGCGCCTCCCATGCCTACAATTCCGGCGGCTTTTATCTTCTCTTTCAACTCATCTGAGGACAGGCCCATATAATCCGGGTTGTCTTTTAATGCCGTCCATTCCTCTTTAAAGTCATTTTCTATCACAACGGAGTTTACCATGCGGCCCATCGCGTTGGGGAACTCGGCTATGGCTATGACCTTGCCGGATACAGACGCATGCACAGGGGCCGAGACAAACCCGCCTGGCTCGCCTATTATCTCACCCTTTTTGACCTCCTGGCCGATCGAAACGACCGGCTTGCACGGCGCTCCGGCATGCTGACTGAGAGGGATGACTATGATTTTGGAAGGCTTTACTTCTGTAATAGGACTGCTTGCAGCCAGTGTTTTTTTGTCCGGCGGATGTATTCCGCGCACGAATGTTGCTAAACCCATTTAAAAGATTTCCTCCTCTACAATATGGGAGACCTAAAAAAGGCCGTTATTTAATAACATGAGGGTACTTGGTATGTCAAGCGACTATCAAAAATACTAATGGGATCATTAGGAAGACCTTATAGGAAGCGCCGCTTTCAACCGGCATTTACAAAGACTGCGCTGCCCGAAGTTTTCACACAATCTCCTGTCTTTGATGTGGTACACTATTTTGGGGGAAGGCCGGTAACCCTTTACCACATCTATAACAAAATGCAGATACCGACAAACAAAACCTGTTAAAGAGAAAGCTGATGAATAAGCAATCCGCTTTACCGGCAGAACCTACAACAATGCGAATACCAAGCATTGATTATTTGCGTTCTTTCGCAATCTTCTCAGTAATACTTCTGCACACCATCCCCATCAGAGATTCGTTTGACAGCTATCTTGACGGTAGCGGCGCGTCTATTTTTGAAGGGGTAATTAAGTTGATTCTTGGTCGCCTGGGTACATGTGCAATTCCTTTTTTCTTTGTTACGGCGGGATATTTTTTTAGAAAAAAAATCCTGTCGGGAGATTCTCCTATTTGGACTCTAGGATCTTATTCAAGGAGATTGTTGATAATTTGGATTTTCTGGTTCATGATCTATATACTGTTGCCGCCGCCGCTCACGATTAATACAATCGTTCAACCCTATGGTTACTTCAAGTATTTATATATGCAAACTTGTTATGGGCTAAGCGATCCCTTAGCTTTGATGATCAGAGGGAGTGCCACCCATTTATGGTTTTTACCCGCCTTGATAATTGCGCTATGCGCTAATACGATGTTATCGATGCTGATCAATAGAAAGATCATCCTTCCCTTTGCACTGGGACTTTACTGCATTCTATTAATTCAAACGTCATATTTAACCTCGCGCCATTAGGAACTTATGTTAACAGCAGTTTTTTTATGACAAATTTTAATAATTTTATTTATGATAATGCCATTAATGATTATTTGTTCGCTATATTTTTCGTTTATATCGGTTGGTTTTTAGCTTCAAATAATGATGAATTCAATCCTGTAAGCTCCATATTGCTCGTTTCAGTCGGAGTGGTTGTTTCCCTCCTTGAAATTCTCTTGTTATGGAAACGATTTGATGTTCTCCCAACAGTTTCCGGGCATTTAATAGGAACCATTCCATTCACGGTCGGTGCGGCAATGTGTGCTTTATCAATGCCAGACATCGGCAGAAACAGCCGTATAACAAAGTTTGGAAGGTATACTCTTGGTGTCTATGCGAGTCATTATTTGTTTGTCTCTCATTTACCTCAACTAGGATCTTATATCGACTATCCATTCCCTGAGATAATTTATCCTGCAGCTGTGTATTCCTTGTCACTATTATTGGTCATGCTACTTGCAAAAAATAAATGGTTGAAACGTGTGGTTATTTAAAGACACTGGGTTAAATGGGAGATCAGTGAGTCGCCCCTCGTGCAATCAGCTCAATGTCCAGCAACGGGAGGCCGCATAAAGGGGCAAAACCTGTATATGGTCATAAACGGAAAAATTCTCCTGCGAGATTCTTATTCCTTTGGGGAGCTTGTGTTCTTTCAAAAACAGATTCATGCTCTGCATCTGTCCTTTTGACCCGGCTTTTACTTCAATAGGAAGCACCCCGGACTGACCGGCTATAACATAATCCAACTCAGCCTGGCTCCCACGGCTTTCGCGATGCCAATAAAACAGCTCTGGTTTTGCGTTGCCCGCATGGGAATGAATCAGTTCCAGACCACAATAGACCTCGGTAATGGCCCCTTTGTTGATCAGATTTTCCTGAGACTGCAATACAAGCTCCGCCAAATCCAGACCAAGGACACGTTGTGCAATACCAATATCAAAAGGAAGTATTTTGAAATATTTGGGATTGATTGTCGCGCCAAGCGGAATTCCCCGACAGCTGCTGTGCGGAACCTTGTAAGCCAGTCCTGCAAGGATGAGTAGATCAAGCGCCTCTTTTATGGCTTTATGATAAGAATTGGAGTCAACTCTTGTATAAGAAAACTTGTGGCCGGCCTGGGCAATAATGGACTGAAACCCTTCGCGCAGTCTGGCTACCGGAACTTTATTTTTATACTTGGCGAAATCATCCTCATACGAGGTTGCGAGGTCCTGCAACAGCTCCTGACATCGAAGAAGATCATGCGTTTTTAAATAATAGTCGATCACGCCAGGCAACCCTCCTATCATATAAAACAGCTTGAGTTGGTCCAACAATTGATGATGGATCACGGGTTCCAGGGGGGTGGAAACAGGATGCCCCATGACAGTCCGGTAAAGAGCCTCCTGCCCTGAAGCAAAGAGATATTCCATGAAAGATAACGGATACATAAACAAGGAATGAAGGCGTCCCACACCCATAGATGGAATTTCCGACAACGCAAACTCCAAGAGAGATCCTGCAGCGACAACATGTAAGGCAGGCAGCTTTTCCTGAAAATAGCGTAAGGCACTCAGAGCTGCCGGACAGGCCTGAATCTCATCGAGAAACAACAGGGTTTCTCCAGGTTTGATGGGAATCCCGGTGACAACAGCCAGTCGCTCGATAATTTGATGCACGGTCAACGAGTGGACGAATAATTCCTTAAGCGCAGGGGTTTCATCAAGATTAATTTCTACATAATAAGGGAAGGTTTTTCCTAATTCTCTGACTGAATAGGTTTTCCCGACCTGTCTGGCGCCACGAAGTAGTAATACCTTTCGCCACGGGTCCTGCTTCCAGTGCAATAAAGGAGTCTCGACAAATCTTTTCATAAAGATACATCAATTATATTGCATTTATTTAAAAATATCAAATCAATATAAGCATAGTTATTTCATAAAATAGGGGCAAAGTTGAAGCAAAAGGCAAACATTAATTCATGTACGTCTGTTTTATATTTATGCTCCAGCGAGAGATTTTTTTACTTTGGCCGCTTTTTCTGCTCGCAGAGCGCCACGACCGGTTTTAGTCCGTACGGACTGCCCTGCTCTATGGCGGTAAGGACCGTGCCGCCGCCTGTGAAAAAGTAATAATTGGCATTGTCCATCACCGAAAGGTAAAGACCCGGGCAGAGGTCCTTGAACTCCTGGAGGGTATCGCCTCCGCCGTACATCTTCATGGCGTCCCTGTTTCTGTCTATGGTCTGGTCAAGTGCCTGGGAACCGGAAGTAAAATGAGGTGTATAGCCCATAACCGCGTTCACAAATATCGTTCTGGCATTCCCAATGGTGTCCGCGACAATCGGATCTTCAAAAGACCGAGGATCGATATCAAGGATATACCCGTAATCGGACCCGGACTTTAAATCGCCTACCCGGATCGTTCTGAACTTCCCCTCGACGCGCCCGTCGGCGACATCGGATTCCACAATAAAGGGAAGCTCTACGATCTTGTTCCGGGTCCGGTCTCTTTCGACGAGGTCCCGGGCAAGTTGAATGTCGTCATCCGTAACGCCCTTTATCCTGATATTATACTTCGCGCAGAGGAAAGTATTATAGATGACCCCGCCGAGGATAAGGCGGTCGACCTTCTCATAGATCGCGTAAAGAGGCTTTATCTTGGTGTCATATTTCGAACCTGCCACGGCAGCCACAAAAGGCCTGACAGGGTTTATCACCCTGCTTAGGTTAAGGATCTCCTGCTGTAGAAGAAACCCGGCATATGAAGGCAAAAATTGGGTTATCTCATAAGTCGATGCGTGAGGCTGCCACGATCCAAAGGCATCGTTCACATAAATGTCCGCGAGCCCGGCCAGCTGGAGCGCGAACTGACGCGCCAATTCTCCTCCAGCCTCCTCTCCCTGGAACCATCGGGTGTTGGGAAGGTATATACCCCCGATCTTTCTTTCCCTCAGGTCCCTCACGGCAAGGTTAATGGACGTGTCGATCCCCAGTATGCCTTTTTCAGGATCGGAAACGATCCTGGGGATATGGAACCTGGCATGCAGCTTCTGTTCGAGATACGCGACGATCGGATCTACCGCCTCCCCCTTTCTGCATTCAATCCTTCCTGATTTTTTGTCCCTGGGTCTCCCGACATGGGTCATCAGGATCGGCCTCCCGCCGCGTTCGACGATGTTAAAGAGTGTGCCGATAGTGCGGTCGATCCTGAAGGGGTCACGGATCTCTCCGCCCTTGACTACATTATGGTCAAACCTGACCAGTACGATCTTATTATGTAAATCGGCCTCCTGTATAAGCGGCAGGTCAGAATGTAATATATTTGTCTCCATAACAGCCTCCCAATAAACTTTATGACATGATGTCCCGCTGATGATTGTACTACATCCGGACCGTGCTGTCTGGTAGTATTTTCCCGCGAAAAAATACATAAGTCCAGTATTAATATGCATATTAAAAATATATGGTGACCTGATCATTGAAACTTCAAATTGACAGTTTTTTACCGCTATGAAACAATGAATCAAGCACGAAATAAACTCATAATGAACGGGGGAAGAACAATGGCTACCGTAAAATCTCTGCTTGAACGGAAAAAGAAGGGTTTCTGGACCATATTGCCTGACACCACGGCCTATGACGCCTTAAGACTTATGGCGGAAAACGACGTAGGAGCGCTGCTGGTAGTAAGGGGCAGCAAGCTCCTGGGGATCTTTACCGAGAGGGACTATTCGAGGAAGGTGGTCCTTCGTGGAAAGTCCTCAAAGGAAACCCCGGTAAGCGAACTGATGACGGAATCGGTATATTGCGTAACGCCTGAGGACACGACCGAACACTGCATGTCCATAATGGACAAATCCCACGTCCGCCATCTGCCAGTACTCGAAAACGGCCATCTGATAGGCATTGTAAGCATCCGGGACGTAGTGAAGATGATAATTGCCGACAGGGAGACGACTATCAAGGACCTGGAGCAGTACATTTCGGGATAAGTATCGGGGGCGGCCCTGAATGCCGCCCCTGATGATTCTGATTAACTTTCCGCCTTTTTCCTCTACAATATAAGACCATGGGTCACCTCGAGTTATCATTAAAGCTGCCGACGGATTATGCTCCTGAAGAACTCAGACGAAAAATACGGGAAGAGCTGGGCATAAATGAATTCACATATACAGTTCTTAACAAGAGCCTCGATGCAAGAAAAAAATCCAACATCCACTGGCTGCTCCGTGTCTCTGTCATCTCAGTCGAAATAAAGGGGGCAGCGCCTGAAGGTCAGCCGGCCCTCCATATACCACACGGCATGCGCGGGGACACCGCCGTCGTAGTGGGCAGCGGACCGGCAGGTTTCTTTTCGGCCTTCGTACTCCAGAAGGCGGGCATCCGTACGACCCTTATCGAGCGCGGCTCAGAGGTGCATGCAAGGGCCGCTGACATAAAAAGGTTTGAAAAGACAGGCGAATTCAGCCCAAAGAACAATTATGCCTTCGGCGAGGGCGGGGCCGGGACGTTTTCCGACGGGAAACTGACGTCGAGGACAAAAAACATATCACTTCAAAGGCAGTTCGTATTGCAAAGTTATATCGAAGCCGGCGCTCCCCAAGAGATCGCCTACATGGCCCACCCCCACCTCGGCAGTGATAACCTCAGAAAGATCGTGAAAAGGCTGAGGGAGGAGTTCATCAGTATCGGCGGCAGCATCCTGTTCGATACTTTATTGGAAGACCTCAAGGTCGAAAACGGGAAGGTCTCCGAGGCCGTGACATCGTCCGGCGGAATCGGGGCGGACCACTTTGTAATCGCAACCGGCCATTCGGCCCATGATACATACCGGATGCTGATCAGGCGGGGAGTAGGGTTTCGTACAAAAAACTTCGCGATAGGCTGCAGGCTGGAACATGAGCAGGAGATAATTAACCGCGCCCAGTGGGGGGTGGAGCATCTCCCCGGGGTGAAGGCCGCGGAATACAGGCTGACATCAACGGCAGGCGGCAACCTCCCGGTATACACCTTCTGCATGTGCCCGGGGGGGACCATTGTGCCGTCGGCGGCCTTCGGCAATACGAATATCGTAAATGGGATGAGTCTTTATGACAGGGCCGGAAGGTTCGCGAACGCGGCATGTGTGGCCGGCATCAACCCGGCAAGCTTTTTTGGAAAGGAAGTGACCCCGCTTCAGGCCCTTGAATGGCTTTCCGCTCTTGAGGAGAAATTCTACGCATTTTCAGGAGGGTTCCGGGCCCCGTTCTGCGGTATCAGAAATTTTATGGATAAAAAAGAACAGGCGGTCACGGCCGAGTCAAGTTATCCACTTGGCTTGAAACCTGCCGCCCTCTGGGACCTGCTTCCCCCCGAAGTCGGGATATCGATACGAGAGGGGCTCAGAGATTTCAGCAAAAAGATAAGGGGGTTCGACACCGGCAATATCATAGGGCTTGAGAGCAAGACCTCGTCTCCCGTCCAGGTCATCAAGGACAGTAACAATCTTTGCGCCGGCTTCGAGAACCTCTACATGGTCGGAGAGGGGAGCGGTTACTCCGGCGGAATAATATCAAGCGCCGTAAATGGGATAAAAGCGGCCATGAGCATAATTGAATGCGACTGACAACGACTATTTAACAGGAACCGCCTTGGTCTTTAGTCCGGCGTTTGCATTATAATTATTCATGCTCAAATCCCTTGAAAAAAAGATCTCAGGAGGAAAGAGGCTTACGAAGGCTGACGCCCTGAGGCTCTTCGAATCGGATGATATATTTACTATCGGCAGGCTTGCGGATTCCCTCGCCGGAAAGAAAAACGGCAGAAAGGCGTATTTCATCCGCAACAGGCACATTAACCCCACAAATATCTGCGTAAACCGCTGCAGGTTCTGCGCCTTCAGCAGGTCCGAGGGACAGGAAGGCGCCTTTGAACTGACTATCAAAGAAATCATTAAGAAACTTAAACCTTCAAATCTAAACCTTCAACCTTTCAGCGAGGTGCATCTGGTGGGGGGCCTCCATCCGCATTGGCCTTTTGAACACTATCTTGAGATAATCTCGTCTATCAGAAAACATTTCCCTAAACTTCATATCAAGGCATTCACGGCCGTTGAAATTGACTATATGTCCGGGATCAGCGGGCTGGGCCTCGGAAAGACCCTGTTTGCATTAAAGTCAGCGGGACTGGATTCGATGCCGGGAGGAGGCGCGGAGATATTCGCTCCGGAGGTCAGGCAGCTGCTATGTCCCGAAAAAATCACGGGCAGGCGCTGGCTGGATGTGATGGAAGCCGCCCATAAGGCGGGCATCAGGACGAATGCTACCATGCTGTACGGTCACATAGAAGAAGTCCATCACAGGGTTGACCACATGCTTAAACTGAGGGACCTTCAGGACAGGACCTCAGGGTTTCAGGCCTTCATCCCGCTTGCCTATCACCCCCAAAACACTGAGATCAAGGGGGGATATACCTCAGGGATCGATGACTTAAAGACAATAGCGATCAGCAGGCTGTTGCTGGACAACTTCGATCATATCAAGGCCTACTGGGTCATGCTGGGAGAAAAGATCTCCCAGCTTGCCCTTAAGTTCGGGGCGGACGATATCGACGGCACAATCGTGGAAGAAAAGATCACGCGTTCCGCCGGGGGACTTACGGGTGGAGCCATGACGGTCGAGCAGCTTGTGGCCCTGATTAAAAAAGCCGGCAAGGTCCCTGTTGAGAGGGACTCCTTCTATAAAAAAGTCAGGGTTTATTCATGAATAAGGCCCCGGGGAAAACCGGCCGGTTAAAGGCCGGAAGGTTAAGCGATAAAAAGGCGTTAGCCATGCTAAGGGACAACGAGCTGCTGAATGCCGGAGCGATGGCCGACTCATTGAGGAAGAAGCTTCATCCCGAAGGGGTTACAACCTTCATCGTGGACAGGAACATCAACTATACCAATGTCTGCATAAACCAGTGCAGGTTTTGCGCCTTCTGGAGAGATGAAGATTCACCTGAGGCCTATATCCTCGACAATGACAGCCTTTTCCATAAAATAGAGGAGACTCTGGACCTCGGCGGAACACAGATACTTATTCAGGGAGGCCTTCACCCTGACCTCTCCCTGGATTATTACACAACGCTCCTTAGGTCCATCAAAAAAAGGTTCGATATCAACATCCATGGATTCTCACCCCCTGAGATATCTTTTATCGCCGACAGTTCCGACCTCACGGTCAGAGAGGCCCTTTTCGTTCTTAGGGAGGCGGGGCTTGATTCAATACCGGGAGGCGGGGCTGAGATACTCTCCGACAGGGTAAGGGAGATTGTAAGTCCGAAAAAGATAAGGTCCTCCCGCTGGCTTGAGGTCATGGAAGCGGCCCATCAGGCAGGCATGCGAACGACGGCAACCATGATGTTCGGCAGCATAGAGGGCCCCGAGGACATCGTCACGCATCTGTCCGCGATAAGAGACCTGCAGGACCGGACAGGAGGATTCACGGCCTTCATCCCATGGTCTTTTCAGCCGGGAAATACGGAGTTAAATAAGAAGAGCAGAAGCGCGGAAGCGCGGAAGGTTAAAACAAACGCTCACAAGGACAGTAAAACTTCCCGGCTTTCAGGCTTACCGGCTTCACGGCATACTCCTGCAACAGCGGTGGAATACCTGAGAGTGCTTGCGGTATCGAGGCTGTATCTTGACAACATCGACAACATTCAGGCTTCATGGGTGACACAGGGGCTGAAGCTTGCCCAGGTGGCGCTACGGTTCGGGGCGAATGATTTCGGCTCTACGATGATAGAGGAAAACGTCGTCGCCTCGGCAGGCGTAAGCTACAAGGTCACAAAGGAAGATATAATAAACTCGATAAGGTCGGCCGGCTTCAGACCCGCGCAGAGGGACACTTACTACAATATCCTCAGGTATTATTAGATACGGCCCTGCTGATGATCCATCCGGCAACTACGCCTGAGACCGCTCCCGCAAAGATCATCGGCGGCGATATAGGCATTACAAAACTGTTAAAAACAGGCCACCACATTATCCAAAAGACGTAAACTCCGGCCAAGGCAGCCCCGGCCAAAGCTCCGGACAACAGGGCTTTATAGCGATTAAAACCGCCGTTTTCGGATGCGGCCTTTGCAATCAGGGCAAGGATTATAAATGGGATTGCAAACCATAGCGTCATAAACAGGGCTATAAATATTCCCTTGCCGGCAAATATCTTTATCACGCTGTCGTTACCGTTTATCATATAACTGAAAAGACCGGCCAGCCAGGGCAAAGCGCCCCCAACAGCTAACGTAGTCCGGATAAAAGATGTTGGATTGTTTATCGCCGGACGAGTATCACCCTCTACCCGAAATCCTCCGCGCCGAAGTGAGATCATGGAGCCAAGAATAAAGATCTCCGGAATCGGTCTTACAATCTGAAAAATGTATTTAGGGTCAGAGCCATGACCGAACATATAGGAATGTGCAGAGTAAGACGTTGTAACCAGTGCCCCGGCCGATGCGCAGATCATTAGGGGTAAAGACCAGCTTTTCCTTAAGACAAGTCCTGTTCCGGCAATAAAATATACCGTCCAGCTCAGTCCATAGATGACTCCGGGCAGTAGGCCCGAAAAAGGAAGGTCACGGCCGGCAATGACAAACTTTGAGGCGCCGACGCCATAGTAGGAGTTCATAAAGGCGTAAAGAATCACGCACCAGCCGACAGGTCTCAGGTTCATAACTGACTTTATTTTAACAGACGAAGCCCGCGCCCACTGTCCGTAACGGCCAAATAGCGCTATAATATCTCAATAAAGAATAACCGGAGGATATATGGCCGAGACTGAAAATACCAGTGAAAACATCTATGACGTTATAATAATCGGAGGCGGCCCCGGAGGCCTCTCCGCCGCCCAGTATGCCTCGCGCGCAAAACTTAAAACTATTGTACTCGATAGGTCTCAAACAGCCGGGGCCCTTGCCTATTCGAGCCATATCGAAAACTACCCCGGCCTCCTCAATCCAATATCCGGCAAAGAGCTTCTGGATATCTTCAGACAACAGGCGATAAAGTTCGGGACGGAATATGTCGAGGCCCAGGTGGTGGGCGTAAAGCTCGACGGCGAGGTTAAAGAGGTATTCACCATGACCGGGGGCTACAAAGGCAGGACAGTCATCATTTCGACCGGTTCAATGGGCAGAAAAGCGTCAATGTCGGGCGAAGCCGAATTTTTGGGAAGAGGTGTCAGCTACTGCGCTGTCTGCGATGCCGCTTTTTATAAAGACAGGACCGTTTGCGTTATCGGCAATTCCGAGGAGGCGGTGAAAGAGGCGGGCTATCTGACTAAATTTGCCGGGACTGTATATCTTATTTCGCCTACAAAAAAGCTCAAGGTCGAAGACCATCCGGCCCTTGATTCACCAAAGATAAAGCTGCTTCCGGAGACGGTCGTGACCGCTATTGAAGGGACTGACACGGTAGAAAAAATTAGGCTGATTGACGGGGCAAAAAACCGGACCGAACTGAAAATGGACGGGGTCTTCGTTTATCTTCACGGGAGCAAGCCTATAGTTGATTATCTGTACGGCGCGGTTGAGATGCCCGAAGATGAATGCGTTACGGTAAACAGGATGATGGAGACCTCCGTACCCGGCGTCTTCGCCGCGGGAGATGTCACCTGCACCGACGTGCGCCAAGTAGTCACCGCCGCGGCTGATGGTTGCAGGGCCGCGCTCTCAGCCGAAAAATACATCAACCACAGGACAAAGAGCCGGTCGATGTGGGGATGATAATTATTGGGTTGTCTTAACAAGTTCCTGTTGCGGAAAGCAATTCACCGATTGGTTTGAACTCATTTCGACCGGAAGAGGAGGGCAAGCGGCCCTCAGAGAAGCTCATAAGGCCGGGGGCTGTCCCAGCCCCCGCCCCTTATGCGTCTATAGTATGATAACGTATCTTTCGTTCCGGCCCTGGTCTACGGTCATGGCCGCGTTGAGGCTTCTTCACCTTTAATTAATGACGATCTTCTCGACGGTCATGCTTCCCGCCCTTATCGTCAGCAGACCGGTCAGCGTCGTAGCCGGGCCCGTGTTAGATCCGAACCCGGAATCGTAACCGCCCCTGAGCGTGATCGACACCCCAGGCCGGTTATACTCGCCGGCGGCCAGGCCCCCCTGCCTCAGCATCACAACGTCGGTGTCGGCAACCGCCCCAAAGGCCGCCGAAAGCAGGTTGTAGTAATAATCCGATCCCGACACCCTCTTTATCTCGTACTCCGCAAAGGCGGCTACGACATTATGGACGCCTGTAACATTCGAGATCGTATAGGTCCCTCCGACAACCGAACCCAGCACGTCTATGGTGTTGTCGGTCAGGCCGGAGAGGTAATATCCGGTCACAGAGGCGATCGTGCAGGTCGAATCGTATCCATTCAGTACCGGACCCGTGCATGACATTGATCCATTTCCGCCGGGAGATGTAGCATTGACGTTATGGGATACGAAGCACTTCCCCGCGCTTCCGGCGTTGTAGATCTCAGCGATTTCATCCGCTGTAAGGGCGCGGCCAAAGATTTCGACTTCGTCGATACGGCCGTTGAAGGATTCTCCTCCCTGACCCCCGATAGACATATAATGCGTCGGTGTATTCGGTGAAAGAGCGGGAGAATCCATCGTCTGGGCGACACCATTCAGATACCAACTCCAAATGCCGTTATCCCGCACCAGGGCCAGGTGTTGCCAACCCCCGCCCGGGGTCAGCGTTGTGCTGGAATTCACCCAGGCGACTCCTCCCCGCAGTATCACAACCAGACCGCCATTCGTCAGGTAAAGACCGTACCCGCTGGCACTGGAAAGACCGTTGTAAAAAATCAGTTGATTGCTGAAAGAGGAGTTAGAGCCGTTCCAATATATCCAGGCATCCATGGTTATATTATCGACAGCGGTGGAAACCAAACCGGCCCGCACATAATCATCCACCCCGTCAAAACTAAACGCCTGTCCGACCTTGCCTGCCGCAAATGCCGTCCCGTTGACGAGCGTCCCATCGTGCGAGTCGGTCGCATCGGCCGCGTTGCCTTCCGCCTTCCACCATGCGCCCATGTTTGAAGGCGGCGGCGTGCATGACCTGCACTTGCCGGTGCTTCCCGCGTTGTAGATTGCGGTGATTTCAGAGGCGTCGAGGGCGCGGTTGAAGATCTCGACCTCGTCGAGGAGCCCGTTAAAAGCAGCGTCGCCGTAATTAGTTGTATCACCCATCCTAAAAGGATTGCCGGTTGAAGATATAGCCGATCTCGGAGATGTACCCTTCACGACGCCGTCTATGTAAAGGGTGACGAGAGAATCTGTCGACGCAACTGCGATGTGGTGCCAGGTATTTGATGTGGCGGACGCATCGCTGGTAAACCAATTCCATCCGTTTACGCCGACTACGTAGATCTTATTGTCGTTTTTCCACCGGATATCCCAGCCGAGACCACTGTCCGGGTGCGATTTCCCCACTAAATAGCCAGCAGTACCATTTATCGCATACATCCAGAAGTCCACGGTAAACGGGGCGCTGCCGAAATCTCCCACACTGCTCCCCGTCATCTCCACATAGTCATTAACCCCATCCAGGCTGAACGCCTGCCCCACCTTGCCGGCTGCATAATTCGCGCCGTTCAAAGTCCCGTTATTATTCCCGACCATATCCAGCGCGTTGTTGTCCCCGCCCCACCAGGCGACCATGCCGGAAGGCGGCGGCGTGCAGCACGGCGGACCGACTACCGCAAGGCCGACGTCGTAAACGCCGCTCACGGTCGTCTCGAAGATGGTCAGGAAGTTGCCGCAGGCAGGATTGAAGTCCGCCGCCGGGTTGTTTGAAATCGCATCAGCGGCGATGAGAAAATTCACGTTCGAGGCGGTGTCATAGAGCGAGCCGTCGGCATTTATCAGTTGGCCGAAGATGACGGAACTGGTATGCGCCCAAGCGGCCAGGAACCTCCGGTTGGCGCTGTCGTAGGCCACTGAAGGGGCATATTGACCATTAGCAGCATTGGAGATGATGAAGTTCGCGCCGGCGCTGCCGGGGGGATTATATGGGTCTGCGGGCTGCGTATGGTTGAAGAGGGCTCCGTCGGAGGCCCTCACCAGCTGGCCGTATATGTCGAAGGCCCCGCCGCGATTATCCTCCCAGGCCACCAGAAACCTTTGTTTGTAGCCGTCGTAGGCCACGGAGGCAGAAG
>JACRLQ010000043.1:0-39856 GCA_016215155.1 Nitrospirota bacterium
TCTCGCCGCAGACGATTAATTACAATGGGTCAACAAGCTTTAAATTTAATGCTGATACCGGCTATCATGTTGCCGGCGTCAGCGGCTGTTCGGGAACCCCTTACAGCAACTCGGACAACGAAGTTGCGACTTACACTTATACAACCGGCTTAGTCATAGGAGGTTGCACGGTAACAGCCACTTTTGCAATTAATCAGTATACAGTGACTGCGTCGCCGGGGTTGAACGGCAGTCTGGATGCTGCTTATATCTCGCCACAGACGATACCATATAATTGGGCGACTAGTTTTCAATTTAATGCTGATCCTGACTACCATATTGGGAGCGTAAGCGGGTGCGGAGGTACGGATTACCACAACACATTGCCTGCCGTCACAAGTTATACTTATTCAACCGGCTCGATTGCCGGTGATTGCACGGTGACAGCGAATTTTGTGATTAATCCTCCTGTTGCCAGTTTCGTAGTTCTCGGGATAATGCCAAGTTCCGGAAAGGTGCCTTTACAGGTAAGTTTTGGGGATACATCAGCACCCGCTTCAACATTATGGGATTGGGACTTCGGAGATGGCTCTCATAGCACAGACCAGAACCCCGTTCATGTGTTTGAGGCATTTAATGGCGGGAGCTATACCGTAAAACTTATTGCAACAAATGACGGCGGATCGTCTGATCAGGTATCACAAAATATAACTGTCCTGGCATGTGATAACCCTAATAGCGTGAAGCTATCCGGTTCAATAAATCCATATAGCAGTATTTTAGCTGCCCTTACCGATGCTTCAGAAGGAAATACAATACAAAGTCAGGCAATCCATTATACAGAGAATCTTGTCGTCAATAAGAGCATCATATTTGATGGCGGTTACGACTGCGATATTCTGGAGAAGATTGGAAATACAACTATAAAAAGTATCACAACAGAGCCGCCGATATTGATACATACGGAGACAGGCTCGGCCACCATGGGAGGTATCGCGATTGAGTAGGGGCTGCGCTTGCCGGACATCATTTCCGCGCAGGCGGGAATGACTCTCTACCACCCCGGCCGGCGGTCGCCCCTATCAGTGGATTCCCGTTGTTTAAAGCGCCCATCTTCTTTTTATTGAGTTAATTCACCGCTATCGTTAAAATATACGATCACTTGATTCGGGAGGCAATAATGGTCGTCGGAAAACCTTTTTTAACGGTGGAACAGATACATCAGAGGGTGGCTGAACTCGCGCACGTGATTTCGGCTGATTATGACGGAAAGGACCTCCTTGCGGTAGGGATACTCAAAGGGGCCTTCATTTTTTTCAGCGATCTGGTAAGGCTGATAAAGACCCCTCTCATGATAGATTTTATAATCGCCTCAAGCTACCTGAAGTCTGATTCACAGGGCGAGGTCAAGATGCATTATGACATCCGTGAAGACGTCACGGACAAGGACGTGCTTTTGATAGAGGACATCGTCGATACCGGCGTGACTCTCAACAATCTCAGAGAGCGCCTTCTGATGCAGGGACCGAAAAGCCTCAAAATCTGCACCTTTCTCGACAAAAAGGGGCGCAGAGAAGTGGACGTGCCGCTTGATTATGTCGGGTTCGATATCCCCAATGAATTCGTCGTCGGTTACGGACTGGATTACGACAACAGGTTCAGGAATCTTCCGTACATCTCTGTTTTCAAAAAAAGCACCTAGGCCGGAGGTAATAATTCATGTTTGAAGTAACCGTCGAAGTCTCCTTTTCGGCTGCGCATCAGCTGAGGGGGTATAAGGGCAACTGTGAGAATATGCACGGCCATAACTGGAGGGTCCAGATAAACGTCATGGCTGAAAGACTGAACGAAATTGATATAGCGTTGGACTTCAGGGACCTGAAGAAGATCGCCAAAGAGGTGGTAGCGCCCCTCGATCATGCGTTCCTCAACGACGTATTTCCTTTTACCGAGAAAAACCCGTCATCGGAAAACCTCGCTAAATGGATTTATGACTCGATGAAGAAAAAGATCAACGATGAAGTGCTGAGAGTGGCCGCGGTGACCGTGTGGGAATCGGACACCGCGTCGGCCTCTTACTATGAAGAGTGAGCGGGCCTTTGCCGCGGAGGTAATTTCAGAGGCGCTTGGGGCGGGCGCGGACCAGGCCGAGGTATTTATCAGGTCATCAAAAAGCCTGAGCGTTGAGGTGAAAAAGCAGGAAATCGATTCGCTCAAGACTGCCCGCATCTTCGGATATGGGCTGAGAGTGATAAAAAACGGTCGTCCGGGTTTTGCGTACTCAACGGACCGGAATGACCTGCGGTCCGTTATCAGGAATTCCGTCGATGCCGCCGGTTCCGCTGACCCTGATCCGTTTGCGGACCTGCCTGAAGCTGTTCCTCCGGCCTGTGTTGACGTGTATGACCCTGAAATCGACAGGATTACGGAACCGGATGCCATCTCGCTGACCATGGATATTGAAAAGGCCTGCCTCGACCGCGACAAGCGTATTGAAAAAGTAAGGAGGGCGTCCTCTGTTTTTTCCTCCGCCAGGGAGACCATCTTCAATTCAAAGGGCGTAGAGGTCGTCTACCGTTCTACCTTCTGCACCGCTCAGAGTACAGCGGTGGCGGAAACCGGCGATGACGCCCAGTCCGGATATGACTATTGCGGCAGCAGGCTCCTCCGGAATGTCGACTTCCGGCAGGTGGGGGCTTGCGCCGCTGATAATGCCTTAAGACTTCTGGGGGCCCGAAGAATATCGGACGGAAGGACTTCGGTCATTCTGGACCGTTCGGTCGCGGTTGACTTCCTGGAGATTCTGGCAGGGTCTGTATCCGCTGATTCCGTGCAGAAAAACAGGTCCCTGCTGTCAGGTAAAATCGGCCGCCGGATCATAAGCGCAAAGATAAGTATTTCCGACAACGGACTGCTTCCAGGTCTGCCCGGCAGCAGTCCCGTCGACGACGAGGGAGTTCCCGCACAGGAAAAGATACTGATTGACCGCGGCATCCTGAAGATGTATCTTCATAACACATATACCGCCGCGAAAGATTCGGCGGCGTCCACGGGGAATGCCGTGAGGGGTGGTTTCTCCGCCGTCCCGTCGGTCGGCCCCACGAATTTGTATATCGAGGCGTCGTCCGACGCGTCGGCCTGTTCAATCCCGGATATGTATGGCCTGGCGGGAAGCGCGCTTCATATATTCGATGCCATGGGCGTGCATACGGCCAATCCCGTTTCCGGAGATTTTTCGATAGGAGTCTCCGGGATATTGATAGAGGGCGGCCGGGCGTCATATCCGGTGAAAGAGGCGGTAATATCCGGCAATATACTGGACCTTTTTTTAAAGGCGGAGGCGGTCGGAGATGATCTGCGTTTTTTCGGGAACATCGGGTCTCCGAGTATCCTGATACGTGATATGGACATAAGCGCATGACCATGGTCGATAACAACAGGACGATGAAGGCCGCGGTATATTATGGAAAAGGCGACGTACGGATTGAGGAGATGCCCATACCGTCGGCCGGGCCGGGGGAGTTGATTGTCCGGGTCAGGGCAAGCGGCATATGCGGAAGCGACGTCATGCACTGGTACAGGGCGGGAAGAGGGCCTCTGGTACTGGGGCATGAGATGTCCGGCGAGGTAGTGGATATCGGAGAGGGTGTTAAGGACTACGAAAAGGGCGACAGGATAGCGGCCTCGCACCATGTGCCCTGTAATACCTGCCATTATTGCCTGAACGACCATCACACCGTGTGCGATACCCTGAGAAGGACGAACTTTTTTCCGGGAGGGTTCGCCGAGTATCTGAGGCTTCCTCCTATAAATGTTGAACGGGGTATATACCGCCTGCCTGATTCTGTGAGCTTCGAGGAGGCAACTTTTATTGAACCGCTGGGATGCGTGTACAGGGGCCAGAGACTTGCGGGAAACGGTCTCGGACTGTCTGTTCTTGTGATAGGGAGCGGGATTTCCGGGCTTCTGCATGTCCAGCTGGCAAGGGCGCTTGGGTCTTCAATCGTGGTCTCGACGGACATCAGCCGTTTTAGACGGGACGCGGCAAAAAGGCTGGGCGCGGACGAGGCCTTGAGCGCGGAAGATGATGTCCCCGCCCGTTTTAAGGAAATAAACAGCGGGAGACTTGCCGACATCGTAATACTTACGGCAGGCTCCGTAAGCGCAATAACGCAGGCGTTCCGCTCTGTCGAGCGTGGCGGCTCCATACTCTTTTTCGCCCCTGCCTCCGGCGGGACCCCCGTAGAACTGCCTGTCAATGACCTTTTTTGGCGCAACGAGATCTCCCTGACGTCATCCTATGCCGCAAACTATGACGAGCATATGAAGGCACTGGAACTCATACGGCAGAAGAAGGTCGACGTTTCCGCGATGATAACCCATATACTGGGGCTTGAGGAAACCGCGAAGGGCCTACATCTTGTGGAGGAGGCGGGAGAGTCGCTTAAGGTCATAATTAAGCCGTAAGAAACATAATATCAATTTTTTGGAGGTGTTACTATGGATTGGGGTATGAAAAATCGTCTGTCGAGGATTATCAGGCCGGACGGCCGGACCGTTATGCTGGCGGTCGACCATGGATATTTTCTTGGCCCGACGACCGGGCTTGAAGACGCCGAGAAGACCATACGACCGCTGGTTTCCTATGCTGATGCGCTTATGCCGACAAGGGGTGTCCTGCGCGCGTCCGTTGATCCGTCCACGGACACCCCGATCGTCCTGAGGGTCTCGGGAGGAAACAGCATCCTGGGGGAACTCTCGGACGAGGGGATCACGGTATCGATGGAGGACGCGCTTCGAATGAACGTCTCGGCTGTGGCCCTGTCTGTTTATGTAGGCTCACCGAATGAAAAACAGACCCTGCTTAATCTCGCCAGGCTCGTCGATGAGGGGACGAGGTTTGGAATCCCTGTCCTCGCCGTTACGGCCGTAGGAAAGGACATGGCGCGCGACTCGAGGTATCTGGCGCTCTGCTGCAGGATAGCGGCTGAACTTGGCGCTCATTTTGTTAAAACGTATTACTGCGAAGGGTTCGAGAAGATCGTAAAGACATGTCCCGTGCCGCTCGTCATGGCCGGAGGGAAGAAGCTTCCCGAATATGAGGCCCTTGAACTTACCCATAATGCGATAAAACGCGGCGCCTCGGGAGTGGATATGGGCAGGAACATCTTTCAGGCAGAGGACCCTGTGGCCATGATACAGGCAGTTTCCGCCGTCGTCCATGAAAATGCTTCCCCGAAGAAGGCCTTTGATCTTTACAATACCCTGAAGCTGTCGAAAAAGACGTCCCGGAAAAAGGGCCTTAAAGATGTTACCGCGAGCAGGGAAGAAATTAACAGGCATTAGTGCATCTTAACTTCCCTAAATCTGACGGTTTCTGTTAAAATTAACCTCCGTAAACAATGTGTTTTGATTTGCGGCTCAATAACTGGAGGTTTTAATAATGGATTATTTTCTGACCGAAGAACAGGTTATGATCAGAGACCTTGCGAGGCAGATCGCTGAGGAGAAGATTGTGCCGGTGCGCGCCGAACTGGACGAGACAGGGGAATTCCCCTGGGACGTCATGAAGACGCTTGCCCAGTCCGACCTTTTTGGCCTGTTTATTCCCGAGGAATACGGGGGACTTGGAAAGGGCTGCCTGGAACTTACTATAGCGGTTGAAGAGCTCTCGAGGGCCTGTCTCGGTGTTTCGACGACGTTCGCGGCAAATGCCCTGGGCACGTATCCCATTCTGCTGTTCGGCTCCGATGAGCAGAAAAAGAAGTTCCTGCCTGACATAGCGGCCGGCAAAAGGCTTGTCGCATTCGGTCTGACTGAGGCCAACGCGGGCAGTGACGCCGGAGGCACGCAGACTACCGCGAGGCTTGACGGCAATGAATATGTTATTAACGGCACGAAGCAATGGATTACCAACGGGGGAGCGGCCGAAGTATATACCATCATAGCGATTACCGACCGGTCGAAGGGACCGCGGGGCGCATCAGCCTTTGTCATTGAGAAGGGCACCCCTGGTTTTACCTTCGGCAAGAAGGAAAACAAGATGGGAATCAGGGCGTCTGCAACAACAGAGCTTATCTTTGACAACTGCAGGATACCCAAGGAAAACCTTATCGGGAAGGAAGGTATGGGGTTTGTTGTGGCCATGAAGACCCTCGACAACTCCAGGACGGGTGTAGGTTCACAGGGTGTGGGTGTTGCGCAGGGCGCGCTCGACGAAGCTGTCAAATTTGCCCGTCAGAGGGTGCAGTTCGGGCATCCGGTCATAACCTTTCAGGCCGTCCAGCATATGCTGGCCGACATGGCTACATCAATTGAGGCGGCAAGGGCGCTCGTCTATGCCGTATCCAGGCTGGTTGACAGCGGGTCAAAGGACATTTCCAAGGAGTCCGCGATGGCGAAGGTCTTTGCCACGGACATGGCCATGAGGGTTACGACTGACGCCGTCCAGGTGATGGGGGGGTCGGGGTATATGAAGGAGTATCCGGTCGAGAAGATGATGCGTGACGCCAAGATACTCCAGATATATGAGGGCACCAACCAGATCCAGAGAAATGTAATCGGACAGGCTCTGATAAAGGAAGCGGCCCGGCTTAAATAAGTAAGGTCTTATTGTTTCGATGCGCGCTGCTTAATTTCGGCTGACATTAGGATTGACTATTTTGTCAGCCGATTATTTTTTGGAGGTATCTAAAGGTGAAAATAGTCGTATGTGTTAAACAGGTGCCTGATACGGCCGAGGTCAGGATCAACCCCGAGACGAACACCCTTGTCAGAGACGGGGTGCCGAGCATAATTAATCCGTATGACCTGCACGCGGTCGAGGCGGCGCTCCAGATCAGGGAGGCCGCGGGCGGTGAGGTTACGACCCTGACCATGGGACCTCCCCAGGCTGAAAATGCCCTGAGGGAAACAGTTTCAATGGGGGTTGACAGGGCGGTTTTGCTGACCGACAGGCTGTTTGCCGGGTCCGACACCTGGGCGACAGCCTATACACTCTACAAGGGGATTGAACACCTGGGCGCCGATATCATTCTCTGCGGCAAGCAGGCGATAGACGGTGACACGGCGCAGGTTGGTCCGGAGATAGCCGAGTTCTTCGGGATGCCGCATATCGCTTATGTGCGCAAGATAGTCGAAGTCGGAAACGACCGTATAGTGGTCCAGAGGCTTATGGACGACGGATTCGACGTGGTCGAGTCTTCCCTTCCGGTGCTGCTTACCGTGGTGCGTGAGATCAATGTCCCGCGGCTGCCCTCATTGAAGGGAAAGATGGCGGCAAAGAAGGCCGGGATATTGAAACTTTCCGCTGCCGATCTTAAGGCTGAGGAAGAAAATCTTGGGCTTAAGGGGTCTCCGACCCAGGTGAAAAATATTTTCGCCCCTGAAGCGAAGGCGAACAGGAAGGTGCTTTCGGGCAGTATGGAGGACAATGTCGCGCAACTTGTAAATGAACTGGTGGAGATGAAATGTATATAAGTGTGACGCGGGACAAATGCAGCGGGTGCGGCGTGTGTATAGCCTCATGTCCTTACGATGCGATCGTCATGCATGAGGACAGGGCGCGTATTACGGAGCTTTGCCAGTTATGCAGGGCGTGTCTTTCGGTATGTCCCGAGGGCGCTATCTCCGAAGTCGAAGACGGGGTGGTCCGTAAAGAAAAAGGGCAGGGCAGGGGCGTCTGGGTTTTTGCCGAACAGAGATCGGGCAGGCTCGCGGGGGTTTCCCTGGAACTCCTGGGCGCCGGAAGAAGGCTTGCCGACAAACTAGGCGCTGAGTTGTCCGCCGTCCTTCTGGGAAACGTCGAACGTGGCGCTCAGGAGTTGATATGCTGGGGCGCCGACCGCGTCTATCTCTGCGATGACCCGGCGATGGACACCTTCAATGATGAACCCTACGCGAATGTGCTGTCCGAACTTATCGCCCAATATAAACCCGAGATAGTGCTCGCCGGGGCCACGGCGATCGGAAGGTCCTTTTTCCCAAGGGTTGCCGCGAGGCTCCACACCGGCCTTACCGCCGATTGCACATCTCTCGACATCGAGGAGTCAACAGGGAACCTTCTCCAGGTCAGGCCCGCGTTCGGCGGCAATATTATGGCAACCATACTTTGCCCCCACAGCAGGCCCCAGATGGCCACGGTCAGACCCAGAGTGATGAAGGCGGCGGAGTATCAGGACGATAAAAAGGGGGAAGTCATACCGGTAAAACCTGTTAAGATCACGTCATCCACGAGGGTCACCGAAACGGTAATGGAAGTCTCGGAAGTCGCCGTAAACCTTCAGGACGCAAATATCATCGTCGCGGGCGGCAGAGGGGCCGGCGGGGAAAAAGGGTTCAAGCTCCTGTTCGAACTGGCTGAGACGCTCGACGGCAGTGTCGCCGCATCCCGGGCGGCTGTTGACGAAGGGTGGATTCCATACAGGCATCAGGTCGGGCAGACGGGAAAGACGGTCGGCCCGAAGGTCTATATAGCCTGCGGCATATCGGGGGCCGTGCAGCACATTGTCGGAATGCAGTCTTCCGATATCATTATCGCTATAAACAGGAACCCCGAGGCCCCGATATTCAGTATTGCCACTTATGGAATCGTCGGCGACATGTTTGAGGTCGTGCCTATGATGATAAAAAAAATCAGGGAAATAAAAGGGCTGTAATATGGCGACTGTATTTATGTTCCCCGGCCAGGGTTCCCAGTCCCTCGGTATGGGCGGAGAACTCTTTGAACGCTATCCCGGCGTAGTAGCTGAGGCGGACGCACTCCTTGGTTATTCGATAAAGGAACTCTGCCTTAAGGACCCCGACGGTATGCTCAACCGCACCGACCATACCCAGCCCGCGCTTTACATCGTCGATGTCCTTGACTACATGGCAAAAATTGAGGCTGAAGGCCGGGCGCCTGACTTTGTTATCGGGCATAGCCTGGGAGAGTACGCAGCCCTGTATGCCGCCGGAGCCTTTGATTTTGCTACCGGCCTTAAGCTGGTAAAGGAGCGCGGCGCGCTGATGAACGCGGCCACCGGCGGCGGCATGGCTGCCATATTGGGCATGGACGGCGATGCCGTTTCCGCGGCCTTGGCCGAGCTCGGCGCCGACCGTATTGATGTGGCCAACCTGAATTCTCCTCGCCAGACGGTCATCTCCGGTCCCAGGGCCGATATCGAGACCTTTGCCCCCAGACTGGAGGAAAAGGGAGCCAAGCGGGCGGTCATTCTCTCCGTCAGCGGCGCCTTTCACAGTCGTTATATGAAACCGGCGGCGGAAGAATTTGAGGCATTCCTGGCCGGATTCAGCTTCGGCAGCCTGAAGATCACATGTATCGCCAATTGCAGCGCCCGGCCCTACACGGATGACTCGATCGCCTCGAATCTGGTCAAACAGATTTACAGCAGTGTACGGTGGACCGAAACGGTCAAAGGCCTGCGGGATCTGGGTGCCGGGACCTTTGTAGAAGTCGGCCCGGGTACTGTTTTAAGCGGCCTGGCGCGCCAGATAAAGTAATAGTAAAAAGGACTTTCCTGAGGAGGTGTGACCGTGCGGCAGTCAGACCAGGACAATCTTAAAAAGCTTGAGCTCATGAAAGAGGAGGCCTTCCTGGGCGGCGGGGCCAAAAGAATCGAGGCCCAGCACCGGAGGGGAAAACTCACCGCGCGGGAGCGTATCGATCTGCTCCTCGATGAGGGCTCGTTTGAGGAGTTCGATCTGCTTATGACCGGCAGGGCGGGCCTCAATACCGGCATCGGCGAGTTCCCCGGAGACGGCGTTATCACCGGGCACGGCACCATCGACGGCCGCGAGGTCTTCGTATTCAGCCAGGATTTTACCATCATGGGCGGGGCGCTCGGAGAGGCCCATGCTCAGAAGATCTGCAAGGTCATGGATCATGCCGTGCGGGTCGGCGCGCCCATAATCGGCCTGAACGATTCCGGCGGCGCGCGCATCCAGGAAGGGGTTGAATCCCTGGCGGCGTATGGAGAGATTTTTCACCGCAATGTCCAGGCAAGCGGCGTGGTGCCTCAGATATCCTGCATCATGGGGCCCTGCGCCGGCGGCGCGGTCTACAGCCCCGCCATAACTGATTTTACCTTTATGGTCGAAAACACCTCGTATATGTTTGTGACAGGCCCCAATGTGGTCGAGACCGTCACCCACCAGGACATCACGGCAGAAGAACTGGGAGGGGCGATGGTCTACAGCAAAAAAAGCGGCGTGGCCAATTTTGCATTCCCTAATGATATTCTCTGTTTGCGGGAGGTCAGGCGGCTGATCAATTATCTGCCTTCCAACAACCGGCAGCAGGCGCCGATCCTTGACCTGAGGGACCCGGCTGAACGCACGGACCCTGCCCTGGATTATCTGGTGCCTGCAAACCCTAACCAGACATACGACATGAAGATCCTTATCACCAGTATTTTAGACGGCGCGGAGTTTCTGGAGATCCATGCCCATTTTGCGCGTAATATCATTGTGGGGTTCGGCCGCCTGGGCGGACAGACTATCGGTCTCATCGCCAATCAGCCCGCGGTGCTTGCCGGCGTCCTTGATGTTCAGGCCTCTGAAAAAGCCGCCAGGTTTGTCCGTTTCTGCGATGCCTTCAATATCCCGCTCGTCTGCCTTGAAGATGTCCCGGGTTTCATGCCCGGTCCGGAGCAGGAGCACGGGGGCATCATCCGGCACGGGGCGAAGCTGCTGTATGCCTTTTCAGAAGCGACCGTGCCCAGGATAACGGTCATCATACGGAAGGCCTACGGCGGCGCTTATGTGGTCATGAATTCCAAACACATCGGCGCCGATATTAATTTTGCCTGGCCCGCGTCTGAAATCGCCGTCCTGGGCCCCAAGGGGGCCGCGCAGATCATTTACCGAAAGGAGATTGACGAGGCGGAAGACCCCGAGGAGATGCTCGCCCGGAAAACGGATGAGTACCGGCAAACCTATGCCAATCCGTTTATGGCGGCCAAAAGAGGGTTCATCGACGATGTCATCAACCCGCGAGATACAAGACACCGGCTGATCCGAAGCCTTCAGTTTCTGGAAAACAAGCGGACGGTCCGTCCGAAGAGAAAACACGGGAATATTCCGTTATGAGCCGGGAGGCGGGCCTTACTAAATGGCTCATTAAGAGTTGTCATTGCCGCGAAGGCGGGAATCCGCTTCAGGCCAAAATGGATGCCCGACAGAAACACTCGGGCATGACAACAAGGACTAACGCATGTCCATACTATTTTGAGACAATGAATAATTTAAGGGGTCGCCATGTTTGAAAAAATTCTTATATCCAACCGGGGTGAAATAGCGATCCGGATAATCCGGACCTGCAGAAGACTCAACATTAAGACTGTCGCGGTTTTTTCCGACATTGACGCGCGGTCACTTCATGTCCGGGAGGCCGACGAGGCCGTTTATATCGGTCCGTCGCCGTCTCCTTCCTCATATCTTGCGTATGATAAAATTATCGAGGCCGCGGCTGCGAGGGGCTGCCAGGCCATTCACCCGGGGTATGGGTTTCTATCGGAGAATTCAAAATTTGCCGCGGCGGTGGTCAGGGCGGGGTTGACATTTATCGGGCCTTCATCTGAGGTGATCGCGGCGCTCGGAGATAAAATTTCGGCCAAGAAGATCGCTATGAAGGCCGGGGTGCCTGTGGTGCTCGGCCACAACCTGCCAATAGTTGACATTGAAGAAATCAGGGCGCTTGCCGCTGAAATCGGATATCCGGTTTTGCTTAAGCCAGCGGCGGGCGGCGGCGGCAGGGGTATGCGCATGGTTGCCACGCCTGATGAACTTGAATCCGCCCTTCAGTCCGCCCAGGACGAAACCAGGAAGGCCTTCGGCGACGACAGGATCTTTCTGGAGCGGTTTATCGGCAATCCGCGCCATATCGAGATCCAGATCATCGCTGACCGGCATGGGAAAGTCGTCTCTCTCGGTGAACGGGAATGCTCGATCCAGCGGAGATACCAGAAGGTGATCGAAGAGGCGCCCTCCCTGGCGGTTGACGCGGAACTCCGGTCGCGCATGGGCGAAATGGCCTGTGCCCTGGCCCGGGCGGCGGGATATTCCAATGCGGGGACCGTGGAATTCATCATGGACAGTCATAGGAACTTCTTCTTCATGGAGATGAATACACGGCTGCAGGTGGAGCATCCGGTCACCGAGATGGTCACTTCCCTCGATCTTGTCGAACTCCAGCTCAGGGTGGCGGCCGGCGAACCTCTTCCGATCCCTCAGGAGGATGTCTCGATAAAGGGCTGGTCCATAGAGGCCAGGATCTGCGCAGAGGATTCCGCCCGTAATTTTCTGCCGTCCACCGGACTGATCACCAGATACTCGAATCTCAGGGGCAGAAATATCAGGCTTGACAGCGGTGTCGAGGCCGGCAGTTTCGTAAGCGTGTATTACGACTCGCTTCTCTCCAAAGTGATCAGCTGGGGTGAGACGCGGGAAGAAGCCCGGACCACCCTTATCAATGCCCTTAATCGGTACCACGTCGAGGGCGTGACCACGAATCTGAATTTTGCAAACTCCATACTGAACCACCCTGCCTTTATCAAGGGCGACCTTTCAACCGGCTTCATCGATGAGCATTATGAAAATGGCGAAGCCAAAATAGATCCGCCGATTGAGCAACTCGAAGCCATGGTCATTGCCACGACCGTCGTTTACCATAACCGCATGAATCTGGTCCGTGAATCGTTAAAACCGATGGCCGCAAAGGTCGGGCTGTCTCACATGCCGGCCCGGCAGCATCGTTATGTCGTCAAAGGAAACGAGAATATCTTTGAGGTCGGACTTCAGGGGCAACTCTCCTCGCGGCACTGGAGTGTCACGATAAACGGAAAGGAACATGCCGTCATTGCGCCGGTGTTTGAATTCTACCGCCGGAGGATGAAACTGTCGATAGACGGCGTAAACCAATACTTCAGACTCCAGTACCGGCAGAACTTCATATGGACCGCCTATTGCGGCATCTCCCGCATTTTTGAGATCTACACTCCGACTGAGTGGGGACTGGCCCAATATATGCCGAAAGAGATAAAAGGCGCCAACGAAAACGTGCTCCTTTCACCTCTTCCCGGCATGGTAGTCAGTATACTTGTCAAAAAAGGCGACCGCGTCTACCGCGGCCAGGACCTGGTGATCATCGAATCCATGAAAATGGAATGCGGCGTTTCATCCCCCTGCGACGGGGTCGTGGACAATGTGACCGCAACTATCGGCAAGGCCGTAGAAACCGACGAGGTCCTCATCACGTTTACGACCTGACCGGTTTACGAACTGACTTTGACGTCATTTCGATCGAAGTGAGAAATCTTAAGGCGCTCCCAAAAGAGAGATTTCTCCTGTGGGTCGAAATGACAAGACTTCCTGAAAAAACTTTTTTTCAGGTTTCCGTAACGGAAACTGGTCAGTAAAACACCTTAAACAGCATAAAAGTCATCACGGCACCCAGCAGCGCCCCGGCGATGACCTCCGTGGCCGTGTGAATCCGCACCGCTACCCTGCTTTGCGCAATCGCGGCGGCCAGCAAAAAACAGATCAGGGACGCTATAAAACTCCGGGTGATGTAGGTGACGCAGACCCAGGCGGAAAAGGCGAGGGCGGAATGCCCGCTCGGCATGCCGCCACTGAGCGGATGGCCCTTGCCGAAATGGGCCTTCGCAATTATTACTGTTATCAGCACTAAAATCAGGGCTATCAGAGAGATCTCTTCCTTGGAATGTTTGGCGATATGCGGACCTGACTGGAAAAAGGACTGTATATAAGGAAAAAGTATAATGTAGCCGAGGACCGCCGCCCCGAACGCGGTGATAAGCACCGCCCCCGCGGCAATGTCCTTGGCGACCCTTGCTTTTTCGGCATATTCCGGTGAAATCAGATCTACAATAGCTTCTATGGCGCTGTTCATCATCTCAGCCCCGACGACCAGGATTACCGCAAGAGAAACCAGTATGAACTCCATCTTTGAGATGCCCAGGACATAACCGGCCAGAAGGACAAAGGCCGCCGAAAATAAGTGATACCTTAGATGCCGCTGAGTGCTTGCGGCATGAAGTATCCCCTCTATGGCAAAGTTGGCGCTCTTAATCCATTGACGAAACGGCATTGATCAGTTCCTGTTCCTTGTTTTGCATCTTTTTTTTCTGGTAAGCGTTCTTTTCGTGATCATACCCTATCAGATGCAGCAGACCGTGGACCATCAGCCTGAGCAGTTCGTCATACAATGAAACGTTATATTCGACTGACTGGCTCAGGGCTTTGGGAACACAGATAACAATGTCCCCGAGCACGGGGCAGGGCGGGGCCGCACTAAATGGGTCCATAGGGAAGGACAGGACGTCGGTGGGTCCTTTTTTGCCGCGGTAGAGATTATTGAGGCGCGCCATCGGCCCGTTGCCGACGAACATAACGCTGAGCTCAGACTTCTGAAGTCCGAGAAGAAGCAGAGCCCTGCTTAAGTCCTTTTCTATCCTCCGCCGGTCTAGTTTTATCGACCTTTGTGTGTTCCTTATCGCCAATGACATTGTTGAAATCAAACCCCGGGTAATCGATTCTCTTATGAAATATCCCTGTTAATATATAGGTGAACTTTTCTTTTATGGCGGAAATGTCCTTTAGTGTCAGTTCGCATTCATCCAGCTGTCCGTCAAGATATATGTGGTTTATTATCTTGTCGACAAGCGCAGATATCCTGGCCGGGGTCGGGTCGGTCAGGACCCTGGACGAGGCCTCGACAGCGTCCGCCATCATCACGAGCGCCGCGACGCGTGTCTGGGGTTTGGGGCCGGGATACTTATAATCCTCCTCATCCGGAGGAGAGTCCGCATCCTGGTCCTTCGCTTTCTGATAGAAATAGGATATGACCCCGGTGCCGTGGTGCTGCTTGATGATATCGATGACCGAGACGGGGAGCTTCGACTGGCGCGCGAGTTCCACCCCTTCTTTGACGTGGTTGGTGATGACCATACTGCTCATATGAGGCGACAGCTTATCATGCTTATTGAGTGCACAGCTCTGGTTTTCGACAAAATACTCAGGCATCTTTACCTTGCCGATATCATGGTAGTACGACGTGACCCTGCCCAACAGCGGGTTCACGCCTACCGCTTCAGCGGCCGATTCAACAAGGTTCCCGACTATAACGCTGTGGTGATAGGTGCCGGGGGCATTTATCATAAGCGATTTCATGAGGGGCTGATTCAGATCAAGAAGCTCAAGCAGGCTTATGTCCGTAGTGATCTTGAAGACGTACTCAAGAAGAGGCAGCATCATCGAGACGATCGAAGAGACCGATATACCTGAAAACACCGCGAATGACGCCGCGGAAAGGGCCTTATTGGAAAAAAGCTCGCCCTTCGACAGAAGCAGTATGGAGGCGATCAGGACGTTGACCAGTATGACATAGAAGCCGCCCTTCAGAATGGCCGACCTTCTCTTGCACCTGATTACACTGAAGGCGGCGGTCAGGCTGCCCGCGAAGGTATAGATGGGGTAAGAGGCGTCCTGAAGCCAGTACCCGGCAAGGAAGCTGATGGTAAAAGAAAACGTGATCGCGGTATGGAAATCAAAAAGCAGCGTGATAAGCATGGCGCCCGCCGCGATCGGTATGCCGTACACCGCGGTATCGGGTGATATGAACCCTATGCCGACGGAAAGGTTCTTAAGCAGATACTCGAAGAAACGGCCTATGACAAGTGAACTCACTATCATTAACACCAGCAGCAGCAACATGCTGTAGTTGTCCTTATACGCAGGTTTATAGCGCAGGATGTCACGATAAAGAATAAAAAGCATTACAAAAGCGATGAGCGTCCCCCCTATCAGTTTATGGGGACTCATATCGACCATAATCGACAGCGATACGGCAAACGACGCCGCAAGAAGAAAGAGTCCCTTCAGAGAGGACTCCATTAATCCGGTCATGCCGGCCACATCCTTAGAGGGTCCGTTTTTCATATTTGTCATAGGCCCTCAGAATTTCCTGTACGAGTTTATGCCTGACGACATCCTTCTCCGAAAAAGACACAAATTTGATTCCCTCGACGTCTTCCAGTATCCTCGATACCTCGATGAGACCGGAGGTTTTGCCCTGCGGAAGATCGATCTGGGTCACGTCGCCTGTAATAACAGTCCTCGAATTGAAGCCAAGTCTGGTCAGATACATCTTCATCTGTTCAGAGGTCGTATTCTGCGCCTCGTCGAGAATAATAGAGGCATCATTCAGGGTCCTGCCCCGCATAAAGGCAAGGGGGGCGATTTCTATGGTCCCCTGCTCAATAAGTCTGGAGGCCTTCTCATTTTCCATCATGTCGAACAGCGCGTCGTAGAGGGGCCTGAGATAAGGGTTTACTTTCTCGAACATGTCGCCGGGGAGAAATCCGAGCTTTTCTCCGGCCTCTATCGCCGGACGGGCGAGCACGATACGGGAGACCTCCTTGTTCATCAAGGCGCTGATTGCCATCGCCATTGCGAGATAGGTCTTGCCGGTCCCCGCGGGACCGATGCCTATGACCATGTCGAATTTCTTTATTGCCTCGATATAAATCTTCTGATTTTCGGTCTTGGGTACGACAAACCGCCGTTTTGAAGAGACCGCAACGCTGCTGCCGGCCATCTCGCTCAGAGACCCGGCGCCGCCCTCGGAGATGGACTTAAGGGCATATCTGATTTCCTCAGGCGTAAGAGCGCTGAACCCGGACCCGGGTGAACAGATGTCCCTGACGATCTTTTCAGCAGTCCTGACCCTTTTGTCGTCTCCTTTGAGGAATATCCTGTTGCCCCGGGAACTGGCCTTTATATCAAGGGTCTCTTCGATGATCCTGAGGTTTTTTTCGAGGTTATCGAAGATCCGCTGGTAACCTTTTTCACTGTCAAGCTCTATGACTAAAGTATTCGTAGCTTCTCCTATTCATTGACCGGGGTGACGTAGGCGTTAAGCCCTTCGACATTTTTCAGCTTCAGGGACAGGGACTCAGCGTCCTTTTTATCCCGAAACTCTCCCGACCTTACCTTGTATATTTTTGCCTTGTAATCGGTCTTTACTACCGTTACATACATTTTATACCCTTTTTTGGAATATTTCGCCCTTAATCGCTCCGCCTCTTTCCTGTTTTTGAACGCCCCGAGCTGCACAGTGAAGTAAGCGGCCTCTTCTGCGCCGCCGGGTCCCGATACAAAACTGCCTGACCGGGTATTCGCGGCGGAGGCGGCATCCGGATTTTTCGAAGCGGATTCCGGCAAAGGTTCAGCGGGTTTGACATCCGCCATTGTTGACGCCGGTTTCTGCGCCGGAGCATTACCGGCAACCTGTGACTGTTCCTGCGGCCCCGGCGCCGGATTTTGATTTTCAGCGACGCTGTTTCCCCCCTCCGTCCGTGGCGCGGACTGGGCCGGTGAAACCTCCGAGGTCTGGGCAGGAGCTGCCGCTTTCCCGCCCGGCGCAATTTTACCTACAAAATAGCCCAGGGTAAAACTCGTACATGAAAAAATTACGGTCAATAGGACCACAGGTCCCTTGCCTGACCGCAGGCGCGGGGTCCGTTGACCGGAGTCTGTCTCATTCATAAAAAAAGCATAGCATCACCATAGGAGAAAAATCTATATCCTATGGCCACCGCGTCCCGATAGGCTCCGAGCAATCTTTCCCGTCCGCAAAATACTGAAGCCAGCATAAGAGGCGTTGAGCGCGGCAGGTGAAAGTTGGTGATCAGGGAGTCGACTGTCTTCAGGGTGTACCCCTCGTGGATGAAGATCCCGGTGGACCCATGGATACTTCCGTTGGAAGCCTCCAGGCGGCAATCGCCGCTTGTGTATCCTTCAAGCGCCCTCGTAGTCGTAGTCCCAACGGCAATTATACGCCTGCCCATTTTTTTTGTCCTCTCAATCTCTTCAATAAGGCCGGGATTTATGTCGAAGTATTCACTCTCCATCGTGTGGCCCCCGACAGTGGCCGATTTTACCGGACGGAACGTCCCCACCCCCACGTGTAATGTCACCGTGCGGACGGAAATACCCCTGGACCTTATTTCGTCAAGCAGCGCTTCAGTAAAGTGCAACCCGGCAGTGGGCGCCGCGATCGAACCTTCAACCTCGGCATAGACGGTCTGATAACGGCTGATATCTTCACCGTCAGGCTCTCTCGGTATGTAGGGCGGCAGGGGCATTCTGCCGACATTCCATATTTCGTCCCTTATGTTACTTTCAAATTCAATGACCTTGCCTCCGCTGATGTACGCCGGGATACGCCCATCGATTATAACCGGCCCGGAATATCGTCCCTTGATCATCATATTCCATTTATTCGGAGAGATTTCGCCGACCAGGAGTATCTCCATCCGGCCGCCGTCAGGCCTGACTCCGGTCAATCTGGCAGGAAAGACCTTAGTGTTATTGAGGACCAGGAGGTCTCCGGGGCTCAGCAGAGACGGGAGGTCCCGGAACATAAGGTGCTCCATACGCCCGTCTTTTCGCATCACAAGAAGTCTCGACAGGTCCCTCTTTTCCACAGGCCTGACTGCGATCAGGCGCTCGGGGAGAAAAAAATCGTAATCAGCGGTTTCCATAAATCCGCAGCTTTGTCCCTGGATAAAAGAAAGAGAGGATCTCCCTGTATGACTTGCCTTCGCGGGCCAGCTGCAGGGCCGACCACTGACAAAGGCCGACGCCGTGACCATAACCCCTGCCTTCAAATAAATACACCCCGTTTTCAAGGGTCACCTCGAAGTTTGTGCTGGGCAGGCGGCTCCAGCCGAGCAATTTTCGCAGGTCCGTGCATTTAATATCAAGAGTGCCGGCGTTATGGCTGATTTCAACCGCGTTGGCCCTGTTCGTCGATGTTCTGGATTTTATCGAAACGCCTTTAATGCCCTTCAAATTAAGGGCTTTTTCAAGTTCCTCGACCGGGATCTTACGTTCCCAAATCGAGTAGGGCGAGATATCACAGCTCGTCGAGACAGGTTTCAGGTAGGGGTAACTCTTGCCGAAGACTTCTTCAGAGTCCTCGGTCATGCCGCCGCATGTGGAGTGGTACAAGGCCTCTATAAGTTTATCGTCATAAGTGAGCACTTCGCCCTCCGTATTCATGACCGCGTAAGATATTCTGGCGTCAACATTCGCCCCTTTGTATACCTGATGGAGGACCGAGGAGGTGAGGTCGTAATTAATGTTACTGTTGAGACCCTTCTGGTAAAGCGCGTATGTCCTTGAGATTATCGCCTGGGCCTTCAGCGCTTCCATGTCCCAGTTAGTGCCGATCTCGGCGCTGACCACATTTTTGATATACTCTTCCAGCGGCAGTTCGTTTATCAGATACATTCCCGAGCCGCCCTTCCAGACCTCAATATTGCCGACATAGTGACTGCCGTTTACCAGCAGGTCCCCTCTGAGCTTTCCGATCCTCTCGAGGGGCTCGTTTTTCTTTGGAATGCCCTGGAACACATCGTCCAGAATAAGCACCTTGATCGATGCCGGCTCCGCGCTGACCCAGCCGCACTGCAGCATAATAAAAAAAACGCAGAGCAATAAGGCTCTCCGCCAAGTTACGATATCGATCATTTGTCCCTGGTCCTCATAAAACGTTCCATTTCAGAATAGACGCAACCGCAATATTTCTGTCTGTACAGATCGAACTCCCTGGAGAGGCTTTTTGAAAGACGCCAGCCCGTTCTCATGTCCTCTGCATGAAATGGTATTCCGTATCTGGCGCCGATCGAATTCCCCAGCTGCACTATTTTATCAAATTTTTGGTAGGGACTTGCAAGCAGCGACGTCGAAAAACAGTCCATGCCCATCTGTCGGGCGGTTTCGGCGGTTTTTTCAAGCCTGATCTCATAACAGATGCTGCACCTGTCAGCGCCCCTCCCCACGACGGCCCCTAAAAAATAGTCCAGGGGGTACGCGTCAATATATTCTACGTCCAGGTCCCAGAGTTTCGCGAGTTTCCGCACTGACAAAAGTCTGGCCGAATATTCCTGATACGGGTGGATGTTTGGATTGAACCAGAGACCTTTTATGCGGGCCCCCTGACCGAGGAGGCTCTGCAGGGGGTATATGCTGCAGTTCGAGCAGCAGATATGCATAAGGACCTTCACTGAGCAAGCGACCTAAAAGAGTTCCTGCGGAATTTTTTTGCCGAGATGAGCATACGCGTTTCTTGAGGCGACCCGCCCCCTGGGGGTCCGATCGAGAAAGCCCTCCTGCATAAGGTAGGGTTCATAGACGTCCTCTATGGTCTCCCGGTCTTCCCGCAGTGACGCCGCGATCGTCTCGATCCCGACGGGACCTCCGCTGAATTTTTCAATTATCGTCAGCAGCAGTTTTCTGTCCATTTCGTCAAGGCCCCTGTCGTCAACGTCAAGGGAATGAAGGGAACTCTTCGCCAGAGAGAGGTCAATGCTTCCGTCACCGAGGACCTGGGCAAAATCCCGGACGCGCTTTAGAAGCCTGTTGGCGATCCGGGGTGTGCCACGGGACCTCCCGGCTATCTCAAGGGCCGCATCGAGGGTGATGTCGACCTTCATTATGGCGGAAGATCTGAGGACGATTTTTCTCAATTCATCGGCAGAATAGTAGCTCAGCCTGTCGATGATCCCAAACCTGTCCCTCAGGGGGGATGTCAGAAGTCCGGTCCGGGTCGTCGCCCCGATAAGGGTAAATCTGGGAAGCGGGATCTTCATCGTCCTTGCGTTCGGACCCTGCCCGATGAGGATGTCGAGCTGATAATCCTCCATTGCGGGATAGAGGACCTCCTCAACTATTCTGGGCATCCTGTGTATCTCGTCAATAAACAAAATATCCTTGTCAGAGAGGTTCGTCAGTATGGCGGCAAGGTCCCCGGGACGTTCCAGCACCGGCCCCGACGTGGCCTTGAGACTGACCTTAAGTTCCGCGGCGATTATGTGGGAAAGAGTTGTTTTGCCCAGGCCGGGCGGCCCGCAGAACAATACGTGATCAAGGGTCTCCTTCCTTTGACGGGCGGCCTGGATGAAGATCTTGAGGTTCTCCTTTATCTTGTCCTGCCCGACAAATTCATCCAGAGAAGCCGGCCGCAGCGTAAGATCAAGAGACGTCTCGTCGGAGGCCGCATCAGGACTTATGAGCCTGTCAGGCTCTATCGATATCTTCGAGTCGGGTTTTATGTCAGCCATTGGAGGTAAGCAGCCTCAGGGTCTCTTTGAGCAGCGCCTCGATCTCGGTGAAGCCCTTTTTGTATGAGTGTTCGAGATACTCCTGCGCGATATTTTTTTTGTAACCAAGGTTTACGAGCGCGGACAGAGTGTCTTCAAACAGCCTGTCCCTCGTGCCCATCGATGAAGGCAGTTTCTCCCTGAGTTCCAGGACAAGCCTTCCCGCGGTCTTTTTTCCGAGCCCGGGTATTCTGCAGAGCATTGCGATGTCCTCGTGATTGATCGCCCGAATAAAATCGTCATAGGAGATCCCCGAAATTATATTTAAGGCCATCTTCGGACCGACCCCGGAGATGCCCAGGAGAGTAATGAAAATCTTCTTCCCCTCTTCGGAGGTAAACCCGAAAAGCTGGATGGCCTCTTCTCTGACATGCGTATGGATATGGAGAAAGACCTCGCTGCCTTCATAAGGCAGTTCTGGCAGAATATTGAGAGGAACACTTACGGCATAACCTACTCCATTTACATCGATGACAAGGTTATCGGGTCTCCTCGATATTATTATGCCCCGTAAAGACGCTATCATTCCTTATTTCCGGGCTTCTGAAACCGCATGGTTAAATTTTAAAGTATTGATGTAACAGAGGGCAAGGGCAAGGGCGTCGGCGCTGTCGGGATATAACGTCCCCCGTATCCCCAGAATCATCTTGACCATCTCCTGGACCTGGGTTTTTTCCGCCCTGCCATAGCCCACAACCGACTTCTTGACCTCAAGGGCGCTGAATTCATGCAGCGGGACGTCCTCAGAGGCGGCTGCAAGGAGGATGACGCCGCGGGCATGTCCGAGGTGCAGGGCGGCCTTGGGTCCTTTCGCGAAAAAAATCCGTTCCACGACGATATCACCCGGACGATAGGTCCGGATTATCTCGATGAGCGATTCATAAATGGTCCTCAGCCTGTAATGCAGAGGTTTTGTAGCAGGGGGGGATATCCGGCCGGAGGTGATATAAGAACCGTCCTTAGCATCAACGGAGATGATACCGTAACCGCAGATTAGGCTGCCGGGATCGACCCCAAGCACCTTCAGTCCGGTGTTATTTTTTTCTGGGCTCTTCAAAAAGGATTTCTTCGACCATCAGGCATAGGACATGTCCCAGGGTTATATGGGTTTCCTGAACTCTGGGTGTGTTATCCGAAGGGACCACGAAAGAAAAAGTCACTTTTGAAGAGAGTTTTTCGCCCTTGGCCCCGGTAAGGAGGACGGTTTTGAGTTTCTTCTTCCTGGCGACATCAAGGGCCTTGACGACATTAGCGGACGAACCGCTTGTAGTAATGGCGATCACGAGGTCGTTTTCCATTGCGAGCGCCTTGAGCTGCCTCGCAAAAATCTCGGAGAAATCATAATCATTTGCGATGGATGTTATTACGGCCATGTCAGTGTTAAGCGCCATCGCGGGGAGGCCCGGACGTTCTCTTTTAAACCTGTTGACGAATTCACCGGCGATATGGGAGGCATCACATGAGCTCCCGCCATTGCCGAAGATAATGATCTTCCCCCCGTCGTTAAATGCGCCGGCGATGGCATTGGCCACATCGACCATGGTGTCAATGTGGCCCTTGATGAAGGCCTCTTTGACCGCAACACTCTCCTTGAATTCAGTCCTGATTTTTTCTTTCATGGCGGAATTGTTCCTTTAAAAAGATATCTGACGGTTTAGCTTATAAAAACAGACCGGTTTCTGTCAATTGGAATTAACGTCAGCATATCCGGCTGATTGTTAATCGATAAGCCCGTTGTTGATGGCGTAATGGGTCAGGGCGGCGTTGCTGGACATCCTCATTTTCTCGAGTATGCGTGACCGGTAGGTGCTGATGGTCTTGACACTGAGATTTAATTCCGCGCCGATCTCCTTTACCGTCCTGCCTGAGGCGATCATGCTCAACACCTGATATTCCCTGTCAGACAACGCTTCATGAAGCGGTCTGTCTGTTTTATCGTCGAGATAAAAGGCCATTTTTTCGGCAAGCGAAGGGCTCACATATTTTTTGCCGAGATTGATTTTCCTGATCGCGTCGATGAGTTCATCAGGGGCGCTGTCCTTTGTCATGTACCCCGAGGCGCCCGCCTTCAGCGCCCTGATGGCATATTGTTCTTCCGAGTACATGCTCAGCATGAGCACAGGTATTTTGGGGTAATCGTCCCTGAGCTGTTTTAGGACGTCAAGGCCGTTTCTCCCCGGCATGGATATATCAAGGAGGACCAGGTCAACCGCCTGCTCGGATAACCTCGCAAACACTTCCTGCCCGTTGTTGGCCTCGGCGGTCACGCACATGTCGTCAGTCTCCTCAAGGATCTGCTTTAGTCCTTCCCGGACTATACGGTGGTCATCGGTTATGAGTATCCTTATCATGGCAATTATATATAAACAAATAAGGCGGATTTCAGCAACAAGTTCATTCTGTCGTCCCTCTTGACGGTCCATGGGGGATGGTGACCTTCAACGATGTCCCCCTGTTTTTTCTGCCGCTGATCGAAAATGTCCCGCCCAGGAAATGAATTCGCTCCCTTATCCCCGTCAATCCGATCGACAAAGGATTTTGGGCCTGTTTGGGGGTTATTCCCCTGCCGTTGTCGATGACTGTAAAGGTCAGAACATTGTCTTTTCCGGCCAGGGTCACCCTGACCCTGGTGGCGCCGGCGTGGCGGGCCACATTGGTCAGCGCCTCCTGGAATATGCGGAATACCGCCGTGGAAATTTCCTTCCCGAGATCCGAAAGACCGGGATTTATGCTTAGTTGACATGGTATTGTCGTCCTTTTTCGGAACTCCTCCGCCTGCCACTCAAGGGCGGCCGTCAGCCCGAGATGGTCCAGCAGGCCCGGCCTCAGCTCAGACGATATCCTCTGGACCGTCCGTATATTGCCGTCGATGAGATCGGACATAACGCGGGATTTTTCGATGAGGGGCGCCTGGTCCCTGGTAAGCCTTTTCATCAGCCACGCCAGGTCGATCTTAAGAGCGGTCAGTGACTGCCCAAGCTCGTCATGGATCTCCATGGAAATTTTAGCTCTCTCCTTCTCCAGGACCGAGTGTTGATGGGCGAGGAGTATTCGCAGCTGCTCCCGGGACCTGTTCAATTCGATTTCAGCCTCCCTGCGGTCGGTGCAATCCTGCGCAATGCCGAGCACGAGATGAGGAAGGTCCGAGGGGGTTTTTTTAAAAAGCACCATCCTGCTTGAAAACCACCTCCACTGACCGGCTGAATTTCTCATGCGAAACGTTTTTTCCAGGGTGTCCTTATATCCCGCTTTTTCGAGATCGAGACGCACGGATTCAAAGACGCCGGCATCGTCCGGATGCAGGACCGTCTCGAAAAAAGAGCTGCCCATTCTCCTTAGCTGATCATGAGAGTACCCGAGAATACTTAAAACCCTCTGGTTAATGTAGATGTTCCGGCTTGTGATCACGTCATAAATATAGACAAGGTCGGGGGTGGCGTCCGCAATCCTGTTTATGAATCTCTGACTTTCTATCAGTTCCTTGCCCGTTTGAATACGCCTCATTATTTCGGCCCTCAGAGCCTTATTGGTCTTCATGAGTTCGGATGTCCGGTCTCTTACGAGCCTGTCCAGAAAAGCCTCGTGGTTATTCAGTTCATCAGAGAGCTGTTTATTCTTCAGTATCTCAAGCCGGAGTTTATTTTTGGCGGCATTGAGTTCCTCCGTGAGCCTGGAGGCGGTTTTGGCTGGGAGTTTGGGGTCATCACGGCCTTTCATGATTATCTGACCGGCTCAAGGCTTAGCCCGCGGACCTCGGCGCCGGGCCCCTCAAGGAGCGGTCCAACCGCATGGACGCGGTAATCTCTTGTCCCGGGGTCAGGGTCGCTGTCTATAAAAGCGGGGATCTGGGTCTCCGCCGCCAGTTTATATGGGCCGGTCCCCGTTTTTTTATAGACCCTGAACCCGGTGACCCAGGATTCAGCCGGTCCGTTCCAGGATAGATAGACCTTTTCAGAAGACACTATACTGCGGACCCCTTCAGGAGCGGCGGGCGAAAATTCATTCGGGTCGACGAGAAGCTCAGGAGAGGCTCCGCTTAAGTTGCCGGCTGGAGAACCGGTCAGCGCCCGGACTGAATAGAACACCTTTCGCGAAACATTAAAGGAATCCGAAAAAGCCGGATCTGTCAGGGGGACCTTGTTGACAGGCTGAGTGACGCAACTTCCCGCTTCAGAGGATTTATATACGTTGTATCCGGCCCCGGTTGAGACGGGCCGCCATTTCAGATGAACAAAATTGTCTTTCACCTCGAAACTGATCGCGCCGGGGCGGGGAGGAGGAGGTTCGGTCCGGACGACAATAACGGTGTCGCTGCTTAGAGTTCCCCTGTTGTTTTGCGCAAGAACATTATAGGAGTATGTGGCCCCCGGAACTATGTCTTCATCCGCAAAAGCATGAACGTTGTTTTCCGTCTCGGCAAGCCTGAGGAACTCCCGGCCCTCAGACCGTAGTATTACATAATTTCGAACAGTGTGCGCCTTGTCTTTAGGGTAAGTCCACTTCAGATGGACGACATTTTCGATATGGACAGCCGACAGGCCGGAGACAGGCCCCGGCTTTTCGAAGGACTTGAGCGTTGGGGCCGTTTTTTTCCCGCATCCGGAAATTAAAAGGGGCGCCGCGCAGGATATGCATGCGCAGAATAGGACAACAACTCTTGAAAACAGCATATTTATTACCCCCATGGTATTGCTATTACCGGAGCAGTTTCTTGAAATGCCTTATCTGTCGTCTGACCTCGGAGGGTGAAGTTCCCCCGAAAGATGACCGCGTCTTTACGGAATTTGAGGGGTCGATCACCGAATATATGTCGTCCGATATCAGGTCCGAAAAAGATTTCAGGTCGGTCAATGCAAGCGATTCAATGGGGATCTTCCTGCCGATGCAAAACAGCACGATCTTTCCGGTTATCTCGTGCGCTTCCCTGAAAGGGACCCCTTTTCTGACGAGGTATTCGGCCAGGTCGGTCGCGGTCGAATATCCTTCACCGGCGGTGTCCCTCATTCTCGCTTTATCGAAACAGATGCCCGGGAGCATTTCTGAGAGGACCGAGAGACAGGCCTTGACCGTGTCCACTGTGTCAAATACCGGAAGTTTGTCCTCCTGCATGTCGCGGTTGTATGCAAGCGGCAGCCCCTTAAGGAGGGTGAGCAGCGCCATCAGATTTCCGTATACTCTCCCGGTTTTCCCCCTGGTGAGTTCAGCGACGTCAGGGTTTTTTTTCTGCGGCATAATGCTGGAGCCGGTTGTAAACCTGTCGGATATCTCGGCAAAGCGGAACTCCTCGGTGGACCAAAGGACAAGCTCCTCCGACAGTCGTGACAAATGCATCATAAGGATGGCTGATACAGACAGGAATTCGGCGGCAAAGTCCCTGTCGGAGACCGAGTCGATGCTGTTGCCTGATATGCGGCTGAACCCGAGCAGTTTTGCCGTGTAAGTCCTGTCAGTAGGCAGCGATGTCCCGGAAAGGGCGCATGAGCCAAGGGGCATGACATCGATACGGATCAAGCAATCGGCAAAACGCTCCCTGTCCCTCTGGAGCATTTCGGCATAAGCCAGCAAATGGTGAGAAAGGAGGACGGGCTGGGCCCTTTGCAGATGGGTATAGCCAGGCATAAGGGTGTCGATGTGTTCCCCGGCCAGACCTACAAACGCTTTCTGAAGGTCCTTTATTAGAGAGATGATTTCGGTGGTTTCTTCCCTCAGGTAAAGCCTTAAGTCCAGGGCCACCTGGAGGGCCGCCTCGATATTCATATGGACGTCTTCGAGGTCTTCCCTGAACTTAAACCTTCCGGAGTCTATATCCGCGGCGATCCTGTCAAGGCCTTTAACGATCGCCGCGGAATCTTTTTTCGGTATTATGCCCTGCCGGCCCAGCATCCTGGCATGGGCGATACTGCCCCTGATGTCATGCCGCCAGAGTCTCTTATCATATGACACCGATTCGGTAAACGCCTCTACTGAAGCGGACGTCCTGTCGCTGAACCTGCCCGCCCACGGTTTTTTCACGAATTAATACCTCCGGCAAAGTGTATAATATAACAATGAATGATAATATGATAAATCAGTCGGTAAAGCAATTGCAAAGCCGTATGGAGACTGTTCTGAGGGGTAAGCCGGAGGCGGTAAAGATGTCCATCGTCAGCCTTCTTGCAAGGGGGAACCTGCTAATCGAGGACATCCCCGGAGTGGGCAAAACTACTCTGGCCTATGCCCTTGCCAGGTCACTTGACTGCTCTTTCAGAAGAATTCAGTTCACAAGCGACCTCCTGCCGACCGACATTATCGGAGTCAATATATTCAATCAGGAGACCCATGGCTTCGAATTCAGACCTGGTCCCATATTCTCGAATATCGTGCTTGCCGACGAGATCAACAGGACAAACCCCAAGACCCAGTCGGCCCTGCTCGAAGCCATGAATGAAAAGAAGATCACAGTTGAAAACGATACCTATGTCCTCCCTGAACCTTTTATGGTCATAGCGACCCAGAACCCGATGGAATCACACGGGACTTTTCCGCTGCCCGAGAGTCAGCTGGACCGATTCCTGCTCCATATACATATCGGTTACCCGGACCCTGAGTTCGAACGCACAGCGGTCGTGGAACGCGCCAGCTTCGAACTGCTCCATACACTTACGCCGGTACTGTCGAAGGCTGAAGTAATAGCTATGCAGACTGATGTGGAAAAGGTCCATACGGATGCCGGTGTCGTAGATTATCTGATGAGGATAGTTGAAGAAACGAGGCGGCATAAGGATGTCCGTCTCGGCTGCAGCACGCGAGGGGCCCAGTTTTTCGTCAGGGCCGTCAAGGCGAATGCCTATTATGAAGGAAGGGATTTTATCGTGCCCGACGATGTAAAGACCCTGGCCCCTCTGGCCATAGGCCACCGGCTCATATTAAGGACGAGAAAAACCCTGTCTGACGCTGAAACAATCGTCCGTGACATTACGGAGAGACTTCCCGTCCCACTTTGATAACCCATAATACGCCATGAAGACGACAAAAGAGGGGAAACGTTTCATCGTTGCGGCATTTCTTATTCTGGTGGCCGCCTTTAACACGGGGAACAATCTGATTTATCTTGTCCTTTCGCTCATGTTCGCCTTTTTGTTTTTGTCCCTGCTCATTCTGAAGACAAATCTGTCCGGAGCAGAGGTGGTGATAACCGCCGAGGGCCCTGTCTATGCCGGAGACGAGACCACCCTTGATATCAGCCTGATCAACAGGAAAAAGACCTTCCCCTGCTATTCCATTAATGTGTCCGATAGGGAGATCGGAATGAAGTCCTATTTTCTATTCGTCCCGGCTTCGGGCGCGTTGTCCCGGAAGGCCGCGGCCGTATTCAAAAAAAGAGGGTTTTACCGCGGCGATAATGTCCGGATCGTCAGCGGCTACCCTTTTATCCTTTTTTCGAAGACGATAGCCGGCAGGTCGTCGGCGAATATCCTTGTCTATCCGGCGTATTATGACCTGAACGCCCTTGACCATGAGGTCCGGGAAAAGGAGGGGGAGGGAAGGGCGGTCATCAGTGGAAAGGGGGATGAAATGCTCTATATGCGACTTTTCAGGGCCGGTGACGATTTCAGGAATATTCATTGGAAGTCCCTTGCAAAATCGTCCGCCCTTATGGTCAAGGAATACTCTTCGAATGAGACGGCAAAGATTACGCTGTTCCTCGACAACAGCCCGGCTGAAGACAGGGACAATTTCGAATTCGAAAAGGTCATATCGATCACCGCTACGTTAGCGAGAGATTACCTGGAAAAGGGTTTTTTTGTTCGTATGATGTCCGGCAGTGAGGTCACCCCTTACGGGTATGGCTATGAACATCTCCTTGTCATATTGGACCGTCTGGCCCTGATCAGGGAGGAAGAAGTTGACGCTGAAGCCATTTCCGAAGACGAAAAAGACGGCCTTACCATCTGTGTGCTGAGGTCGGCTGATAAAGGGGGCACAGGAGTTGTCCCCTCGTGCGATCTGGTCATATATGCCGACTCTGTATAAATTTACCACGGCCCTGCTGGCCCTTACGGGTTGTATCAGTCTTGCCGTTACCGGGGAGATCAACCCGTTAATGTCGATAAGCGCCCTTGCCCTGCTCCCCGGATACTACCGTTTTATAAAAGGTGAAAGGCATGCCGGGACTGCTTTGATCGGCACGCTCTCCGTTATGGCCCTGGCTGTATTCGTTTTCGATGCGCTCCTCGTGTCGGGGGACTTCTTCATCGCCGTGGCGCATCTGACGATTACATTCCAGGCGTTAAAGAGTTTTGATCTCAAAGAACCATGGGACCACCTGCAGGTATATTTTGTTTCCCTGCTTCAGCTGATAATTGCGTCCGAGCTTACGAGCGCGCTTGCATTCGGTGTTATTTTCGTATTTTTTATGCTTCTGCTGGTGACGGCCATGGTCCTTTCCCACTTCATGAAAGAGGGCAGGATGTCCGGACTGTCTTTGAAAAAACCCGTTATGGTCATGTCATTTTTGACGGTTGTGGTCACAGTGGTCTTTTTTGTGGCCCTGCCGAGGACGCCCTACAGATTTCTGGGAAAGACCCATATCAAGGGGATAAAGACATCGGGATTTTCCGAGCAGATGGATTTTGGGTCCCTTAGCAGCATCAAACTCGATCCCTCGGTCATAGCGCGCGTCGAACTGAGTCGTGATTTCAGAGGGCCTTACTACTGGCGGGGACACACACTCGATCACTTCGACGGTAAATCATGGCGCAATACCCTCAAGGACCGCCGCAGAATATACAGGTCGGCCGCCGACGAATTCATCCTCTCCGATTACGACAGGGCCGGGGCGCTCGGGCAGACTTTCTATCTTGAGCCGATCGACTCGGATGTCCTTTTCAGCCTTGAACAGGCGCGGGGCGTCAGGGCGGACGCATACGCGATTTATGTCGATACGGCGGAAAGCATTTATGTGCCTGGAAAAAGGTCCCGGAGGATCAAATACACGGCTTACAGCATCCCGGGAGCCGAATATCCGGGGTCTGTCGAAAAGGCCTACATCCAGCTGCCCTCAGATAACAAACCTGTGGCCGACCTCGCAAAATCCGTCACGGCGGGTCTAAGGACGGACGCCGAAAGGGCTTCCGCCGTGGAGCGCTACCTAAGAAACAGCTATACGTATTCACTTACGTTGTCTCCATCGGCGGGGGGCGTAAATCCCGTTGAGGAATTTCTGCTGAGGACGAAAAAGGGCTACTGCGAACATTATGCCGCCGGCATGGTTATCATGTTGAGGAGTCTCGGGGTCCCGGCAAGGGTGGTGACGGGTTTCTACGGCGGCGAAAAAAATGAGTATGGCGATTACACGATCATCAGAAGCAGTGACGCCCATTCATGGGTAGAGGCCCTTATAGGAGGTTCATGGAAAAGATTCGATCCGACGCCTCCGGTATCGAACGAGAAGCGTCAGGCATACGCCCTGGTTTGGGATTCGGTAGAGATGGCCTGGGCCAGATACGTTGTCGGGTTCAGTTACAAAGACCAGAGATTTGCGCTCAATTATCTTGCTACTAATCTCGATCTCAGGAGGCTGCCCAATATCTTCAAACCGGGTCAGCCCGGCATGAAGAGCGATCCGTACATTATACCGGTGCTTGGTCTTTTTACCCTCATCGTATATTTATTTTATCGTTTATGGGCCTGGTATCGGGGGAGAAAGAGGTATGGCCCCCTGACATCCGAATATGTGGCAATAAGGCGAATGCTCGCAAAAAAAGGGATCAGGATTGCGCCGTCTTCGACATCCGGCGATGTCTTGAGCGTGACCAGGCAATATCATTTCAATAAGGACCTGAGCGAATTTATTGCATTGTATGAAGGCGCGAGGTTCGGACGGAAGGATCCAGATGCCTTGATAAAGAAGGCAGACGTTCTCTTGCAGGCGATTAAGAAATCCGGATTGCGATAATTATTACTCTTGCGATTTATTTGTTATGCCTGTCACTTGTCTGTGCACAGCCGCTTTGAAGGTCAACCTTAATGCATATTCAACCTCAATTTATAAATAGACTTTGACAAAGATATTGAAAATAGGCTATAAATCACTCACTGTCTTTTGGTGTCCGAAACTTTCGGGGATAGCATAAGGCTGAGCGTTATGACTTTTGAATTCTAGGTTGCTATTGCGATTGACTACTGGGTGTTCAAGGGAAGGATGGGTGGGTTTAAATGAAGGGGAAGACAAAAGAGAGGGAATTCCTGTCAAAGCAGTTCATCGCGGTTAATGTTTTTATTCTGTTTATCATTACATTTCAAATGCCTGGGCTGCCTGATGCAGTGACGCCGTGTTCCGCGCAGATTTATAACCAAGTGGCCGACACTAACGGAGCGCTGGGGCCGGAAGGGGTGGCGGCGATAAGGATAATAGAATCGGGCAATAGACTTATTAAAACCCTGGAAAAAGGGGAGGCCATAGAGAGTCATATAGATAATGTTATTAGGGATATATCTGCGTTTGAGGTTGAAGATGCGGAGAGCCTGAGGCGATTCGGGGACACTGAAGATAAGCTTAAATCCACGGGATCGTCAAAGGCATGGAAAAGACACCGGGAGGCGCTTGATAAATACAGAGCAAGAGCGACAGAAGTAAAAGGCCATATCGAAGCGGTAAAAGAGGCAAGAAAAAAGAAGGCGCAGGAGGGGGAGATTAAGCAGAGGATTGTAACCCTTGTCGATTCGCTGGAAAAAGACAAGCTGCCTTATGAGTATAAGCTTAAAGATTCCAGCAGGCTTCCATGGAGGGTGGCGGAGCCCGGTGAAATCGCCTTGCTTGGCAACGCCCCTGTCGTTTCGGGTTCTGCGGCCCAACCTTTACGTAATCCCCCGGCGTCAGATGACCTTTCTCCCACTCCTGACGTCCAGATCACCCCTGAGGTACAGGCCCTGGCAAAGAGTCTCGGCAACGATCCGCTTACTATATTCAGGTATGTTTACAATAACTACAGCTACACACCCTATTACGGTTCAGTGAAAGGCTCTGTTGATACCTATTGGGAGAAGGAGGGGAACGATTACGATCTTTCGTCTCTCCTCATAGCCCTTCTCAGGGCCTCGAACGTGCCTGCCAGGTACGTGAAGACGAAGGCACGGGTTTCAGCTGAAAAACTGATGAAAATAACGGGCATCAACGACCCGATGGCGGCTATGGAGTATCTTGATATGTCTGAGGTCCCTGTCGGGTATTATGCTTCCGGTGGGATTATATCACACGTTGAGGTCGAGCATGTCTATGTCGAGGCATACATACCTTATGGGAATTATCGAGGCACGGGAGAAGACGATACTGGAAAGATCTGGGTACCCCTTGACGTTAGCTTCAAGGAAATAGAACCTGTGCAGGAAGGAACAGACATCGCCTCTCAGATGGGTTTTGACTGGAAGGCGTTTTCGAATGAGTACCTGGGCGGACTTGTGAACATGACGCCTCTGGATTACTACAGGGGCAAAGTGGGAGGGTATGTATCGCAAACCTATCCGGGCCAGAGTATTGATTCTCTCAAGAGAGTCGATAGGATTCGGACAAAACTGTTCGACTTTATACCGGGTACGCTGCCGTATGAGACGGTGGGGACGCCGGAGCTGTTTTCTGCCATACCCAATGAGCAAAGGCACTATGTAAGGTTTACGATCCCTGAGGTGCTGGATTATGCGGCAAGCCTGCCGGAGGTGTCTGGCCGGAGGTTGACGCTTTCCTTCGAAGGGGCGGATGCGGAAGACCAGGCATTGATTGAGGCATATGGGGGGATATTCAAAACACCGCCTTATCTGATAGAGGTGAGGCCCATTTTGAGGATCGACGGGATTAGGGCGGCGGAGGGGACTGTAATGAGCGCAGGCATAGGGACCGGCTTCAGCATAACCTACACGAGGCCCGGTGGAAAGACGGAGGTCTTTGACCATCACATTACAACAGGCAGTTTCAATGCGGTAGGGATAACGACGGGCCGGGTGAGGCCTGAGTTTCTGACTATAGCCCAGGTGGAGCCCTCTGAGGAGCCATACATAGCGAAGATGCTCCATAGCCTTGTGATGAAATACCATGACCGGCAGAACATAGCGAGGCAGACACTTGGGGACACGATGAAGATCAAAAGCAGGATGCTCATCAGTGAGGCGTTGGTATCGTCCAGGGAGGATATCAAATGGGCGCTGGGCATGACGCCTATGAGTTTCGAGATGTCGGGGTTCATGATAGACGCCAAGGAGATGGTCTCGGGGATCATGCCGGTGGATGGTTATGACCGTAAGAAAATAATAGACTTTGCGATGGTAAGCGGACACGAGGCGTCGTATCAGGAAAACGCGGTGTTTGAAGACAGCATGTTCTGGGTGAGCGGGTTGTCTGCGGTGAAGGGGTTGCAGATGCTCAAGGCCATGGGGATCAATGTCATAGAACTTGAGCCTCACACGACGTATATGAACTATGCCCTTCCTGAGGTTGTCATAGAAGACATCAATAACGCCCTCAACATGGGCTGGAGGGTGATAGCGCCGGAGACGACCGGTGGGCTCCCGGCAGTGCCATTTATCAAATACGACCCGGAAACAGGTTCGGCGGGGTATATGATTGCGGCCAGGGCAGGAGGGCTTAACTGGAATATATCGCCTATTACACACGAGGAAGATTTGACCTTCATAAAAGATGCTCTGGAGCAGAGCGGCCTTCTTAGGATAAACTTTGAGATACTTGATCCGTTGAGTCCGTATATCGCAGCGATGGGAGATTATTTCATTGCGTTGCTGCGAGTAGTTGTAGTGGCTGATGCATATGCAGTGCAGGTGGTAAAGGAAAAGCCCGTATATTTTGATACGGATTATCGGCATTATAAACAAGGGCAATGGCCTCTTTATGCTGTGTCGCCAGGGCAGTATAAATACAAGTTTGACGGACGGGAATTGCTCAGATTCCATGTGGCAGAAATAATTGTGACCAATGAAGCGCCTTCATGCGGGCCACTTGTGTATCCATACAGGTGCGGAGAGTCCTTCGTTGCAAGACGCGACAGAACCGGAGATACCCTGAAGGCTACAGTAATAGTCGGTACGAATGCAAATGTAACCTGGACTTGTAATGGCACTGCTCCCAACGGAGGCAATAACGGCAACTGTAACTCGCTACCAGGTTCCGGAACAGGGCCGGTGTTCAGTTTCATTCCGAACCCGCCTCAGGCCGCCAGCGGAAGAACACTTCCTCTCTCGTATCAGTTGAAGGCAACAGTGGATATCGGAACGATGTCAAGGGACATTACAAAAGTTATAACGCAGGATGGTCTTGATGAATTGAGGCAAGAATATGAAGACCTTCCGCAAAGAGATTCGCAAGAGCGTTCCTGCTTCGATAAAGATGTGCCAACGTACGATGCACTTTTGGGTTTAAATGCTGAGCCGGATCGTCATGAGTGGCATATATTGAGATTGCACAATTTAAATCAACATGCTGTAGACACAGACAATAACTTTATTAGCGGCGATCTAAGAGTGACAAGTGGATATAGATGTCCAATAGGTAATCAGCGAGAAGTCAATAGAGGCGCGGGATCGATGACATCAAACCATCAATATGGGCGAGCATTTGACTTTAATCAGCAATCTAGCGGCGATAACTATGATGCATTTGACGCAGCACGTAACGTCGGCGCGGGTGGTGATTCATATTTGCGCGCATCAAATGGAACACGATATTTTTTAAGAAATGGGTTCCCTCCAAGTCCGGGTCAACTTCCGTCAGGGGTCTCATATGTGCAAGGACATGTTGCATGGCAATAAAATGAAAATAGAGGGCATTCTAATGAAAATACCCGTTTTTAGTGTATGTGTGATTATTTTTTGGAATATAATTAGTCCTGTCTCTGGGCTGGCAGAATCCAGAGCTGATTTGATACCCATCAAAGAGAAGTACTATCAAAAATTAATTAGTTCTGATTTTTCGCAGCGCTATGAAGCAACAAGGTACTTCAACCAAAAGCTTGAGAAGGAAGATCTTACTGATGATGTTATTAAAGAATCGCTGAATTTATTAAAAAATGAAGCAGAGCGGATAATAAAGTTTAGAGAACTTTCACTCAAACCCGGTGTCCAAAGAATAGAAGAAAAGGTCCCTCATAATTTGCTTTATATGAATGATGAAGAATTTGCAGTATATTATGGTGATTTATGCGAGATTATTGGAAAATCAGCAAAGAAGGATTATCTGGCAATACTTATTGAGCATTGCTTAGAGCCAAAAGTATTTCTTTACTATGGCGCTGACGCAGTCGATCCAATCATTAGCACACTATTAGTGTCTATTTTACCAGATAAAAAGATGTCTGCAATATTTGTCTTAGGTGAGATGCTTAAGCCGAAGAAAGAGGGTTATATCACGAGTGGGGTTGATAGATCAAAAATTATGGCAGTTTTGATTCAAGCGACATCTGATAGTGATAGAAATATAAGGCAGGCATCAGTAAGAGCAATTGGTGATTCTGGTGATAAAGATGCCGTTCCAGTGCTAACGGAGATTGCCAATAACGATCCGTTTTATTTCGAGAAGACGGATAGGACAACTGGCAAAATAATAACGAGGTACGCTGTCAGAGAGGAAGCAAAGAAGGCATTGGAGAAGATTAGAGAGAAAGACATTGCGAAATAAGAACAAAGGTTACCTGGGCAGTCTTGTGAACATGACGCCGCTTGAATTCTACAAGGGCAAATTCGAGGGGGCGGATGCGGACGACAAGGCGTTGATTGAGGCATACGGCGGGATATTCAAGACTCCTCCATATCTTATAGAGGTGAGGCCTATTTTGAGGATCGACGGGATGAGGGCGGCAGAAGGCAGCGTTATGAGCGCCGGCACAGGGACCTGCTTCAGCATAACCTATACGAGACCCGGCGGAAAGACAGAGGTCTTCGACCATCACATTACCACCGGCAGTTTCAATGCGGTTGGGATAACGACGGGCCGTGTGAGGCCTGAGTTTCTTGCCCTCCTGGATGGTAAGAATTTAATAGATCTATAGGAGGAATTGTGAACAAATTCATTATTTGTGCCTGTTTCTGCTTGTTAATTTTGACAGTAGCTTCCTCAGCTATGAGTGACGTAATGGCCTCCGACGCGCAAAACCTAATAAAACTATTTGAAGGCCCTCGTACTGCAAAATATGAGGAAAGAAGGAATATGATTAAAAAGGTTAAAGAGGGGAAACTTCAGGTTTCAGGTGAGATAAAGAAGTTGCTTATTGATAGATTTGAAAAGGCGAGCAACTTGCAGGAGGCATACGTCGAGAAGTTAGGAAAACAAGGAATTTCTGAGGGTAAAGCAACAGATCGCTTCTATGAAGAATACGGCGGGCAAGAGTATGCGCAATTCTATGGCGACTTTGCAGCATTAGTTGCAGCGTTCAAAGACACGCGCGCAATTCAGTCACTGCTGAAAGGTCTGTATTATTATGGCGGCAACGTTTTGCCAACAGAAGTTATTTCAACAGGAGAAAATGCAGTAGAGCCATTAATATCTGAAACTAAGTCGCGGAACAAACTTTTGAGAAGAATGGCCTTCTTCGTTCTGTCTGTATGGGCTAATGCTCCGGTAGCGTATCAGGACTACAGTATAGGTGAAGAATTAGCTATAAAGAATATCACGCAACTAAATGATTTAAAAGAAATCTTTCTGAAGGCTTTGAGCGATGAGGAGAAAGATATCCGCTTAAGTGCGGCTTATGGGTTAGGCGTATTTCCAGAAGCGGCAGTTATACAAAAATTAGAAGAAGTTGTCAGCAGTGATTCTTATCAGACTAAATACAGTAAGCAATATATAGTTAGAGATGAAGCAGCTCGAACTATAACGCGCCTAAAAAAGAAAATGGCATCAGATGATGCCTCGAAGTAAAATGCACAGGGATCATTAATTCATTAATTGTCGGCATAACTGGCATAACGGCTTATGATCGTTAATTTTGATGGATTAATGATCCTCTTGTTAAAAAACATATGTGATCTAACAATCAATGATTCGAGGATTAACTGTTTCTAAAGATGAAGCAAAGATCAGGGGGGACTATGAATAAAGTGATCAGGTCACTATTCCTAATTATCATATCAGCGATCTTCTGTGCGGCGTCTCACGCTCATGCGAGCAGTCCTGAAGTCACGCGCGGTCTCTCATGGCTTAAGAACAGCCAGAAACCAGCAGGAAATTGGGGTGCTCAGAACAGCTTCCGGGATACTGCCGCCGCGGTTGACGCTCTTAAGACTCTTGGTGACGTGAGTCAGTCCTATTCACTTGCCATCGGGTGGATGAATGGTTCTTCCGTTGAAAGCAACGATTATCTGGTCAGACGGGCCATGTCTCTGGCTAGGGCAGGAATTGACGTCAGAGTTCAATTGGAACAGTTCATTCTTTATCAGAACAATGACGGAGGCTGGGGGTATTCAGCTGGCTTTGAGAGCAATCCCTACGACACCGCCATGGTCTTGTACGCCTTCAAGACATCTCAATTCCATAGCCCGAATTCCGCAGCCAAGGCCGTCTCCTACCTTCTTTCAAAACAAAATACCGACGGCAGCTGGAGTGTGCTGAAGGACACACCCGGAGACCTGGCGGCAACTGCCCTCACCGCAATAGCGCTCAATAATTACGGCGACTCCACCCTCGCGTCGGGGCCTCTTGAAAGCGGGGCTTCATGGATAAAGTCCAAACAAAATTCCGACGGCGGGTTTGGGAATTCCCCCTCTACAGTCCACGGCACAGTAACTGCGGTCAAGACCCTGCTGGAGTGCGGCAGGCTTCAGTCTTCTCAGTTGCAGCCTGCCCTTGCGTATATCGCCTCGGGCCAGGCAGGTGACGGCAGTTGGGGCGGGCAGCCGTTTGATACGGCCATGGCCCTGCAGGTCCTTGGCGGGTTAAAGCCGAACCTGTCGATCTCAGGCGCAGACTTTACCCTGTCCGCTTCAGCGGTAAAAAGCGGAGAATCTGTCCGGCTATCTGCGACTGTGCGAAACACCGGTTCCGAGGACGCCAACAATATTCCGGTTAAAATATTTCTGGAAGCTCCTGACCACACGAATTCAGAGCTCATTGCAGCAGAGACGATTTCCGGTCTGCCGGTCGGCGGCTCATATCCAATATTAATGGATATTGATACAAAGGGCAGGGATGGCCTCTATCTCGTGACGATTAAAGTTGATCCTGACAACACGCTTGACGAATCCTCGAAACAGGATAATGAAAGCTCCCTCGATCTGGCCATTGAAGCCACAGCAGATCTGGCGCTTGTGAAGGAAGACATTCAATTTTCGCAGAATCCGGCGTATGCCGGAGATGATATCACAATTTCAATTTCGGTCTCAAACAGCGGCAACTATCCGGCGTTGAACGTTAACGTTGCATATTATCTTGACGAAATATCACCCAAAACACTTATTGGGACCAGCAAACTGCCTCCTGTCGAAGCAGGGAAAACCGCCCAGAGCAGCACAGTTTGGAAGGCGAATAAAACAGGCTCGGACATTGCCGTCTACGTTGTCGTTGACCCTGTTAACTCGATCAGGGAGTTGACTAAAGACAATAACATCGCAGCCTCTTCCCTTGTAGTGATGCCTGTAACGGAACCGAACCTTACGGTATCCTACAAAGACCTTTCGATAGATCCGCCCCTAGTAAATCAAGGCGGCAGAGTGGAGATATCTGCCCTCATAAGAAATGAGGGGCTGACTGCGTCCGGTTCCTTCGTTGTGGGATTTTATATGGGTGACCCATCGGCAGGGGGCGTACTTCTTGGGAGCAAGACCGTGGCCGGCATTGCCGCCCTTTCAGGTTCTCAAGTAAGTTTGATGTGGGAAAACATTTCCGCAAGCGGACAGATGCTGATTTTTGTGAAGGCCGATGTTCTAAACGCTATTCTGGAATCCGCTGAAGATGATAATACCGCATTTGTATCAATGAGGGTCCTCAGTCCTCCTGACCTTACGATTACAACCAATTCTCTGACTTTTATGCCGTCCGTGGCCCAGGAGGGTGACAAGGTAACTCTCTATGCGGCACTTGCTAACATTGGGGACCAGGATGCCCCTGAATTTACGGTGAACGCATACGAAGGGAACGCCCTCATCGGTACGAGTAATATCTCAAGTGTTCTTGGTAAATCCCAGACAGTGGCGACTTTTGTTTATGACACCACCGGAAAGTTGGGTAACCATGATATCAGTATCATTGTCGACCCGGACAACAGGGTTAGTGAGATCAGCGAAACCAACAATCAGGCAGGGAAAGGTTTTGTAGTATTCAAAGCCGATGAACTGCTGTCGGAGAGGTATATATCCCCAAATGGCGATGGGATCAAGGATTCGACCCTGTTTTTCTTCAAATTCTCCTCTCCGCAATCGCCGAGGGTCCAGGTCCGTGACTGGAACGGACTGATAATGAGGACATTTGACAGTCAGGCCTTCCAAAATACCGCATCAGGGACTGTTTTATGGGATGGGTTGAATGACTCTGGGCTGGTTGTGGATGACGGTGAATATAAAATACAGGCCGTTGACCCGGAAGGCGCTATTTTGCAGGAAGCGTTGATTGTAGTTGACAACAACAGATCTTCTTTCGAAGATGCTCTGAAAACCGGCAACTTCCAGAAAATTAATCTTATGGCCCTAGTCCCTTCACCTGTAGAATTTGATGAGACACA
>JACRLQ010000043.1:39886-47900 GCA_016215155.1 Nitrospirota bacterium
TCCAGGAGGATGGCTCGGTGCAAACCTAACTTCAGAACCTCCCATCGGTCCTTATAACGCAAAATATCACAGACATATTTTAAGCTTTGTACCCTCTCCGGACGCTCAAAAGATAGCGATAATCACTTTGAAGGAGTGGACGACAATTTCCTCGAAATCTATCTCTGAGTTATGGGTCATTGATATCGACGGGAGAAATCTTAAATTGCTGGATTCAATCGATTCCAGTCCTGAATGTACAGATCCGGGCGCATTGCTTCAATGTCAAAACTCAGTTGCTGAAAGTGCATCTATTGCCGATGGCGTGCGACATTTGAAGGAAAATACCGTGCTTGAATGGGCCCCGGATAGTGAGACGATTACATATCCTGTTATAAGATGGCACGGGCCTTTATATCAGACCCAAAAGCATGGCTTTGATGTCATGACGATCAACATCAGGACGCGTGAGAAACTCAAGATGTTTACGAGGGAGGTATCAGATCAATATTGGACTGCCTGCATTTCATCTGTCGGCTCATCAAGAGCAGACCTTGTAAAGTACACTTGGTCACCGGATGGGAGATATCTGGCCGTTGCGCCAAGGGCCTATGATTTGCATGGATATAGTATGTGCGTAAACGACGTTATACATGATGGCCTGAGGATAATCAGCAAAGATGGAAATAGCAATACACCCATGTTCAATTATAATCCATATGTTAACAGCAAGCCGGTCTGGATAGATGACACCACGTTATTTGCCACCAGCGATAATTATGTTCTTCAGTACGATGGCGCTGGCGGTGGGTGGGGGCATTTTTATTATGCGTTTTCTTCAGCCGATATATATATAGGCAAAATAAATGATGTGCAGAATTACTACACTATCCCGTTGGTGATCAATTATAATCTTTTCTCTGACAAGACTAAAATCTTATACAGTACGAATACCGGCGCATATTATTATCCACCTCTAAATTCAGCTAATGATCTGAAGTTTTTTGATATGAATACAAAATCAGTGTCATTGATAAAAGACCCTGACAATATAAATATTAATAGAGTAAATAATGATAATTCAAGTGCGACCGCGTTGCCAGGTTTTTCCCCTGACGGAAAGAAAATAGCCTTCGACATGTTGAGCCCCAATGGTTATAGGCTTGATGTGGCTGATGTGTCAACTCGGTCTGTCAAGACATTTGATTCTGACATTACGTCGGAGTATTTTAGTTTCTTATGGTCCTTTGATCCTGGTTATCTGCTTACGAGTGTTTCATCATATCTTGGGAGTGAATTAAGCGTCGTCAATGTAAATAGCGGCGAAAAAACTTTTTTGACGAAGGGCTACCTTTCTCCGATAGAGCGTAAACTTATGGAGGCTTCTCGTACCCTGCCTCTGGTGGGCAAGACTATTTATTACAGAGATCCGTATTTAAGTGCTATGAAGTTTGTCGCGGATCTGACTGCTGAACTCTTACTGGCAGGGAAATCTTCACATATTGACCTTACCGGCACTGTCACCGACCTTCATTTGGAGGGCTGGAAAATAGAGTTTGCTACATCAGGCGACTCCGACAATTGGCAACAGATTATTGCTTTTTCAGATGTGGCGGTTATAAACGGGACTTTGACGCCGTGGGTACCGCCGGGTGATGGCATATATTACTTGAGACTTACAGCATGGGACAAGGCTGGTAATGTCGCCGAAAGCAGAAAAAAGGTCTCCTGGCATACATCTATACCTTCTAAGATTTCCGATATCACTGTTTCCGACAGTGTTTTTTCTCCCAATGGCGATGGCAAAAAAGATATTGTGGATATCACCTATAGGGTTATTGAACCAGTCAATTTTGAACTGTCAGTTTATGATCACGCCGGCAGCCTTATCAGGTCATTTACACAAACCCATTCCGAGCCAGGGGCATATTCGATCACATGGGACGGACGGGGCGCTTCCGGTACGGTGGTCAGCGACGGGATATATGCGATTAAGGTGCTTGATTTGGAGAAATATGTCGAAGTCGATAATACTCTGCCTAAAGTCTATTTGAGTGTTGTTGATAACTCTGATACTTTCTTTATCAGCCCGGGAAGTGTTTCTTTTGATCTTAAAGCCCTTGCAATGGACAATAATTTCAAGGAATGGAAAATTTATGTATCTGATATCCTTTCCGGCGAAAAAATATGGCGGCTCACTGACTCTGGAACCAGTGAGCTTTTTGTATCCGTGCCTTATGCAGGGATACGCCCTGTGCCGATGAACAAGCATTTTAGGGCAAAAGACGTAACGGGCAAGGAGTTTAAGATTGAAGCTGAAGATGATGCCGGGAATAAGTCCTTTGCTACGGTCTCACCCGGCGAAAATATCTGGATCTCAGCCGAACTGGTAACTGGTGGGCCTGCAAAACTCTATGTCACCGAGACGATAACTCAGCCAATTGACTTTATAATACTCGAGAGGGAGTTTTCCGCCACTTTTTGGGGCACGAGAGAATGGACCAGCGAATTAATTCTTTCAGGCCGCGACAGTGATTTATCCGAGTACTTTACCGTGTTGTGGGATTATGCAAAACTCCGATTAGTGCCCCTCTCCTTCAATCTGAAGGCCATTGACCGAAGCGGCAGGGAATTCAACTCCAATAGACTGTGGATCGGAGGTGGTGGCGGAAGCCAATCTATATCACCTCCTGTGAAAGACTATCTGATCGTTACGAAAATATTACCCCCTTCCTTTGAAGACCCGGACCATTTCAGTGTAGGCGGTTTTCATAACATTGAAGGCGGACCATGGAGTCTTGGATTAGAAAAATCCATCGTAACTGCGCAGCAGCTTGATTGGCAACCGACTGTTAGTCTCACTCTGCCTCCTCCAGGTGAGTTTGAAGTGAAAGTGGAGAAAGATTACTTTGATTTATGTAAAGAATATATAATTAAATTTGTTGCGTCGGGCCCCGGCAGTGCGACGATCGAGAGCTTTACATTCACGTACCCTTCGCCGTACCCTGAATTAAAAACGCCCTGCGTCAATTTGGAGTATAGCTATCTCGAAGCGGCAACATGTAACTCACTTTCACTACAGACCGAAGTTGCGACTTCATTGGATTCAAGCCAATCCCTCTTTTATGAGCTATTGGAGCTGAGCGTTGGTATAAGCGATAGCACCCCCCCAGCAAAAGATGCCTCTTTAAATCGATTTTCGGTTGCCTCACCAACCTACGGAAAAGTGTATTCGACGATCTTTGACGTCTCATCATTTGCTGAGGGCGAACACTCCTTGGTTGAAAGTCTGAAATATAGGATGCACGATCCCATAACAAATGCCCCGGTTGAAAGAGAACTTGTAATTTACAAGCCACTGCAGGTTGATAAAACCCTGCCAGTGTCGACAATAAGCTATCCTGGCCGCTCAGCAGCTGTCTGCCTTGTTTCTAAGTCAAACGGCAATACTCAAATGGCTGTCCCCATTCAGGGGGAGGCAAGTGACGATTGGTTTGTAAAGAAATATGAGTTCTACTATGAAAATGGGACAACAACTGACAATTCAACTCCTACGCTATCATCATTGAAAGGTGTTGGACCGATGCGCGGTGAGTTCGGTCTGCTGGCATTACCGGATTCCGCAGAGGAGAACTATTTTATCACAATGAAGGTTGTTGACAATTCCGGGAATGTCAGATGCACCTCGACTGCGTTCTCAGTGGACAAGTCAATTCAAGTGGGGCCGCTGACATTGGACAAGAGATTATTTTCGCCTAATGGCGATGGGATTATGGATGGCGTTGTCTTGACGTACTCCTTATTTGAGAAATCGGACATAGAGATCAATATCTACGGTCTTGCCGGCGGATCGCCAGTGCGCTCGGTCAAATTAAATGGGCTGTCCGCGGGGCAACAATCATTTTTATGGGACGGCAAAAATAATAGCGGGGTAGCGGCCCCGGATGGGCAATACTCCTTTGTTTTGTCCGCCCGTGATACATGTGGTAATCTTGCTCAGAACAGTCTGACTGTTGAACTTGATAGCACTCGGCCTGAGGCCGTAATTACCAGTCCTGTTCAAGGACAGGTTACAGGCGTCATAGTCGATGTTCGCGGCACTGCATATGACCCAAGATTCAAGAGTTTCGCTCTTGAAGTTGGCCAGGGAGATGTTCCAACTGACTGGATAATGCTCGCTGAGGGCACTGCATCTTTGCGGGACGGTCGACTTGGAACGTGGAATACATATGGGCTTGAGGGAAAATGGACCCTGCGCCTTACCGTAACAGATGCCGCTGGCAATGTAAGCAGCGGGAAAACATCAGTAGATTTTTTAGTCAGAAAGAGTCTTATTAAAGACTACTATGCCACGTCCGGCGTCATATCTCCCAACGGAGACGGCAAGAAAGATGCAGCTGCAATATCCTTTACTGTTGTAGAGTCCTGTACTGCCCGGATCGATATTGCTGATTCGAATGGATCTGTAATAAGGACATATATAGACACTATAACTTCGGCAGGATCAAGAACCTTTATATGGGACGGCCGTGATAATAGCGGGACTGTATTAACTGATGGGGTCTATACAGTCACTCTCAGTGCGTCTCCACTCTCGGACCCTTCGGCTGTCCAGCTCGAAACGCTGACCGTAATTGTTGATGCAATCCCTCCAACTATTGACATCAAACTGCCGGCTGACAAGTCATATGTAAACGGAGACATTTTAATCTCCGGCACTATTTCCGATAAAAATATTAGTGAGTATGCCATTACGTATACAGGGGATACGGGTTCGGCAACCATTAATTCCGGAGCACAAAACAGGGAGAATTACTCTTTTGGCGCACTTAGAGCATTGCCCGAGGGAGAATACGCGATAATCATTCAGGCAAAAGACGTTGGGGACAATGTGGCGGAAAGGCATATTGCCGTCAGTGTTGACAATACGCCTCCAAAGGCAAGTCTGTCCAGCCCAAGAGACGGAGAGCTTTACGGGCAAACGCGGGACATTATTATGATTGCCGGGTCTATAACTGAAAAAAATCCGGATTCATACATATTGAGATACGGCGCGGGAGAAAATCCATCGCAGTGGACTGAGTTTGCCAATGGGACAAACCTGTCCGGTGTTTTATCCTTGCCTGAACTGAAGGTAGGAAAAACCTCCATGGTTACTGATGGAATATATTCCATTTCTCTTCTCACTCGTGATAAGGCCGGACTTACGAGTGAAGCCAAGACCAAAATAATTGTGGACAATACGCCCCCCGAGGTTTTGATGTCACAGCCTTGGAACGGTCAATATGTAAGAAGTGCGATAGATATTAAAGGCACTGTTTATGATGCTAATCTGGAGAGGTTCAATTTGGATGTTTCAGCTGGAAGATGTGATGTCGCATCCAGGTGGGTCGAAATGGTAAAGGGAATTTCCTCCATAAAAGACAGTGCATTTACCGCATGGAAGATTCTTCCGGCTGACGGCAGTTATTGCTTAAGACTCAAGGCCATTGACAAGTTGGGACAGACTTCCCAGGCACAGGTAGATGTGACAATAGATACACATCCGCCTGCAGCTCCTTCGGTGACAGGAGGAAACTTCGAAAGGACGTCGGTTTCGCTTGCGTGGGTAGGAAATGGCGAAGAGGATCTGTTCGGTTTCAATCTTTATCGCAATGGGCAGAAGGTAAACGCTGCAATTATCAAGGAAACATTGTTTGTTGATCGAGATTTGAAAGACGGAATGTATTCATATACCGTGACGGCATTGGATATTGCCGGCAATGAGAGTTCGCCATCCAGAGAATTGAAAGTTTGGGTCGACATTACAGCACCTGCATCGAATATATTGTCCCCTACGAATGGCTCGCATGTGAGTGGTCTGCTTGAAATAAAAGGAGTGGCTTTCAGTAGAGATGATTTCAAGCAATATCGGGTTTCCATTGGGACAGGGTCCAACCCAACTTCATGGAATTCAGTCCGAATATCCCCTGTTTCAGTTTCTGGAGGAATACTTGCTTCACTGGACACTCTGGTCATGGTCGATGGGGTATATTCAGCAAAACTTGAGTCCGAAGACAATTTCGGCAATATTACAGTTTCCATCGTAAGTTTTATTGTTGACAATACGTGCCCTGCACCTCCTGTGCTCATTTCAGCAACTGCGTGCAGCGAAATCGTGCCCCCGCCTCCACCACCTTTTCCAGATCCACTACCACTTCCCGTACCAACGCCGGAAACTGTGTGCGGAGCTGACGTAACAATTTCCTGGACTGCAATTTCAGAACCTGATCTGTCAGGTTACTTGGTTTACAGAAGCGGGCAATTAGTCAATTCCGGTGGTTTACTGATACGTGATTTAAGACCATATATCATAGGCGAGACCACATATATTGATAAAGCAGTCCCGGACGGTAGATATATATATTATGTAGTTGCTATTGATAAGGCGGGCAACTTGAGCGGCCCCTCCAATGCGATTGAAGTCGAGATTGATGTGCGTGTGCCAAGGGCAACTATCGTGGAGCCTCTAAACGGGACAAAGTTTGAGTCTAAGTTGCGTTTGAAGGCAGATTCACAGGACAACGATATAGCAGCTATTCAATTCCAGTATAAAAAAGCTGACGGCTGGCTGTGGACTAATTTGGGCAATGCCATCGGTCAAAGGCCCTTTGAGATGGAGCTTAACCCAGTAGCCTCGGGGCTTTCCTTTGGCGACTATAACCTTCGCGCCGTTGCTACTGATCACGGCGGACAATTTGACTGGTCGCCTCAGTCTATCACAGTGCAATACAAGGACTTGACTCCTCCGTCCGCTCCAAAAGAGTTGAGTGCTAAAGTGTCAGGAAATAGCGCAACCCTGTCATGGCAGGCCAATAATGAGCCGGATTTGAAATTTTACTATATCTATAGGAAGCGGATCGGAGTCGAGTCATCTTTTGTCCTCATGGTTGTATCATACGGCCAGTCCTTTACTGACCAATGGCTAGCCGATGGCCAGTATGACTATTTCATCAAGGCTGTTGACATTAACAATAACCAAAGTTCAGCTTCCAATTATGTTTCCGCCAAGATTTATGCCCCCACACTTATGCAACCCTATACGCCTTTGGAGCGCAATATTGTTCATATCGAGGGTAATGGGGTTCCGTCGTCGGCATCAGTTGTGATTTATAATGAGACGTCAGCCGGTAAAGCCGTAGCAGGAAATGCCGGAGCCAGTTCTTTAGGTGCTTTTTCCTTTGATGTCACTCTTGCAAAAGGAGAAAACAGGATTGCAGCGATAGCAACTGATACCGCAGGCAATGTAAGCAGGGAATCAGAAGCCGTATTTGTAGTTTTCAATGAGCCCCCATCAGTTCCATCAGGTCTTTCTGCGTCAGCTGACGGCTATAATGTATCTCTCGCTTGGAACCCGAATCCGGAAGCAGATGTCATTGGATATAATCTGTACAGAGACGGAGTTAAGATCAACAAACCGGAGCCATTGAGATCAGGAAATGTAACGGCGTCATCTGCCTCCGACTACTACACGTACAACCCTTCTAATGCGTTTGACTCTAACCTGGCAACTTCGTGGAGATCATCTGAAAGTTACGTTATATTCGAGCCGGTCTGGTGGAAAATCGATTTACCGACGCCTCAATTGATAAGTGAACTTAATATTCACTGGGAAAGCGGATTGCACTCGGGGAAGGATTTTGAGATTCAGGTATGGTCAGGCTATGCCTGGATCACACAGTCCATAGTTTCGGGAAATACTGGAGCAGTCAGCTCAATTGAGTTCAAGCCGTCATATCGTACGGATAAGGTCCGTATCAATATAACCGACACGAATGACGCCATGAATTCCCTGAGAATGGCGGGAATCGCTGAGGTTGAAATACTTAAGGATGCACTAATAGGCGGCAAGGATCAAACGCCCCCCATTATTAATATTATGTCCCCGTTGATGTGGGGGTACTTTGATACTGTAGTTCCAATATCTGTAATTGCTGCAGATGACAATCCTGGGATGGATTATGTTCTGTACTCTATAGATGGCGGTGAATTGGCA
>JACRLQ010000004.1 GCA_016215155.1 Nitrospirota bacterium
GGGATGGCCTGTATCTCGATATGCATCTTCAAATGAGGCTCGAATACCTCGGCTATGGAGGGCTTACCGGACACGAGGCAGTGACAACTCGGGCACCCTTCGGGCGGACAACCCGCGCCGTGGAAATACTCGAAGCATTTCACCTTCTTCACGTCCAGAAACGGAAGTCCGAGTATCTTTTGAGCGGCCTTGTTGGCCCGTATGATATTGAAATCCTTATCGTGGACTGTGACCATGTCCGTAATGGTGTTGAAGGTCTCTTCCCACTCCCGGGTAATCTGTGACAGCTGCTCCTCCGCAAGCTTTCGGGCTGTAATGTCCTGAAGGGTCTCGATGGCGGCGATGACAACGCCGGTCGTATTAATGATTGGCGCCGCATCGAACACGACATAGCGGTCCCTGCCGTTCATGTTTTTGTACCACCCTTCGGCATGAAGGCCCATGGGAGTGAGCAGAGATTTCGAATAGACCGAATATAGAGAGGACAACTTTTCCGGATCGCCGTCCGCGTCCATGACGACATCGGCAAGGGCAGGCCGTTGATGGTCATAAAATGGTTTCCATTGGTCGGCAGTCCCGATCATCTCGGAGGCTTGGAACCCGGTCAGTTCCTCACAGGCCCTGTTCCATATCAAAATAGTGTGCTGCGCATCCAGCACAAATGTTGCGACCGCGGAATTTTGTATCAGGTTTTCGGTAAACTGTTTTTGCTGCTCAAGCGCCTCTGACGTCTTCATGCGTTCTGTGATATTATGGACGACCTCAATGCCCGCTATGATATTCCCCTTAGAGTCCCGCAACGGAGAAGCGGTTATCTCGACATACACTGTCCCCTTATCTGTGGGAGCGGACCTTACCACGCTATGGACCTCTCCGTCTTCGAACACCATCGCAACGCCGCATCCCTCGCAGCGCTGGTCCCTCTTTTCATAGGCCATATAGCAGCATTCTCCGACATGCTCGCCCAACAGATTCTTGAAGGCCTGATTTTGATACAGGACCCTGAAATCCCTGTCCTGAATGGTTACGCCGTCTCCGATGGCCGCAATAATGCTGTCAGCCCTGGCCTTTTCATCCCCAGCCCTGACAAGGGCCTCCTTGAGCGCGTCCTCCAGGCGTATTCGTTTGGTAATGTCCCGCGCTATTCCAAACAGTCCGGCTACGCCGCCGTCCTTAAGGTTCGGTTTTGACAGGATCTCGGCATAAAGATGACCGCCCGCTTTGTTGAGTATCCGTAACACGTGAAGCGGCGGAGATTCCCCCTGCATGACACGATGAAAATTGTCCAGGGCAATATTCAGGTCATCGCGATGGACAATTTTTGTGAAACTCCGGCCTATGAGCTCGGCCAGAGGCCAGCCGGTGATCGTCTCGAACACCGGGTTTAGAGATACGACCGTTCCGGCGTCATCGAGCGAAAAAATAACATCCTGCGCGGTATCGACAAGATTTCTGTACCGCTGCTCGGACCGGGCAAGTCTTTCCTGGTTATGTTTTTGCTCGGTCTCCAGTCGCCTGCGCTCCGTGACATCTATGGCGGACACCAGTTGTGAGCGTCTTCCGGCAAAGACCATGGTATGGGCGACTATTTCCACTTCAATAATCGTCCCATCCTTTTTCCTGTGTCTCCAAACGCCTGCTTCGTCGATCCCTCTGCTGACCTTCGATATCTTGCCGAGGAGGGCGGGGACATCTTCAGCGGGCCGGATGTCCTTGATTGTCAGGGAGAGGAATTCCTCTTTCGAGTATCCGTAGTGCGCTACGGCCGCGTCATTGACCGCAAGGAACGCCAACGTCTCAAGGTCAAATACCCACATGGGCTGGGGATTATTCTCAAAGAGCGTCCGGTAGCGCTCTTCCCTGTCTTGCAGCACCGCCCTGGTTTGTTCCAGTTCCCGGAGCTTTTCTTCAAGTTTGGCGGCCACAACCCGGCAGTAGTCCCTGAAACGTTCTTCTTCTTTTTTTTCGTCCGTGGAGGCCGTGCCAGTGGGTTCCTTCCCGGACGCATGCATCGCAAGGGCCGCCGTAAACTCCTCCCAGAAAGCGTCCGGCGGCTTGGGTTTGACTATCAGCGCGTCGGCCCCGAGGGAACGGGCAAGTTCATGTTCATCATCTCCGGTATAGATTGCGGTAAATAAAATAAAAGGTATGTTGCGGAGCGCATCCTCATGCCGGAGGGCGTGCAGAAATTGGAAGCCGTCCATCCTGGGCATCACGGCATCGGAGATAATCGCATCGGGCCTGTGCTCCAGCGCCTTTTCAAGGCCCTCCTGCCCGTCCGAGGCCTCAAGGACGCTATGCCCATGGCCTTCGATGAGCAGTCTCAGTAATTTTCTCGAGCCTGGATCATCATCAACAATCAGTATATTCATTTATAAACTTAAGTATAGCTCTGTTTGAGCCGAATTTGTAGTCTTATTTGACCCGTTATCGATATATCCGCCCCGTCAACGTCAAAGAATATTTTTGAGTCCTCCGCTTGTGCCGGTTGCAGGCGATCGCGGAGGGTCCATATCTTCACTCATCATGCAATTGACTTATGTTAGAATGAAGCATAGCAATAATAGCCGTTTATCTCATAAACAAAGGAAAGTTATGAGCACATTGATTAAATGTATTTTCATAGTCATATGCTGCCTGATTTCAGACCCCCGCCAGGCCTGCCCGGCTGCATTTATTACCGGAAGCGGATGTTCCGTCAGCATCCCCGGATATCTGGCCGAACTTGCGATGGTATATGAAAAAGAGTCCGGGGTCAGGGTGGCCGTAAGGGGAGGCGGAAGCCTTCAGGGTCTTCATGATCTCGCCAATAACAGGGTCGATTTCGCCGCTTCATGCAAGAGTAAATCCCCGGACGATCCGGAGGACCTGGACTTTACAACCGTGGCCTGGGACGCGCTGGTATTCGTAGTCCATAAGTCGAACCCCGTTAACACAATTACTCCTGAACAGGTACGGGACATCTATGATGGCCGCATAACAAACTGGAGACAGCTGGGTGGTCCGGACCTGCCTTTTAAATCCTTTATCGCGACAAAAATGGGGGGGGTCGGCGAATCCCTCAGTCAAATGGTCTTGAAGGGGAAGTCGGTCACAAAACAAAATAACTCCATTTTGCTTTCCTCCTCGGTCGCGATCTGGGAACAGCTGGTCGAAAAAACACCAGGGGGCTTTGCCTCTTCCGGGTTTTCAAGCGCCAGGAAACGCAACGTAAAAATGCTTAAGGTCAATGGGGTCAGCCCCACAAAGGTGAATATATCGACTGATAAATATCCCCTCAGGAGACCGCTTTACATAGTTATGAAAAAAAATACCAGGCCCGAGGCCAGAAGATTCCTCGATTATGTGCTGAGCAAAAAGGGCCAGGGGCTCATCTCGTCATACGGCATGGTCTCTCTTTCAGAAGCCAGGTGAAACTCTCTCTCCAAAAAAGAGTGACCCTTTTAATCACCGTGGTTATGACGGCCATAAGTCTCGTTAGCACGCTTCTTTTTATAACTTCCCACCAAAAAAGCATGGAAAAGGAGATAATTGCGCGCGGATTGACCATGGCAACTTCCCTTTCAAAAGCGGTCGATGAAGGGGTCGCCACCGAAAACCTGGATCTGATCAAACAGTTTGAAGATATCGTCCATACAAGCGACGTCGATATCGCGCAGGTCTTTTCCTCCCTATGGCTACCGGTCGATGCCTACCCTGCCGAAAAACACAACGAGCCGCCTGACCCTGCCGCGGTGGAATATTTCCGCACTACCCAGGGTCCTCATCCTGATTTTTATAAAAAAAATGGGACCTTTTTTGATTTCTATACCCCGGTATACTATAAATATGCGGGGGAGGTAAACCCCACGGACCGGCTGCTGATCGGATACGTCAGGCTGAGGCTTTCAACGTCTGAGTATACGCTAGGAATGAAAAAAGCTGTTGTTTTAAACATGGCTGTATCGGTTCTTCTGACGATTTTTGCAGTTATTGTCCTTAGCGCGGTGATAAGAAGAAATGTCCTCAGGCCTGTCATAGACCTTCACGGTTCGGTCTCCAGGCATAAAGAAGGCGAACTGCCTGAGCCCATTGCCGTAAGGACTTCCGGTGAGATAGGCGAACTTACCGCTGAGTTCAACAATATGATAATGTATGTAAGGGACAGAGAGGAAAAACTCGCGCAGGAAAAAGAACGTCTCGGGGTCACTCTCCGAAGCATCGGTGACGGGGTCATCGTGACCGATACCGACGGCACTGTCACACTCATAAACAGAGTGGCTGAACAGCATACCGGATGGACTGCGCAGGAAGCCGTCGGCCGAAAACTGAACGAGGTTTTCAATATCATAAATGAGGTGACCCGCGAGATATGCGAAAATCCGGTTGAAAAGGTGATGAGTACGGGCGTAATAGTCGGTCTGGCCAACCATACGGCCCTGATCCGTAAAGACGGCGGGGAAATCATCATCGAAGACAGCGCCGCGCCCATCAGGGACAAAAAAAGCGAGATAATAGGTATAGTGCTGGTATTCCGCGACGCCACCGAAAAAAAGAAGATCGAAGAGGAACTTCTTAAGATGGAGAAGCTGCAGTCAGTGGGACTGCTGGCCGGAGGCCTGGCCCATGATTTCAATAATCTTCTTACATCGATCGTCGGCAATATAAGCCTTGCCAGGATATGTCTGGACCCCGGAAGCAAGGCCGATGAACGATTGAAGGATGCGGAAACCGCCTCTCTGAGGGCGACGGACCTTACCCGCCAGCTCCTGACCTTTTCAAAAGGCGGGGCGCCCGTGAAAGTGGCCACCTCGATCGTCGATGTCATAAGGGAAGCCACCGGGCTGGCCCTCTCCGGCACAAACGTGTCGTCCGAAATGGTTGTCGCGGAAGATATACCTCTGGTCGACGTAGACCCCGGACAGATGAGCCAGGTCTTCAATAACCTTATCATAAACGCTGTTCAGGCGATGCCGGCGGGCGGCAAAATACTGTTCAGTGTAAGCGCGGCAGTAATATCCGCCGATGAGAACCCCTTGCTTGAGGAGGGAAGATATGTAAAAATATCAATCAAAGACAGCGGGATAGGGATCCCCCCTGAGCATCTCGGAAGTATATTCGACCTTTATTTCACGACGAAACAAAAAGGCAGCGGCCTGGGCCTTGCAAGCGTCTATTCGATTATAAACCGGCATGACGGGCTTATTACCGTTGAATCAAAACCGGGAGAAGGCTCGACATTTCAGATATATCTGCCCGCCTCAAAAAATATAGCGGCTGACGGAACATCTGAAGAAAAACTCGTCCACCACGGACAGGGAAATATTCTGGTTATGGACGATGAAAAGCTGGTCAGGGACATCGCGGGTGAGATGCTGCGTTCACTGGGGTACAATGTTTTTTTTGCCGAAAATGGGTCCGGGGCCATCGAGATATATAAACGACACCTTGCCGAGGGCAGGCCGTTCGATGCGGTCATTCTGGATCTTACCATCCCCGGGGGAATGGGCGGAACGGACACCGTGCGCAATCTCATGGCGATAGACCCTGATGTCCGGGCGATCGTGTCGGGCGGATATTCGAATGACCCGGTAATGGCCGAATTCAGAGAATACGGATTTAAGGGTGTAATAACCAAGCCTTACCGTATCACTAATTTCAGCAGGACCATCCGGGAAGTCTTGAAGGGACCCGCGTAAAATAACCGGCATGATCTTAAAATCATCACGATACTGACATGAACATTCCATATGGACACCGCCTCTGCTTCCTGACGAGGGGAATCATTTTAAGCCTTGCTATTTTTCAGTTCCTCGGTCCCTTTTCCGCCCCTGCGCACGGCGGGGACAAAATCATAGTCTATTTTTTCTGGTCCGAAGGATGTCCTCACTGTGAAAAAGAAAAAGTCTTTCTGGCCGGGATGAAGGGAAAATACCCCGGGCTTGATATCCAGTCATATGAGGTCAAGAAAAATCCCGACAACGCAATGCTCTTTACGCAGATCTCCGAAATCTACGGTCTGAAGATCGGGGGCGTCCCGGCAACATTCGTAGGGGGCCTCTCTCCGGTAATCGGGTATCTGGGAGACGCTGCTTCAGGCAGGGAGATAGAAGATAAAATCCGGTACTGCGTGAACAACCCCTGTAACGACCCAATGAGCAGGCTGGGAGTTGATACGCTTTCCGGCGCAATTTTGGATCAGGGGAAATCACCTCAAAAGGAGGGGCTCTGCGCGCAGGATGAGGATTGCCCTGAAGAGGCCAAGAAAAAACCTCAAGAGACGATGCTGACGCTGCCCGTAATCGGCGCCATCGATACGGCGAAAACGGCCCTTTCTTACCAGACCGTCATCATAGCCGGTCTCGACAGTTTCAACCCCTGCGCGTTTTTCGTGCTGATCACCCTGCTGGGGCTTATGATTCATGCCCAGTCGAGAAAACGGGTCCTCCTTATAGGCGGGATCTTCGTTTTTTTCTCCGGGTTCATATATTTCATATTCATGGCGGCCTGGCTCAATATATTCCTGCTGACCGGCCAGGTGGCCGCGGTCACCGTGGCGGCAGGTGTCATCGCCCTGATTATCGCCGCCATAAATATCAAGGACTTCTTTTTTTTCAAAAAGGGGGTCTCTCTGAGCATCCCTGACAGCGCAAAGCCCAAACTCTTCGAGCGGATGAGGAAACTTCTGAAGGCGGACTCACTTCCCGCCGTCATCTCCGGCGCCGTCGTGCTTGCCGTTGCCGCAAATGCTTACGAACTCTTCTGCACGGCAGGCTTCCCGATGGTATATACCCGCATACTCACGCTCCATAACCTCTCCAAGCTGTCCTACTATCTCTACCTCGCGCTTTATAACGTGATCTACGTTACACCTCTGGCCCTTGTGGTAGTTTTTTTTGCCGTAACGCTGGGGGCGAAAAAACTTACCGAGCGGCAGGGACGCATACTGAAGCTTATCTCGGGCATGATGATGTTATGTCTGGGGCTTCTGCTGATCTTAAAGCCGGAACTCCTCAATAACATCGTCGTTACCTCAGGAATACTCGGGGCCGCCCTGCTGCTGTCGGCCATTATAATCTTTACGGAAAATAAAGTACTCAGACAGGGATGACCGGATTTATATTATCCAATGACGTTATGCATTCCAGCAGCGCCCGGCAGCCGTCGATAAGGTCTTTTCTCAGAATAAACTCGCCGGAGGTATGCACCTTCTGCATCCCGTTTGAGATATTTACGGCCCTTATCCCGGATTCATTGAATATGCTGGCATCCGAGCCTCCCCCGGTTACGACCAGCGACGGTTTGATCCCACATCTTTTAAAGGCGGAGATTACATGAAGAACAAACGGATCGCTCGCCTCAAGCCTGAAGCTTCTGTACTCCTGCCGCTCGGTAATCTTAAGGCCCGCATCGAGCCCGGAGGCAATCCTCCGCGCGGTTTCAAATATCCTTGAGCTGACCTGCTCAAGGGCGCGGGGATCATGACCGCGTATCTCCCCGTGTATTAAAACCTCCCTGGGCACCACGTTCGTCGCCGTGCCGCCGCTTATAATCCCGATATTGGCCGTCGTCTCGGGGTCTATCCTTCCGTCAGGCGCCGAGGATATGATGCCCGCCGCGGCCCTTATCGCGCTTATTCCCTTTTCGGGCTCGATCCCGGCATGCGCCGCCCTGCCGGTAATGCGCATCTCATAGGTAATGTGGGTCGGAGCGCCCATGACGATATTGCCGACACTCCCTGAGGAATCGAGCACAATTGCGTGTTGACTCCGAAGAATACCGAAATCAAGGTTTCTGGCCCCGACCAGTCCCTTCTCTTCAGCGGACGTAAAGACCACCTCGATGTCCCCGTGCGGGACGTCATTTTCAGCCAGTACGGCAAGCGCCTCGCATATCTGGGCTATCGCGCTTTTGTCGTCAGCCCCAAGCACCGTATCGCCAGCGGACCTTATCATCTCGTCATCTATGGCGATCTTTATCCCCGCGGTCGGCTCAATCGTGTCCATATGCGCGCTAAGCATAAGCGGCGGACGCCCCCGGACGTTTCCCTTTTTTCTGCCTATCAGATTGACACCCCGGTCATATTCCTGCACCGTCACGCCGCAGCCGTAACGCTCCATCGCCCTGACGAGATAGGCCGCGATCTCCGTCTCGCCGAACGACGGCGAGTTGATATTGACAAGCTCTATGAAGGTCTTAAGGAGCCGTTGGGTATTTAATAGTCCGTCCATGTCCATTTTAGGCGGCCGGACGGCCCCTGCCGCGGAGAAATAGATTGTCCTTTGCGAACAGCCAAAGGAGGCTCCTCGCGCTTTTTGCGGCGGCCTTCAGATCGCCCAGGTTCCTGAGTTCAAGGACTTTTCCAAGAAGAAAAGAAGGCCTGCCATAAAACCTTCTGAAGGCAAGTTGTCTCAGATAAATTATCTCGTCTCTGGTCATCGAATAAGGCACGAATGCCGCGCCCTGATATGTATAATCGGAAAGTTCCTCCGAGACCCTGCCGTATTTCTCCAGATTATCATGCAGATAGGTCCCCGGGAATGGCGTTATGGCGTGAAAATTGGCAATGTCGGGGTCAAGGTCAACGGCAAACTGTATCGTCTGCAGTCCCTCGGCGAATGTCTCGCCGGGGATGCCGAACATAAATGGGGTGCTTACCCTGAGCCCCACCTCTTTTGCCGTCTTTACGGCATTTTTGATCTGCTCGAGCGTGGCGCCCTTTTTTATGGTATTAAGATTCTTCTGCACACCGCTTTCCGCGCCGAAAAGTATCGCCCAGCAGCCTGCGTCCCTGAACGCCTGCAGCAGCGGTCTGTCGACCTGGTTCACACAGGCGGACGCAAACCATGTGAAGTCCAGTCCGCGGGCCCTAATGCCGCGGGCTATTTCCATGGCTCGGTCATAGTCTCCGGCAAGAGTGTCGTCGATGAATTTTATTTCTTTATAGCCCTGTTTCAGGCAGAGTTCTATTTCGTCGAGGACACTTGCCACCCCTCTGAACCTGATGCCGCTTTTTCTTTCCTTGTCTATCTGAAAACAATATATGCACCTTCTGTTACATCCGCGTGATGTCATCAGCACGGCTACGGGCTTTCTCCTGTATGTAGCAGGAGGGGGTATATATAGGTTCGTATCGCCCAGGAGTTCTCTCGCCGGAAAAGGCAGGGAATCCAGGTCATCTATTAGCGGTCTTTCAGGGTTGATGACAACGTGTCCTTCGTCCCTGTAAATAACGCCCTTTACTCCATCGAGTCTATTTCCGGATTCCGGGCCGGCTTCCAGCCGCTGCAGTATTTCGAGGACGGTCACCTCACCCTCACCGACGACTATCGCATCAAAGAGGCCGCCCGCATCATGCATGCAGGCCTCCTTCACCGCAGTCGGATACGGACCTCCAGCAGAGATAAAAACGTCCCGTCCGAAAATCGCGCGGACATCAACCGCTGTCTTTTTTGCCTTTTCCCAGCCGAAAGTAGTCGAGTATACGCCGACGAAAGAAGGGCTGAAATCCTCTATTTCGGAAAGCAGTTTCCGGTGGTCCATAAACGCCCCGTTTATGAACCTCACCTCATGGCCCGCCTCAAGGAGCACCGCGGCCACATATAACGTCCCGAGCGGCTGCCAGTAATTTATCTGCGAGGCTGCCGTCCTGGATGAGAATATATCTTCAGGGACCCAGGATGGGATGACCAGAGCGCATTTCATAGGCCGCTTCCGGCCATGACAACGCCTGTCCCGCCGTCCCCGGCAGTTTCAAAAACGGGTTTTCTATCCATTACCTTGTCCGCGGTACGGACGCCCGATTCTATCGCATGGTCCATGTTGTAGTACCTGAACATGCCTGACCGCCCCGCGATGTGAAGATTAGTGAAACGCTCCAGATACTTCATAATCACTTCGCATGGTTTTTCGTATCCCACCTCAAAAAGCGGATAAGCGCGGGGCACTCTTATAACCTGGCTGCCTACGGCCTCTTCGCGTTTTATAAAGCCGAGCTTTTTCAGGTTTTCGATCGTGATGTCGACAAGACGCCCGTCCGACTCATTCCATATGCCGTCCCCCCTGAAGCTGAAAAATTCCATGACTAGCAGGGACTTTCCCTCCGGGGCCATCTTCCTTGACCAGTTGGTAGGTTCATGGATCCTGCCGAAGGGTATCTTTTTCTCGGGGACGTAAATCCAGGTCTGATCGGTCACCTGCGCCCTGTCTACCATGACCGCCACAACGACAAGGTCCCTGAATCTGAGCATCGACGCGGCCTTAAGAACGTCTTCCGGAGGAAGCGGATTGAGCATCCGCACAAGAGCGGGCAGCGGCACGCTGGATATAAATTCCCTGCCGTAAAAAATACCGGAACCGGACCGATTAGAGGCGAACACGCTTTCTACCGTCCGTCCGTCATGGTTGACCTGTCCGACCGAGGTCCCGGTATAGACCATGCCGCTTTTTTCAATCTCCTCTTTGAGTCTATCCGAAATCCGTCCGATACCAAGCTCAGGGTAGAGAAAGCTGTCGGCCAGCGTCGGAAGTTCTCTGCCGCTTACCCTGAAGAAGGCATTTTTTATCGCGCCCGACAGCGAAAGCCCTTTGATCCGCTGGGCGACCCATTCCGCGCTGATCCTGTCGCAGCCGATTCCCCAGACCTTTTCACTGTATTCCCTGAAGTAGATATTAAACATGGTGCGGCCGAATTTGCTCACGACCCAGTCTTCAAGGGAAACGATCTCCTTTTCATTCATTACGGAGCGGAGCCTGTTAAGGCCGTAATCAGCTATCGCCTTAACAGTCGTGGGAATCCCGAGTCCGAAAAGGGCATTGACAGGCTTGAGGGGATAGTCAAAGAATCTGTCCCTCAGGTATATCTTGCTGGACCGGCCGACGGCGATGAGTTCATCCCCCATCAGGTCCCTCACGAAGGCGTTGGTCCTTTCGTCCTTTGTGAAAAACCTGTGTCCGCCGAGGTCAAAACGATATCCGTCCGTTTCTATCGTTCTTGAGAGTCCTCCGACCTCATGATCACGTTCAAACAGCGTTACGCCGCGGCCGGCGGAAGACAGACGATGGCCCGCCGACAGCCCGGTAAGGCCGCCACCCAGTATTATTGTTGTATTTTTGCTCTCAGGAGTATCAATCATGACCTAACAGTATAAACAATATCCTCAGCGGGGCAATGCTACCCGGCGCATCCGCAGGAACCGCCGGTCAAATGCAGCAGGTTATACCCTTCCTTTTCTTCCGCCTCGATTCGATAGCCGGACATGGCCGCGAAAGACTTCAGCTGCATTATTGAGATCTTTTCATCTACGAGGATATCGATACATTCTCCATTTATGCGGCAAGACGACATTGTTTCCCTGAGCCGCCTGAAAATTTCTATCTGCTCGAGATTCCGCGCATCCAGTTGCATTGCGTATTTTAAAAGCAATGCAGCCTATTTTTCCAGCAGACTGCTGAGGGGGCCGGTTTATTTGGTCCCATAAAAAAACCTGAGGGAACATTTAACACATCCCCTCAGGTTTTTCCAGGCAATAAAATTAACTCTATATGTCTTCCATGGGTTTGATGAATTTATAGTAGACCATGGTCCAGTTTCCGAGTACTATCGCTATAGTGGCCGCGATGCTGCCGATCGACAGAGTTGTAAAACCCGTAAGGGCCTGTCCGACGTTACAGCCTCCGGCAACCGAAGCGCTGAATCCCATAAGAAAACTGCCGCCCATGACCGTCAGCATCTCCTGCGCCGGGGGGATTTTCCATTTGAATTCCCTGAGGATTTTTGCGCTGATAAAGGCGCCTATGGGCACGCCGATATAGAAAAACTCCCCCCAGGTCACCTTGAAGCCCGCCAGATCAAACATAGGAAAAAACTTCGACCTCGCATCTCCGATAAGGAAGGTAAACATCGTCTCGCCTGCCGGGGTCGTAAAGTTCATGCCCCTCGCAAAACCCGGCGAGCCCCAGTTCTCGGAAGCCCAGAAGGTGACAAGCCCCATAACACCGATAAGCGATCCCGCGACCGACCAGAAAAAACCCTTCTGCTTGCCGAACGCAAAAGGCTTCCCCGTAAGCACATAAACAAAACATCCCACGCACAGCACCCCGATAACAATCCACTTCATCATAGGATCGTCACCTAAAAAACCATGGAGAGTATAGGGGGCGCCCTCCGCTCCGGCCAGCTTGACGCTCCTGAGCAGGTCATACACCGGCTTCAGGATACCATTGGTCGTTGCGCCGATACCAAAGAGAAAACAAAATACCGCGACGATGGAGGCGACCTGCCCCTCGCCCACCCTGTAAATAATGCCGCTTCCGCACCCACCGGCAAGGACCATGCCTATACCGAAGAGATATCCGCCGATGATATTCGCAAGCGGATAGAAGGTCTGGGCCTTAAGATGAATAATCCCCATGTCTGCAAGGGCGTTCCCGCCGATCAGCATGATAATCAGCGCGATCAGATAAGCCTGGAACAGGTTATATTCCTTGATGAAGATGATGTCCCTGAACGCGCTGTTCATGCAGAACCGCCCGCGCTGCAAAATAAGCCCGACGAGCCCTCCGCAGAGCAATCCAGTGACAATAAACGCTAATGATACGCCTTGCAGTGCTTCTGATTCCATTGCCTACCTCCCAGAAAAATTTTGTTTAAAATATCACAGCGCCCTTCGTTTGTCAACGACGGACCTATTAATTATGTTAATAAAGTTATTTAGTACGCAGAATTTTCAGGATCATAATAAACCGTCACGATCGTCCTGAACATAAATTCATTTTCATCCGTACTGAAAAGCCGGGATTTCCGGTATTTTCCGACTTTATTCTTAATATCCCCCGGCAGCGGCGCCGAAGGCCGGTCAGCGATCACCACCACCGCCGCAGGGTAACGGTTTCCTTTGCCGGCATCGCCTGCATAGTATGCCGGGTTCCTATATTCCCAGGTGAACCGCAGAGACGATGTATATTGTTCATACGGACCCTGCTTGCCGTCGTCATTGTACTCATAACGTATGTTTTTCCGGGTGAACAGATCCAGTATGGGAACCGCGACCGCGGGGTTGGCCGGCGGCCTTTCGTCATATACGGTAAAGACCTCGGCGTCTGCCCCCGGTAAGCGGTCAAGGAACTCCCCGGCGGTCTTCAGGTTGACCATGGTAATTTCATTCAAATATGGCCGATATGCAAAAAAAGCGATTACCACAGAGGAAATGACGACTGATGATAATATAAACCTGCGCATATGAGCCGACCTGAGACGCATAAGTCCATAGGCGGCCATGAGCCCCAGCATAGGAAAGACCATGATGATATAGCGGGCCCTCCGGATCTGGAGCGCAAAAACCAGAATTACCAGCCATGCGATGATGATGTAACTCAAATCCCGGCCGCGCATGGCGGCCCATATGGACCAGGCTGCCGCCAGGCTTATTACAGGATGCGCCTGAAACAAAAAGGTCGAGGCGAAGCTCTCTCCCCACCTGCCCAGCCCGGGTCTCTGGTAATCAAGCAGCAGGGCAAGCTGATTGAAGACGACATCATGCTTTGCCCAAAAAAACAGCCCTATAACAGCTCCTGAACAAAGGAAGACCATCAGGCCCCGTAAGAGCACGTCCGTTGAGCGGCTTGACATCATCCCGCCCTCCAGTGCGGACTCCCGTCTCCCCGCGCAATAAACGTATAACACAACAGGGAGTTCGGTCAGCGCCGGCACGGACGAATACTTGGTAAAAAAACATAGACAGACTGAAACCGTCGACAGCGGTATCAGCCATCCTCCGCGTTCGAGCGCAAGGATAAACGTATAGACCGACAGCATAAGAAAAAACATAAGCGGCACGTCCACGAGCATCAGAGGGACCTGAGAATACAGGTAGGGAATTCCAAGAAGAAACACCCCTCCCGCAAAACCCGTGTCCTCGTCCCATAGTCTCCGCCCGATCAGGAATGTCAGAACAACAGTGGCCGAAAACATAAGCGCCGTCAAAGCCTGGATATATTCCCGCACTTCTCCGAAAACCCGGAAAATGAGACCGAACAGCAGAGGCATGACCGGCATATCGGTCCAGACCGGGATTTCCCTCCCCCACTCCCTGAGGAAATAGCCCGGCCCGTAGAGTTCCAGATATTTTGCCTGGCTGATATATCTGGAGGCATCGACAATAAGCTCAGGTTCACTCCAGAACTGCATGCAGGCGGCATACGAACCGGCAAAGAGGAAAATGATCCGGTAATGCTTTTTTAATCTAATCGGATTAATCAGTACTGCCAGAATAATCCCGGCGGAAAATACCTTGAAAACCCAAAGGGGATCGGCGTAATTGAAGACAGACTCCCAACTCGTGAACCGGTTGTCAATGAGGAGCCCTTCCCCGCCGTGCCGCCCGAGGTAACGTCCCGGCCTAGCCACAGATTATCTTTACGACATCTTTGAGGTCACGGGCCACTCTGTCGGCACTCGGCGCCCGTTCCTCCTGGCCCGTCGTGACATGAATGCCGACGGCCCCCGCCGCTTTTGCAAGCCGCATATCGACGTCCTTGTCCCCCACGACAAAAGACCTCTTAAGGTCGATCCCGTGGTCGACTCTCGCTTCAAAGAGCATTCCCGGCTCCGGCTTTCTGCAGGAACAATGCTCATCCGGATGATGGGGACAGTAATAAAACCCGTCAAAACCATATGAGCCGGTAAATATGGCATTTATTTCTTTGACAAACGACTCATCGACCAGACCCCTCGCGACACCGGACTGATTTGAGACGCCTATCAGCTTGAACCCTTTTTCCTTCAGCGCCTTAAGTTCGGATATCCCGGAAAAGACCTCGAAGTCTTCCATGCGCGACAGATAGTGCGCATCGCGGCAAAGAGTCCCGTCCCTGTCGAAAAAAACGGCCCTATTGGGTTTGAGAAGCCCCATCGCAGCCCCAAAGACCTCATCCGGTGTTATTGCTTCCATGCAGATAACTTCCGTTTTGTCACATTTTCTTTTGAAACAAGGGGCGCAGCCCACCTCTTTGCTGAGGGCAATATTTCCTTTTGAGGGAAGCCTGGTGACGGGGGCGACAGGACCGAATATCCCGACAACCGGTGTCCTGACAGCATAGCCGATATGCATCGGACCGGAATCATTTGAGATGAGAACGTCACATTCCGAGATAAGGGCGGGCAGTTCCCTGAGAGTCGTCTTTCCGGCAAGACTGAGCGCCCTGCCCTGGGAGGCCTCCGGAAGGCCCAGAATTATCCGGTCCGCGGAGGCAACTTCGCCAGGCCCGCCCAACAGCACGACGCTGCCGCCCGTGGCCTCCATTGTCCGCCCGGCGACTTCCATGAATCTTTCCGCGGACCATCGTCTTGAAGAAGAACCAAAGGCCCCGGGGGCCATGCCTATAACAGGCCTGCTCAAAGAGGCAAGCCTCCCACGCGCGCTGAATCTTTCCTGAAGCGTAAGGTATATCCAAGGCAGGGCCGATTCAGCGTTAACCCCCGCGGCCCGGATTAGATCAAGATAATATTCAGAGTCATGAGAATCCCGGTATATTTTTTCAGCAGGGTCGATGCTGTCGGTCAGTAATATCCCTCTTGCGTCCCGGCCATAGCCAAGTCTCACCGGGATCCGGGCAAGCCAGGCGATGAGCGCGGCTTCGAGCGCATTTTGGAACAATACGGCAAGACAGAACCCCCTCCCCTTCAATTCCCCCGCCAGCCTGCAGATCCCCCTGATCCCCCTGTGTTCAGGCCTGTAAAGGATGATCTCGTCAATGTCAGGGTCCTTTTCGAAGAGGGCAGCCACCCATGGCTTAACAAGCAGCGAGAGTTTCGACCCGGGCATGGCCCTCTTCAACGCCCTGATGGCGGGCATCGTCATCACGGCATCCCCGACCCAGTTGACACCCCTTATGAGAATTTTATCGCACTTTTTTGGGATCACTGTCCATCGCTATTATATCCTCGATCCATGACAGCGACGCGGAGACCGCTGGAAAGCCGATAGTGCTCGTCAGAAGGAGCAGCGTATGATATATTTCATCAGGTTTTGCGCCTGCTTCGAGCGCCCGTCTTGCATGTGAATGCACGGAACCCTCCGACCTTACGGCAGCCGCGCCCGCCAGCTGTATAAGCTGGGAGACTTTTTCGTCAAGGGGGCCCGCCTCACGCACGGTTTTTCCGAGATTGTTGACCGCGGTAAAATATTTCTTGAACCTTCTTCTTATGCTCAGATACTGGTCAGGCAGTTTTGACATAGCAACCTCCCTCGCGGCCCCTAATTATCGCTGCTCTCCATATTACGGATAGCGCTTTCCACTTTTTTCTGCCGCTTTTCAATATTTTCCTTGATGCTCTGCACCCTGTCCTTCAGTTCCCTTGTCAACTCATCGGCCTCGTCATGATTGCTGATCACATGCGGGGTTACCATCAGGATAAGTTCCTTCCTCGCAATCGTATCGGTCGTGGACCCAAAGAGATAACCCAGCAGAGGAAGGTCGCTCAGTATCGGCAGTCCTGATCTGGACGTGCCCTTTCGCTCATTTATTATCCCGCCTATCACAAGCGTGTGACCGTCCTGCACAATAGCGGTAGTGTTCGCCTTTCTGGTCTTGAAGCCCTGGTAGTCCTGACCTCCGATCGGCACCGTGGCGCCCAGTTCGCTGACTTCCTGGGATATCTTAAGAGTCACCTGCTTCTTCTCGTTTATATGAGGGGTGACGGTAAGGATCGTTCCGGCAGACTTGAACTGGACCTGAGACGTATTGGTAATCGTCGATTGCCCGGGAGTTGTCGAAGTGGGCCCGGGCTGAGTAATGGACGTCGCGACCGGGACCTCATCCGCGATCTCGATCTTTGCCTCTTTATTGTCGAGGGCCAGCACATGAGGACTGGCAAGGACATTCAGTTTCCCGGTCGAGGCGGCGGCGGTCAGCAATACGTCAAATTTTCTGGGCGAAATGATGCTGGCAAAGACGTTCGCGGGGTGAGAAAGAACAGCGCTCTCAGCGGCGGCGTCTACGAGACTGAACGCATTCCGGGAAGCGTCGTATTTCAGATTGCCGGAGTTGTCTTTTGTCGTGAATCCGCCTATAACATCAAAATCGTAATCACGGTTTTTCATTTTGACGCTCTGCTTCATCAGCCATTCGACCCCGAACTGACTTGAATTATCGAGCGTTATTTCCGCGATGAGCATTTCTATGAGCACCTGTTTGGGCTGAACATCGAGTTTTTTTATCGTCTCGATCAGGGTCAGGTAGGCGCGCGGGGTCGACTTTATTATGATCGCGTTTATATCATCGTACGCCTCGATCAGGATCTCGCCCTCGATATCGCCTGCCAGCGCGTCCAGTACGGCGGAGGTCGGGGCCGCCGGGGTCCTGGCAGGTGTCTGCGCGCGCTGCGCCGGGGTAGAGGGCGATGCGGGCGCGGGGGCAGGGGAAACGCTCCTGACCGGCGCGCTTCCGCCCGTCTTCTTCGCGGTATAGATGTTCTTCAGGATATCAACCAGTTTCTTAGCCTCGCCGTTTTCAACGTTATAGACAAAGGTCTTGACAGCGTCCCTGTCGGTGGCGGGAATGTCTATAGCCTCGAGGAGTTTAAGAAACTTTGCGATGCCGGCGGGCTGGGCAGTGACGATGAGCATGTTCGACGGTTCATATACGACGATGTCGGTGCCACGAGGCATCAGATTCCTTACGATGTTCGCAACGTCGCCGGCTTTTACATACTCCATCGGGATCTGCTGCGTAACAAAGCCCGAGTCCTTCGACGCCACCTGAGATTTGCCGGCTTCTATCGGCACGGGCTGCTGCTTGGCCTGGTCGATCGGGACGATCCTGTAAAAACTGCCGTATTTTACGGCGGTGAACCCGTTGAACTCCAAAATAGTCTGGAAGGTCGAGAACAGTTCACTGATGGGTATCTTGGTATAGGACTGTATCGTTATCTTTCCGGATACCCCCGGAGCTACGATATAGTTTATCCTGAGCATCTCACCGATCGTGGATATGACCGTTTCGATGTCGGCGTTTTCAAAGTTGAGCATTATATACTGCTCGTCGGGCTTTTTTTCAGCCTCTTCGGACCTTGGTGTTGTCGTTTCGGACAGGCCTGCCGGGAGGGGGACATCGGGCAGCTTCAGTTCCTCGGAATCCATTTTTTCCGATAGTTCCGCCGGCTGGATGACCTGTTTTTTCGCGCAGCCCGCAGCCAGGACAGAGAACACACACAACAGGAAAATCGGAATAATGCGGTATCTCATTTACGCGGCGCCTTGGGTTTGTCGATAGTCTTTATTTTATCCAGATTCAGGGTTATCATTTCACTATTCCATTGTAACACAGCCTCCCTGCCGGATAGTTCAATTAATTCTATATTTTCTTTCTTGTCTCCCTTTCGCATGGGGGCGGCCTTCGCCCTGTCGATCTCTATATACGCCACGTAATCACCGAAGGAATCGAGAATGATGCCCTTGAGGGTAATATCAGGTCTCTTCGGGGGTTCCACAACCGGTGGAGGGGCCACGGGAGCTACAACAGGTTTTGGCTCCTGGTACGTTCTGAGCGGGTTGAAGAGGTTCTTTTCGTATATGACGTCACTCCAGCCCGGCCCGTATTTGGCGGGCACGACCGTGACCGGTTCCTTCTGGTCCGTTTTCCGCGCTGTCACCTCACTGAAGGGATTATGCCTCACCGCCTGCGTGTAAAAATTCCAGGACGCAACGATAAAGAGAAGTCCCGCAACGCTCAGCAGACATATATGACGTATCATATTCTGGCCAGCCCCGATACCTGGATCTTGAATTTCAGTTCCCTGGGGTTCTGCATATTGGTCACATTCACGCCCAGTTTGTCGACCTTGATGATCACGACCGCCGACTCGATATGCCTGAGAAACTGGCTGATCTGCCTGATATTGCCGCTTCCCTCGAAGTAAACGGGGAGATTGCTGAAGTGCCCCGCCTTCACCGCGGGCATCGGCCTGATCGTAAGCAGCTTGAGGCCCGCTTTTTCGGCCATGCCCGAGACCTCGTCCTGGAGCCTCGCGGACGCGAGAAACTCCGTCTTTTCGCTGACCAGCCTCTCTTCGAGTTTCTTCATCTCCCCGGCGGCATCGGACGGACCCTTCTCTGACAAAGCGGAACCGGCAAGGAGCTGTTCGTCCCTCTCTAACGCCCTGGAGTTTTTGGCGATCTCATCCCTGACATCCTCCGCCCTCGGCTGAATGAAATACCTCTCAAACCCCAGGACAGTGAGCGCAAGGGCCAGGGCCAATATCAGGTATCTCCTATTTATCAAGGCCCCTGACCTCCATCTTAAGCGAAAAGCGTTCCTCTCCGTCCTTGGCGATAATCGGGGCCGCGTAGGACACGTTCCTGAACGCGTCCGATTTCTCGAGCGCCATAACAAGCGAGGACGTCTTTCCGGTAAACCCTTCTATTTCGACTTTCCCTCCGTCGTCGGCGGACATGCCTATCAGCCATGATCCTTCGGGGACTATCCGGCTTAGGTCCGAAAGCACCCTGGTGGCGACATTGCTCCTGCCTAGGAAATCGAGGACCGTATTTTTGTCCATCGTGAGCAGGTCGTTTTTTTTCTTTGCGTCAAGAAGTCCCGCCGCCCTGCTTTTGAGTTGCTCCCGCTTGGTCTCAAGGGCCCTCAAGGCCGATACGTCCTTATAATAAATTACTGCGCCCGTGAGAAAATAGATGATCACGGCCGCCGCAATGAGTCCGCCCATCGCATACGGATAATAGTCAGGCCCTTTTCCTTCCTCACCCGCTTCAAGGAACTCAAGGTCCAGACGGTTTTTGCCGACCATCGAGAGCGCGAGGAACCTGGGCGTCTGTATGTGAAATTTAGTCCCGCCGAATTTTTCGGCCAGGCCCGAAGGCGGGTTGCCCGTAAAATATACCCCTCCGGGGCAGAGGGCCAGCAGTTTTTGTATCTCGGCCGCAAGGTCCGCTTCCTTTGGAAGGGATTTGGCATACATTGGCAGGGAGTTTTTCAGCCCGCATATTTCGCAGGCGTCACCTGTCATATTTACAAAAACGCCGCTTAAGCGCCTGCCCCCGGACACCTCCAGAAGCCCCCTTAAGGCGGACAGGAAAGAGCAGCGCACCGAACTTACCCTGGTCCCGGATTCTCTTATCCGCCGTGTAAGATCATTCACAAACTCTTTCTTTATCGCGAGCACCATAGTGTTCGGTCTCCCGGGTTCGACGGGTATCGAAATGAAATCAAATACATATTCATCCACCGGAAGCGGAAGGTACTTCTCAAGTTCAAAGAGCAGGGCGTTTCTGAGGTCCTGCCTCTTCATCGCGGGCATCTCTATCATCTGATGTGAAAAATACCTCAGCGGAAGTCCTATTACAGCCTCTTCGACCAGATTTTCTTTCTTCCATCTCTCGAAGGAGCCGGCAATAAGTTTGTGCCGGTCTTCACCGGTCCGGGGCAAAGGGATGTCTTCATATTTTACAGGCTTCAGTGACCTGAACCCCCTGGCCGCGATAAACCCGCTCATGCTCTCGTGGCCTATATTAACTCCTGCCGTAATCCGCATTCTCTCTCCAGTACATGGTCTGAACTTTGTAACCTTTTCCCCTGAACTGCCTGTTTATGACCGCCGTTATTTTGGAAGAGACCTTGCTGTTGGCCGCCCTTCCGGTGACCTCGATCCTCAGGTTATTCGACGTCATGGAACTGAACCCGCGCGCTATAAAATCCGGGGGAACGAGCCTGAGGCCACCGGATTCAGGGTTTCTCTGTTTCATAATGAACTCTATCTCGAAACTGCTAAGCCCCATCATTTCCATGACTTCTCTTGATGCGGTATTAATATTCATTGCGCCGCTGCCGAATGTGGTGACCAAAGGAAGGACTGACCTTAAATCACTCCCTCCGTACAGGTGTTCGGGCTTCATGCCCTTGACAAGCAAAAGTTCCTCCGGCACATCGAAGGGGGCGTTCTTTGTTTTATACGGCTCCTCGAGCGCCTCGTAATATTCATCCTCGGCGCCCATCAACCGATGTTCCTTGTCCGGGTCACGCCAGTCCATTATACAATCAATCACCTCATTCAGGGCCTCTTCCTTTACACCGGCGTTCATGAACAGCCGTCTCAGGCTCTCGGGTGGGGCGGTGTTGATGTTTATCTTCGAGTCTTCGTCCGATATCAATATCTCTATTTCACCTTCGGGGGTTGTCCTTTTTCCCGTAACGGGAGGTGTATCTTTATCGACCCTGTAATTTCCGTCGGAATCGTGAAAATCAAATGTCTGGTCCTTGTCGGACATGATATATTCGACGGCCTCATGATAGCCGGAGAGGGCCATATAATAAGAAAGGGTCTCTTCCTTCATATTACGTGTGGCCGCCGAATTGTGCCTGGTCGAACTCAGGTGGTTCAACGCTATTATGCTGAGCAGCACGAATATCCAGAGGACCATCATCAGCGCCATTCCGTCTTCCTGAAGACGTAAACGATAAGGTGAACAGTCAAAGGTGAAACGTGAACGAAGACGCGAACAAAGACGTGAAATCTGAAACGTGAAACGTGTATAGTTAAGGAGTCGTGAACGGTAAAATATAAAATAACGTACCAGAACGCTTTGCCTGAGTTCAGCCTCCGCGGATCGTATCTTACAGTCAGATTTATTATGATGTTTCATTTCACTTTTCACAATTCACATTTCACGCTTTTTTTATAGTTCCACCTGGGTCACCCTCAATACCTCATCCAGGGTAGTCATTCCGTTTATTACCTTCTGGATGCCGTCTTCACTCAGCGTCCTCATGCCCAGTTGTATGGCCTTCTCCTTTATTTCCCGTACGGTAGCGTGCGCCATAATCAGGTTGCGGATTTCATCGGTTATAGGCAGGACTTCAAAGATGCCCATCCTCCCCCTGTAGCCGGTCCCCGAACACTGCTCACACCCCCTGCCGACCCAGATAGAATCCACGTCCCTGTTAAATCTCTTGAGAAAATCAGACGATACGGGCTGTTCTTCCCTGCAATTCCGGCAGATGCGCCTTACGAGTCTCTGCGCCACGACACAGATCAGGGTCGAAGAAACCAGGTAGTTTTCGATGCCCATATCCATCAGTCTCGTTATGGCGCCCGGTGCGTCGTTTGTATGGAGTGTGCTGAACAGGAGATGACCCGTAAGGGCCGCATGTATCGAAATATTGGCGGTCTCCATGTCCCTGATCTCACCTACCATGATGACGTCAGGGTCCTGTCTGACTATATGCCTCAGGCCGCTTGCAAACGTGAGCCCGATTTTGGGCCTGACCTGGATCTGGTTGATCCCCGGCATCAGGTATTCCACCGGTTCTTCAACCGTTATTATTTTCTTTTCGGGTGAGTTGATTTTGTCTAAAGAGGCATAGAGGGTCGTCGACTTTCCGCTTCCGGTCGGGCCCGTGATGAGGACCATGCCGTAAGGCTTCTTTATTACAGCTTCATAGATGTCCAGGATCAACCGGTCGAACCCGATCTCCTCGAGAGTGACAAAGGAGGTCTCCTTGTCGAGCAGTCGCATAACGATACTTTCGCCGTAGATGGTAGGAAGTGTCGAGACCCTTATATCGATGGCCCGCCCCCCGACGGTGACCTTGATCCTGCCGTCCTGGGGGAGTCGTCTTTCAGCGATGTTCATCTGAGACAGGAGCTTGATCCTCGAAGATATGGCGGAGTATGCGCGCGCCGGAAATATCTCTTTTTCATACAGGATCCCGTCTATGCGGTACCTGGCCCTGACACTATGCTCGCCCGGTTCTATATGTATATCGCTGGCCCTGTCCTTGACGGCGTTTTCGATGACCAGATTCACGAGCTGTATTATACCTTTTTCCTGCGCGAGGTCCCTCAAGTGACTGATTTCTCCGGTTACGTCCGTCTCGGGCGTCTCGTCTTCTTCCGTGTCTTCGATCAGGCGCTGCATGACGGCGCTTCTCGAACCGCTTACGATATGGAGATGGTCCAGGATATCCGATTTTTTTGAAATATATACCTCCAGCTCATAACCGAAAGAGGATTTGAGCGCGTCGAGGCCCTCGGTATTCAAAGGGTCGGCCACCGCTATCTTAAGCAGATTATCTTTCAGCGAAAGCGGCAGCAGAAGGTTGTTTTCAAGAAAACTGAACGATATTTTCTCGAGGGGGATCTGGTCCGGAAAATCCTTCGGGTCCGCAAGAGGCAGGCGGAACTGTGCCGACAGCGCCTCAAGGAACCTGTCGACCGGGAATTCAGAATCCAGCAATATCTCGCCGAATTTCCTTTTGGCGGTGTCGGACCGCTGTATTTCAAGGGTCCTGTCGATCTCCGCGGCCGTTATATAGCCCATATCCAGAAGTATTTCGCCTATTCTTTTATTCATTTGCCGTATTCAACCCGCGGGCCCATTTTATTTTGCCAGAGACATCGATCCCAGAAGATATTTGAAGTCCTCATCCTCGAACCTGACCCCGACGCCGAGGTAGCCTCCGCGCCCTTTTTTATTGAGGATATTGTCCATCCCGGCGCTCAGGAAAATGTCCTTGAAGACAAAGTAATTCATGCCGACCTTCACGTGAGGACGCTTGGCCTGCTCCTCATTTTTTGAGAAATCCCAGACGTCGGCGGATATCTTCCACCTGTCCTTGTCCATAAAATAATCCCCTCCGGCCCCAAACGTATTTTCGGTGACCCCGAGCCGCAGGGCGGCGTTCCCGAACCGTCTGGCGAGATGCGCGGTGAACTCGACCCTATTGCTTAACTCACCTCCGGGGCCGGTCTTTCCCGCCGGATCGGCAACCACGCCGAAAACATAATAATTTTCAGCGCTGGGCTGGAGGGTCAGATAAAACTGTCCCTTGGTGCCTTTGGGCTTTGTCAGATAGTCGGCCTGGAAGGTAATAAAGGTCCTGAACCGGTCTATGGTGGAAAGCGTCCTGTTGAGGCCCTCGGCCGCCTTGCTTACGGAGTCATACAGCTTATCGTCCCTGACGAGTTTCCCGATCGAACCCTCGCCCCTGTTTATCGTCCCGGTTATGCTGTCAAGAGACGCGACCGCGCTTTTTACGGCCGGCCTGTTTTCCTCGACTATCTCCCTGAATTCCCTGACAGCCTTGTTCAGGTCGAGTACCAGGTCGGTGCCTGACGTCTTTAACGTTCCTGAGAAATCGCTGATATTGGCCACGGCGTGGCTGCTGCCGTCGACAAGCCTGCTCAGCGAACCGGTCAGGCTGCTTATGTTATCGAGCGTTTTCCGGAGTTTCAGGTCGTTGACGTCAATACCGAGGCGGAGACTATCGGTAATGTCCTTGAGGTTTCTGATCGACTGTTTGACGGACTCTTTCGATTCCTCCGACCCCAGTATGTCGTTGAGTGACGCGGTAAGGTCGGAAAAATTCTGGGCAAACCTCAGGAAATGCAAGGCAAGGTCGTCGATGTCTATCACCTCCCTGACATTTTCGATGGTGTCCCCGTCCTTTAGCTGCGGCTGGTCCTGCGTGCCTATATTGATGCTGAGGAACTTGTCCCCCAGCAGTCCGGACGACTTGATCGATGCCGTGGCGTTTTTATAAAGGACAATATCCTTGTCCAGCCTGAGCCTGACCCTAGCCCGTCCCTTTACCAGGTCGATCCCCTCGATCACCCCGGCGTCTATGCCCGCGACCTTGACCTTCGTCTTTTCGTCCAGCCCCGCGGTATTGTTAAACAGAATATTGACCGCGTAGCCCCTGGTCTTGGCCCATTCCAGTCCGCCCGCCCTGAAGGTCATAAACCCCAGGACCGCGATAGCGAATATGGCGAATATGCCCACCTTAATTTCTGTCGATATTCCTGTCATCGCTTACTCCTTCTATCTTTATGGGACCGGTGGCGCTGCCCGTTATGAACTGTCTGATATACGGGTTGTCCGTGCCCCTGATCTCCTCGGGGGTCCCGGTCCCGATGATCTTCCCGTCATACAGCATTGATATCCTGCCGGCGATCTTGTACGCGCTGCTCATATCGTGAGTTATGGCGACCGAAGTGACACGGAGTTTTTCCCGCATCTCGACAATAAGGTCGTTTATCGCGTCCGCGGTAATGGGATCAAGACCGGTTGTCGGCTCATCGTAAAGCAGTATCTCCGGCTCGTACGCGATGGCCCGGGCAAGCCCGACCCTTTTTTTCATGCCTCCCGAGAGTTCCGACGGCATAAGGTTTTCCACGTCCACCAGGCCGACCATCTTCAGTTTGTCCACCGCTATCTCTTTTATATCGGCGGGCCTCAGGTCCCTGCGCCTCCTCAGCCCGAAACCTATATTTTCCCACACGTTCATGGAATCGAACAGGGCCGCCATCTGGAAAAGCATTCCGAACTTCTTCCTGGTTTCATAAAGGGAGCTCTCCTTCATGACCGTTATGTCGACACCGTCGATAAATACATGGCCCTTATCAGGCTTCATTATGCCGATAATATGTTTTAAGATAACACTCTTTCCTGAGCCGCTGCCACCGATTATGACCCTGCTTTCGCCTTTTTCGACCTCAAGGTCCAGCCCCTTGAGCACGCCGCCTTTTCCGAAAGACTTAAATAGTCCCTCCAGTTTGATCACCTGAATAACCAGTTCGAAAGGAAATAGTCCGAAATCAGGATTGTCATCGACGAAAGAACGACCGCGCCGGTAGTGGCCTTGCCCACGCCTTCGGCCCCGCCGCTCGTATAAAAACCCTTATAACAGCTGATGATCGCTATGGAGGCCCCGAAAAAGCACGCCTTTATGAGGCCGTTATAGATATCGCTTGCCACAAGGAAATCCCATGTCCGCTTCCAGTAAACAACCGAGCTGGTCTTAAACAGACCGACCGTCACGATGTAGCCTCCGATGATCCCGATGATATCGGCGACGATGGTCACTGCCGGCAGCATTATCATACCGGCAAAAAACCGCGGAACGATAAGATATCTGACGGGGTTCGTGGCGAGCGTCTCCAGCGCGTCGATCTGTTCAGTGACCCTCATCGTGCCCAGTTCCGCGGCCATGGCGGCCCCGGCCCTGCCGGCCACGATAAGACCGGTCAACACGGGGCCCAGTTCCCGTGTCATGGAAAGCGCGACGACCGTCCCGACTACGGACTCGGCGCCGAACCTCTTGAACCCGGTATAAGTCTGGAGGGCGAAGACCATCCCGGTGAATATCGCGGTCACCACGACCACAGGGAGTGACCTCACGCCTATTTCGAGCATCTGATAAAACGTGTTCCTGAGCTCAAGGGGAGGCATCAGGGCCTGCCTTACCGTCGCCAGCAACAGAAGGACTATCCTCCCCAGTTCCCCGGAAAAGCCGATCAGCGTCCTCCCGAGAGTTTCGATCAGTTTTATCAATTCAGATAACTCCTTCTTGCCCTGCAGCCGAGTGAGATCAGTATCTCATATGGAATAGTGCCTATCTTTGCCGAGAGTTCGGACGCCCTGACGGTCTCGTCCGCCTGTCTCCCCAGGATGACCACCTCATCGCCTTCAGAGACGTCCTCGACCTCGGTCACGTCCACCATCGTAAGGTCCATGCAGACGCGACCCGCAACCGGCACGCGCCTTCCCCTTACGAGCATCTCGGCGTTGTTCGAAAACAGTCTGTTATAGCCGTCGGCATACCCGATCGGCACAACCCCTATCCTGCTGGGTCTCAGCGTACAGAACGTCCGGCCATAGCTGATTGCGCAGCCTGCGGGGAGGTTCCTTACGGCCAGAAGCTTTGTCTTTATGGTCATTACCGGTTTAAGTCCATACCGCTCCTCAAAGGGAGAATGGCCGTATAAGAGCAGTCCCGGCCTGACCGCCTCAAACAGGGCCTCGGGAATCGACAAGGAAGCCGCGCTGTTTGCCATATGGCAGATGAGCGGCCGGTGAAGCCTTGCCGAAAGCTCCTTTGTTATGCCGTCGAAGATTTGAATCTGATGCATGGCGTATGACCTGTCGGTAAGGTCCGCCTCCGAAAAATGGCTCATCAGCCCTTCCAGTTCGATTCCCTTCATGTCCGCCACGCGGACCGCGTCGCTGACGGCCTGCTCAGGACGGAAACCGATCCTTCCCATGCCGGTATCTATCTTTATATGGACCCGTATTTTTTTTCCCCTCGAAACCGCCTCTTTTGAAAAAACGTCCGCCGTCCTGATGTCCTGGATAACCGGCGTAAGTCCCAGTTCAAAGTAATCGTTTAACTCGTCACGGTCGAACAAAACCAATATGGGGGCGGCAATACCGGAGTCCCTCAATTTCCGGGCCTCGCCGGTAAACGCGACTGCCAGCATCGAAACGCCTTCCCTCAGCAGTCTTCGTGAGACCTCGACGGACCCGTGACCATAGGCGTCCGCCTTTACGACTGCTATGACCGGCCTGTCACCGGTGACGTTTCTGAGGACCGCGATATTATGCGCGAAAGCGGAAAGATCTATCTCGGCGGAAGGACCCCTATTCACCTTTTGCTTTTTCAGCGCCCGTCTTTGAGTCTTCCCCGGTCACACCTTTTTTAGGTGTCACGTCAATCTCATCCGGCTCGGATGTCGCCTTCTTGAAATTTTTTATCGCCTGCCCTATGCCCTTCCCTACCTCGGGCAGCCTGCTTGCCCCAAACAGCACCATCACGATGACCAGGATAATTATAAGCTCCGGCATTCCCAATCCAAACATTTCGTTCCTCCTTAGACCTTATGACCGTTTAATTTCATACTGATTAAACCGCCCCATGATCACGGGCGGACACCACCGGGGTCCCGGTCAGTGCATGTTCTTTTAGTTTATTCAATAATCGCTTTCAATACAAGCTAAAAACTCTTTTAATATAAAGATTTTTCACTTGCCCAAAGCCCCGTCTTTCTGGTATAAATAAAGTACTATGACGTTAGGGTTAAGTACCTGCCCTGTAGGTGATATATGAAAGAGTTGATCCGGCAAATTAGATCTTACGGGAGCCAGCGTATTCTGCTGGTGTGCATGCTGCCCATGTGGCAGAAGCCTGAAGGCAGTCTTATGGCACCCACCTATAACACAATAGGCGGATCTGATTTTTCATGTACACGACAGGGCGGGATCTAATTATTTACCGTATTGACTGTATTAAATTTATTGTTGAATCCGGCTGCTATGGTAACTGTGCTTTTGGAAAAGAAAATGAATAAATTCAGGGAAAAACTTGCATCAGGGTCTCTATATGGAACCGTTATAATAGATTTTGAGAGCCAACTTTATCATCATTTTCGGGTTTTCCCCTTTCCAAAAGCTGCATCCATGCCATAGTCCGCCCACGGGACTATTTAATTGGAATTATTCAGGGTTAAAAAAGACATACCGCCGCTCGCCTGGCGCATGCAGCCCGGGGACTTCTCTGATTTCCTGGGACAGGCCCACCTGCTTGCCCCCAATAAGCCCCTCAGAAGGCTTATTGAAGAAGACAAGCTGGTGTCCGTCATTTTATACGGCCCTCCCGGCACCGGAAAGACCGCTCTGGCCCATATCATAGCCAATAAGACACAGGCTGATTTTATCCCGATCAACGCCGTCACCGCAGGCATAAAGGACATCAGGGAGGCCGTCTCCTCGAGGACAGGCGATAAGACCATCCTTTTTATAGACGAGATCCACCGCTTCAACAAGATCCAGCAGGACGCCCTGCTTCCCCATATAGAAAAAGGCGAGATCACTCTAATAGGGGCCTCCACGCAGAACCCTTTTTTTGCTCTGGTACCGGCGCTTTCTTCCCGGTCGCTGATATTCCAGTTCCATAAAATCCCGCGGGAAGACCTGAAAAAATTGATCCTTAAGGCCGTCTCCGACGGCCGGGGCCTTGGACAATACCGCATATCGATAGAGGAAGAGGCTGTCGCTTTTATCGCATCTTTCAGCGAAGGAGATGCAAGGAAGGCCCTCAATACGCTCGAACTGGCGTTTCTGTCATCAACAGAAGACGAAAGCGGAAGACATTGCCTCACTCTTGAGCATGTCCGGGACGTCCTCCAGAACAAGACCCTCTATTACGATGAAGACGATCACTACGACACTATATCCGCCTTTATCAAGAGCATGCGCGGATCCGACCCTGATGCGACGGTCTATTGGCTGGCCCGCATGATCGAATCAGGAGAGGACCCCCTGTTTATAGCCCGCCGGATAATCATCTGCGCCTCGGAGGACGTGGGAAACGCAGACCCCCACGCCCTTCCACTTGCGGTCTCCGCGATGATGGCAGTCGAGCGCATCGGGATGCCTGAGGGCAGGATACCGCTGTCACAGGCGGCGATATATATCGCTTCGGCCCCGAAAAGCAACGCGTCATATATGGCGATCGACGGCGCCCTGGAGGAGATAAGGACCGGGCCGCTCCAGCAGGTGCCGGCCCATCTCAGGGACACGCATTATTCGGGGGCCCAGAGACTCGGGGCCGGCCAGGGATACCGGTATCCGCACGACTTCGCCGGTCATTACGTCAGGCAGGACTACATGAACACAAACAAATCTTTTTACTCTCCCTCTTCAGAGGGATATGAACGGATCATTAAATCTAGACTGAAAAAAAGGAGGATAACATCGGATGTTTGACATTCAATACCTGTTTATCGCGGTTATTGTCGGTATCACCGCCGGCCTTATTCTGAGTCTGATATTTAAACATACACTAAAAAATCGGAAAGACAGTGTCGAGGTCGACAGGACCAGGGTGATCCAGGAAGCGGAAAAAAATGCGGAATCGATCCGCAAAGAAGCGGCCATCGAGGCCAAGGACATTATCTATCAGGCAAAGACCGAGGCTGAAAAGGAACTGAGGGAAAGACGCACCGAGCTTAACCAGCTCGAAAAAAGACTCAGACAAAAGGAAGAGTCGATCGAAAGGAAATACGACCAGATCGACAAAAGAGACCACGACCTCTCCCGCAGGGAAAAAGAGACGGCGGCAAAGGAAAAGGCGGCCCAGGAAAAGGACGCCAAATACGGTGAACTCCTGAAGGAGCAGACCCAGCTCCTCGAAAAGATATCGGGAATCACTTCCGAGGAAGCGAAACAGGAGATCATGCGCCGCACGGAGGAAGAGTCGCGGTTCGAGGTCGCGAAGGTCATCAAGAGGATCGAGGACGAGGCGAAGGAGACGGCGGAGAAGAAGGCTAAAGAGGTGATCGGTACGGCGATCCAGCGTTACGCCAGTGATTATGTGGCGGACGCCACTGTCACTGCCGTGAGCCTCCCCAACGATGAAATGAAGGGCAGGATCATAGGCAGGGAGGGCAGAAACATCCGGGCGCTGGAAGCGGCGACAGGAGTGGACCTGATCGTGGACGATACACCGGAAATGGTGACCCTGTCCGGATTCGACCCTGTAAGGCGTGAGATCGCGCGCCTGTCGCTTGAACGGCTGATCACGGACGGCAGGATCCATCCGACAAGGATAGAGGAAGTCGTCGAGAAGGTCAAAAAAGAGGTGGAGATAAACATAAGGGAAGAGGGCGAAAAATCGGTCTTCGATCTGGGGCTCTCGGGCATCCACCCCGAGCTGATAAAAACCCTCGGCAGGCTTAAATACAGGACTTCCTACGGCCAGAACGTGCTTCAGCATTCGAGGGAAGTGGCCTATTTTGCCGGTATGATGGCGGGTGAACTCGGGGTCGATGTGAAACTCGCCAAAAGGGCCGGGCTCCTCCATGATATAGGCAAGGCGGTTGACCATGAAATCGAGGGGACCCATCAGGAGATAGGCGCGAACCTGGCGAAAAAATTCGGCGAGAACAACAAGGTCATAAACGCGATCATGGTACACCATGGCGAAGGTGACCCGATAACGGTAGAGGCGGCGCTCGTAGCCGCGGGCGACGCGCTATCGGCCGCAAGGCCCGGGGTCAGGCGTGAGAGCATCGAGCATTACCTCAAACGTCTTGAGGCCCTCGAAACAATGGCCCTGTCGTTTAAAGGGGTCGAAAAATGCTATGCGATCCAGGCGGGCAGGGAGATCAGGATAATCGTGAAGCCCGAAGACGTAAATGACGAGATGTCGTCGATGATCGCCCGCGACCTGTCGAAGAAGATAGAAGCGGAGATGTCATACCCCGGCCAGATAAAAGTCACTGTGATCAGGGAATCAAGATATGTGGAGTACGCGAAGTAACTTATGAAGATCCTTTTTATAGGTGATATTGTCGGCAAGACGGGCAGGAACGCGCTTAAGGCGTTGCTGCCCGATCTTACCGATAAATACAAGACCGACCTGGTGATCGCCAATGCCGAAAATATCGCCGGGGGGTTCGGACTTACCGAGCCCCTTGTGGCGGAGCTCTTCCGCATGGGCGTACAGGTGATCACAACGGGAAACCACGTCTGGGACAAAAAAGACTTTGTCCATTACATATCGAAAGACAACCGGGTGCTCAGGCCGCTTAACTATCCGCCGGGCGCTCCCGGCTATGGGAGCATTATCTTAAATACGCCGGGAGGGCATAAGGCGGCGGTCCTTAACGTCTCCGGAAGAATATTCATGAACACCCTGGACTGCCCCTTCAGGACCGCGGCCTCCGAGGTCGAACGCCTCCAGAAGGAGACCAACATCATCTTCGTCGACTTCCATGCCGAGGCCACCTCCGAAAAGATAGCCTTCGGGTATTTCATGGACGGCAAGGTCAGCGCGGTCGTCGGGACCCATACCCATGTCCAGACCGCCGACGAAAAGATATTCCCAAACGGCACGGCCTATATTACAGACGTTGGGATGACAGGCCCCGCAAATTCGGTCATAGGCATGGAGATAAACCAGATCCTCCAGCGCTTCCTGACCGCGATGCCCGCGAAATTCGATACGGCCCCGGGTGAGGCGGTCCTTTCGGCGGTCGTGGTGGAGGTCAACGCAGACTCAGGAAAGGCGACGGGGATACAGAGGGTGCAGCTAAGGCATTTTTAGGGAGTCCCCGCTTTACTTGTCAATATTCCGGCAGAGTTCGTGCCTGACAAAAACAGGGGCCATATTCTCCCGGACCCTCACCATCACGGCTTTGCCGGCTAATTCCGCGGGGAAGCCTTCGGGAAGACTCAGCACTACGTCATACCCCCTCTCACGCATCATCCCGGCGAATTCCTCAGGCGTGGCCGGGACACTCGGGAGGTTCTCCCGCTTTGCAAGCAGTTCGACCCTGACACAACCATCTTCCCTTGACATAAGGGACCATTCAGGCTCCCCGCCATTGGCCGGCAGCGCCATAAAACCAAGAAGCAGGATCAAACACAAACCGTAGAGCATCGCATTCCCTCTCATTCTCAGACCGCCATGATCAACCCGTTATAGCCTGTCAGAAGGACGTCATGGGTAATGAACCTCATGGGTTCGCTGATTGCCTGGGCAATCAGGATGCGGTCAAACGGGTCTGCATGGATTGGCGGAAGAGACTCCAGATACGCGGCATGCTCAGCCGAGACGGGAAGCAGCCGATATCCCGCTTCCTTAAAATATCCAAGCGCCTCATTGCCGGAAACCGGCATATTGCCGCGACCCAGGCTGTGCTTGACGGATATCTCCCAGATCGAGGCCGCGCTGACGGTAATCTCGTTATCAGCCGACATAATCAGGGCGAGAGCCGATTGCGGCAGTTTAGGATCGTCGGTTATTGCCCACAGGGCTATATGAGTATCGAGAAGAAGCTTCACTCATGTCCCCCGGTGAAGAGCTTATGAATGGCATCGTTGTCCGTATCGATCGAATCGGGAACGCGGAATTTACCCTTTGCGACCCCTATTCGCTTATCTATGGGAAAGGTGCTTAACGCTACAAGTCGGGCTATGGGCTTGCCGTTGCGGGCGATTATGACCTCCTGCTCGCGGCCGCTTTCGATTGATTCGAGCAGCTTTGAAAGATTTGTTTTGGCCTCGAATATGTTCACTGACGGCATAAAACACCTCCTTGCTAGCTAAGGTTAGTCTAGCAGAAAACGGATAAGATTACAACCTATGAATCCAGATCAGGAAATTGCTCCCTAATCTCGGCCTCAAAAACCTCCGCAATCTTCATAAATCCAGCCGACGACGGATGGATCTCGTTTGCCCACCAGGATGGAGTCGGCTGCAAGGTGTTCTGCGTCGGCACATAGAATACCCGTCCCGGGTTTGAAGCAGCCAGACTCTTCAGGATAGAGGCAAATTGGGTGAGTATCTCTTTTACAACTTCGAACTGGGCTGCTTCGTCTTCGATGCCCCTGAGCTCGAGAGAAGGCTTCAACCATGGGCCGACAAAACAAACCCCTTTCCCCGTGGCCATCGGAAAATCGTACCCGTGCAGAAATATTTTCGTCTCAGGACTGAGGGCCTTTGTGATGGCGATGAGATCACGGTAGCCCGCCTCAATGATCGCCAAAACAGCGGCCAGCCTGGATCTGTTTATCAGCGCCCCCGGTGAGCCGCCACTTTTATAGTCGTTAAGCCAGAGACAGAACTGGTCGCCGACAAGGTCATTGCCGCCCCCTGAAAACAGGAGCGCATCGAACCGGAGTTCGTCGTCCGAGAGCCGGGTCTGCAATTCCTCGCGCTGGGAAACTCCCATGATCTGACGCACCTCGTCGCCATGATGGGCCATATTGCAGATGGGAACGTTGAGCAAATTCTCAAGGTGGTCGATAACTCCACCCTTGTCCATCGGGTACTCGAACCAGGAGTCCCCCTCGGCGAGAATTTTTATCCTCGCCGATTCAAAAAAAGCGGTCGCCCTGGCGCTCGTTCGTGCGGCCCTCTGCCTGGGCGGCATAATCTTACTGATGTAGTTCTCATAGCGCTCTTTGCGGTCTTTTTTAACGCGCTGCGCGAGGATATCACGCCTTTCGGCAACCGCTTCAACCGTGATCCTCTTTATAACGCGCGCGCTCCTCGTCTTCACGACATCTGACTTTGATTTCCCTGTCTCAATAGCGTCCTTTTTCCGCCTCATTTTCATCCCCCTATCGCTTTCAGTTAATAATCGAGATGTCTCTTATCAAATATCTTTACAGGCGGACTCATCACGCCTCCTGCCCGACTTTGCCCCCGACCTGCGAATCAGGTAATGTCTTATCGGCCTTCTTCTGCCCCCTGACAGGACTGTTTGAAAATGCAAGGACGAATTTATCCATAGCCGTAAAGAAAAGTTCCACGCTGTAGCCGGCGAGGAAGGCCAGGGCAAATGGTGAAAGAGACGAATTGACCAACCCATCGGGCTTGTAAAACCAGCCGATCGCCAGCCCCGCAAGGGTGCCTAACTGCATTCTCAGACCGAACCCGGTGTTTGCAGTTGGGACATAGGTAACGTTCCTTATCCTGACAGACAACGTACGAAGCACATATGCAGCGGAGCCCAACAGGCCGTATAGTAACGGTAATATGTTGGCCTGTATCATCTGCAACCCCAAATTAGCAATGCCCACTGATGCGAGATTACTTATATGAGCGTCCCTCCTCCACTCGCCGCCCTTCTCATGTTTATCTGCCTGTTGGTCATCATTATTAGAGGTCAACAGGGGCGACCAATATTTCTTGAACACTTTCAGGTCGGCTTCATAAATAGTCCTCTCACGCCGGAGTTGCTCAAGAACTTTTTTTGTCTCGGCGCTTTGCTGTTCCTGGGGCTTCCCGATCTCCCCTCTCAGTGCTGAAACGGCCGTCCAGCTGGTATCGAGTTCTTTTCTGTGTTTTTCGATCCTGTCGAGCATGTTGGCCCCGCTTGACCAATAAATCTGGACAACTATCAGCGCGAGCAGTATTGTGGATGTGCAGAGTCCGTATCTCATCGCATACCATCGTGCCGCGGAGGCCTTAAATTTTCCGCCGGTTAGCCTCTGAACAATTTTGAACGGAAGACTGTGCGTTGGAGGATCGATAGCCGCCTTTATGCTTGCCACGGTTACCGGGGCTGCGCCTTTGGCTGCAGCATTATATGCGGCCCAAAAATCGGTCTCGTCCTGCGGGGCCCAGTTCCCGGCGGCAAACAGGTGCTTTGCCTTTACTATCGCAGAGGCAGTTTTTGTGTCGAACTCCAGGCCCTGCCGCGAGATGTAGTCCAGCAGAAGTTCAGCCTCCCTGACGGCCTCAAACAGCAGAATGTGATCGTCTACCTCTGTCCCGTTTTTTCCCATGAGTCCCTCCCCTTTACGACTTTTGTTTCTTCACCCAAGGATGAAGGCAAATTGGATTGACAGTTTTCACAGGCAATCCTTTAGTGTCGTCAATCCATACCAGCATACCACGCATATATTGTGTTTTCCCTGGCCTTGAAAACGGCTGGGCCTGTTTCCTGGATTGCGTCACCTGTTCTTTTATAGTTACCGCTTGAGCAATGAATGACCTTTATGACCTCCCCTTCCCCGGACGTCTCTGTAACTATTCCTACATGACCAACTGATTTGGGGCTTGAACCCGGATAGACAATAAGGCATCCGGGGATAGGTGTTTCCAATGTTTCAAAGATTCCAACCGGAGTATTCGCATCGTATACAATTGCATCCGTATTTATCCAGCCGCCATTAAATTTCTGATACACGGGATTGTCCGTCATACGGCTTAGACCGAGGCACCAGGCTGCATACCCGCTGCAATCACATTCGTTTACATCATTGGCCGGGCTTATGGTTAAGGCCTTGAGGCCCCCTTTGCCCAGCCTGTACTTGATCCCTTTTCCTAAAACTGATCTTGCCCTTGAAATCACCTCAGCAACCTCCATAAATCCTCCTGTGTATCGTCATTGAGCTTTCTTAATCAGAACGTGCCCACTTTCTACCGCAGCCTGGAAGCTTATATATTAAGGTGTTATATACTGAGGACCGGAAAAAGTGAAGGCAGAAGGCTCTGGTTGCCGACGCGCGAAGCAGAAGCTTCAGCCCCGAAGGGATAAAATGACAGTTACGGTCCGATAAATAATTATTGACTGGATTGTTCTTGTAACTGGAAAAGGACTGGTCCCCGGACGTCCCCATAAGCGATCCCCCCGCTGTGTGATCCCATATTATATATACCGACACCCATAGTGAAAATAAAATACCAGAAGCGTTTTTTATATGTCAATGATTATTTTAGTGCCGTTACCATCCCCGTTTATTTCTCGACCAGCACCGTAGGTTCTACCGACATCCCGACCCTCAGCATATGCTCCCTGTCCGTGTCTTTATCAAATAGTATTTTGACAGGAATCCTCTGGACGACCTTTACGAAATTCCCCGTGGCGTTCTCGGGCGGAAACAATGAAAAAGACGCCCCTGTCCCTGACATTATGCTTTCTACCGTCCCTTTGAATTTCTTTCCTGGATATGCGTCCACCTTTATCTCGACCTTCTGGCCCTGTTTTATCTTCTCAAGCTGGGTCTCCTTGAAATTTGCTATGACATGTATATCGTCAAGAGGGACGACCGCCATCAGCGGCTGGCCGGGCTGGATCTGGTTTCCGACCTCGACAGACTTCTTAGTCACATAGCCGTCAGCCGGCGCAATAATCTTCGTATAGCCCAGACTCAATTCAGCGGCTTCACGCACCGCCTCTCTGGGCTTCAGCATCGCCTGCTGGGCATTTAACGCCGCCTCAGACTGGCTTACCAGTGCACGCTGGGTTTCGATCCCTGCCTCGGCCTGCCTTAATTGCTCCCTGGCGGCATTGACAAGGGCAACACCCACGTCGTATCCGGTCATTGTCTTTTCATATCTCTCTTTTGAGATTACATCCTTTTTAAAAAGAGACTCGGCCCTCTTTCTGTCTTTTTCAGCCTGTATCAGCCCCGCCTGCTGCAGATCAAGGTTGGCCTTCGCAGCCATGGCCTTTGACTCAAGTTCGGCAATCTGCCTCTTTGCGGCCGCGACCCTGAAACGGTACTCATTCAGTCTTGACCTTTCGGCCTCCAGGGACGTCTCGGCCTCTTTCACCTTCACTCCATAATCAGCCGGGTCGATCTCGACAAGAACGTCTCCCTTTTTTACGGCCTGATTGGCCTTGACGAGCACCGCCTTAACAGTTCCGTTGATCTTCGACGCGACAGTATGGATATTCCCCTCTATGAAGGCGTCGTCGGTCGATATATGCGTGCTCTTATATCGTAAATAGAAGAACACAGAAACGATACTTACCAGAGCCAGCAATATAAATACCGACTTAGCAAGCGTCTTCCTTTTATCGCCTTCCGGCTGCTTCGTCTCTTCCTGTTTTATCTCTGTCATTTTATCCTCACTGTTTAAGCCGATCTGAATTCTGTTTTTGGACTGTCATTCCCGCGAAGGCGGGAATCCATTTTGAGAAGCATGGATGCCCGACTAAGAACCTCGGGCATGACGGACAAAGCTGAAAGTCTATAAATACTACTTTGAGACGGTTACTATCCACGGAAATTATTTATATATCTCCAGAAGGTTCTGTCCTGTCGCATATAATACCGCTGCCTCGGCCTTTTTTGCGTCATACAGGGACCTGTAGTAATTCGTCTCGGCAAGGGTCAGGAGGGTAAGCGCGTCAAGCACCTCCGTGGCGGTGCCTACACCTTCCTCATACCGCAGGCCGTTTATTCTCAGGTTCTCCTCCGCCTGCTTTACCGAATCGGCAGTTACCAGAACACGCGACCTCGCGTTATCCGAATCAAGCAGGTATTTCTTTATCTCAAGTTTTATATCTTCCATGACCCTGTTTTTCTGTTCGACAAGTTTTGCCTTCTGCGCGGCAATCTTTCTTAGCTCTGCCGATGTCGCCCCTCCGCTATATAGATTGATGCCGACTCCTACCGTTACCATCCAGTTGCCCTCATGCACCTGGTAGCGGTTTTCCGTAAAATCGTATCCGCCCTTAAGAAATAGTCTTGGGTAATATTCCGCTCTCCGGGCGGTCTCATCGAGTTCAAGCGCCCTCATCGTCTCCTCCAGTATAAGGATTTCCGGCCTCCGGGAGACGGCCGCATCCCAGGCCTTTCCGAAGTCAAGCTCTAATGATGCGGTATTTTCAAGCGCATAATCGACTGCGATTATCTCCTCATTGAGCGGACTTACAATGATGGTATTGAGCCGGGCCGAATGGACGGACCTGAGATTATTCATACTTATATACCTCTGTCGGGCGTCGGCCAGTCTCACCTCCGCCTGCAGCAGATCGTTTCTGGTCGCCACTCCTTCGTCCAGCAGCGCGTGGGCGTCCCTCGAGTGGGACTCAAGCCTCTCGATCTCCAGCTTCGAGAGCGCCACCATCTTCTGGGATTCAAGAAGGTCCAGATAGGTGAGCGCAAAATCGACCGCCACCAGGTTTCTGACCCTGACCCTGTCGAGCCCCCTGGCCCCCATCCTTATCCTGCTGGCCTCGTACCTCGAGGCGTTGCCCCTGAAGTCATAAAGCGTCTGCTGAACGCTTATGCTGTAAGAAAGAAAGTCCCTCTGTGAAAGCGGCACTGACGCAGTCCCAAAGATGGCCCCGGGCCGTTGTGAAAGCGCGGTCCCCGCCGCCGACGCGCTGACTGCAGGCAGCATCCTGGATTTTTCTTTAAGAGTGTCGGTAAGGGCAATTTCTTCATCCCGCTCGGCGATCTTTATGAGACGGCTGTTTTCAGCCGCGCGCTTCAGCCCTTCCGCCAGTGTGAGTTCAAAGGCAGACGCGGCGCCGGCATATAAAAGCCAGACGGCCGATATACATTGCGCAAGGATGAGAAATATCCTGTCTCTATTCATATCTCAACGCGTCTATAGGATCTAAAAGAGACGCCTTGTAAGCCGGGAAATACCCGAAGAATATCCCTATCAGGGCGGAAAAACCGAACGACAACATCACCGACGGGATGGAGACTATGGTCGGCCATCCCGCGAGGATCGAAAGTATGTGGGAGCCCCCGAGGCCGATTATGATCCCTGCGGTCCCTCCTATCATCGACAGCGTCAGGGCCTCGATGATAAACTGGAGGCGTATGTCCCAGGTCTTCGCTCCTATAGCCATACGTATGCCTATCTCCCTTGTCCGCTCGGTGACCGAGACAAGCATTATGTTCATGATACCTATGCCGCCTACAAGCAGAGATACGGAGGCTATCGCGCCAAGGAGAAGTGTCATCACCCTTGAGGACTGTTCCGCGGCCTGCATCATCTGGGTCAGGTTTCTGACCGAGAAGTCGGGGTCCTGTTTGTTCGATATCCTGTGGCGCTGCCTCAGGAGATCATTGATCTGTCGTTCCGCCGTGGAGAGTTCCTCGCTGCTGTTTGCCTTTACCATGATAACCCTGACCATCCCCGGAAACGTCGTCCCGAAGAGCTTCTTCTGGGCGGTAGTTATGGGCACATAGATCGTGTCGTCCTGGTCCTGTCCGTTTGGGGACTGCCCCTTCGGGCCGAGCACGCCGATAACAGTAAAAGGTATCTTTTTGATCCTCACGATCTGCCCAAGAGGATCGGCGCCGCCAAACAGGTTGTCTACGACCGTCTGGCCCAAGAGGCAGACCTTCGTAGCGCTCCTTACATCCTGCTGCGTAAAAGGCCTGCCGGATGACAGCGGCCAGTCCCTGACGTTAAGCATGCTTTGAGTGGTGCCTGTAATGCCTGTGGACCAGTTCAGGTGCCCTGAGACAACCTGCGCCACGCCGCTATGCACAGGCGCGACATCGGAAACCGCCGAGCACTCCTTCTGGATTGCTTCGGCGTCGGCCATCGTCAGGGTGGACTGAGTGCCGGCCCCCATCCTCACCCCTCCCGCGGTTGTCGTGCCGGGGACTATCATGATCATGTTGCTTCCCATCTTTGAGATCTGTTCTGAAATCTGGGAACTGGCCCCGGTGCCGACCGCGAGCATCGCGATAACCGCGCCGACGCCTATGATTATCCCGAGCATCGTGAGGGCGGAACGCATCTTATTGACGCGGAGCGCCCTGAACGAGAGTTTGAAGGTGGAGGAGATACTTATCATCGTCTCTGCTGCTGTTTCACGTCGCTCACTACCAGCCCGTCAACGAACCTTATGACCCTGCGGCTGTACGCCGCGATGTCATTTTCGTGGGTGACGAGGATGACCGTGATATTCGATTCATTGTTGAGCTTTACGAAGAGTTCCATGATCTCCATGCTGGTTTTGGTGTCCAGATTGCCGGTAGGTTCATCGGCCAGTATTATGGGGGCGTCATTGACCAGTGCCCTGGCTATCGCGACCCTCTGCTGCTGTCCTCCGGAGAGCTGGTTCGGGTGGTTTTGTTCCCTGCCCTCAAGCCCGACGCTCCGGAGCGCCTCCCTCGCCTTCTGCCTTCTGTCCGGGGCGCTTATCCCGGCATACAGCATCGGCAGTTCGACGTTTTCAAGGGCCGAGGTCCTCGGAAGCAGATTGAACCCCTGGAAGACGAAGCCGATCTTCCGGTTCCTTATCGCGGCAAGTTCATCCCTTGAAAGATCGGCGATCTGCTCCCCGTCGAGACGGTATGTGCCGGCGGTCGGCTTGTCGAGACAGCCCAGGATATTCATGAAGGTCGATTTGCCTGACCCCGACGGGCCCATCACGGCCACAAACTCACCCTTTTCCATATCGAGAGAGACCTTGCAGATGGCATTGAGATCAATATCTCCCATATGGTAGGTCTTGCAGATATCATTGACCTCTATAATCGGCATGTTACATCATCCTTGGCGGCCCCGATTGCCTCGCCTTGCCCGAACTGCTTCCGGTCTCCTCGATGATGACCTCCTGGCCCTCTTTGATCTCTTCAGAGACTATCTCGGTAAAATTCCCGTCGCTCGATCCGGCGGTAACAGGGACCCGTTTGGGCTTCTCATTTTCGACAATATAGACCGCCTGCCCCTTTCTGCCCGCCGCCGTCTTCGATCTGTCCTTGTCAGACGGCCTGAACCTGAGCGCGGCATTGGGGATCTTAAGGACGTCCTTCTTCACTGAAAGTATGATCGACACATTCGCCGTCATGCCGGGCTTAAGCCTGAGTCCCGTATTGTCCACCTTGAGCACGACATCGTACGTGACGACATTCTGCACATTAATGGGCGCGTTTCTTATCTGTGCCACGGCCCCTTTGAAGGTCACGTCGGGATACGCGTCCACGGTAAACTCGACCGCCTGCCCCAGGGTTATTTTTCCTATGTCGGACTCGTCCACATTTGCATCGATCTGCATCTTGGCAAGGTCCTGGGCGATGCTGAAGAGCGTCGGCGTCTGGAAACTTGCCGCCACGGTCTGGCCTATGTCCACATTCCGGGATATGACGGTGCCGTCAACCGGGGACACTATCCTGGTGTACTTAAGGTTTGTCTCCGCGATTTTGAGCGCCGCCTCCGCCTGGGCTATCAGCGCACCGGCCCCGGAGACCTGCGCCTGGGAGGACTCGAAGTTCGTCTCCGCGGTATCGAGTTCATTCCTCGATATATACCCCTTTTCAAAGAGCTCCCTGTTCCTGGTCATCGTCCTCCTGGAGTCGGTCAGGGCCGCCTGGGCCTTATCGAAATTCGCCCTGGCGTTAAGTTTATTGGCCCTTGCCTGGTCCACCTGGGCCTCAAAAGTCGCAGGGTCGATCTCGGCGATCAGCTGTCCTTTTTTTACGGCCGAATTGAAGTCGGCATGGATCTGTTTTACGGTCCCCGAGACCTGAGTGCCGACCAAAACCGTAGTCACGGCGTTTACCGTGCCGGTCGCGGTCACGGACTCGACGATGTCTCCCTTTTCCACCTTCTCCGTTTTAAACTTTGGACGACTATTGTCCTTCTTCCAGAAGTAATAGCCGCCTGCGGCAGCCACGGCAAGAATTATCAGTACGACAATGATCCGTTTCACTTAAGCCTCCGTTTCTTCAACGCCTCTTACAAGAGTACCATGAACAAATATTTTTACAAATTCGCATATCGCCTGCTCGGGGTCCGTAGCCCTGTATTTATTTCTCATAAGAAATTCCTGCGCATTAAAGTATGAAAAAAACATGCCGAAGAAGGCCCTTGCGCCGAATTCGACGTCGAATTGCCTAAGGGTCCCGCTCTTGATAAGAGAGTCAAAATATGACGCAAGCATGCCGGTCATCTGGTCGATGAAGCCATGATAGACCTTCTGCACCTTATCGGGATACCGTCCGATCTCGGCGTGCATTATTCTTATCATATCTCTCCTTGCCGCGAGTGTCGACAGAAGTTTCCTGGCGATCTCGACCATCGCCTTTTCATACGGCATTCCGGTTATCCCTGGCATGAGTTCTTTAAGCACGGCAAGAAACGAATCACGCACGAGGACTTCTTCAAAGAGCAGTTCTTTGGAGGAGAAATGCCTGAAGAGGGTCAGTTCCGCCACACCGGCCGCCTTCGCTATTTCCTTTGTCGTTGCGCCGAGATAACCCCTGGTTGAAAACAGCTTCAGTCCGGCGTCGAGGATCTTATCACGAGTATTTCTTGCCATTTCATTTATGTTAGCGGTTACTTACATTTAATGATACGCAATATTCACGGTGATTGTCAAAGACCATGGGGGAAGATGTTCGCACCAATAGGATGTTGGAAAACTCCCATATTTTCGGTTAGAGCCGTCAGTCAGTTTAGAGGCCGTGTTGATAAAGATTTCACGTTATAGTTATCATAAAAAATGCGGTACTCCACATTGAGAAAAATTCTCCTCATTATAATTCTCTTAAGCCTGTCGTTCAGGCTCACCCCGTCGCAGGGCAATGACGATCCCGCGAAGATCGAGGCCAAAAGGGCGACTCTTATTTCATATGTCCTCAGGACGAACCTTGCCCGGCATCACTTTACCAAAAAACAGTTCGACGACAACCTCTCAAGGGCCGCCTTCGGCCTTTATCTTAAAGTGATCGATCCGCAGAAAAGATACCTCCTTAAAGAGGACGTGGAGCTCCTCAAGGGCTACATGGACAGAATGGACGACGAGATAATGAACAGTTCCGTCCATCTGCCCGAGATAGCGGGCGGGATCCTGGCAAAAAGAACACACGAGGCCGAGCTTATTATCAGGGAGGCCCTTTCCGAAAACCCGGATTTTTCCTCGGACGAAACGATTGAGACCGACCCTGAAAAAATTGATTTCTGCGGCACGGCTGACGAGCTGAAGGAACGCTGGAGAAAGGCCCTTAAATACCAGGTGCTTTACCGCTACCTGAGCATGGTTGAGGACGAAGGAAAGGCCCGGACCTCTGAGACCGAGCATGACCTTAAGGATAAGTCCGCCAAGGCCGACAAACAAAAGAAGGAACCCGGTGAGATCCTGACGGCGGCCAGGAAGAAGATCCTGAAAAACTATGAAACGACCTTCCAGAGGGGCCATCAGGAAAACCCCAGGGAGCGCTATGATATCTACTTCGAGTCGATTGCCCGGTCCTTCGACCCGCATACCAATTTCATGCCTCCCGTGGACAAGGAAGACTTCGACATAGGTATGAAGGGTTCTCTTGAGGGGATCGGCGCCACATTAAAAGAGGACGAAGGTTACGTGAAAATCGTAAGTATCGTCCCTGGAGGCCCGGCATACAGGCAGGGTGAGCTGCAGCCTGAAGACGTTATCCTTAAGGTCGGGGAAGGCAGCGGCGAACCGATAGATATTACCGACCTCATACTGCGCGACGCCATAAAGATTATCAGAGGTAAAAAGGGCACCGAGGTGACCCTGACCGTAAAAAAACCCTCCGGTATGCTCAGCAAAATAACAATCGTCCGCGATGTCGTACAGCTCGAAGAGGGCTTTGCCAAGGGCACAATACTTAAGGACGAAAAGACCGGCAGATCATACGGGTATTTGAAGATCCCGACGTTTTACAGGGATTTTGAAAGCACCCGCTTCGGCGGCGGCGGACGGAATGTGACGAGCGATGTCAGGAAAGAACTTAAGAGCTTCGAGTCTGAAAAGATAAGCGGCCTTATACTGGACCTTCGGAACAACGGCGGCGGGGCCCTCACCGATGCGGTCAGAATCGCCGGGCTCTTCCTTAAAGGCGGACCGGTCGTGCAGGTAAAGACGAGCGATGAGAAGGTGTCGGTCATGTACGACGATGACCCAACTATAGCCTATAGCGGACCTGTCACGGTCCTTGTGAACAAGTTCAGCGCCTCGGCCTCGGAGATCCTGGCCGGCGCGCTTCAGGATTATGGCCGGGCAGTTATTATCGGGGGTGAACATACCCA
>JACRLQ010000006.1 GCA_016215155.1 Nitrospirota bacterium
GAAGTAAACCCCGTCTTCCTGTCTGCCGAAGCCCGAGCCAGGGACGAATACAACACCGGCATGAAGCGCGGCCCTGACGAATTCGAGGTCTTTCTTCCATTTGTCGGTCTCCAGTTTCATGAACGCGTAAAAGGCGCCCTTTGGTATCGGGAAAGAAAGGGGGAGTTTCCCCGCCATCCTTACAAAGGTGTCCCTCCGCTCGACCAGCTTCGTCCTTATGTTTGCCACATACGAGGGGAAGGACGGATCCACGAGCGCGGCGGCCGCAGCTCTCTGGAACTCCCAGTTTACGGAAAGACGCTGGTTACAAAGCAGAAAAAAAGCGTTTTTGACCTCCGTCCATCTGTCACCATGGAAGGCCACCCATCCGATGCGCGCCCCGGTATAGCTGAAGTCCTTCGACAATGAGCTCCCATAGATGAAAGGTATCTTGTTGCGGGCGATCTTTCTGAAGTCTATCTGTTTGCCTTCGAGAATCAGCTGGTCGTATGAGCCGTCATAAAATATCGGGACATCATACTCAGCGCAGAGCTTGACGACTTCTTCAAGGTTTTTTTCCGAATATACGGCCCCGAGCGGGTTATTGGGGTTAATGATCACCATCGCCTTTGCCCCCTCGATCTTCCTCGCGAGGTGAGCTATATCTATCTGTCCTTCAGGGTCGTGCCTGTAAAAAACGCTTTCACCCTCGAACTGCTTGGCCTTGCTGAGATAAAGTGGGTATACAGGGTTTGGAAGAAGCACCTTCTCGCCAAAACCTATGAATGAATGGAAGAAGAAGTCTATCCCCTCGGTCAGACCGGCGACAGCGAAGACGTCGTCAGGCTTACACTTCTCGATCTTCGCGACGGTCTTTCTTAACTTTTCATCGCCTTCGGAGGGGGCATAGCCCTTCCACTGCTCATCGAGCGCCATTTTTACCTGTTCTTTAATGACCTGGAAGGGCTCGAAGCCGTACTGGGGCGGGTCTCCGATATTAAGGTATATCATCTTCTTGCCCTTGGCCTCTTCGCGCTTGGCCTCCATGACAATGTCCCTTATCGGGTAACTTACGACATTCATTCTCTCTGTAGGTCTGTATGGCAGCTGTCTTTTTAGATGTAACATTTTATCACCTGTCTATTTCTTCAGTCGCGCCGGCGATACTGCCGACGCCTGAGCTGATTAATAATTAATTGCAAAAATGGTTCCCGGTTACTACCTCGAAAATGACGGAAAAGACTTTTGCAAAAGCTTTAAAAAGAATAACATTTTAAAAACGCATATAACAATTCAGAAGAGCCTCTCCTGCGCCTCGCCCCTGAAGCAATAAGCTTCCTCGATAAGCTCGATGAGATGGATTACAGGCCTGTCCTTTATGCCCCTGCTCAGCTGAATGACACAGCCCGGGCATGAGGTGACCAGGGTATCGGCCCCGGACCCTGTAAAATCCCTGGCCCGCCTTTGCATCAGATCTCCCGCCGTCTCTTTGTTCGACATGCAGTACAGCCCGCCGAACCCGCAGCAGCCGGGATCATCCGTTTCGATAAGTTTCACACCGGCGTTTTTTATTATTTGACGGGGTTCATTTTTGATCCCGAGCATGTATTGAAGGTGACAGGGGTCATGATAGACGGCGCTATTGTCAGTCCGGGGCAGAGGCTCAAGCTTGTCGCTAAAAAAAGCAGAGATGTCCATGGCCTTGTCCAGCCCCTTGCCGATCATTTTGGGGTAGTCGTTTTTTATCGTTGTCGTGCAGGTGGGGCAAAGACTCAATATCGCGTCCACCTTAAGACGGCTGAAGACCCTGTGGTTTTTTTTTGCCTGTTCCACCGCCTCGTCCTCCAGCCCCAGTGTCCTCAAAGGGTTGCCGCAGCAGGTCTCCCCTTTCGGAAGAACGACCTCATAATTGAGCTTATGGAGGACGTTCAGAAGCGATTCCCCAAAATGGGGAAAAAGGTAATTTACGCTGCACCCGGTAAAGACCGCGACCCTCCCCCTCTTTTTTTTATGGGTCTTAAATACCTGGTCCGTCTTTCTGAGAGGGACCTCCGGGATTTCGGGGAGCTCGGGGATGAGTCCGCGCCTGACAAGAAAAGGCAGGAGATTGTGCCGGCCCATGCGGGCTATCCTGAAGGCGATATCCGGCCACTTGATCGACAGCCTGGTAAGGTATCTGAGAGGGGTCCTTTTTCCGTCCGAGCCCCTCAGCAATGCCCTTCCCTGATATATTGCCTCGGGGATATCTATTCCAAGCGGGCAGGTCCCGGAGCAGGCGCTGCAGAGGATGCAGCTGTATATATGGCTGTTTAAAAGCCCCGAGGGCCTGATCTTTTCTTTTGCCAGGCCCTGGAGCAGGGCAATCCTGCCCCTGGCGGACATCGCCTCCACAGGGTCTGCGCCATGTGTGGGACAAAGGGCCTTGCACCTGCCGCACCGCACGCATCTGTCGAGCCCTTTGAGATGATCATATTGCTGTTTTTGTTTATCGGGGTCCATTTAATAACGGTCTCAAAATAATATTCACTGCTCGTCATGCCCGAATTTCTTAGTCGGGCATCCATTTTGGCTTAAATTGGATTCCCGCCTTCGCCAACAGTAGGTGCCTTAAGCACGGGAATGACAGATAAAGGCGAAGACAAATATGAGTCAGTACATAATATCCATAAAAATGGAAGTCAGCTCAGTTGTTATGGCCGGCGAGCACCCTGTTTAAGCTGCCGCTTTTGTAACCGTCAAGGTCAAGAGATATGAAGCTATAGCCCAGGGACTTTAACCTGCCGCTCACAACCCGCCTGGCTTCGGCATCCATAAAAATTGAAATCTCGGACTCGCCGACCTCTATGCGGGCGGTGTCCCCGCAGTCCCTCACCCTCACTTCCTTTAACCCGAGGGTCCTTAAAAACGCCTCCGAGGCCTCCACCTTTTTGAGGAGGTCAGGGGTTATTCTCCTTCCGTAAGGAAACCTGGAGGACAAACATGGGGAGGACGGCCTGTCCCATGTGGAGAGCCCCAGTTCCTTCGACTTATCCCTTATCTCGTTTTTTGAAAACCCGCATTCGGCCAGAGGGCTCCTTACCTGATGAAGGGAGGCCGCCCTTCTGCCCGGCCTGTAATCTTTAAGGTCATCGGCATTCGAACCGTCAAAGACATTGCACAGCCCGCGTTCTCCCGCGATCTGCCTTAACCGTCCAAAGAGTTCGTCCTTACAGAAAAAGCAGCGATCAGGGGCGTTCCTTGCGAATTCTTCTTTCGAAAGCTCGTCCGTCCTTATAATCATATGCTCGACCCCTGCACCGTTTGCGATGTCCACGGCATTATCAAAGTCCCATGCAGGCATTGTATCGGAAACAGCCGTGACGGCAAGTGTCCGAATCCCGGCAACCTGCATCGCCTTCAGAAGAAAGGCGCTGTCAACCCCTCCGGAAAACGCAAGCAGGCCGTCTCCGGCCTCTTTCAGGCATGAAAGGAGCGATATGAATTTTGGTCCGGCGGAGTCGGGGCTCACAGGGAGCTTACCTCGTAGTTTTCCTGGTGCATCTTCGTGTCCGCCCGCATGATGACCTTCACTCCGTACTGTCCTTCAACGTCCTCGATGCCGAGCATCTCCTCGTCGGAGAGCATCTCGGCCACAATCGGATGCGCCGTAATGATTATCTTTTCACTGCCGTGCCTGGCAAGTTTCTTGATCGTCCTCAGTATTTCATAGCAGAGCGTCTCGGGCGATTTTACAAACCCCTTGCCCTCGCAGTAGGGGCAGGTAGTGCTCAGCGTGCGGCCGAGGCTTTCCCTGACCCGTTTTCTGGTCATCTGTATCAGCCCGAGCTCCGAGACATGGAAGATCGTGTTTTTCGCCCTGTCCTTCTTCATCGCCTCGGAGAAGGCATTGAATAGCTTGTCCCTGTTTTCAGGTTTGTCCATGTCGATGAAGTCGATAATGATTATGCCGCCCAGGTTCCTGAGCCTTATCTGGTAGGCGATTTCCTTGACCGCCTCGAGGTTGGTCTTGAGAATCGTGTCTTCGAGCCCCTCTTTGCCGACAAATTTTCCGGTGTTTACGTCGATCACGGTCATCGCCTCGGTATGGTCAACAACGATGTAGCCTCCGGACTTAAGCCACACCTTTCGGCCGATCGCCCTCGATATGTCAAGCTCAATACCAAAGGCGTCGAAGATCGGCTCGGTGTCCTCGTAAAGCTCTATCTTGTTCAGAAGTTTGGGAAAGTACGTGGTCACGAATTCTATGATACGCTCGTATTCATCGGGAGAGTCGATGATAAGCCTCTCGACATCCTGGCCCATCAGGTCGCGTACGCTCCGGAATACCAGGTCCAGGTCGCTGTAGAGCAGCCCCCTGGCGGGTGTCTTTTCCTTCTTGCCCTGGATGTTCTTCCATAAAAGAAGGAGGAATTCGAGGTCCTTTCTTATGTCCTCTTCCGTGGCCTCCTCGCTGGCCGTCCTTATTATCAGGCCGTACCCCTCCGGCTTGACGCTGATGACCATGTTTTTGAGCCTTGCGCGCTCCTCGTCGTTCGATATCCTTCTCGATATCCCGATGTGTTCCACGTCCGGCATCAGCACAAGATATCTTCCGGGCAACGTTATATAGGAGGTCACCCGTGCGCCTTTGCTTCCGATGGGGTCCTTGGAGACCTGCACCAGCAGTTCCTGGCCTTCCTGGATAAGGTCCTCAATAGTGGCGTCGCACCTCCCCCTGCCTGATATCAACTCTATCGGGGTCTCTTTTTCCTCATCCTCAAAAAGCGGCGCGTATTCGTCAGTGTCCGACTTTATGTCCGCTACGTATAAAAAGGCCGCCTTTTCGAGTCCGATGTCCACAAACGCGGACTGCATGCCCGGGAGTATCTTGACGACCTTGCCCTTATAGATATTCCCCACCAGGCTTGCGTCTCTTTTTCTCTCCACATAGAACTCCACCACCTGGCCGCCTTCGAGCAGACCGACCCTGGTTTCTTCCCGTGTCACATTTATAAGGATGTCGCTGCCCATTATCCGAAGACCTCCAGCGGACCGGCCCAGCGTCCAGCCCAGCCCGATACCTCGACGCGGATGATTCCGCACTCCGACGGCTCGATGCCGAAGACCTCCGGAATAATTTCCGTAAGTCTGACCCTGGTCTCCCCGCAGTCTTTCACTGTAATCCTGAATGTCATCTCATCCATCCTTTCAAGCGATTCGACCATCTCTTTTATATCGACCGGGCCCTTTTCCCTCCGGACAATAGCGGTCTCTCTGCCGAGAAATGCGTCCGCGGAAACCGGTGAGCCGCAGCTGATTTCATATATATGTCTTATTATAAAACTATTAAGCGACTTTTCACCGCCCGGCAGCAGGACCATCCTTATCACCCTGATGCCCTCCGGAAGCCTGCCATTTAATGACGACCGGCCTTCTTCGGGGTCAAAAGGGCCAAGGACCTCAAGGTCCAGGTATTCATCCAGACCCGAGATGCCCACCCCGAGGGCGGGACCGAACGAGATCCTGGGAGCGGGGTGAAAACCTGACGAATACTTAAGAGGAAATTCCGCCCTCTTCATAGCGCGGATTATTGACGCGGAGAGCTCGAGGTGGGAAAGAAACCTCGCCTTGCCGGTCTTCGAATACTGAAGTCGCAGATGCAGGGATTTAACAGTTGACTCGTCGGGCCTGATAACGGTGTTATGCGTGCCGGCCTCAGGGCCGGCCGCGATAGGGCCGCAAATGGTACGCTGATCACATTTAAGCCCGCAGGCATGACATGTTTTTCTGCAATCGCTTGTGAAAGTCCCGCTGACCGCGTTTTGGTATTCCCTCCAGAGGAACTCCTTTGTTACCCCGGTATCGATATTGTCCCACGGCAGGACCGCGTCTTTATCGTAAGTCCTTTGGGCGAAGGCGAAGGCGTCCACCCCTGAAATCTCAGCCGCCTTTTTCCATCTGCCGGGATCGAAATGCTCGGTCCAGGCGTCCAGCCTGCAGCCCTCCGACCAGGCCGCTTCTATGAGCGGCGCAAGTGACTCGTCACCTCGTGAAAACACCGCCTCAAGCAGAGACATTTCTTCATTATGCCCCTTGAATTTTATTCCCTTCCTCAGAAAGGCCTTCTTAAGATAGGCATTTTTTTCCCTTAGAAGCTCAATGTCATTCTGCCCGAACCACTGAAATGGCGTGTGAGGTTTGGGGATGAACGACGAGACCCCGGCGCTTATCGTGGGGGTCCTCCTTGTCAGCCTCTTCGAGATACCGATGGCCCGGTACGCCATTTCAGGGATTGCAGATATATCTTCATCGGTTTCGGTGGGCAGCCCGGTCATGAAATAAAGCTTAAGGTTTGTCCAGCCCTCCTTAAAAAGAATCTCCAGGGCATTGAGGTATGTCTCTTCGGTAAAGTCTTTATTGATTACGGAGCGGAGCCGGTCGGTGCCGGCCTCCGGGGCTATCGTAAAGCCGGTCTTTCTTACGGCGCGTATCTCTTTGAGCATGCCGGAGGTCACCGACCCGACCCTCAGCGAAGGAAGCGACATCGCGATCCGCCTGCCGCTGAACCGGCGGTTGAATTCGTTCATCAGTTCCGGAAGACACGAATAATCCCCTGAACTTAAGGACGTAAAAGATATATCGTCATAACCGGTGTTTCTGAGGGAGGCCTCGGCAAGCTCAAGTATCTTTGCGACCGAACGCTCGCGCACAGGGCGGTAGGTCATCCCTGCCTGACAGAACCGGCAGCCCATCGAACAGCCGCGTGATATCTCGATGTTGACCCTGTCATGTATTATATTCGTAAAGGGCAGGACCGGACTCACCGGGAAGGGGGCCTCTTCAAGAGAGCTGATCGTCCTTCGTTTTACTCTCTGGCCCCTGCCCAAAGAAGAAACATACACACCCTCTATGCCCGAGAGCTCCTTCAACAACACTGACTTGTCGGTCCCGCCGCCCTCTTTCCACCGGTCATAAGTCTCGACTATCTCCTTGACCGCGTCCTCGCCGTCCCCTACCAAAAAGGCATCGATGAACGCGGACATCGGGTAGGGGTTCAGGGCGCCGGGCCCGCCGGCAATGACCAGGGGCAGATTTTTTTTGTCAAGCCGGACCTCACTCCTCAGCGGGACCCCCCCCAGGCTCAGCATATCGAGTACGGTCGTATACGCAAGCTCGTACTGCAGGCTGAACCCGACGATGTCGAACTCCTTTAAAGGCCTGCCGGATTCGAGAGACGAAAGGAGGGCCCCGTCTTTTTTCATGGCGTCGCCCATGTCAACCCACGGTGAGAAGAACCGCTCAGCGGAGGCCCGCGGCATATCGTTGATTATTTTGTAGAGGACCTTCAGCCCCAGATGCGACATGCCGACCTCATAGACATCAGGGAACGCGAGGGCGACCTTTACAGGGGCCTTCTTGTGGATTGAATTGATCTCGCCGTTGATATACCTTGAGGGTCTTTGAAACTTTAAAAGATTCACCGGTTAACATAACACCCCCCAACTTGCTTTGGCAAGCCCTGCCCGGGGGCAATTTTTTTGAGAAAGCCGAAACGCCGATATGTTATATTTTACTGGATGACATACTGCTGGGCAATTTCATCAAGGAAAGCTTACGAGACCCTTAATTTATTATGACCGCGCCATGAAAATCTCAAGAAAATTTGATATCTATACCGCCTTCATAACGGTCCTGTTCATAATCGCGATACTTGTATCATACAGGGCGATAAGGGCCATCAGCGACGAGACCTCGAATCTGTTCGATGTCTCGAATGAATTTGATTACCTCACCAGGGTCAGACAGAAGCTGACCGACCTTCAGCACAATACGGAACATTACCTGCATGTGAGGCAGGGCGACGATTATTCCAATGCGATAATGAGAGATCTTACGGCGTATGAACAGGCGTTGGGTCTGGCATCCGCCATGAAGCTCGACGAGGAGGAACTGAAGCTGATCAGGTTTGCCAATGACGGCCTGCCCGAATTCTCGGCGCTGCTTATGCGGCTGATCAAAAAAAAGGACGGGATAAGCGCTGAGGACAAACAGGCATATGGCGGTCTAAGAGTTGATTATATCGAAAAGATCCTTCAGGAGACCGACACTCACTGGAAAGAGGACCTGAAAAAAGTCACGGGGATGTCCGGCAGGGCAAAGGCCGCGAGGACCAGGGCCATGGGCCTCCTTGCGGTCTTATCCATGATAATGATCATCTGCGTGCTGGCGGCGCGGATCTTTTTCACAAGGATTGTCCTGGCGCCGATAAGGGAGATCGAAAAAATCAGCAACGACATAGCCAGGGGAGATATAAGCAAAAGGGGGCCGGTAACATCCGACGACGAATTCGGCGGTCTTTCAAAAAGTATAAACCTGATGGCTGACGCCATTAAAGAAAAGATCGATAAACTCGAGCAGGTCGTCAACAGCGAACAGGCGGTTGTAAGGGAACAGAAACTGCTCAACGAACTGATGGGGATCATCGCCTCGGGGGTTGATATCAATGAGGTCCTGAGGGTCTTCCTGGCCAGGACAAGGGACCTGTTACAGGCCGAGCACAGCAGCATCTTCATCATGGAACTCAGGGACAACCTTGAGCCCGAGATGAAGATTTTTGCGAACACCTTCGAAGAGACCTCCACCCTGGACTGTGCGCGCACCATGGTAAAAGGTGTTTTTTTCAACGTCATTAAGACGTTGACCCCCCTCAGAATCAATACACCGCTGGGGGAGACACCCGTGTCGCATCTGGAGATGAGGAACCTTCTTGCCGTACCGCTTGTCTCCCATGACAAAAACATACTCGGCCTGATAGTAATTGTGAACAAGGAGGGAGGGTTCTCAAAAGACGATGAAGACGTGCTGTTTACTTTTTCCTTCCAGGCATTTCAGGCGGTGACCCTGCAGCAGGAGATCATGCATTATGCGACTACCGACGGCCTTACGGGGCTTAATAACCACCGGATCTTCAGAAAGAAGCTTCAGGAGGAGATCCGGCGGGCGGAGAGATACGGCAGGTCGGTCTCGCTCCTGATGATAGACATCGACCACTTCAAGGCTTTCAATGACGCGCACGGTCATCAGGAAGGCGACCATGCCCTTAAAACCGTAGCGGGGATTATAAATAAAAATATCAGAAGCACCGATTTTGGCGCGAGGTACGGGGGGGAGGAATTCGCCGTCATCCTTCCCGAGGCTACAGGTCCGCAGGCCCATATAATAGCCGAACGAATGAGGATGAGCATAAGCAGCAGCGGCATGAACCTGGCCGAAGGAAGACAGAAGACTGTTACCATAAGCATCGGGCATGCCACGTTCCCGGACGACGCGGTCTCTGACGAGACCCTGATAAGGAATGCCGACCTCGGATTGTATTCGTCCAAAGAGAGGGGACGAAACAGGGTCACCGCCTATTCCGAGACCGCGAGTGCGCCCCTCAGACCGGGAGACGGTGAACCGCCCGCTTGACTTGTTTAAATCGTAACCGTTTTAATAAAAGATGAAAAAATCAGCTTTAATATTTATCTTGTATGCGTTGACGATACTCCTGGCGTCCTGTGCGGCCAAGCCGGTCGCGGTCAAACCAGCGGCGGATTTTGACGCTGAAAAATCCTTTGCGGAAGCCAACAAACTGATAGACGACAAGGAGTATGCAGCAGCCCGCAACACGCTCCTTGAGATCAAAAACAGGGACCTCACAAAAAAAATCGCCCCCCTGGCCCAGCTGAGGATTGCCGATTCATACCTTAGGGAGGAAGAGCCCGACCTTGCCATAGCGGAGTTCAGAAGGTTCCTCGAGATGTACCCTGACCACAGGCACGCGGCCTATGCCCAGTACCAGATTGCGATGGTCTATTTTAATCAGATCGAAAGCCACGAGCGCGGATATGGCGACGCCGCCAGGGCGCTGGCGGAATTCCAAAAGCTGAAGACCGAATTCCCCAGAAATCCCTATAAGGAAATTATAGACCTGAGGATCGAGAAATGCCGCAATACCATGGCCGATTATGAGTTCATGGTGGGCGAGTTCTACATGAAGAAGGGCAACTATAGCGCGGCGGCAGAGCGGTTCGAGGGGCTGCTCAGGCACTATCCTGACTACAAAAAACATGAGCGGGTATCACTGAACCTCGGAATTTCCTACAGAAAAACGGGGCAGAAGGAGAAGTCGGAGGAAGTCCTGAACCGCCTTATCGAAAAATATCCTAACAGTCCGGTGGCGCCCGAGGCAAAAAAAGAACTGGCCTCCATAAAAGCCGACAAAAAATAAGGGGGACCAGCCCCGTCCCACGTGAAATATTATCCGGTTTTTCTAAATATCGAGTCGAAAAGGGCGGTCGTCATAGGCGGCGGCCCCGTTGCGGAAAGAAAGACCATTGCCCTTCTTAAGTCCGGAGCAATCGTTACTGTGGTGAGCCCTGGTCTGACCGAAAGGCTGGCCGGCCTAAAGGCGGATCGAAGCATCCGTCATCTGCCGAGAAAATACCGCAAAGCCGATATCAGGGACGCCTTTATTGTCATAGCCGCAACCGGCTCGCCCGATGTAAACAGACAGGTCTCCGGAGACGCCACGGGTCTGGTAAATGTCGTCGATGTGCCGGAGCTGTGTAATTTTATTATGCCCTCGGTGATAAGCAAAGGACCTCTTACTATTGCGATTTCCACCGGCGGAGTGAGTCCTGCCCTCTCAAAAACCATCAGAAAAGAGCTGGAGAAGCAGTACGGCGCTGAAATCAGCGGTTACCTTGAATTCATAGAGGGGATCAGGAAACAGGCGCTGACCGATATCACGGACAAGGGAGGGTCAGGAAAGAGGTTTGTTCATGAGATGATATGTGACAGCATTTCATACTATGACAGGAGAAGGATGATGCACCTATGGCTTGCGGTTCTTTGCATGGCAGTGCCCTGCTTAACAGAGGCGATGAATTCTGCTTTGCCCGTTGTTCAGCTGAAAACCGGCGGACATCTCATAACGGCGGAAGTGGCGGCGACCCTCGAAACGCGGGATATCGGCCTTACGAACCGGCGCTCCCTGCCTGTTGATCACGGTATGCTTTTCGTCTTTCCGGAGGCGCGCCGCCATTGTATGTGGATGCGTGATACGCACATCCCCCTTAGCGTTGCTTTCCTTGACGACGCAGGGACGATCATCAATATAGAGGATATGCAGCCTGACACCGGGCTCCATCATTGCGCCGCCAGGCCGGTCCGGTATGCCCTGGAGATGGAGACGGGCTGGTTTCAAAAGCAAGGATTGGCAGCAGGCTCACAAATCAGAGGCCTGAAGAAGGCCCCGCCCGGCAGATAAAATTTAGTTCTGTCGGTTGTGGTGCTACAATAAGGTGACGGAGGTTTTTGTGCCCCTTCCTTGCTCAATTGTGTTTATCCGCCAGGCACTATAAATATCCGCGCCCAGGCTGCCGAAAAAGGAGGATTATGATGCGCAAGTTAACAGGATGGATAACGACGGTTTTGTTTTTTGTACTGGTAGGCGCCACCGGCGCCGATGCACAGGCTACCCGGACCTGGATTTCGGGAGTGGGGGACGACGCTAACCCCTGCAGCCGCACGGCACCATGCAAGACCTTTGCGGGTGCGATCAGCAAGACGGCCGCAAAAGGTGAAATTAACGTGCTGGATCCGGGAGGGTTCGGCGCGGTGACCATCACAAAGGCCATGACCATAGATGGCAGCGGCGGCAGTATCGCGGGGATTTCCGCGGCGGGCACTAATGGTATAGTTGTGAATGCAGGGGCAACTGATGCTGTTGTGCTGCGCAATCTGGATATCGATGGGATGGGTACAGGTCTTAACGGAATCAGGTTCATTGCCGGAAAAAGTCTGCGCGTGGAAAATTCAAAAATTTTCGGGTTTACCCAATATGGCATTGATTTCGAGCCTGGTGGGGAGTCCACCTTCGCCGTTGAGAAGACCGTTGTGCATGATAGTGCCTTGGGAGGGTTATATGTGAAACCCGGCGCTGCGGGGTCTGCGTCCGGAACCGTCACCGGAAGCAACTTCAGTAATAACACCCAGTTTGGAGTAAAGGTAGAAGACAAGTCCAAGGTCATGATAATCAGAAGCGTGGCGGACAACAACGCAGGTGACGGCTATATAGCTCTGTCGACATCGCAACCGTCGGAGATCACGCTGACAGGGTCAGTTGCCTCCGGCAATACGTCCGGGGGAGTAGTAGCCTCGGGCTCGCTGGCAGTAGTTTATATGTCAGGGACCACAGTTACCCAAAATGGTACAGGCATAGTGAGTATAAGTGGCGGCGATGTCCTGTCCGCCAGTAATAACAGCATAGTCGGCAATACGGCAGACGGCGCGCCGACCGGTTATCTCCCGCTATACTCGGGACCATTGGTGATATATTAAGTAATAAGGAGCGTAGCGTCTCATGCCGTTGCGCTCCTTATTCCCGTCAGGTTCTGCGACGGATTCCCTTTGCTGTTCTGAATTTATTAAATCCAGTGGGCGCTGTAGCCTTGATCTGACACACTATCAGTTTCTCACAGGACTCCTCACGGGTTTCCATTTTTCATAACTGTTCAGTATGTCCCGTAACTTTACGGACCCCCGTGGCGTCCGCTATATATTCTTAAGTCCAGTGGACTACAGTCCACTTTTGCCGATGTGAAATTCCAAGAACAACCTTCATAGAAAATGGTCTCAAAAGAAGTGATCCAGCATTGCTTGTGATCGGCGGAAAGTTGCGCCGATGAACAAACACATTTCAGGATAATGAAACTACGAGGATTATTGCTTTAAACAAAAAAAGATCACGGTTTGTTTATTTCTCTTTTACCCATATCCATTTTTAAGGATTCAACGTCAAGCATAAGTGACCCGCTGTATGAATTAGCACTATCAACAATGACATAATATATGGGTATCTTTTTATTCGAATGCTTAGTTGTATCTATTATTACTGGAACTGGAGTGTTCTTGGAAGTAAACGACCCTCCAGACGAGGGATGGATTGTTCCAAGAGAAACAGAGAACTGAACATAATCCTTATGTATAAGATTAGTTCCGCTCGGCAATCTGGTTTCTATATTTAATTCGGAGGGAAATTCGATATACAAAATCACTTCGTCAGCCATTTTATTGCCTATATTAATTACACCAGGATATATTGAAATCTTACCGTTAGAACTCTTAGAAATCTTATTATTAGTATAAGCCAAATCCGGCGAACGTTTTGCATCTTCTTCAATCTTTCGTTGTTGTTCTCTGATGAGGGCCAATTGTTTATCGCCGATTTCGAGAATGCTTTTTAGGTGCTTATCAGAAGCGGATATTGTTTTGCTGAAATCTATTACTGACTTCTCCATTGTACCGAGATTCTCTCGGATAATTCCGCCTTGCACTCTTGCATTTTCGGACATATCTTTGACAGCACTGTTCAACTTATCTAGATTCTTTGGCAGTTTTGACAGTTGGTCCTGCATATCTTTAGATAGTTTATTCTGCTGCTCCTGCAACTGCGTTTGCATATTCATTTTATCAACTACACTCTCAAGACTTTTACGCGAGGCTTCCAAAACTGTTTGCTGAGCAATACCTGACTGTTCGGCTGACTTCAAACTGTAAATCGCAATCTTCAGTGAAATCCCCGCGATACAAAGCGCAAGGATGGAAACAATAAGAACTACAACATTGACAAAATCACTAAATGGCAATCCCACCTTGCCTTCAATCCATTTTATACCTTTTTTCATCTCGCCCAATTTTATCATACCTATGCGATTTTTTTTCAAGAAACGCTATATTGATTTTTCATATCCTGAATATTGTAGTGCTACCCAGAAGTGTACTCCGCTTCACGTACATTTCTGAATCCCATAATGCAAAGAAACGTTCCTTTTTCAGTTTATTGAAAAACGCCGAGCTGTTTTCCGAGTTTGAGTCTACCATGAATCTTTAGTCAACGGCCTTCCTTGTTTTGAGGGTTCGTCGATGTTTTTCGCAAAATGACTTCTCACAGTACACCGATCGAGTTTCCACTTTTCATAACTGTTTAGTATGTCCCGTAACTTTGCGAATCTCCCGGGCATCTGGGGTCTCGTTGGCGTAAGAGCAAATATAAGGTTCTATTTTTTTATTAAACATTGTGGATTTTAGATGCGTGGTTTACAATAAAGCCTGCAAATGTACGGCATATTCTATAAGCCGGTAGAAATTTCGCAACGTTAAAGCTGTCCGCCAGGAATGCTTGACAGCATCAAAGGATTCTTTCCCAATAAATGCTAAAGGGTCTCAATCAAGAACAGAAAGCTGCTGTAGAGCACTTCGGCTCACCTCTATTACTCCTGGCTGGTGCGGGCAGTGGTAAGACCAAGGTCCTTACGCACAAGATCGGTTATCTCATCAGAGAGAAGGGTCTCAGGCCTCACCGGATACTCGCCATCACCTTCACGAAGAAGGCTGCACAGGAAATGGCTGACCGTGTCGAAACGATGCTTGCAATAAAGCCCCGGTCAGTCAGCACTTTTCATTCGTTCTGCGTTCGCGTCCTCAGGGAAGATATTGCCTCTCTCGGGATGAATTTCGATAAGAAATTCATCATCTATGACCAGACAGACACCAAAAAAACGCTGAAAGACATACTGAAGCGTTTCAATATCGATCCCAAGGAAGAAGCGGATGACGCGCAGAAGACCATATCGAAGGCCAAGCAGACATACAGGGGCAACATAGTAGAATACATAGCATCCCTGCCTTTTCCACAAAACCAGTATGCTGAAATAGCAAACGCCTATCAACGGGACCTTGAGCAGTCAAACGCGCTGGACTATGACGATCTGATCCACTACACCACCGCTCTATTCGTAAATAACCCCGAGACCCTTGGAAAATGGCAGGATCGCTACGATTTTTTCATGGTGGATGAGTTCCAGGAAACCAATGAGATCCAGTACTCCCTGATTAAACTCATTTCGCGAAAAAACAGAAACAACATTTTCGTGGTCGGCGATCCCTTCCAGACGATTTATACCTGGCGGGGGGCTGTCCCGGAGAACATACTCAAATTCGGCAGGGAGTTCAGCGCCACAGAGATGAGACTCGAAAAGAACTACCGGTCAACCAAAAAGATCCTTGATGTCGCCAACCTCGTACTTGCCAGGGTGGACCGAATGTGGGCGGACAAGGTACTCACGCTATACACCGACAAGGAAGAGGAAGGTGAAGTGGAATACCATGACTCCGTCGACCAAGACTCGGAAAACAGGCATATTGCCGAACAGATAAAAGATCTGATCTCAACACACTCTTATTCGGACATGGCCGTCCTGATCCGCATGAGTTTCCTTTCCCGAGGTCTGGAAAGCAGCTTTATGCAATACGGCATTCCCTATGAGATCGTCAGGGGTCTGGCGTTTTACGAACGGGCCGAGGTCAAGGACCTGCTCTGTTACCTCAGACTTATCGCCAACACCAGGGACAGGGCAGCCTTCGACAGGGTCGTCAAAACTCCGGCGCGGGGGATCGGCAAGCCGGACTGTCCCGGAAACAGCGGTCCAGTGCGGATGTGCTCATAACTATGCTGTTGAGACACGCCGATGCTGTCGAAGAAACACCATACACTGTCCTGATGAGCATAATCAAGGAGCTGAACTACCTCGAATATCTGGAAAAGGAATATAAGGAAGATCATGAGGACCGCATAGAAAATGTCTCGGAACTCTGCAACGTACTCCTGTCGATCGAGACCGAGGGGAAACTCTTCTCCGAGTTTATGGAAGACAGTCTTCTTGCCTCTGACCAGGACAGGATCAGCCAGGAAGAAAGCGTCAAGATAATGACTATACACGCCGCAAAGGGGCTTGAATGGCCGATTGTCTTCCTGCCTGCGCTGGAAGAGGGAATATTCCCATCCGAGAGGTCTATTATGAGCGGCGCGGCGCTTGAAGAAGAGAGGCGGCTCTTTTATGTGGCATGTACCAGGGCCAAGGAGGGACTCTACCTATCGTCTGTTGATTACAGGATGAAGTTCGGGAGAACATCCTATATGCTGCCGTCACGTTATATCGACGAGATAAAAGGGAGTTATAGCAGGAAGTGATATTTCCATGAATTGTGGATTTTTTTGTGTCTGACTTCAGACATTAGAATTTAGTAATCGGGAATGAGGGAAGGACTCCGAATAAGCGACATCGATATATTAGCCTGACTCCTCCCTCAGTCCATTTTTCCGCATGATACTTGGCGAAACTTATCGGGCAGTTAGGTCAAGCTGAACGACTTTCTGTCCTCGCGATGTCTTCCT
>JACRLQ010000007.1:0-87993 GCA_016215155.1 Nitrospirota bacterium
TCCTCCTTTCATTTCAGGCCCGAATACTATCCAGCATATTGTGGACCATATTTGAAGGATAGACTTTGAAGTCGCTCCTCTGCTGGACTTGGTCCCCTCCATAAACAAGCCCGCTGCCCCAGGGCAGGTAGGGATGAAATTTTGCGAAACTCTTTAACCCCCGGAAGTAATCATTTGTTACCGTTGCCCCTGCCTTTATCTCGACAGGAAAGACATCCTGCCCATACTCGCAGATCATATCGACTTCGTTTCCGATACTGTCGCGGTAGAAACTGAGATTACTGCGAAGCCCCCTGTTGAACCTGTACTTCAGAGCTTCAATCATTACCATGTTTTCGAACAGATTGCCGCGTAAAGGGTCCCTGCTTATCTGTCCTGGATTTTCGATTCCAAGAAGGTAGCTTGCAAGCCCTACATCGTAGAAATATAGCTTCGGAGCTTTGATAAGACGGCGCGAGACATTTCGGAAATAAGGATGCAAAATAAATATTATGTAGCTTGCTTCAAGGATTGTGATCCAGCTTCGTACTGTTGTGTGGGATATCCCGAGGTCATTTGCAAGGCTCTGCATATTGAGCAGCTGACCGGCCCTTCCTGCGCAGAGTTTGAGAAACTTCTGAAACTGGCCGAGATCGCGGATGTTGATGATAAGGCGCATGTCCCGTTCCAGATAGGTCTCCACATAGTCTCCATGCGCCTGAGTCGGATTCAGGCCCATGTCATAAATCCTGGGATAAAAACCCTGAAGCAGCATTCGGTCAACAGAAGGGATTTCATAATTGCCTTCCAGCTCCTCTATGCTGAAGGGCAACAACTTCAGCAGGGCAGTCCTGCCAGCAAGGGACTGTGTAATACTCGTCATAACTTCAAACTGCTGGCTTCCGGTCAGGATGAATTGACCCATTTTTTTCTTTTCATCGACAATTGTCTGGATGTACGACACAAGTGACGGCGCCCGCTGGATCTCGTCCAATATTGCGCCGTCAGGATATTTCGCAAGAAACCCCTTGGGGTCTTCCTGTGCGAACTGGCGGATATCAAGGGCTTCAAGGCTTACATATGGCTTTTTTGGAAATACCTTGCGGCATAAAGTGGTCTTCCCGCTCTGACGCGGGCCTGTGATCGTTATGGCAGGATATTGCCTTGCCATGTTTCTTAGGAGCGGCTCTATTGCGCGCTTGATAACCATTGTCTTATCTTAACAGCAAAGGTTGTAATTTGCAAGTTATATATTCATATTGCATAAATAATGACTGTTTCAGAAAAGCTGAGGATATCTTGATCGATACTATGGTTTGCTGAATCACATGTCTATATCATTAATGCAGCTGAATAGCTCTTCTAAAACCCGTATTCCTTCCACCTTTTGTCCACCAGCTTTTTTATCTCTTCGGACATGAAGATCTCATCCGGCCATTCCCGCATCATGCCCTCTTCTTTAGTCTTCCGCGTGGCGTCGATGCCCATCTTGGAGCCATATCTGGGCCAGTTCGCGGCGTGGTCCAGGGCGTCGAGCGGGCCGTCGGCAAATACCGTGTCCCGCTTCCAGTCCACGTTATTGAGCACCCTCCAGGCGGTGTATGAGAGGTCCTGGACGTCCACGTCATCATCGACGACGATAATGAGTTTCGCGAACATCATCTGCCCCTTGCCCCATATCCCGTTAATAATTTTTTTGGCGTGACCGGGGTAGCTCTTTTTTATCGAGATGATCACAAAATTATGGAATACCCCCTCCATCGGAAGGTTGATGTCCCTGATCTCGGGGAAGTCCAGTCTTATGAGCGGCAGGAATATGCGCTCCGTAGCCTTGCCCATGTAGCAGTCCTCCATAGGGGGCTTGCCCACTATCGTGGCCGGATAAACCATGTCCTTCCTGTGCGTGATGCAGGTCGCGTGGAAAACGGGGTAGGGCTCAGCAGGGGAATAAAAGCCGGTGTGGTCGCCGAACGGCCCTTCTATCCGTGATTCACCCGGATCAAGATATCCCTCGATCACCATCTCGCAGTTTGCCGGGACCTCGATGTCCGATGTGATGCACTTGACCATCTCCACGGGCGACCGCCTGAGGAAACCAGCGAAAAGCATCTCGTCAATCGCCTCGGGCAGCGGGGCGCTCGAGGCGTAGATAACGGAAGGGTCAGACCCCACCGCGATGGCAGCCGGCATGCGTGATCCTGTCTTTACGTATTTATCGTAATGCCGTGCGCCGTCTTTATGTATGTGCCAGTGCATTCCGGTCGTGTTCTTATCGTAAATATGTATCCGGTACATGCCGCAATTCGGCCTGCCCGTCTCAGGGTCCTTAGTGAAGACCATAGGGAACGTTATAAAGCGGCCTTCGTCCCCGGGCTGTCCGTCCCCGGGCCAGCATTTTATGATCGGGAAGAGGCCAAGATCAGGGTCGTCTTTTTCTATGACCTCCTGGCAGGGAGCGGTTTTAACTTTTTTGGGAAGATATTTCGAGAACTCGATGAGTTTCGGAAGCATCGCCAGCTTTTCGAATATATTTTTCGGCGGGGCCTGGTTCAGCAGGTCCTCGATGCGTGAGGCGATGTCGTCGAGCTTTTCCACTTCAAGCGACATGGCCATCCTCTCGAAAGAGCCGAAGATGTTAGTGACCACTGGAAACCGCGAACCCTTTACCTTCTCGAAAAAAAGGGCCTTTCCTCCGCCGGGAGACTTGCACATGCGGTCCGTAATCTCGGTGATCTCAAGTATCGGGTCAACCTCCGCGGCAATGCGGTGGAGTTCGCCTTTTTTCTCAAGAAGTTCTATAAATGCGCGCAGGTCCTTATAAGCCATGACACCTCCAGTTTTTGTATGAAATATAATATCACAGGTCCGTCTTTGACTCCCACTCCCTCAATTCCAAAATCTTTTATGCAGTGTGACAAACACTTAATCCGAAAACCCTGCGCCCATCCCTCTCAATCAAAAAGTAGGCGCCACAAATTATCCCCTCTCCACTGGAGGGAGCGGGTTAGGGCGAGGGTGACTAAAACTATACAATAAAGATGAGGCATTAATTGATTGTTATTAAGAGGTAACATCTGTAAATGTAAGATAATACTTGAATAATCCGGCTATTTTTTATATATTTATATAAGTTTATCGCTGGAGGTATGCATATATGCTCAGGGAAAAGGTAGAGGAAGTCTTAAATAAAGTCAGGGTGGGTTTAGCGTCAGAGGGTGGAGATATCGAACTCGTGGACATTAAGGACGATACTGTGTATGTCAGGCTCAAGGGCGCCTGCGGAACGTGTCCCATGTCAACGCTGACAATGAAAAGCTGGGTCGAATCGACTATCAAAAAAGAGGTCCCTGAGATCAAGTCCGTGCAGGCCGTATAATTAATGACTGCATTATTGATCAATAAAATCCCTCCTTGCCTCCCTTTGCCGACCAACAGTAGGTGTCTTAGGCAAGGGAGGAACAAAACCCTCTTAGGCAAAGAGGGGCGGGGGGAGATTTTCTGATGCCTGTATTGGCTATTTCGAGGCGGTTAATAAGTACTTCGTTAATGCTGGTATGCCAGTTGACCCTCATATGTTTTTTATCCGCGGCAGGCGCGTCGGCTTCCAATGATGTAAAAGATATCAGCTATTGGTCCTTCCCCGATTATACAAGGGTTGTCGTCACATTGTCGGACAGTCCCGAATTTACCAGAAACCGTCTCTCGGGCCCCGACCGCATCTATTTCGATATCAAAAACAGCCGCATCACGAACGAAGTAAAGACGACCCTGCCGGTGGGCAACGGCATGCTTAAGTCCGTGCGGGCAGGCCAGTTTAATGACAGTACGGTCAGGGTCGTGCTGGACCTTGAAAAGGTGAAGGACTATAAGGTCATGGTCCTTGAGGACCCTATGCGGATGATAGTGGACATCTATGGCGCGAAGACGGCAAGGCCGGACCAGGCGGCGGCCGTCCCTAAGAAAAGGATAGTCATAGACCCCGGCCACGGCGGTCACGACCCCGGAGCGGTAGGCCCCAACAAGCTGTATGAAAAAGACGTTGTGCTCGATATCGCCCTGAAATTGAGAAAGATACTGGGCGAAGACCCCAATATCGAGGTATTTCTTACCAGGGACAGGGATGTGTTCATCCCTCTCGATCAGAGGACGGCCATCGCGAACGGAAAAAATGCCGACCTCTTTGTGTCAGTCCACGCCAACGCCAGCCCCAGAAGGGCGGCGAAAGGCATAGAGACATATTTTCTCAACTGGACGAACGATGAAGAGGCCCTGAAGGTGGCCGCCCGTGAAAACCATATATCGCTGAAAAAGATGAAGCGCATGAACGATGAAAGGGACGTGCTGGAGATCATCAAGGGAGACCTGCTAAGAGACAACAAACGCGATGAGTCACTGAAACTCGCCAATCATATCCAGCTCTCCATGGTAAAGAAGCTTAACAGCGAATATGATGACATCGTTGACCTAGGGGTCAAGCAGGCCCTCTTCTATGTGCTCCTTGGAGCAAAGATGTCCTCTGTTTTGGTTGAGGTCTCCTTCATAAGCAATCCTGTTGAAGAGAAACTCCTTTCGAAGGAGACCTATCGTGGTGAACTGGCCAGGTCGATCGCCTCGGGGATAGCCAGTTATGTGACGTCCGCGCCGCCCTCCCAGCCCGCGACCGGGACCAGGAAGACCCTTGCTGCGAGACATTAAGCCCGAGGCAAGGATAGTCCTTTATTTATTGTTTGTCGTATCGCTTTATCTTATAAAAAGTCTTTCGATATATCTGGCGGTGCTCATCCCGCTGGTCCTTCTGATGCTCGGGGTCCCTTTCAGGAGATTAAAGGCAGGCTGGATACCAATCGGCCTTTTTCTTCTTTTTACGTTCCTCGGAAACACCATCAACCAGCACGGGACAGTGCTCCTTACCGCCGGACCCCTGATGATAACCAGAGAGGGTCTTTATGCCGGAACGTTCAGGACTCTGAGGGTCCTGATGCTCATCGCGGGGATAAAGATACTTATGTCAGGCCTTTCTACGGAAGCGCTTATACAGGCGCTCGGGAATCTATTGGCCCCTGTCGAGAGGCTCGGACTGCCTGTAAAGGACTTTATTCATACTATGGGTCTCACCCTCAAATGCTTCCCGGTTTTAAACGACATGGCCGCCGGTATATACAGGGAGAGGGTCAGGCAGGAGGAGGTCCGGGGGTTTGCGGCAAGGATAAAACTGGTTGCGGGATTTCTTATGCCGCTATTTATTAAGAGTGTGCGGTCGCCTGAGATTTTTTTTGGGCCCGGGGATGAACATGTTAAATAGGGCGGATATTCTAATAAAAAACGGACTTATCTACGACGGAGGTCTGTCGGGTCCTTTTATCTCGAATATAGCGGTCCGCGGAGACAGGATTGCTCATGTCGGGGGCGGGCTGACTGAGGCCGGAATTGTGATTGACGCTACAGGGTTTGCCGTGGCGCCGGGGTTTATCGATGCTCACGCACATTCCGATTTTACCCTTTTGGCGGACCCGAGGGCGGAGGGCAAGCTCAGTCAGGGGATAACTACCGAGATCAACGGCAATTGCGGGATGTCGGCGGCCCCTTTGTTCGATAAAGCCGCCGAAAGGCGTGAGGACGACCTTCGGGCTCTCGGCATCAAAGAAAGGTGGGATACGCTTGAGGGGTACTTCGGAGTAATCGAAAGAAACGGCGGGACCGGCCTCAATAGCGCATACCTGGCCGGTCACGGCAATATCCGTGGTTCCGTAATAGGCTATGACGATCTGGAGGCATCGCCTGAGACGCTGTCGAGGATGACGGCCCTTCTCCGGGCGACTCTGGCGGAGGGAGCGGTCGGTCTTTCCACCGGCCTGATCTATCCTCCCGGCATATACTCCGATACCGATGAGCTGGTCGCGCTTGCGGAGGGCCTCCGGGAGGGAGATTACATTTACACCAGTCATATGAGAAGTGAGGGCGGCAGGCTTGAGGAGGCCGTCGATGAGGTCATCAGAATAGGCCGGAGCGCCGGGGTGAGGGCCCATATATCGCACATCAAAACGGCCGGAGAGCCAAACTGGCGCAAGGCCGATGCGGTAATCGAAAAACTTCATGAGGCCCGAAGGTCCGGGCTGAGGCTGACATGCGACAGATATCCGTATACGGCCTCAAGCACCGACCTGGACGCGATACTGCCGTCCTGGACTTTTGCGGGCGGCAATTCCGAGGAACTAAAGAGGCTCCAGGACCCGCCGACCAGAAAGAGGATCGAAGACGAGCTCATAGACCAGGTCGGCGCAGCCGGATATTGGAACAGGGTGATAGTATCGAGCGTGGAGTCAGAGGCCAACAGATGGATGGAAGGAAAGACGATCGGCCTGATAGGCGATGAACTCGGTACGAGCGGGCTCGATGCATTTTTCAGGATAATTATCGGGGAAAGGCTGAGAGTCGGGGCGATCTTCATGTCGATGAGCGAGGACAATCTGAAAAAATTCCTGTCGCTTCCTTTTTGCATGATTGGCTCCGACAGTTCCGCCAGATGCTTTGAAGGACCTACAGCCACTGGGAAGCCTCATCCCAGGACCTTCGGAACTTTTCCAAGAGTGATGGGGAAATATGTCCGGCAAGAGAGACTGTTTTCACTGGAGGACGCCGTCCATAAGGCGACGATGCTGCCTGCCGAAACCTTCGGACTGAAGCAGCGGGGAAGGATAAAGGAAGGGTATTTTGCCGATATTGTGATATTTGATCCTGAAGAGATAACCGATAATGCCACCTTCGAAAATCCCTTTCAGAGGTCCGGAGGGATTCATCATGTTTTTGTGAACGGGGTTACCGCGCTTTCAGAAGGCAAGTTGACCGGGAGACGGGCGGGGCGGGTGCTGCGGCACGGGGGATAGTGTTCCCTGTTTGGTTAAAGAAGGAAGAGGGGAGATGTTGTCAATAAAGGCTGCAAAGAACGGTAAAAGTTATATCGAAAACAAAGGTTTTTCTTGTAATATATAGACAAGCGGAACCACTGAACTTTGATTTCCTTAGATAGCAGCGGCGGAAAGGTTACAACATGGAAAATTTATCGACTGATGAAATAATTACATATTTAAATCAAAACAGGGCCTTGCTCAATGAAAGATTCGGCGTTGTTCGCATAGGAATTTTCGGAAGCTTTGCACGTGGCGAGCAATCAGTTACAAGCGATATCGATATGGTTGTAGAAATGGAACAAAGCAGGAAAAACATTCACAGTTTTCTGAAGCTCAAGAGGTTTTTAGAGAAAGAGATGTCGAGAGATATAGACTTGGGGTTTGAGCATTCTCTGAAAGCGGCGATAAAAGAAAAAGTTAAAAAACAGATTATTTATGCCTGAAAGGGACATTCAGCTATATCTTGGGGACATTTTAGACTCATCTAACGCGGTCATGGCCTATGTCGCCGGTATAACTTTTGAGGACTTTTGTAACGATAGAAAAACATATTCTGCGGTTGTCAGAGAATTTGAGATTATCGGCGAGGCTGCAGGGAAACTTCCTGACGTGCTGAAACTAAGACGCTCAGATGTGGAATGGCAGGACATAAAGGATTTTAGAAATCTCCTGATCCATGAATATTTCGGAGTTGACCTTGAGATAGTCTGGAAGGTCATTCAGGAGGACCTTCCTGGGTTAATGGATGCGGTCAGGGAATTTATGAGGGATTCAGGAGCAGAGAGTGCCCAATGAGTCGAAGTGCTTCCAGCATGATTACCGTTTATAGTTCACGTCTTTGTATTGCGCTTTTGAATTTTTTTGCGTAGTATAATGAAATCCTGATTAACTTGGCCTTGAAACAGCAAATCAGGACTGTCATTATAGGGACCTGTGACAGAAAAAATAGTAGGGGGTAAAACCTTCTTGAAGTCAACTATTCAGGGTCAGCAGTCAAAAACGAGTTCAATTGAGTATTCAGTGGTGATGAAAATAATGACCAGAATGAACACTTCATTTTATAAGTGGCTGCTAGAATGAATTCTGATTTCGAAAAAATATTACAAAAAACTGCGAATCTTAAGAGAAAGTTCTCTCAAATGTCTGAAAGCTTGTTACAGACATCTGAAGGGTTGAGCGCCCCTGGATCGCCCCCTGAAGAGCATCTAATTGATTCACTGAATGCTTTGCGGACGGAATTCCTATCTCTTACCCAGGAAGTTTGTGAACAGTCTGCGTCAGTAGGTTCGCCCTTACCTTATCCAACATCTATTCATGAAATCGAAACGGCAGTGACTACACTTAGTGCTGAAGTTGACTTTCTCAGAGAAAAAAAGATTGAAGCTGTCTTGAATGTTCTTGACAGATGTTTAAATTTGGTTCACAAGGGCGAAGCGGATTTTGGCCCGTTGAATGCTTTGCGTTCTAAGGCGACAGACCTAAAGCGAGCTATCCTCGCGTCTGATTCCTCTTCAATAGAAGTAGACAAACTGGAAATGGATTCAAAACCATTCGTTGCTCTTCTTGAAATTATTGAAGAAACTAACACTGTTTCTGACGAAAAATGGGTGGAACTGGATGAAATTGTAACACGCGGTTTCGGGCGATTGCTTGCGGTAGCGGCAAGCAGAGGAAAACTAGCTAATAATGAAGCAGCACTCTACCAAGTCGAAACAGCAGTTGAGACTGCCATAGATTATTCTTGCACTGAAGAGCTTAAGGATCCCGACATTGCAGCTACCTTTTCAGATTTGACTGACTCTCTTACAGAACCTCAGCGTGTCGAAAATGCAACGATGAAAGATGGGCGTTCGCTGAAACCTGTCAACGATGAAGACAGCCTTTCATCTTACGCGCTGACGCCGTTCTCATTTGCTGTCAATGATGATTCTGCAATAATCGCGCGAGGAATTTTGCAGTCAGGGGCAAGACAAGAGGATTTATTGCCGACCTTGATCTGCCACCTTCTCTTGGAGGGAAGATATGGCATGGCGTTTCACTTGGCCAAATTCCTGGAGGCGTTAGAAATTCCACAAAAGTCTTGTATTCCTTCTTGGCTTGTTCGTGCTATAGCTTTGGCCCCTTTAATTAGATTTGACTCTGGTGTAATATCCGAAATACTTAAGACTGATTTTTTTCGATTTGGAGACCATTCTTCTGAATCAGCGGAACTAAACCACGCTATAAATTTCTTGCTCGTAGGCGCAACGCTACAGCCTACACTCCTGGCCCCTAACACGGGGGCAGCCGGAATCCTACAGATGATTCGCCTCAGGGGCTTACCTGTGCTTTCTGAATTCTGCAAGAAAGTTGCTGATTATGGCAACTTACAGCACCCAATAGATCTTAATGCCTTGAGAAGAATCAAGGATGTCGGCGTATGGGAAAGCGAGTTTGCTCAACTACTGAAAGAAGTCGAAGCGTGGAAAAAACTTTCTAAGTCGATGACATTTATCTATCAGCCTGCTGGAAGGGTCTGGAAGAAATGGGTTGAGCCCAAAGGGCTCATTAGCTCCTTAATAGAACCCATCATAAATAATGAGCAGGAGAAAGTGCATGCACTGAAAGGAGAAATAGCTAGGCTTTCTAATGACAATGAGTTTCACCGCGAGGTTGAGGATACGCATCGTGGACTGGTAGGCGGTAGGGTTCTTGATAATATAACGGGCAAGCCGTTATTCCAGCTTGGAGCACGGATTCGGGAGGCCCTCGAATTTGGTCAGAGATGGTTGGACCTGAGAGAGAAATACCCGAGTCAACCTGATAACTATTTGCACCAACAAGCTAAACTTCTTTACATTGGAATTTCAACCCTTGCAGGCAACACCTATAAAGAACTCGATATTTTCTTCTCTGAACATGAAACTATATGCATTCGCGCGGGAATTATTTGCTGTAGAAAGTCAATACAAGAAGTGCTCAATCTATTTGATCGAAGTACAAATCTACCTTTAACCGAACCCGATCCTCGTCATATCGTGCATGCAGATCTGCTTGCCATAGATGAACTTTACTTAAATGAAGAATGGGAACCTGAAGCTGAATATGATTGGGCTTTTGTCAGCTCACTTCTAAAACTTCTCGCTAAGCCCACTATTGATTGGAATCAGGTTTTTCAGTCCAAATGTGATATTGGAGATCATGATGGAACACTCAAAATAATAGATTACCTCTCACGCCGCGTAGTTGACCAAGTCGATACGGATGCATTGCAGCGGAGGAGAGACAAAGTGCTAAAAGACGCTCAAAGTGTAATGAAAATAAGCTTGGCTAATTCAAAAAAGGAAGTGGAGAAAGCGTTCGCTTTTGGTACGCTCAAAGAGGCCGAGCGCGCAAAATATATCAGCAGTGTTGAAGGGCTTGAACTTACATTGAATGATGTTATGCGTTTTTCAGAAAAACACAAGCAATTGGATAACATGCGCTCAGAAATTGAACAAATCCGAAAAAATGCTGTTACACAAACGCGTCAAATAATAGACTCCCTACCATTTAACATGGATAAGGCTAACTATGAAAGGATCTGCAAGGTTTTGGACAAGGGAGATATTCTGAGTGCTAATGAGTATATCGAAATTATTCGTGCAGGCCAACCTTTGCCAGAGATAGCAGAAGAAAGAGACGAGTTTCTAGATTTTTTTGTTCATAAGTATGCGCCTCTTTATGAATTTCTGCAAAAAAGTGAAAGCAATAATCGTCTCATTGATGATGTCTCAAGAGGAAGAAGCATAGGCCCTATTTCGCTAACGCAAGTGCCAGGCCCACAAGCAAAAGAGGCTTCAAAATTGCTAACTGCATGGTTTGAGGCTAAAACAGCAAATATGACAATAAGGGAAGAGACGGCTAGAGATATTTTAAGGGGCCTCGGATTTATTCCTATGAAGGTTGTTAAGGAAAAAACCGCTGGTCGCCTATGGATTAAAGCTGATACGGTGCCAGTTCAGGATAAGCGAGTTTGTCCCGTATCGCTTTTTGGAAGTGAAGCAGAAGGCCGATACAGAATTCTATGCGTCTGGGATAGGCCTTCGGAAGACGAACTCCTTTCGGCTATGGGGGACACTGCACGTGGCAGTGCGGTTATAATCTTTCATTTCGGTAGGATGAGCGAAAAAAGGCGCAGGGATTTAGCTCATCTTAGCAGGGATCGGCGGCGATCTTTTCTTCTTGTTGACGATATGCTTGTCTTTTACCTATGTGGGGAGAGAGGCTCTCGACTGCCGACTCTTTTCCAGTGCGCGCTTCCCTTTACATCAAGTGAACCTTATACGACCACGGCGGGTTTAGTACCGATAGAAATTTTTTATGGCCGAGAGAGGGAAAAAGCTTCAGTTATGGATTCGAAAGGTTCTTGCTTCATTTACGGAGGCCGCCAGCTGGGTAAAACGGCTCTTTTACGCACCGTGCAACGAGAATTTCATCAACCTGAAAGAGGACAAATAGGAATTTGGATTGACTTGAAAGTCCGTGGAATTGGCTACGATAAAGATCCAGACGACCTCTGGGCTCTTCTAAATACAGAATTTAAGAAGACTGGCATAATACCAGCAAGCGCACGGCCTACGCTAGGTCCAGATAAATTGTTAAACTATGTTGAGGAGTGGCTTCAGGCGGTCCCAAATCGTCGCGTACTCCTGCTGCTGGACGAAGCGGACAGGTTCCTTGAACAGGACGGGGTAAAAAAGAGCGCCAACAAGCAAAACGCGGGTGAGTTTATTCGTGTAGACCGACTCAAAGGATTAATGGACAGGAGCAATCGCAGCTTTAAAGTTGTATTTGCAGGTTTGCATAACGTGCAAAGAACAACTCGGCTGTCTAATCATCCGTTGGCACACTATGGAGAACCTCTCTGTATTGGGCCACTAATAGAAGATGGCGAATGGCGCGAGGCGATGGCACTCATCGTACGTCCTCTGCAGAGTCTTGGTTATCGTTTTGAGTCACAAGACCTTGTTACACTTATTTTATCACAGACTAATTACTATCCAAGTTTAATCCAGCTTTATTGTCGACAGCTATTGAAGCATGTGGGATATCCAAATCTGCCGGTATTTGATCGAAATACAACACCCCCCTATACTATTGAGTATAAACATATTGAAGATGCTTATCAGAGTCAAGAACTTAGAAAGGCTATTCGTGAGCGCTTCATGCTCACTCTAGATCTCGACACTAGGTATCGAGTTATTGCTCATGTAATTGCTTTGCAAAGCATTGAGTATGCTGGGAAAGGCATTAATCGAGGTATGCACGTGGTGGAGATTCGCGAGCAAGCCGCTTATTGGTGGCCCGAAGGCTTTCGGGATGATTCTTCTGAAGATTCGTTCAGAGTACTCGTCGAGGAGATGGAAGGACTCGGGGTTCTTCGCTCAGTTGATGGCCTATATGTATTACGCAGTCCCAATGTCATTTCCCTTATTGGTACTGAAGAGGAAATACTTGAAGAACTTGACTCTTGTAGAAAAAAATATGAACCGCCTCCAGAATTCGAACTGACGAGCTTTAGGACTTCGGATAAGAATGATATTTCGAGACGTAGCCCTCTTACTGCACAACAACTTTCCGAAATTGTGGGCCGAGGCCACTCTGTATCAATCATATTTGGGTGCCGCGCTGCTGGCTTGCACGATGTAAGAGACTTTATCTTGAACGCACAAGGAGAACCTTACTTTATTGAACCTACGCCGACGACAGATAGAGCCCAATTCATGAGGATATTAAATGACTTAAAGGGCCGTGAAACAGAAGGTACAACAGTCATTTTGATATCTGATGAGTGTAGCTGGTCTGAGTATTGGATAAACGACGCTATTCAAAAAGTCAGCCAACTTAAGTCGAAATCTTCTTTTGCGAGTGTGGTTTTTTTAGCTAATCCAGCTATGATATGGCAATTACTCCTTAACTCCGAAGAAGGCCTAGGAACACTCTCAAAAGAGGGGGTTAAGACTTTCACTCTTAGACCATGGAATGATTCTGCCATCCGTCAATGGCTTGAAGATTGCAGTATTACGAGTAATAAAAACTTAAGGGAAGGAATCTTTCAAACAACAGGAAACTGGCCAATGTTACTCTATCGTATTCGGGAGGTCGCAAAGGACAACCTGATACTTATTGAAAATCTTCCCCAGCTCCGCACTCTTTTAGGGGAACAGCCATTTCTCAGTGAAACTTTTACAGCAATGGGGTTGGACGTTCGGGATCCCGGCCTCATTTTGCGCGAATTTGCTGAACTTGGAGGAGAAGCATCTGAAGAGGACCTTATTGGTGTTATTGAAGACGTCGATCCCAAGTTGATTAGCAAATGTTTACGCTGGGGAGATTTGCTTGGGTTCATTCATCGTGCTGAAAAGAATTTATTACGATTGGATCCAATAGTCAGTAATACATTGCACAATTATGGAACTTCATGATTCATGAGACAATTCTGGTGGCAACTTCCCGGACCTTCAGATTTTATTTCTCGGATTGAGCAGGATCTAAGAGACGCAAAAAATATTGTCCTTCTGTTACCACAATACGGTGCTTTAGGCCTATTAGACGCGCTTAGACCGAGGCTGTCGAGTGCCCGCTGGAGAAGTATTAAAGTCAGTGAAGAAGAGAACATAAACCCTCTTCACCTTCTCTGGAAAAAATATATAACAGAAACCGAATATCATCAAGACCATAATGTTGATGACTTATTGCAACATGATGAATTTGCCCAACATATTATATGTATAAACGGCATTACGCAGAGCACGTGGCCTAGATGGAAAGACTTCCTGCTTCAATATGCGCACGCTTGCCGCTCTGTATTACCACAAAAAAGAAGCTTGCTTTGTATTTCTCTTACAAATGAACTAGTACTAGATTCTCCTACGGAAGATGTCTGTCTTTCAAATCATTCCTTACGGTCGTACATTGAGCCTATCGATATGCTTCTTTATGCCGCTATGATTTTAAAGAAAAAAAACATGCCTAGGTTGCAAAAGCAGGTCGCTATCCCAATAATCGCGAATTTGGCTTTGTGGGATCCCCTTGTTTATGAGCGGTTCGCTTACAAGCCGATCGAAATAATTCTGAGCCCTATCGATACGCTTAAAAATATTGGCTTGGAACGGTCATGGAGGGCCGGGATCGAATGTACAGAGGAGCGTTGGATTAATGGCATAGCAGATACGATTGACGGCAAGGAAATGATTCATTCAGCATTTCTAGCACAGCACGGGACACTTGATGAAATTAACCGAAGGATATGGACTGCTCAAATAGGTGTGTTGATGCCTTTTGTTGAAGAAAAGCGACAACAACTGATTAGTGACTTAAAAGATTTGCTAATTGTGCCCCATTCCGCAGGCTATAAGGTAATAAGCGATGTGAGGGAGTTGGAGATAGGCCATATTCATTATCAAGCGAACAATGGGTTCTTCACAATTAACGAACACACAAAAAGATTGATCACTCGGCTGAGAGATATCCGCAATTGCCTTTCACATATTGAAGCGCTTAGTCCTGAACTTCTACTATGTGAAGATATTGGTTTGAACGTCGACACCTGCACTTAATCATAGATGGTGGCTTATACGGGGGTCGACTTGACTACATTGATTTATTTCAAAATCAGAGGTGCAGTTCAATCAATACAGGGATCAGGTATAAGTTTTAAATGACACTTCATGTTGGGGGCCGTTCCCGATAAAAATGACTCGGGGGCTGCAGGGGCTTGCTCTTGACAGTCCGAATATGGTACGTTATTTAAACCGGAGGTGTATGCCATGAAAATCAAGGAAGACATTCGGCCTGTGACATATCTAAAAGCGCGGGCTGCTGACCTGCTGGAGCAGATAAACGCCACTCACCGTCCTGTCATTATTACCCAAAACGGAGAGGCCCGGGGTGTCCTGCAGGACCCCGAATCATACGAGCGTATGCGGACGGCGATAGGGCTGCTTAAGCTGATGGCCCAGGGAGAAGAAGATGTCAGCCAGGGCCGGGTTATTGGACAGGATGAACTCTTCAGAAAACTGGAAGCCGGGATAAACGCAAAAAAAGTCCCGACAAAAGGACAATGAATAGATATTCCGTTGATTGGTCACTTTCGGCAGCAGACGATCTTGAAGCAATTATTGAGTATATTTCTGATGAAAGTCGGGCGGCAGCCATTGAGCTGCTGGGCAGAATCAGGGGAAAGGCTTCCGGTCTTACCTTAATGCCTGAGAGGGGCAGAATAGTCCCTGAGCTGAAGGCACAGGGCATTATTATGTACCGGGAAATCATGGTGTCTCCGTGGCGAATAATTTATCGCATATCGGGTCGTGCCGTTTATGTATTTGCCGTTATTGACTCACGCCGTAATGTTGAGGATCTTCTGCTTGAGAGATTGACACGGTAGCTCCTTAAAAATTACAGGAGTTTCTTTGCCGGTTATTATATAATTATCCATGTCGGTCTTTTTATATGTCAACAGTGCATTCCTATGAAAGAGATCTGGGTATTCCTTTTCCTGCTCGGGCTGCTTTTTTTCGACTGGCCCCTGATCGAGATCGCGGTCTCATTTCTGCATTACTATCTTTTTGCCGCCTGGGGGATCTTTATCGTCGTCGTGCATCTTGTCATACGATTGACCGAAAAAAAAGGCGCTAATAATGTTTGAGGGGTGGCTCCTTTATTTTATTATCCTGGGCTACCTGAGTCTTCTCTTCCTGATCGCGTATTATGCCGAAAGGAAGGAAAATCTCGGAAGGTCCATCGTCTCGAACCCCTACATATATTCCCTCTCCCTGGCGGTCTACTGTACCTCATGGACTTTTTACGGCAGTGTCGGAAAGGCCGCGACTTCAGGACTGTCGTTTTTGACTATCTACCTCGGCCCGACCGTCATGGCTTCCCTCTGGCTCATTATCCTGAGAAAGATGATAAACATTTCGAAGCAGAACAGGATAACGACCTTGTCCGATTTTGTCGGGTCGCGCTACGGCAATTCCATCTTTTTATCCATCCTGATCACGCTGGTAGCCGTGGTGGGTATAACGCCGTACCTCGGGCTTCAGCTGAAGGCGATCATGAACTCCTTTACCATAATGACGGGACAGACCCGCGGTATCTCCGCCGCGGGCTGGATGATAACCCTCATCCTCGGGGTCTTCGCGATAATGTTCGGCGCCAGGAGGCTCGATACCTCCGAGCGCCACGAGGGCCTTGTCTTTGCGATAGCCTTCGAATCGATAGTCAAACTTGCCGCGTTTCTTTCCGTAGGTTTTTTTGTCACCTATGGCTTATTTGAGGGTTTTGTCGATATCTTCGACAGGCTCAAGGGATCGGACCACGGGGAACTGCTTTTTCTCGGGGCCGGGACGTCGCTGAGCTATATGGAATGGGCGTCCCTGATGTTTCTTTCCATGATGGCGATTATGTTTCTCCCCCGCCAGTTCCATGTGGCGGTGGTTGAAAATTCGGACCCCTCTCATGTTTCAAAGGCCATGTGGCTGTTCCCCCTGTACCTTTTTCTGATAAATATTTTCGTGCTGCCGGTGGCCTTCGGCGGTCTTTTGCTGGGAGGCAGCCAGGCCCAGGCCGACAGTTTCGTCCTTACGATCCCGCTCGAACAGGGGCAGTATATGCTTGCCCTTTTTGTTTTTATAGGAGGGTTCTCCGCCGCCACCGGCATGGTGATCGTCGAGTCACTCGCGCTCAGCACAATGGTAATGAATTCACTGGTCATGCCGGCCATCTTCAGGTTTACCGACATGAGAGGGTTCCCTGCCATCATCCTCAACCTTAAGAGGGTTATTATTCTCGGCTGCACGTTCCTGGGGTATATCTTTGCGGTTTCGATCGGGGAATTTTACAGCCTTGTCGACATAGGTCTTAAATCGTTCGAGGCGGTCACGATCTTCGCGCCTTCGATATTGTTCGGACTTTACTGGAAAAGAGGGAACAAAAATGGGGCCGCCGCCGGCATCATAGCTGGTTTTCTCATCTGGTTTTATACCCTGCTTGTTCCGGCGCTCCTGAAGTCGGGCGTGGTGGACGAAAACGGGGGCATTGCCTATCTTCTTAATTCCCGCCTGCTTAACCCCTACGCCCTGTTCGGGGTCGAGGGGCTCGACAAATGGAGCCACTCGCTGTTTTGGGGGCTGCTTCTCAACGTCATCTGCTATGTGGGTTTTTCGATCTTTACCCCTCAGGACCCCGAGGAGGAAAAACAGGCCCTCATGTTTGTCGAGTCCTATTCCCCCGCTATCTTGCCGTCGAAGGCCATCTACAGCATCAGCCAGATAGAAGAGATATTGGGCCAGTACATCGGAAGGAGAGAGTCCTCCGAGATTGTCGAGGGGTTTCTGCTTCGAAACGGGATAAAGCGGGACTCCGTAACTCACACCCAGTTTATTCTCCTTAGGAACGAGGCCGAGAGGATACTGTCGGGCGCGCTCGGGACGGCCATCTCGACGATTATCCTCGAGGACAAGCTGACACTGACGGAAAAGGAGCGTGGAGACCTCTCTAGTTCGATCAAACATATGACCGAGACCCTGAGACTGTCCCGGCAGGAACTCGCAAAAGCCAACAGAAACCTGGCGCTCATGAAGGAGTTCAGTGAAAATATAATCGAGAGCGCCCCGGTCGGAATAGTCACCCTGGATGCCGGCCTCAGGGTCAGGTATTGGAACAGGGAGATAGAGATGCTGACAGGGATAAAGAAGGCCGAGGCATTTGACAGCCCGGTCATCTCGATCCTGGGCTGGTTTCCAAAAGAGCTGATACTCCAGAGCGCGCAGGGCGAGATGACCGTCCAGACGCCCCAGTACCAGACCTTCAAGGTCAATATAAGTCCGTTTAAGGACCCCTCAGGCGGCTTTGTCGTGATCTTCGAGGACATAACGGAAAAAAGAAAGATGGAAGAACAGCTCCTGCAGGCGTCAAAACTCGCCAGTCTCGGTAAATTGACGGCAGGCATATCTCATGAAATCGGCAATCCCCTCGCCTCCATATCATCGCTCGTCCAGGAGCTCCGGTCCCTAAAAATAGGCTCGATGATAAGTCCCGTGACGTTATCCGGGCCCGGCCCGACTCCGGACGGCATGCCGTCAGCTGAGGAGGCCCAGGACGACGGGGCCTTTATCGAAGATTCCCTAAGGACCATAAACAACCACATCGAGCGCATCGCCAACATCGTAAGAAGCCTCGGAGACTTCGCCAGGGTGTCGTCCAAGGTCAAGGTCGAAACGAACCTTGCCGATATACTCGACCGCACGCTCAGCCTTGTCAAGTACGACAAGCGTTTCAAGAACATCCGCCTTGTGCCGAAGATCGAGACCCTGCCGTCCCTGATGGTCAATTCAGATCAGATCCAGCAGGTCTTTTTGAACCTTATGCTTAACGCCATCGACGCCATGCCCGAAGGAGGCGACCTCGTCATCACGATGAGACACAAAGATTCGATGATAGAGATGAGCTTCAGCGATTCGGGGCCCGGCATTGACGATGCCGTAATCGACAGGGTTTTCGATCCCTTCTTTACGACCAAGCCGGTCGGAAAAGGGACCGGCCTCGGGCTCAGCATATGCTATGGTATAATCAAGGAACATAATGGTTCTATTTCCGTAAAAAGCAAAAAAGGCGAGGGCACGACCTTCACCATTTTGCTCCCGATAATCAAGTGATGGCTGGCTGAAGTGAACTAAGAATAGAAGGAGAATAACAGTGGAATCTTCGGTGTCTATTGAAATGGCAAAGCATGTGCTGCTTTCCTTCGGGATCATCCTCGCGGCAGGGTCTTTCTCCGGGTTGCTCGCCCAGAAGGCCAGGGTCCCCGATGTCGTCATATTCCTTTTGGTGGGGATGCTGCTGGGGCCTGAGGCCGCCGGGCTGGTCAATATCAGGGCCGAATCCGCGCTGAATCAGATAATACTGATATTCGGTTCGTGTTACATACTCTTTGACGGCGGCGCGACGCTCAGGCTCAGGGTCCTCAAAGAGGTGTGGATTACCATCGTCGTGATCGCGACCGTCGGGGTGCTTATAATGACCGCCGTGACGGGCATAGTGGCGTTCTATGTTCTCAAGGTGCCGTTTATAATTGCGCTGCTACTGGGCGCGACTATAGCCTCTACGGACCCCGCGACGCTCGTGCCGATTTTCAAGCAGGTGAAGATAAAGGACAGGGTCTCCCAGACCGTGATGAGCGAGTCCGCCTTTAATGACGCGATGGGCGCGATCGTCACGTTCGCCGTCCTGGCGGTCGCCATGGGAAGCGGCGAGTTTTCGGTGTCGTCAGCGCTGGTCGATCTTCTGAAGCAGTCTTTCCTCGGTATTCTGGCCGGCGGGGTGCTCGGGTATATCGCGGCGTTCCTCATCGCGCATGAGAAATATAACTTTCTGTCGGAATACGCGCCGGTCGTCACGCTGATGGCGGTCATCGGCGCGTATCTGGGCGCCGACGGTCTTCAGGCCAGCGGTTTCATGGCCGTCTTCGTCTTCGGCATCGTGCTGGGCAACAAGGATTCCTTCGGTTTCAGGATGGAAAACGGGGAGGAGGAAAAACTGGAGGAATATGTGCTTACGACCGCCTTTATCATGCGCATGTTTATCTTCATGCTCCTTGGTTCCCAGGTCGATTTCAAACTTATGAACCAGTATCTGGCGGGCGGCGTCGTGATAGTCACGGTCTTTATGCTGATTGCAAGACCTCTGACCGTCTTTGTCTGCGCGCTGCCTGACAGGCGGGCGAAGTGGGGCCTCAACGAGCTGTTATTTATGTGCTGGACCCGCGAAACGGGGGTCATCCCCGCGGCCCTGGCGGGTCTGCTGATCGGACTTAAGGCGCCCGGAAGCCAGATGATCGCCTCAGTGACCTTTATAGCCATACTGATGACGATATTGATCCAGGCCACGACTACGAAATGGCTGGCCGGAAGACTCGGCCTGCTGATCGAGGACTGATAAGGAAGATGTCGGAGAGACTTTTAATAGTTGAGGACGAGGAAGTCCTCTGCGAATCGCTCAGGAGGGTCCTTCAGAGGGAGGGATATATCGTCGATACCGTGGGCAGCGCCGAGGCCGCCCTCGAAATATTCGACGAAGGCTTTTACGATCTCATCATTACCGATATCATTCTGCCCGGAATCACCGGGATAGAACTTCTCAAAAAAATTAAGGACAGCCTCCCGGAACAGATAGTGGTCATAATGACCGCGTATGCCTCGCTCGAAACCGCGGTTGAGGCCTTGCGGGCCGGAGCTTACGACTATGTCGTCAAGCCGATCATGCATGAAGAGATGAAGCAGATCGTAAAGAACGCCCTCAGGCAGGGGGCCCTCCAGGAGGAAAATGTACTGCTCAGAAAGCAGCTCTGGAAACAGTATGACCTCAGTAAGATAATCGGCGTCTCGCCTGAGATGCGGAAGGTAATCGGAGAGGTCCGCGATCTGGCGGCCGGGCGTAAAAATATCTTTATCGCGGGGGAGATAGGCACGGGTAAAGAGCTCATCGCGCGGGCGATACATATCACGAGCGCCATCGAGAAGCCTTTCATTCCGGTGAGCCTGGGCTCTCTTCCCGAAGAAGAGATGGACGTTAGGTTGTTCGGGTTCGTAAAGGGGGCCTATAAGGAGGCCCAGGTCTCCAGGAAGGGGATCTTCGAGAAGGCCAACGGCGGCACCGTCTTTTTCAGGGAGATCGCCGACCTTACGGCCGGGCTGCAGCAGAGGCTCCTCAATGTCATGAAAAGCGGTGAGCTCACTCCTGTGGGGAGCAGGCATCCGATTAAGGCCGACATACGTTTTATATCGGCCTCAAACACCGATATCGAAGCCGCGATCAGGGCAGGCAGGTTCAGCGGCGGGCTCTTTGAACTCATAAACGGCAGCGTGATCAAACTTCCGCCCCTCAGGGAACGCAGGGAAGATATCCGTCCCCTTGTGGACTATTTTTTGGGGATATATTCGGCTGATCTTTCAAGGCCGATGGCACGCGTTGACGATGCCGTCCTTGAGTTGTTCGAGAAATATCATTGGCCGGGCAATATCCGTGAACTCCGGAACGTGATAGAGCGCGCAGTGCTGATTTCCTCCGGCGGAAAGATAGAAAGAGGGCATATCACGCAGCTTTTCGAAGACGTACGGCATGATAATTGAAGATGTCATAGGCTTTCTTAAAAAATACCCGCCCTTTCAGTTCCTCGATGAAACGGCCCTCAAAGGCGTGGCCGGAAGTCTCTCGATGGAATTCTACCCCAGAGACACCGTGATACTGAAACAGAACGGCCAGCCCGGGAGTTCCGTCTGGATCATTAAAAAGGGCGCGGTAAAGGTCTCGATGAGGGCCGAAGACGGCGACGAGATCGTGATGGACTATAAGGGTGAGGGCGACAACTTCGGATTTCTCTCCATGATCGGTAACGAGCGGCAGAAGACGAGCGTCGTGGCCGCTGAGGACACCATCTGCTACCTTCTCGGCAAGGACCGGGTCTTGAAGCTGCTCGAGGCCAGCCCCGCCTTCGCTGAATATTTCTTGTCGTATCTGTCGCGCTACGTGGACAGGACCTACAGCGAGATGCACAAAAAGAGCCTTCTGTACGGGATCTCCGACCGTCTTTTGTTCACGACCAAGGTGGGCGACATGGCAAAGACCGCCATCACTGTTTCCGAGAGCGCCTCTATCCAGGAGGCGGCCCGCATGATGGAGAAAAACAGGATCAGTTCCCTTATCGTCCTCGACAAAAGGGACCTGCCCGCCGGGATCGTCACCGACCGGGACCTCAGGGAAAAGGTGGTCGCGAAGGGCCGCGATATCGGGGAGCCCGTCCGCAATATCATGACCATTTCGATCATCCGCGCCGACGCCGATGATTTCTGTTTCGAGGCCGTGCTGAAGATGATCAGATATAATATCCATCATATCCTGGTTCACGGAATCATGACCAACCACGACCTGATGCTCCTTCAGGGGACCTCGCCCCTTTCCATCGCCCATAGCATAGACAGTCAGCGGGATATGAAAGGTCTCGTCCCGGCGGCAGGCCGGGTCATGAGCCTGCTTGGCCTGCTCCTTAAGGAGGGCGCAACGGTTTCAGGTATTACGACAATAGTCACCGAGATCAACGACAGGCTCATCAGAAAGGTCCTTGAATTCGCGGAACTCGGTCTCGGCCATCCGCCGGTCCCGTATTGCTGGGTCGTCTTCGGCACTGAGGGGCGGAGGGAGCAGATCTTCAGGACTGATCAGGACAACGCCATAATTTATGCCGACCACGAACCCGGCCGGGACGATGAGGTCAGGGAATACTTTGACAAGTTTGCCGAGTTTGTGCGGGACGGCCTCGAACAGGTCGGGTATCCTCCCTGTCCTGATCTCAATATGGCGGTCAACCCTCTGTGGCGCAGACCCCTGTCAACATGGAAAGAATATTATTCGGGATGGATAAAGGGGCCTTCGGCGGACTCTGTTGTTAAATCCCTGGTTTTTTTCGACATGCGGCCGCTCTTCGGGAAGATCAGCCTGGCCGAAGAACTTCAAAAGCATTATCTTTCTCTGGTCCGGGAAAACGCGGCCTTCCCCGGCCTCGTGGCGGCGCAAATAACAACGAACACCCCTCCGATAGGGTTCCTTAAGTCTTTCGTCGTCGAAAAAAGCGGTGAACATAAGGACACCTTCGATATAAAGCTCAAAGGACTCAGACCTCTCGTGGACGCGGTGAGGCTTCTCGCCCTTGAGTTCGGCATCAAGGAGACCTCCACGCTCGGCCGTCTGAAATTGCTGACCGGCAAGGTCCCCTTCATCAGGGAATACCTCAACGACATCGAGCAGACCTTCGAATTTATCATGCTCCTTAGGGTCCATCACCGCTTTGAGATGATCAAGGACGGGCGCGAGCCTGATAATTTCATCAACCCCAACAGATTGAGCACGCTCGAAAAAAAGACCATAAAAGAGGCGTTTCATCTTATCGGGAAGCTCCAGTGCATGATCGCCGAGAGATACATACCAAAAGTGACCGGTGCGTAATGGCTGAAAGGTTGTTGATTGTAGAGGACGAGGAGACCCTCAGGGAGTCCCTCAAGAGGGTCTTTCTGCGTGAGGGATATGACGTCGATATCGCGGGGAGCGCCGAGGCCGCGGGAAAGGTCCTCGATGAAAAGGCCTATGAACTCATCGTTACGGATATCATCCTTCCGGGGACCAACGGGATTGAACTTCTAAAGAAAATCAGGGAGCAGATACCCGACCAGCTCGTCATCGTCATGACCGCCTATGCCTCGCTGGAGACAGCCGTTGAGGCCCTTCGGGCCGGGGCCTACGACTATGTTGTAAAGCCCATAATGCATGACGAGATAAAGCGCATCGTGAAAAACGCCCTGCGCGAACGGACGTTACGCGCGGAAAACCTTATTCTGAAAAAGCAGATCGGGGAATATTACGATTTCGACAATATAATCGGCCAGAGCGCCGCGATAACTTCCCTGATCGAAGAGGTCAAAAAGATTTCCGACGCCAGGAGCAACATCCTGATCCTGGGAGAGACCGGAACGGGCAAGGAATTGTTCGCGAGGGCGATCCATTTCAACAGTTCCAGAAGACATAAACCCTTCATTCCCATCAACTGCAGCGCAATACCTGAAAACCTGCTTGAATCTGAACTCTTCGGTCATGTAAAGGGGGCTTTTACCGGCGCGGTGGGCATAAAAAGGGGTCTTTTCGAGGAAGCGGACGGGGGGACCGTCTTTCTGGATGAAATAGGCGACCTTAGCCTGCCGCTTCAGGCGAAACTGCTCAGGGTCATCGACGACTGTGAGATACGCCCTTTGGGAGGTGTGCAGTCCAGGAAGGTCGATATAAGGTTCATAACCGCGACTAACAAGGAACTTTCGAAGTCGGTAAAGGAGGGCAGCTTCAGGGAAGACCTTTACTACAGGATCAATGTCGTGACCCTGAAAGTGCCTGCGTTAAGGGACAGGAGAGAGGACATCCTCGCGCTTTCCAGGCATTTTCTTGAGAAATATTCCCATGAGATCGGCAAGGACGTCCGGTATATAGATGATTCCGCGATCAGGATTTTTATGGATTACTGCTGGCCCGGCAACGTCCGGGAGCTTCAGAACATCATAGAAAGGGCGGTACTGATAACGGAAAGCAATACCGTTTTCCCGGAACATATCCCTGAGGGATTGATGGAGGCCGCCTCCTTCGTGACGGAGTCCTTCGAAAAGACCCTCTCGATAGAAGATTATACAAAGGAGTTCATCCTCAGGTATCAGGGAAAGTATAACGAGCAGCAGCTCGCGGAACTTCTGGGCATCACCAGAAAGGCCCTTTGGGAAAAGAGAAAGCGATGGGGGTTACAGCGAAGCAGGACCGAATGACATTTTGCCCTGATCAAAGGCCCGCCGCGGCTTTTTGTCTTTTAGTTGCAATATATAATGTGTGAAGAAAGCACACATTATATATTTTCAATGTAACTATTAGTTACGCCACGTAACATATCGTTATTGAAAGACAATTTGTAAGTATTCCCCTCAATGATACTATTAGTAACATGATGCCGCTTCGCCTAAAGTCAGGGGTTTAGTTTCCGACAGAGCATCTGCATATATTATCCTTATTTATCAAGTAGTTATGTTAACTATCCGCCTTTGTGCCATCAGGCATGTCAATTGCTCATACTTTAATGTATGAGTCCCGAAAATATAATGGAATTTCTGAAGAATACACAGCCGTTCCAGCTGCTTGACGAAAGGACATTGGCCGCCGTTTCGGACGGTATAACGGAGGCTATATACCCGGCCGGCTCCACGATCCTCAAACAGGACGGGCCCCCAAGTGAATATCTGAGGATCATAAAAAAAGGCGGGGTGAAGGTCTATATAGCTCTCGACGGAGAGGAAGACGTCGTCATCGATTACAGGGCCGAGGGTGATTCGTTCGGCCTTCTGTCGCTCGTGGGAGGTGACAGATCCAGGGCAAATGTTGTCGCCTATGAGGACACCTCCTGTTATCTGATAGACAAAAAGACGATCCAGGGGCTTATGGAGACCAATCCGGCCTTTTCGGAATTCTTCTATAAATCCTTTCTGAACAAGTACATAGACAAGACATATAAAGAGATGCATAACAAGAGCCTGCTCTACGGCGGAGGGGAAAAGCTTTTCTTTACCACCCCCGTAGGGGAGCTTGCATCGAGGGAGCTTATTACTGCCGGATTAGATACTTCCATAAGGGAGTCGGCCGAGCTTATGTCCGCAAACAAGGTGAGCTGCCTCGTCCTTCTGGATTCCGACGGTATCGCCGCCGGGATCGTGACCGACAGGGACCTGAGGGAGAAGGTGGTTTCGAAGGCGAGGAACGTCTCCGACCCCGTAAGCGCGATCATGACCGTCCCCCTGATGAAGGTGGAGGCCAGGGAGTACTGCTTCGAGGCGCTGCTTAAGATGATTCGATATAACATACATCATCTCCTGGTTGTGGACGAGGGCAGGCTCAAAGGGATTATTACCAATCACGACCTTATGATGCTTCAGGGCACATCTCCGATCTCCGTGGCCATGGAGATAGAGGCGCAGCAAACGATCGACGGGCTCGCGCCGGTCGCCGGAAAAATAAACAAGATCGTGGCGCTTCTTCTTAAAGAGGGGGCCAGGGCAAGCAACATCACCAGGATCATATCCGAGATCAACGACCGTATGGTCAGAAGGGTCCTGGAGATAGCGGAGAGGAAGTTCGGCGCCCCGCCTTTGAGCTACTGCTGGATCGCCTTCGGCAGCGAAGGCAGGAAGGAACAGACCTTCAAGACCGACCAGGACAATGCGATCATTTATGAGAACCCAAAGTCCGAGGAGGACGAAAAAAGGGCCCTTGAGTATTTTTCCGGGTTTACGGTCTTCGTAAGGGACTCGCTTGTCAGGTGCGGGTTTCCGCTTTGCCCCGCAAACTACATGGCGAGCAATCCAAAGTGGTGCCAGCCTGTAAAAAGCTGGGAGTCTCTTTTTTACCGCTGGATCTCGAGCCCGACCCCCGAGTCGGTCCTCCATTCATTGATCTTCTTCGATTTCAGGCCGTTAAGCGGTAATCTGAAGCTGGCCGAAAATCTCAGGGTCTACCTGGAAAAGATACTCAAGGGCCAGAATATATTCCTTGCCCGCATGGCCTCCGTCATCACAAACAACCGGCCTCCGCTGGGCTTTTTCAGGACCTTTGTCGTCGAAAAAAGCGGCGAGCACAAGGACCGGCTGGACCTTAAATTAAGGGGTGTCGGCCCCATGGTAGACATCGCCAGGCTGTTCGCCCTTGAATCCGGTGTGATGGAGACATCGACGCTCGAAAGGATAAAGGCGATGAAGCCAGTCCATCCGGTCATTATCGAACTCGGGGATGAACTGGAACAGGCCTTCGAGTTCATCTCTTTATTGAGGATACATCACCAGATGGGGCTCATAGAAAGGGGACTTCCCCCGGACAATTTTATAAACCCCAACAGATTAAGCAACATGGAAAAAAAATCCCTGCGTGAGTCTTTCCAGCTGGTGCTTAAGATACAGGACGCTATCGTTGAATTATTCAGGGCCGGGATGGTCGGCGGATGATAGCAGGCTGCAGGGACATGATCTCAGGGCTTTTTTCAAAAAAGAATGATGCGCTGGGCATTCCTCTTTCAGAGGCGGGGTATGTAGTCGTGGACACGGAACTGACCGGGCTCGACGTAAAGAAGGATTCGATCATTTCCATCGGCGCGGTCAGGATGAAGGGCGGCCGGATAGAGCTGGGGGCCCAGTTTTACAGGCTTATAAACCCCTCGACCGAGATGGGTCATGAAGGCATCGTGGTGCATGGCATAACGCCTTCGGATGTAGCTCAACAACCGCTTCTTGAGCAGGTCTTTTCGGAATTCCTCGATTTCTGCGGGGACGACATCGTCGTTGGACATTTCATCTCCCTGGACCTCGATTTCATCAACAAGGAGATGAAGCGGAGCCGCGGCACGAACCTTAAAAACAGCGCCGTGGATACCTGTAAAATTTATGAATGGGTAAAATCGAACGAGGGGTCCTCCGGGAGTTATCACTCCGGCAGCGTCCGCGACCTCGATCTTTTCTCACTGGCCCGGGAATACGGTGTGCCCGTAAGCGAGGGCCATAACGCTCTCAGTGACGCGTTCATCACCGCACAGCTTTTCCAGAGGTTCATGAGCATCCTTCCGGGGCTCGGCGTCAGGACCGCCCGGGACCTCGTGAAGGTCGGAAGACCGTGAAAAAAATATCAAAGAAGGAGGTGACAAAAGGGCGCAAAAAACATGAGTACGAAATAAGTTCTAAGTAGAAACAAATTATATTTAAGGAGGAACAATGGCAAAGGAATTACAAGGATTAGACCAACAGAAACTCAAAGACTATTGGAGCTACAACATCAGGCTCACGACCATGACGATGGTCATATGGTTCGTGGTCACGTATGTCGCAATCTTCTTTGCGCCCGAACTCGACAAAATCGTTATTGCCGGCTTCCCGATGGGCTACTACATGGGGGCCCAGGGCTCACTCATTGTTTTCGTTATTCTCATCTTCAACTATTCGAACAAGATGAACAAGGCTGACAAAGACTACGGCGTGGAAGAGGAGGAAGAATAATATGGCAGGAGTAGGATCAAAAGGATTTCTGGATAATTTAGCGAAGATTTACGCGATCTACACAGGCGGGTTCATAGTATTTGTCATCGGGCTTGCTATAGCCGAGCAGATGGGCCTGTCGAACAAGATGATCGGTTACACCTTCATGGGTCTGACCATCGCCCTCTATGCCTTCATCGGCATATCGTCGAGGACGGCCAAGATCTCCGAGTATTACGTTGCCGGACGTTCCGTCCCGCCGGTATTTAACGGCATGGCGACCGGCTCTGACTGGATGTCTGCCGCATCGTTTATCGGCATGGCAGGCACGATCTTCGGCCTCGGTTATGACGGCCTTGCCTACGTCATGGGCTGGACGGGCGGCTATGTTCTTCTTGCCGTCTTCCTCGGACCATACCTCAGGAAATTCGGGCAGTATACAATTCCTGACTTTCTCGGCGCACGGTTTGGCGGACATGCTGCGCGTACGATCGGCATCATTGCGGCAATCACCGCCTCATTCACCTACCTGATCGCGCAGGTCACGGGTGTCGGTATCATCATGAGTAGGTTTCTAGGGCTTGACTTCGCCACCGGCGTGTTCGTCGGTCTTGCGGGCATCCTCGTATGCTCGATGCTCGGCGGGATGAAGGCGGTCACCTGGACCCAGGTTGCCCAGTATATCATCCTGATCATCGCGTACTTGATCCCTCCCATTACGATGTCCCAGAAGGTGACCGGGTTCCCGATCCCTGAGCTTACATATGGGACAGTGCTGCAGAAGATCGATGCAAAAGAAAAGGCCATTAACCTGGATCAGAAGGAAAAGGATGTCCGGGCACTATGGAAGGCCGATTCTGATAAGATCGCAGCGGACATAAAGGGCCTCCCCGGAAGTCTGGACGCAAAGAAGGCCGACCTTCAGGGAAAGATAGCGGCCCTGACACCTGAGTCTCCGGCAGGCGAAAAGGAGAAGCTCGAAAAGGCGATAGCCGGACTCCCGAAGACTCCTGAAGAAGCAAAGGAAAAATGGGAGGCGGCAAAGAAGAAGGCCGATACCCAGGCAAAAGAGATCAAGCCCTATCTCCAGCCTTTCGCAAGGCTTGACATGAAGAACATGCTGGCGCTGACCTTCTGCCTCATGGTCGGAACGGCAGGACTTCCCCACATCCTGATGAGGTACTATACGACCCCGTCGGTGCAGGACGCCCGTAAGTCAGTGGGCTGGTCTCTGTTTTTCATATTCCTGCTTTATTTTACGGCCCCGTCCGTTGCGGCCTTCGCAAGGAACGAGGTCTTAAACAGTGTCATCGGACTGCCGATTGCACAGTTGCCGCAGTGGATGGCGAACTGGGGCAAGGTCGGTCTGGTGTCGTTCAAGGACATCAACGCCGACGGAATACTTCAGTTCTATGAACTCACGATCGGCGCGGACGCGATCGTGCTTGCGATGCCCGAGATCGCGGGCCTTCCGTACACCATCTCCGGACTGGTCGCGGCCGGTGGTCTTGCAGCGGCCCTCTCAACAGCGGACGGTCTGCTTCTGACCATCTCGAACGCGCTTTCGCATGACCTTTATTACAAGATGATCAACCCCAAGGCATCCATCAATGTCAGGTTGGCCATCTCCAGGACGCTGCTTGTCATGGTTGCTCTTATTTCAGCTTACGTTGCAACCTTCAAGCTGACGATCATCGTCGAGCTGGTCGCCTGGGCGTTTTCTATCGCCGCGGCGTCCTTCTTCCCCGCGCTCGTCATGGGCATCTGGGACAAGAGATCGAACAAGTGGGGTTGCCTTGCAGGTATGTATATCGGCTTCATATCATGTGTTTCCTACATGATCGCCAGCCGTTTCTACGGCTTCGATATCTGGGGCATCAAGACCATTTCATCCGGTCTCTTCGGGATACCGGCAGGCTTCATCGCTACCTATGTGGTTTCGAGGATGACTACTCCTCCTTCGCAGGAGCTGCAGGACTTTGTCGAGTCCGTCCGTATTCCCAGGGGCGCGGCAAAGGAGCATGAAGAAGGAATGGTTACAGGTCACTAAAAAGGAAGGTTTAAGCGTCAGCCCCCCGGCAACGGGGGGCCGGCGCCTATAAAAAATGGAAATATTAAAACAGGTATATTATTACTTTGACTACACCCTGCAGTTTTTCATGTGGCTGGTCATAGGCAGGGTCGCGGCCCAGGTAGTCATCCGCAACCCGAACAATGTCATTTTGAACATGTTCATACGTTTCACCGAACCTCTATACAATCTTATAAAAAAGATCTTCCCCTTTTCACGGGTCCCGGAGGCCAAAAAGAATTCTACGTGGGGGCTCCTCGACGGTATGGTCCCGATTATTTTGATCCTGGGTATCTTTCTCATTCTCCGACCGCTGGTGCGCATTATCGTCAGCGTGATCGTGGTGAATTATAAATAAGAACGATAATATAAATTAATATACAATTAAGTATTGCTTATAATTGAATTTCGTATTATACTGATTTGGTTTCTGATTTCCGGCTTAAATTAATTCCAATATGAAGGAGGATTTTGTTATGTCAGATGTCAAGCAGATGGAAGTCTTGATGGATGAGAAGAGGACCTTCCCGCCATCAAAGGAATTCAGCGCAAAGGCGCATATCAAGAGCCTGGCTGAGTATGAGGCCCTGTACAAAAGATCGGTCGAGGACCCTGAGGGCTTCTGGGGCGAGATGGCCGAGAAGAACCTGACCTGGTTCAAGAAATGGGACAAGGTCCTGGACTATGACTTCAATAAACCCTACATCAAGTGGTTTACCGGCGGCAAGCTGAATGTCTCCTACAACTGCCTCGACCGGCATATCAATACCGTGAGGCGCAACAAGGCCGCGATCATCTGGGAGGCGGACGACGGTTCATACAAGACCTATACCTATCAGCAGCTCTTCATGGAGGTCAACCGGTTCGCGAACGTCCTGAAGAAAAACGGCATAAAAAAAGGCGACCGGGTGACCATCTATCTTCCGATGATCCCGGAGCTTGCGATATCGATGCTGGCCTGCTCGAGGATCGGCGCAATACACAGCATCGTCTTCGGCGGGTTCAGCGCCTCGGCCTTGAGGGACAGGATACAGGACTGCCAGTCATCGCTGGTGATCACCTCCGACAAGGGTGTCAGGGGCGGCAAGTTCGTCCCGCTCAAGTCCAACTGCGACGAGGCAATAGAAGAGTGCCCGACGGTAGAAAAGATGATCGTGGTAAAGAGGGGCGACGGCGAGGTCGCGATGAAAGAAGGCAGGGACCTCTGGTGGTCTGACCAGATGGGCGCCGCTGACATAAAGAACGTCTGCGAGCCCGAACAGATGGACGCCGAAGACCCGCTCTTTATCCTCTATACCTCCGGCTCCACGGGCAAACCAAAGGGAGTGCTCCATACCACCGGCGGTTATGCCCTTTATACCAATCTCACATTTAAGTATATTTTCGACTATCACGAGGAAGACATCCATTTCTGCACGGCCGACATCGGCTGGGTCACGGGCCACAGCTACATAGTCTATGGGCCTCTGAGCGTCGGGGCGACAAGCGTTATGTTCGAAGGCGTCCCCACATATCCTAACCCCGGACGCTTCTGGGACATCTGCGAAAAGCACAGGATCAACATTTTTTATACCGCGCCTACCGCTATCAGGGCGCTGATGAGGGAAGGGGAAAAGTGGGTCGCGGCCCACGACCTTTCATCGCTGAGGGTCCTTGGGTCTGTCGGCGAGCCTATCAACCCCGAGGCCTGGATGTGGTATCACATAAATGTCGGTAAGGAGAAACTCCCGATAGTGGACACCTGGTGGCAGACCGAAACCGGCGGGATACTGATCACCCCGCTTCCGGGCGCGATGACCCTTAAGCCGGGGTCCGCGACAAGGCCGTTCTTCGGTGTCGTGCCGGCTGTTCTGAAGGACGACGGGTCGCCCGCCGGAGTGAACGAGGGCGGCAAGCTGGTAATAGAGAAGCCCTGGCCGGGAATGCTCAGGGGAACCTACGGCGATCCTGAGAACAAGAGGATTAAGGAAGTCTATTTCTCCCAGTACGCAGGGAAGTATTTCACCGGCGACGGGGCTAGGGTGGACGAAGACGGCGACTACTGGCTTATGGGTCGCATAGATGATGTTATCAATATCTCCGGCCACAGGCTTGGAACGGCTGAAGTCGAGTCTGCCCTGGTGAGCCATGCCAAGGTCGCGGAGGCCGCTGTCGTGGGCTATCCCCACGAAATCAAGGGCGAGGGCATATATGTCTATGTGACGCTCAAGCAGGGTATCGAGCCCACGGATGCCCTCAAGAAGGAACTGATAGGCCATGTAAGGACGGTGATCGGGCCTATCGCCACGCCCGACAAGCTCCAGTTCGCGCCGGGTCTGCCGAAGACCCGCTCGGGTAAGATCATGAGGAGGATCCTCCGGAAGATCGCGCACAATCAGGTGGAGGAGCTGGGCGATACCTCGACCCTGGCCGATCCTTCAGTGGTTGACAGCCTGGTCAAAGAGAGACTCTAGCAAAAAAAAATCCGGGCATCGGCAATGGTGCCCGGATTTTACGCTGAGGATAAATTTACAAAATATACCGGTATCTATTAAAATATCGCAAAATTATAAACCAACTTTTTAATAAGGAGAATAAGTAAAAAATGTCCAGAAGATCATTACAGGTTTTGATGGTTGTTATGCTTATTGCGGCAGTGGCATTGGTATTGTCCGGCTGCGCGAAACCCGCGGCGGGTATCAAGGATGAGGAGGCGATCAAGGCCATCACGACAACTGTTGAAGGCAACGTCAAGGGGTACAAGCTTGCGTCTCCGATTACGATTCTCGAAAGGGGCGCCAAGAACCAGGCAGGCGAATTTCCGTTTAAGGTTGAATACACCGTCACCCTCCAGGACGGAAGTTCCAAGAAGGAGACTATGACCTATCTTGTTTCTCCAGGGGGTGTAGACTCGATGGGTGTGAATGTATTTAATGCGGTTGAGGCGAAATAAACAGTTTACGCCGGTACATTGGCTGAAAAAGGGTTGCGGTACGGCCGCAGCCCTTTTTTTTATCGGGTGTCAGAGTTTCAGCGATGATGAACAATAAAGAAACGGAGACAGATGTTTATGGTGATTGACCGTCTTAAAAAGATTATTGGCAAGGGACCGGTGATAGACAAGCGTGTCCTTGACCGCCTAGCCGGAATGACCGAGACGCAGAAGGACGAGGAACTGCAGTCGATGCTCTATGAGATGGCCTTTCAGAACGCAGTCCGGTTTACTTATGATGAGTTGAAGAAGCAAGGTCACTTCAGTGGACTCGACAGAAATACTTTTTTCAATGAGATGCTGCTCGTAAACTTCTGGATGATGGAGAAGGTTTTTTCGAAATACAGGCCAGGCATAGCCAAAAAAATGCATCTGCATTATTTCGGTTTGCTCCCGGATATGGCTGAAAGATACGCCGCTCTGATGTCCAGATTCAGGACCTATAACCTGTGCTGGGATGAGTTCACCGGACACCATGACGAATTCGGACTTGAGGTCGGAAAAAACCTCTTCGGGAACGAGGCGGTATATCCTGAAAAAACGGTCTCCTTCTGGCTTATTTCCTACACCGACGAAAGTATAAAGCGGTATAAAAAAGTCAGAAAAGAGCTGCGCGAGGCGGGACTGATTGTGAAGAAGGAAGAATGAACAGGCTGTTGAAAAAGTGTTTTCAGATGTTTTAGCGTCATTCCCGTGCAGACGGGAATCCATTGTTTTTAAGGCGTTTGGATACCCGCTGCTTAAAGCCCCTGCTGTTGGCTTCGCGAGTATGACGGCTCTAACTGACAAAATGAGAGTTTTTTTCAACAGCCTGTGAAGTATTGAAACTTTGAGCAGTACTCCTTCGCACGCTTTAAAAAATAAAGGTTCCTCAGGTTTTGTATGGGTATTGATCCTCCCCCTGGCGGCAATGGGAGGGACAGTGATCCCAATGTCCACGGGAATCCCGGAAGAACCAAAATAAAGAGGGGGTTTATTCCTCCCCTGAAGATAAGGGGAGTTTACCCGCCTCTGGCGGCACCGAAGTTTACCTGCCTTCGCCAGCGCCAAAGGCGACCAGGGACGACCAGGGGCGAGGAGGGTTATGAGGTCTTACCCGCTTCACTGAAGGGTTCCAATAAAATCATTCTTTTTCTTTACAGTGGCATTATTGTATAATTAAGTATGTTTACCAAAAGACCAATAAAGATTTTTTCCATATTTCTTCTGCTGTATTTCGTGGGATTTGCGGTATCCCCGGTATCTGCGATTGTCCCTTCGGAGCAGTTTGATCATAATGGACAAAAGGATGTTTTTAAGAAGCAAAGAACGCAGGCCGATCTTTTTTTCTTTGATCTCGCTCTCTGGGAAATCCTTAAGAAGGCAAAATGTTCGGATAATTCCGCATATATTATTTCCTCGCAAAATAACGACGAGAGACCAAATACTGTTAATTCAATTATTATCGACTGGGCTACGGACAATTCACGCGACTTGCTCGTATATTCAGAATTCACTCGATTTCGCACTATAAGTCTTTTATCACTGAGCACAACACCTCGTTTAACTCATTCCGGACTTTCTCCACCTGTTTTTTCTTAACATCTTTTCTTAATTCCCGCAGGGACTGCAGCACAACCATGATCGACGTGATATGACACGTTCGCTTTCTTGTGTTGACGGTTTGTAATGGTGCATTTCTCCGTATCATGCCGATAATTCCGAGGGAATCCTGAGATTTGCCGACAATCACTGCTTAGTATTTGATTCACTTGTCTTATAGGGAGGTACTATGAGGGCAAAAGACTTGATGGTTCCATTGGTCGAGCATCTGAAACCTGGGAACACGCTGAAAGAGGCCGCAAATCTGCTCCGAACTGCACGACGGGGCGAAGAAAGGGCCGGCGTGAAGGCGCTGCCTGTTCTCGATGACCACAATAAACTTCTTGGAATACTATCCATCGGAGATATTCTCAAGGCAATTTATCCGTCCTATATGTACCTGATGGACCTCGGCGAATTTGCGTGGGATGGAATGGTCGAGGCCTTCGCAAAAAAGGCTGCTGACAAGACTGTGGGCGATCTCATGAGCACCGCAGTTATTACTGTAAATGAAGATTCAACGCTCATGGAGTGCGTGGATCATATGCTCAAAAACAGTGTAAAAAGAGTCCCTGTTCTAAATAAAGACAATGCTGTTGTCGGCATGCTTTATGAGAAGGACGTTTTCAATGAAATAACTAGGGCCATGTTTAATAAGGAGACGCCATGACCCTTGAAACAGTAACGAGGGCAGAGGTATTTTTCCTCAATTTGCCGTTCTGGATAGCAACTGCCATATTCATTGCCGCGTATGCATTGATTGTGTCTGAGAAAATACATAAGACGGTTGTAGCTCTTTTTGCCGCCGGTTTAATGCTGGTTCTGAAAGTTCTTGAGCAAAACGAGGCGTTCCATGTTGAGGAATTCGGTGTGGACTGGAATGTCATCATCCTGCTTATCTCCATGATGGTGATCATCAACCTGATGCGTCCGACCGGAGCTTTCGAATATATCGCAATCAAGAGTGCAAAATTAGGCAAGGGGGAGCCCTTCAGGATAATGGCTATATTTGCCGTTGTTACAGCTATCCTGAGTGCGCTGCTTGATAACGTTACCACAGTGCTTTTAATTACCCCTGTTACACTACTCATTGCAGACGCCCTCGATGTTGACCCTGTCCCGTATCTGATTTCATGCGCTTTTGCATCAAACATTGGCGGAACGGCTACCCTTATAGGTGATCCCCCTAACATAATGATCGCTTCTAAGGCACAACTCAGTTTCATGGACTTTATATATCATTTGGCCCCAGTTGTCATAGTTATGATGGTTGTATACATCTTTGTCATTAAATTCATCTGGGGGAAAAAGCTCGTAACACGGGAAGAGTTAAAACAGCGTATTATGACCATGAACGAAAACGAGGCGATAAAAGACCCGGTAATGCTCACAAAATCCCTTGTTGTCCTTGGCATTGTTTTAACTGGTTTCATATTCCATGGCATGCTCCACTTCCAGCCTGCAACGGTTGCTCTTTTTGGCGCCGCGCTGCTTCTGCTGCTGTCCGGAACTCATGAGCCGCATCATGTCCTCGCAGAGGTTGAGTGGCCGACAATATTCTTTTTCATGGGGCTGTTTATCATAGTCGGCGGTGTCGTAAAGGTCGGCCTTATCAAATGGATGTCGCTTCAGATCCTCGATTTAACACAAGGTAATATGTTTGCCACCTCAATGGTTGTAATGTGGTTTTCTGCCTTTGCCTCGGCAATTGTTGACAACATCCCATATGTGGCGACAATGAATCCGCTGATCGTTGACATGGCAAGACAGCTCTGGCCTGACCTTTCCGGGGTCCAGCTCCTTCAACATCCGGATCTGATGCCCCTTTGGTGGTCATTGGCCCTTGGGGCATGTCTGGGAGGGAACGGATCTGCCATCGGAGCTTCCGCCAATGTCATTGTTGTCGGCATGTCTGAAAAAGCGGGCAGGCGAATATCATTCTTCAAGTTCATGGCATATGGGATGCCGATCATGATAATAACTGTAGCGATCTCATCCGTTTATGTATGGCTGAGATACTACGTCCTTGGCATATAGATTTCAAAACAGAAAGGGAGGAAAGAAATGCTGAAGAAAACATTGCTCATAGTCGCTGGGTTGATAGTAACCGGGTTGCTTTTTGTTGAGGTAAGCGGCAATAAGTTCGTGGATAAAGTTCAAAGAGAAGTGCGGCAGATTACCGAAGGGACCGCTTCCGCGCCTGTACAAGTTTTTACATACAATCAGCTCAAGGGGTTGCCAGGGCCGGTCCAAAATTATTTCAAGAATGTTTTAAAGGATGGCCGGGAAAATATCAGAAGCGTCAGGCTGAAGCAGACCGGCGAATTCAGGGCAAAGGAATCCGACCGCTGGGTTCCCCTCGAAGCCGAGCAATATTATGCAATAGAAAGTCCGTCTTTTGTATGGCATGGGCGGCTGAAGCCCACACCCTATACATGGATTGAATCTCGGGATGTATATCATAAGGGCAGAGGATTCATGGAAGGGAAATTGCTCTCCGCATTTCCGCTTATGTTTGACTCGGGAAGAGAGCTCGAACTCTCTTCCCTGGCCAGGTTCCTCTCAGAAGCTCCATGGTACCCTACGGCATTGCTGCCTAGAGAGGATCTTCAATGGAAAGGCCTTGACTCGCACTCTGCCATGGCTGTGATCAGCGATGCGGGATACAGCGTGTCCGCTGTTTTCACCTTCGGCGATAACGGAGAAATTACAAAGGTTTCAACAGACGACAGATACAGAAATATAAACGGGAAAAAGGAGCGGATGTCCTGGACGGCCCACTATAAGAACTATCAGGAAATAAATGGCGTGAAGATACCAACTGAGATTGAAGCAGAATGGAATCTGCAAAAGGGAGATTTTCAGTATGCAAAATTGAAAGTTACGGAAGTAAGGTATAATGAGAAATGACGTGTAAAGGTGATTATTTTTAAAAAAAGCACCTCTGGACCGGCTTTCTTGTCCGTGCCGTGACGCTCGTTTATTCAGGCACGCGGCTGTCGAAGTATGGCGATAGCATCGCTGAAAAGACAGGTCTCGGCTGGGCATGAATTGGTAGCCAGCGCAGGGCCGATGGTGTTTTTTTTGTCTCAATCAGTAAACGTCTTCCTCATTCATTATGCTGAGAGAAATGGTACCCGTGAAAAAGATTGTTATATTTTCAGACCTGGACGGCGCCCTGCTTCACCCGAAGACATACGCCTTCGAGGCAGCGCTGCCGGCCTTGGGCCTGATAAGAGAAAGAAATATACCCCTTGTCCTCTGCTCCAGCAAGACGAGGGCGGAGATAGAGGTTTACAAACCTAGGCTCGGAAACGATCATCCTTTTATCTCCGAAAACGGAGGAGGGATATTCATTCCTGAGGGGTATTTTTCAAAAACCCCCGCTCATCCATCCCTTTACGACGGAGGAGAGGCGGCATTACTTAAAGACCTTGCAGGATATCATGTTATTGTTCTCGGCAAACCTTACGAAGAGATCAGAAAGACCTTCTCAGATTTAAGAGACCGCTTAAACATCGGAGTGAAGGGTTTTGGAGATATGACCGCGGAAGATATCGCAGAGTTGACCGGGCTCACCTTTGAAGAGGCATCTCTTGCCAAGTTGCGGGACTTTGGCGAGCCGTTTGTCTTTGAGGCGAATACTGATGAGCGATTTTTGAAAGCAATAGAAGACTCCGGTTTCCACTGGACCCAGGGGAAATTACATCATATTATCGGTGACAACGACAAAGGAAAGGCCGTATATATCCTGAAGGGGCTTTTTGAAAGAGAGATGGGGGAATTCCGTACTATCGGCCTTGGAGACGGGTTCAATGACCTTCCTATGCTTAAGAAAGTGGACCTGCCCGTCCTTATTCCAAAAGAGGATGGGGACTATGACCCCAGGGTAAAACTGCCCAATCTGATAAAGGCGGAGGGAATTGGGCCTGACGGATGGAATAAGGCGATAATGGAACTTTTACAGACGATGCGATAATGGAAAGGACTACTGTTCTTGAGATTTACCATGCTGCATTGAAGGCGGCAGACCCTTATATTGCTGTTAACAAAGCTCTTCGTCTTAAAGAATACAAGTTGGTTGTCAACGAAACGGAATACGACCTGAACAAATTCAGCAGTGTCATTGTGATTGGCGCCGGTAAAGGCACTGCACCGATGGCCCGGGCGGTTGAGGACACCCTTGGAGACAGGATTGACTCAGGGCTCATTATCGTAAAGTATGGCCACACCGGACAGCTCCAAAAGATAAGGCAGATCGAGGCCTCGCACCCGCTGCCTGATTTGGCGGGGGTGAGAGGGACCGCTGAAATTCTTGAACTGCTCAAGAAAGCCGATGATAGGACACTCGTTATATGCCTGCTCTCCGGGGGCGGTTCTGCCTTGCTGGTGTCGCCAGTCGAAGGGCTAACGCTTGAAGACAAGCAAATGACAACCGACCTCCTTCTTAAGGCAGGCGCAACCATCGATGATCTGAATACGGTAAGAAAGCATTTATCAAATGTGAAGGGTGGAAAGCTTGCCGAAATTGCCCGGCCGGCCACTGTTGCAACGTTGATTCTTTCCGACGTAATCGGAGACCGCCTCGATGTGATTGCCTCCGGCCCAACGGTCCCGGACAACTCTACTTTTGCAGATGCGCTCAGGATCATAACATCGCTTATTGAAAAGCACGGCCTAAAGCACGCCTTCCCTGAAAGGGCGCTTGATTATCTAAGGGCCGGGGTTAATGGAAAAATACCTGAAACACCCAAAAAAGGTGATCCTTGCTTCAATAATACTGCCGCCTTCGTTGTAGGAAGTCTGAAACAGGCCATTGCCGCGGCAAGGAAGACGGCTGAGATAATGGGCTTTGAAACCGTGGTCATAACTGATAAAATTCAGGGAGAGGCCAGGAAGGCGGCAATTTACCTGGCTGATATCGCAAAGAGCGTAAAGAATAATGCAAAGGCAGGTAAGTCGTTCTGCCTTATTTCCGGAGGAGAGACTATCGTAAAGGTAAATGGCGCGGGGAAGGGCGGGAGAAATCAGGAAATGGCCCTGGCCTTTGCGCTTGAGATTAAAGGTGTTGAAGGCGTTACTATGCTCTCGGCGGGAACGGACGGAACTGATGGCCCCACAGACGCTACGGGCGCAGTTGTCGACGGCAATACAGCGGAGCTGGCCAACAGAGTCGGGCTCGACCCCCAGGCGTACCTTGCGGAGAACGATTCTTACACTTTTTTTGAGAGACTCGATGCTTTGACCGGCAGTAGGCATCATATTAAGACAGGCCCGACCGGAACAAATGTGATGGATATTCAGTTGATTCTTGTTTCGGACCCCTTTGCAGGAAAAGACGATGTTGCTTCAGGCAATGTTCTGGTGAAAAATGAATAACAGAGGAGTGGATATCGTGGTAGGCATCCCCAGTTACAACAATGCCAAAACCATAGGGCATGTTGTAAGGGCTGTAGATGCAGGGCTTGCAAAGTATTTTCCGGACAAAAAGGCTATTATCGTTAACTCGGATGGCGGATCGAAGGATGGCACCTCTGAAGTAATTAAAAACACCACCATTGACCACAATGCGCTCTTGATACAGCACCCTTTATCGATGTCACACAGGATAACCACGCCGTATCACGGGATCCCCGGCAAAGGGAGCGCCATAAGGACTGTATTTCAGATGGCCGTTGACATGGGTGCGAGTGTGTGCGCCATTGTGGATTCTGACCTGAGGAGCATAACCCCGGAGTGGATAGAGCTTCTTCTGACACCGGTACTCAAGGAAGGGAAAGACTTTGTGGCTCCTCTTTACAGCAGGCATAAGTTTGACGGGACCATCACAAACTCCATAGTCTACCCCGTGACCAGGGCTTTTTACGGGAAGAGAATAAGGCAACCTATCGGCGGGGAGTTCGGGTTTTCCGGGAATATGGCAGAGTTTTATCTGAAACAGGACGTATGGGGAACAGACGTGGCCAGATTCGGGATAGATATATGGATGACCACTGAGGCCGTAGCAAACGATTTCAGGGTATGCCAGGCGTTCCTGGGCGCGAAGATTCATGATGCCAAGGACCCTGGTTCTGATCTGAGCGAAATGCTTGTCCAGGTCGTCAGCTCTCTATTCGACCTGACTGAAAAACATTCAGACAAATGGAAGGTGGTCAAAGGCTCTATAGATGTTCCCACATTCGGGTTCAGGTATCATGTGGGTCTTGAACACGTTATGGTAAACGTGGGAAGGATGCTGGGTATATTCAGGGACGGCCTTGATAATTTGGACAAGATATGGCTGGAGGTCATAGGCTCCGGTGACTTTGGCGAGGTTCAGACCCTCGGAGCCGTATCCGACGAAAAATTCAGGTTCCCCCTGAAGCTATGGGCAACGATCATATATGATTACGCCATAGCTTACCATAAGAAAAAGCTACCTCCACAGCACCTCATAAAATCCCTGATTCCTCTTTACCTTGCTAAAACCGCATCGTTTGTTATGGAGGTAGCGGATATGGATCAATATGGGGCGGAGGCTGAAATAGAAAAGCTATGTCTGGATATTTTCAGTCCAGAATGCGGCACCAGTCATAGTTTCTTTTTTATTCTGGAAGTTTGAAGCGTCCATTGCGATAGTGATATTCCTCTCTGTATTAAGCGGGATAATTATAGGAGCGGTAATCACATCGCTGTTAAGGATGAGTCGAGCTAACCTGCAGAAATCTAAAAAAGAGTAATACAAGGAGGTATGTCATGGAAGGATTTTTAAGCCTGATTCTCGAACCGATCAATGAGGTCTATCTCAAATTCAAGGGTTTCTTCCCAAATATACTTGCCATGCTGACCATCATTATCATAGGCATCTGCGTGGCATGGCTGGTGAAAACTGTCTTCCTGAAGGTTTTCAAGGCTATAAAGTTCGACAACTGGTGCGACAGGATGGGGATAACTGCATTGATGAGAAAAGGGGACATATGGGCAAAGCCTGCGGAGGTCGTGGTTAAAGTTATTTTTTGGCTGTTCGTTATAGTCTCCATAATGGTAGGGTTCAGCGCCCTTAACCACCAGGCCATAAACAGCCTCGTAAACCAGTTTTTCCTGTATCTGCCTAATGCCTTCTCTGCGGTATTGATCCTGTTTATAGGATATATGGTGGCCGGCTTTCTGAGCAGGGCTGCCCTTATTGCAGCTGTTAACGGAGGACTCAGTTACGCAAAGCTTATTGCAAACGCTGTCAGGCTTATGCTTGCAGTGCTCTTTTTTGCCATGGCACTGGAGCAGCTTAACGTTGCGCCCAAAATAGTTGTTTCCGCGTTCACTATAATCTTCGGCGGTATAGTCATGGCCATTGCCATTTCTTTCGGCATAGCAGGAATAGAGACTGCAAAAAGGATAATCGAAGGGGAAAAAACGAAACTGGAGAATGATAAAAAAGGCGATGTTGAACATATATAGCAATATTCAAATTCACTGAATCAGATAGGAGACCACAATGGCAGACTTTTATCAGACAGGTATTATTACGACCCTTCACAGGCTCGGTAACCCTTCGCTGGAAAGAATAGAGGCTGAGCTTATCGAGTATTCAAAAGCAAGGCCGCTTGCCCTTGTCCTGCCGGCATTATATTCTGAGTTTGGGGGCAAGGCAATGCCGGGGATCATTGAAGAGCTTTCAAAGGTAAAGTATATAAATAAAATTGTACTTGTCCTTGCAAGGGCCTCGGAGAAGGAATTCATGACGGTCAAGGAACTCATGTCCCCCATACCCTATGATGTCAAGGTAATCCACAATGACGGAAAAAGAATCAAAGAAATATATGACACTTTCAGCAGAAACGACCTTAATCCCGGTGAAGACGGGAAGGGGCGGTCTGTTTGGCTTGCCTACGGTTATGTCATAGCCGATGGAGTGTGCGATGTTATAGCTCTCCATGACTGCGATATACTCACCTATAGCAGGGAAATGCTGGCAAGGCTATGCTACCCGGTAGTGAACCCGAATCTGGATTATGTGTTTTGCAAAGGGTTTTATAGCAGGGTCACCGACAAGTTGCACGGAAGGGTGACGCGGCTGCTTATAACCCCCCTGGTAAGATCACTGAGGACGCTGGCTAAAGACCACCCGTTCTTGGTATTTATTGACAGCTTCAGATACCCTCTGGCAGGGGAGTTCTGCATGACAACGGACATGGCGAAGGTCAACAGGATACCCTGGGACTGGGGGCTTGAGGTGGGGGCCCTTGCGGAGGTTTACAGGAATTACTCACCCCGGAGAATCTGTCAGGCGGATATTGCGGAGAATTACGAGCACAAGCATCAGGCCCTTTCAGCAGAAGACCCGGCAAAGGGTCTCATGAAGATGACCGTTGACATATGCAAGTCGATATTCAGGACGCTGGCATCGGAAGGTGTTGTCTTCTCTGATGGCTTTTTCAAGACGCTGCAGGTGTCATATCTCAGGATGGCGGAAGACACCATAATGAAGTTCGAGGCAGATGCTGCCATAAACGGTTTGACTTTCGACAGGCATGAAGAGGCAAAGGCAGTAGAGGCATTTACAAGAGCAATGGGGATGGCAACCCAGGTATTTTTTGAAAACCCTATGGGCTCAGCCCTTATTCCAAACTGGAATAGGGTGACGTCGGCAATTCCCGGAATATTGGATATGCTCAGGACGGCCGTAGACGAGGACAATAGGTGATTTTTTTCTGAAGAAGCATCCCCCTTCACGGAAAATACCATCGGCAGGATTGTGAACGGCATTTTATGCACATTTAGAACACTATGAGAGGAATGAATCGCAATCAGTTTTGAAACGATGGAGGATTCAAAGTTCAATGACCATCTCTGACTGGGTCTTTTCCTGACGGAGAATACATGCTCTGGCTGGCTTTTGTTGTCTGCGCGGCCGTGATAAACTATCAGTACACGGAGAGAAAGATAATCTTGAAAGTGGGTAGAATCTATGGACGTTTCTGAGTTTTTTCTAAAACTTCTGATAATCCTGCTTGTCGCAAAGTTGTTTGCCGAGGTTTTCGCATTTCTGCGGCTTCCGTCGGTTCTGGGCGAGGTGATTGCGGGCATCATCATCGGGCCGAGTCTCTTCGGCGTCATCGTACCTGATGCGACCCTTTACCTCCTTGCCGAAATTGGAATACTTCTGTTGCTCTTTGAGGTTGGACTGGAGACTGACATAGGTCAGATGGCCAAAGTCGGAGTTCAGTCATCATTGGTTGCTATTACAGGGGTTGTTGTCCCAGGATTTCTCGGCTATTGGATAAGCAGTTCTCTGCTGGCTCTTCCGTTTGTCGTCTCTCTCTTTGTGGGGGGGACTATGGTGGCAACGAGCATCGGCATCACGGTGAGGGTGCTGGTTGATCTAAAGAAGCACCAGACAAAGACGGCAAAGGTTGTCCTTGGCGCAGCAGTCCTCGACGACATTGTGGGTGTGGTAATCCTTGCCATTCTCTATGATTTCTCGGTCAAAGGGCAGGTCAATCTGTTCAACGCGGCAAAGGTGCTGGGCTTTATAACGGCTTTTCTCGTCATTGCTCCTGTACTTGCAAAGCTCCTTATGCCGGTGATAGCCAGACTTTCGTCGGCGAGCAGGACAAAAGGAATGATACCGACCCTTATAATCTCTCTTATCCTTTCAATGGCCGTCATATCACATAAGATTGGCGCTCCTGAAATCCTCGGCTCTTTTGCCGCCGGCGTTGCCCTTGCGAGAAGGTTTTTCCTGCCATTCGGTTCCGCCATGGACCACTACAGCCATGAACTTGCAGAAAAAATCGAAATAAACATGAAGCCTATTATCAATCTTTTTGTGCCCATTTTCTTCGTGGTTGTTGGGGCCTCCATTAATCTGAGGGTCATAGACTTTACGTCCGCAACATTTTGGTATATGGCTGGGCTGCTGACGATAGGGGCGATAATATCAAAAATGGTCAGTGGCACATGGGCGGAGGGGAATTTTCGCACGAAGCTGTCAACAGGTATCGCCATGGTCCCCAGGGGGGAGGTGGGCCTGATCTTCGCAGAAGTTGGGAAGAAAAGCGGGATATTCGATGATGTGATCTACGCGGTCATAGTATTTGTCGTCGCGCTCACGACTCTGTTTGCTCCCCTCGCATTGAGATTTGCGATGCGAGGGGAAGAGTGAACGGTATTCATAGCCACGCTATGCACTGGCATCAAAAAACAGTTGAAGACGCTATAGGAGAACTGAACACGTCTTTATTGGGTCTATCATCACAAAAATCGCAAAACCTTTTGCTGAAATATGGCCCCAACGAATTAACAGAGAAAAAGAAAAAGACTCTATTGATGATGTTCCTTGACCAGTTCAAGGACTTCATGATCCTCGTGCTGATCGCCGCTGCAATCATATCCGGCATTATCGGAGATGCCGTCGACACCATAGCCATCATCGTGATCGTGGCGCTGAACGCTATCATCGGCTTTGTCCAGGAATACCGGGCGGAAAAAGCGATGGCAATGCTCAGAAAAATGGCCGCTCAGTACGCTCTGGTGATACGGGACGGAAACCCCGCCAACATTCCCTCGTCTCAGCTTGTTCCCGGTGACGTCGTCATTCTGGAGGCGGGAATGATCGTGCCCGCTGACATGAGATTGATCGAAACGATGCAACTGAAGGTCGAGGAGGCTGCCCTGACCGGCGAATCCCTGCCAGTTGAAAAGCATACGAAACCTCTGCACGACGAGCATCTATCCATCGGCGATCTGAAGAACATGGCCTATAAAGGCACGATTGTGAGCTATGGACGAGGCAAGGGAGTGGTTGTGGCAACAGGCATGGCGACGGAACTCGGAAAGATCGCCACCATGCTGCAGGAGGAAGAAGAGGTGAGGACGCCGCTCCAAAAAAGGCTTGCGGCCTTCGGCCGGAAACTCGCCGTTGCCGTGCTTGCCATCTGTGCCATAGTCTTTGGCGTCGGTATCCTGAGAGGTGAGGAGCCTCTGCTCATGCTTCTCACTGCGATCTCGCTTGCAGTTGCCGCAATCCCGGAGGCCCTTCCCGCGGTGATCACCATTTCCCTCGCCCTTGGCGCATCGAAGATGGTCAGGCAGAATGCCCTGATACGGAAGCTTCCCGCGGTCGAGACACTCGGTTCTGTCACCTACATCTGCTCTGACAAGACCGGCACGCTGACCTTGAACAAAATGACGGTAGAAGAGGTGTATGCAAATGGAAAGGTGCTGACGATAAAAGAGTTGGAACCAGGGATGACCAAGGACCTGTTCACCGCTCTTGCCGTGAGCAATGACGCCGAGGAGGACGCCACAGGCAAGGTGATCGGCGACCCAACGGAAATTGCTTTGTATGTTATAGCGAAAAGCAACGGCTTCGATAAAAAAGCCCTTGAGCAGGCACTACCGAGAGTGGCCGAGATCCCCTTTGATTCCGACAGAAAATGTATGACGACATTCCACCGGGGACGGGATGGGAAGGTCGTCTCCTTTACCAAGGGCGCAATAGATGTTCTACTGGACAAATCCGCGAACATATCGACCGACGAAGGGTTGATGGCCGTTGACGCCGGGGAGATTCAGCAGGTCAACGAAAGGATGTCTGCCGACGGACTCAGGGTCCTCGGCATTGCCATGAGAAACTGGGAGGCATTGCCCGCCGATATGTCGCCGGAGCAGGTTGAAGCCGGCCTCACGCTCCTCGGTCTCGTGGGCATGATGGATCCCCCGAGGGAAGAGGCCGGGGAGGCCGTACGCTTATGCAAGACAGCGGGTATCAAGCCGGTGATGATAACCGGCGACCATCCTCTTACCGCAACTACCATTGCCAAGAGGCTTGGAATCCTCGAACAGGACTCCCGGGCGGTGATCACCGGCAGAGAGCTTGATCAATTATCGCTGGAGGAGTTTGAGGAACGGGTCGAGAACATACGCGTGTACGCGAGGGTCGCGCCTGAACAGAAGCTCAAGATCGTCAAGGCGCTTCAGGACAAGGGGCAGTTCGTTGCTATGACCGGTGACGGCGTGAATGACGCGCCGGCGCTCAAGAGGGCCGATATCGGCGTCGCCATGGGCGTCACCGGAACAGACGTTTCAAAAGAAGCGTCCCACATGGTCCTACTGGATGACAACTTCGCCACCATCGTCAAAGCCGTGAAGGAGGGTAGACGGATCTTCGATAATATCCGCAAGTTCATCAAATACACCATGACGAGCAACTCCGGCGAGATCTGGACGATCTTCCTCGCGCCGTTTTTAGGGCTCCCTATCCCGCTGCTGCCCATTCATATCCTTTGGATCAATCTCGTGACCGACGGCCTGCCCGGGCTTGCCCTTGCGGCCGAACGTGCGGAAAAAGGCGTCATGGAGAGACCGCCGCGATATCCCAAGGAGAGTATCTTCGCAAATGGTCTCGGTGTCCATATTATCTGGGTCGGACTGCTGATGGGGGCCATATCCCTGTTTACCCAGGTATGGTCCCTGAAGACAGGGCATGCCCACTGGCAGACCATGGTATTTACCGTATTGTGCCTTAGCCAGATGGGACATGTTCTTGCGATCCGGTCTGAACGGGAATCGATATTCACCCAGGGCTTTTTCTCGAACAAACCTCTGGTGGGCGCTTTTCTGTTGACGCTTGCGCTCCAGATGGCAACCATCTATGTGCCATTTTTAAACCCGATATTCAAGACAGAGCCGTTGACTTTCAGTGAATTGACGCTTACACTGGTTTTATCATCCATAGTGTTTATCGCAGTGGAGATCGAGAAACTCATAAAGCGGCAGCGCGTGGGGTAACAGCCTGCCCATTTGACAACTTCTTGTTCGATATAAATAACAGCACAAAAACATAACAGGCAAGGAGGATAGAAGAATGATCAAGAGAATACTCGTCGGCCTGGGTGGCACGCCATATACGAGCGTTGCAATTCAACGTGCAGTAGAACTTGCCGAACGGTTTGAGGCCGAAATGACTGGCGTGACTGTAATTGACCCCGGGCATCTGACAAAAAACGACCTTGCGCAAGAAGAAATGATACCTGCGTCCGTGCATCGGGGCATTCTGACGAGAGGGCGGATCGAGGAAACGATCAGCGAGTTTGAGTCCGCCTGCGCCGCCCGTGGGATCAAACATAAGGTCAGACAAGAAGAACGGGCGGCACCCTACGACCTGATGATCTCTCTTGCCCGTTACCACGACCTCATGATATTCGGCCTGCGGAGCATATTCGAATATAAAGTTTCGGTTGTTGACTTGTCGATTGAGGAGCCCAAGGATACGCTGGCACGACTGATATCAGCAGGCGTAAGGCCGATCATCGCCGTATCGGACACATTCCGTCCGATTCAGAAAGTTATGATTGCATACAGCGGCTCGATGGCATCGGCCAAGACCATGAAGCGGTTCGTGCAGTTGCGTTTGTGGCCTGATGTGAGATTGAAAATCGTGACTTTTCAAAGCTCGGAAGAAAAGGCACGGCAACTTTTATACGATGCGTCTGAGTATTGCCGGGCGCATGATTTTCATGTTGAGTCGGAGTCAAATCCGGGGTCTCCCAAAGATTTTCTATTGCCTATGGCGACTCTGTGGCAAGCGGATATGATTGTTCTGGGCAACAGCGCCCGCAATCTGCTGTTGAAGCAGGTCATGGGAGAAACGGCTTTGCACATCATCAGAAACGCTGACAGGCCATTGTTTTTGTGCCAGTGATCCGGTCGTAGGGGCTGACTCAGCAGGATTAACGTGATAGAATCTGAAACTAGAGGTGAGGAATGAACTGGTATCAGATTGGAGTTAAAGAAGTATTTCAAAAATTAGAGACCTCGGAGAAGGGACTGACTGAGGCAGAAGCAAAACAGCGCATTGCGCAATACGGTCCGAACAAACTTGCTGAAGAGGAAAAGATAAGCAAGCTGAAGATACTGCTTCATCAATTTACCAGTCCGCTTATTTATATCCTGCTTATCGCCGGAATTGTTACATTGCTGCTGGAAGAATATATAGACTCAGGCGTCATTTTTGCCGTGGTAATCCTCAACGCGATCATCGGCTTCATACAGGAATACAAGGCAGAGGAGAGCGTCAGGGCCTTAAAGAAGATGGTTGTGCCAAAGGCGAAGGTCCTTCGGGAGGGAAAGGAAAAGGAGATAAACAGCGAAGAGCTCGTGCCGGGGGATATTGTTTTGCTGGCCTCGGGAACCAAAGTCCCTGCTGATCTGAGACTTGCCCACACCATAGAGTTGAAAATTGATGAGGCGATGCTTACCGGGGAGTCGGTCCCTGCTGAAAAGGTCACATCACCCATCAAAGAAGACCGGTTGACCCCCGGCGACCAGAGGAATATCGCGTTTATGGGGACAATTGCAGTTACCGGGAGAGCAAAAGGCGTAGTTATTGAGACAGGACAAAAGACAGTCCTCGGGCAGATTGCGGAAAAAGTCAGGGAAGTGTCAGCTATAAAGACACCCCTCCAGGACAAGCTTGAAAGGTTTGCAAAACTCATAGGAATAATCGTCATAGTATTTTCGGCTATTGTCTTTGGTGCAGGGATAATGCTCGGGGCAAAAGCCGCTGAGATGTTCATGATCGCCGTGGCTACGGCGGTATCTGCAATCCCCGAAGGACTGCCTGTTGCGGTGACCATAGCAATGGCTATAGGCGTGGCAAGGATGGCGAGAAGGAATGCCATTGTCAGAAAACTCCATGCCGTGGAGACCCTTGGCAGCACCACGGTTATCGGGTCTGATAAGACAGGGACGCTGACGAAAAATGAGATGACCGTTAAAGTGATTTATGACGGAAATCAGAAATACGAGGTCACAGGAAGCGGTTACGAACCAAAGGGCGAGATTCTCCGTGACGGCATGGCTATTGAGGTGAAAGAAGAGAAACATCTCATGCACGTTCTGCGCATAGGCTTTCTCTGCAATGAGTCATATGTCTACGAAGAAGAAGGTCAATACAAGGTTGACGGCGACCCGACAGAGGGCGCGCTTATTGTTTCTGCAATGAAGGCACAGCTGAGCGTAGAAGAAGAAAAGGAGAAGTATCAGCAGATGGCGATTATACCCTTTGAATCCGAGCGTGGTTTCATGGCAACGCTCCACAGGCACAGAGGAGATAAGTTTATATTTGCCAAAGGCGCCCCTGAGAAAGTGTTTGATATGTGCGATCAATCAGTTGACGGCAATGAACTGGACAAAAAAGAGATCACAAATATTGCCGCAGATTTTGCAAAGGAGGGGCTACGGGTCCTTGCCTTTGCGTATAAAGAAGCTCCTGATGAGCTGGAAGAACTGACACATCATGACTTTGAATCCGGACTGATATTTGCAGGGCTGCAGGCCATGATTGATCCGCCAAGGCCCGAGGTAATAGAAGCCATTAAGGGGTGTAAACAGGCCGGCATCAGGGTCGTAATGATAACAGGAGACCACGCTGTTACCGCAGCTGCAATAGCGAGAAAAATCGGGATAAATGGTGATGAGGCCGCGGTCCTCACCGGCAGAGAGATTGAGGCAATGAGCGATAAAGAACTGTTCAGACAGGTTCAAAAAATATCAGTTTATGCCCGGGTCTCGCCCCAGCATAAATTGAGGATAACCCGGCAGTTGATTGAACATGGTGAGATTGTTGCAATTACCGGTGACGGAGTGAATGACGCGCCTGCGCTTAAGTCCGCCCATATCGGCGTTGCAATGGGCAGTGGCGGGACAGATGTGGCAAAAGAGGCGTCTGATATGGTTATAGCTGATGATAACTTTACAAGCATATTCGCGGCAGTTGAAGAAGGAAGGGTTGTTTACGACAACATAAAAAAGGTCACTCTCTTTCTCATATCATGCGGCTTTGGGGAACTGCTTGCAATCATCGCGACAATATTGATGGGAGTCCCGATACCGTATATACCTGCGCAGATACTCTGGCTGAACCTTGTAACAAACGGCTTGCAGGATGTCGCCCTTGCCTTTGAACCTGCAGAGAAAGGCGTATTAAGCAGGCCGCCGAGGAGTCCAAAAGAGCGCATACTGTCAAGTCTGCTGCTGCAGAGGACTCTTTTAATGGGGACTGTTCTGGCTGGAGGCACTGTATTTATGTTCATATCAAGCCTTAATTCCGGGGCGACTCTGGAGAACGCGCGGACCGTGGCTCTTACGACAATGGTTTTTTTTCAGTTCTATCAGGCATTTAATTGCCGTTCAGAGACCCGTTCCATTTTCAGGATGAGTCCGTTAAGCAATCCATTCCTTTTCTTTAGCATGATAGCCGCCTTTTTTGCCCAGCTCGCGGTTATTTATGTTCCTGCCTTCCAATGGGTATTCAGAACAGTGCCGCTTACCGCAGACGAGTGGATAAAGATCGGATTGGTAACAATGACTATCGTAATTGCAGTCGAGACGGATAAATGGGTGAGAAGGAGAAAACTGGTGAGCACGCATGTTTGAATATCTCAGGAAATTTAAAAAGGTTCTGATTTCGTCTCTTACCTTGATGATGGCCTTCGTCTTGCTGCTGTCCGCGATAGAACTTGGCTGGGTTATTGTAAAAGATGTTATTACGCCCCCGGTGTTTATCCTCGATATCAATGAACTGCTGGACATCTTCGGTCTCTTCATGCTGGTGCTCATAGGCGTCGAACTATTGGAGACCATCATGAAAACATACCTCACGGAAGGTGTAAATCACGCTGAGATTGTGATTTCCGTTGCGATCATAGCCATAGCCCGCAAGGTCATAATCCTTGACGTGAAAGAGGTATCAGGCATTACCCTGATAGGGATAGGCAGCATTATCCTTGCCCTGTCGATTGGATACTTTCTTATAAAACATAAGCGGAATGGGAAAGACAATGAATAAGGGCGGAGCAGAGAAATAATGTTCAGGAAGAACAGCCATATAATTGCCCTCGGAGTGTTTCTGACACTGCTCACATTGGCGCATGTCCTGATTTTCAAACAACTCTCTCCCCGTGTTGTCCTTGAAGAATTGTACTACATACCTATTTTTTTTGGTGCGCTTCGGTTCGGTCTGAAGGGCGCCCTTTTAACTTACCTGTTTGCGTCGCTGTTATATCTGCCCTTTTTTTTCGGTTCATGGTCTTCGACATACCTGGATTTGATTGACAGGGCACTTCATTTATTATTCTCTGCTTTCTTTGCATTCCTTGCCGGTCTATTTGTAGAACGTGTGAAGCGGCAGCAGAAGGAATTGGAAAGGAACCGCTATCTTGCAAATCTCGGCCATGTTGCCGCGACTATTGTGCATGATTTAAAAACCCCCTTGATAACCATTTTAGGATTCGCACGAAGAATCCGGGAGGGAAAAGGAAACACCGATACCGCCGCAGAGGCGATAACTGAATCAGCGCAGAATATGCAAAAGATAGTCCATAACGTACTGGATTTTTCAAAGCCCGTTCAGCTGGAATTAAAAGAAGAAGTCTTGAGAAACGTTATCAGGCAGGCATCCGAATCTTGTATGGCCAAGGCAGAAGAGAAAGGGGTAACCTTGTCAGTTGACATCCCTGATCTTCCAATAATTGCAGCAACAGACAGCTTCAATATGCAAAGGGCGCTTATCAATCTTATCAATAACGCTATCGAAGCCTCCGACAAAGGACAACATGTAAGGATTGCTCTGGAAGCCAGGAAAAGACTTGTTGCTATTACGGTAAAGGATTATGGCTCAGGAATGGACAGCGAGACTGTCGAAAACATCTTCTTTCCTTTTTACTCAAAGAAGAGCAGCGGCACGGGCCTCGGAATGGCGATAGCGAAGAAGATTATTGACGGCCATCAAGGCAGGATTATTATAAAGAGTCAGACAGGAAAGGGAACGGAAGTGGAAATAGAACTGCCATATAAATTAGCTAAAAGGGGATTTGGGGCATGAACGGATTATTTCAGGGTGCAGCATAAATGAAGATGATCGTCACTCTGACAATGAACCCCGCGATCGACAAGAGCTCAAGCGTAGGGAATGTTGTAGCGGAGAGGAAACTCTACTGCACAGCGCCCCGTTTTGAACCCGGCGGAGGGGGCATTAACGTCTGCCGGGCTATAAAAAAGCTGGGAGGAGAAGCTCTTGCCCTGTATCCGTCAGGCGGACCGACCGGTCAAATGCTTCAATTTCTGTTTGATCAAGAGGGCCTTACCCATCGACCTGTCCCGGTCAAGGGGTGGTCAAGGGAAAGTCTGAGTGTATTGGAAGAATCAACCGGCCAGCAATATCGTTTCGGCATGCCAGGTCCCGAACTTAGTGATGTGGAATGGCGGCAGTGCCTTGATGAGCTGTTAAACATTAAGCCGACGCCTGATTACATAGTTGCCAGCGGAAGCCTTCCACCAGGAGTGCCGCCGGATTTCTATGCCCAGGTTGTACGCATGGGAAAGGACATGAACGCAAAGGTCATAGTCGATGCTACTGGTGAAGCCCTCAGCCTTGCGCTTAAGGAAGGGGTTTTTCTGATAAAACCGAATATCCGTGAATTCAGAGACCTCGTGGGGCAGGATGTGAAGGAAGAGTCGCAAATAAAGGTTGCTGCAAGAACATTTGTGGAAAACGGCCAAAGCGAAGTTGTCGTAATCTCTCTTGGCGCATCAGGTGCCCTCATGGTATCGAAGGATGTTGTTGAGCATATCGTTCCGCCAGCAGTGCCGATCATAAGTAAAGTCGGGGCTGGGGACAGCACGGTAGCCGGCATTGTATTGAGCCTGTCTCTTGGGTGGACGCTGAAAGAGGCTGTCCGTTTCGGTATAGCTGCCGGCGCAGCAGCAGTTATGACGCCTGGGACAGAACTGTGTCGAAAGGAAGACACAGAAAGGTTGTATCAAGCGATGGTCGGGAGCACGAAATAATCATGCACTGATATACATTTATTGCTGGCATATTGCTGGCACCTCCGAATTGTCGGCTATTCCTCTATTGGGATGTCATCGCTAAAAAAACAGGGTTCGGAAGGGCGTGAATTGGCGTTGTGCTCATGGCCTCGGGTACTTTTCTTCCCGAGCTTGTAATAGGAATAAGCTCGGTCACATATGCAGATGTTTCCGATATTGCAGTAGGGCAATTTGCTTTTGTTGTATATGCGGAAGTAAGAAGGCTCATAGGCCGGCCTGTCTCCCATCGTCGAGGCTCCTGACGATTTCGGCGCCTATGAGAAAAATGCAGGCTGAGTAAAAGATCCACATCAGGAAGATAACAAAAGTCGAGAGAGATCCGTATATCGTCCCGAACTGAACACTCGCCGTGAGAACGTACCAGGTGAAGAGATGCCTCGCAAATTCCAGAAAGACAGTGGTAAAAATGGCCCCCCGAAAGGCGTGACGCAGCGGTATCTTTTTAGTGGGCAGAAATTTGTAAAGGAAGGCAGTCACAACTAAGACCATAAGGACCGGTATGACGAACCTGACGAGAAAGCCCGAAATATTGCCGATTATCAGGGCCGGAAAGGCCTCCAGAAGAGATTGAATCATCAGCACTGCCGAGGTTGCTACAAAGGAAACTACCATGAGAGCCGCGATCAGGGTTACGATAAGAAAAGAGGTGACGACCGAAGTGAGAAAAGACGGCGTCTCCCTTTGCCTGAAAATGGAGCGGACTCCGACTGCCAGGGCCATATAGAGCTGATATGAAAAGTAGGCATACACAATGGTAGTGAAAATACCGATCTGTCCGTGTACCACAAGAGCGGTAAGTTGTCTGGATATCTCGGAGGTAGCGGCCGGAAAAAACCTGAGCAATCTTGCTGAAAAGAACTCGTACAACGCCCTGTTTTCTCCGAGGAAATATCCGAGAAGGGAGATAAGCAGAAGGCTGAAGGGGACGAAGGACATAAGAAAAAAATAAGCGATGGACCCGGCGAGGAGCGGGCCTCCGTCTCTGAAAAACGCGATGAAACTCCTGAAAACCAATTTCATTGAGTCAAAGTCAGGTTATCGCTCTGATCTGAGATTCAATACTTAGTCGCCTTTTTTTAGTTCCGCAGCTTATGACAACCGGCTTACCTGATAACATTACCCGTGAACCCTTTACCTCAACCTTATCGGCTTTTTCAACCTTTGTATCATGGCGTTCGATATACCATGCAGGCCCCAGGTGGACAGATTGATCCAATTCCCGCGTGATGACCTTCATGGAAAAATCATATCACTTTTAAGGGCCGATTGCATCAACTGCGCGCTTTCTTACAAAGAGAGGGTTGCCTGGCCGGAAGAATTTTGACGCTTATGAATCAATGTCCTTCGGAATAGTTAATCCTTCTTGCTTAGCCACCTTTTTATAGCAAGCAGGACAGATTCCATGGCTGAATTCCGCATCGGAGTGTCCACTTATATAAGTTTCAATTTGTTCCCAGTAGCCCTTGTCATCCCGGACTTTTTTGCACCATGCACAGATCGGCAGCATACCGCTTAGGGTTTTTACCTCCGCCAGGGCCTGGTTCAATTCAATAATGCGATTTTTTCTTTCCTCGTCAAGACGTTTTTGTTTGACCAGTAAATATGCTATAAGGCACAGAACAGATATTCCGATAACCCTATTGATGATGGCTATATCTTGCCTTAAGATACCGGGGGGCGAGAAAAAAAAGCCAAAAAGAATCAAAATTGAAGAAAAATCTGCAATGAAAACAACACTGCGTTTTGATATCCATTGATAAGCAACGAATCGCGCCACCACCATGTCATCGACCGAAGCCGGGGGACTTAAAAAGGCCATAACCCCGATGCTGAAGGTGGTATAATGAACAATGACTTGCAAAGGTGACAATTAAAAAATAATGCATTTCTGGATTGGATTTCTCGTCTGTACCCTTGCAATCGTTTATTCCGGTACGCGGTTGTCGAAGTACGGCGATATTATCGCTGAAAAGACAGGGCTCGGCAGGGCATGGATCGGCATTGTGCTCATGGCCTCCGTCACGTCACTTCCGGAACTTGTGACAGGAATAAGTTCGGTGACGTATGCCGGCGTTCCGGATATTGCCCTTGGCGACGTGCTCGGGAGTTGTGTCTTTAACATGCTCATACTTGCGCTCCTTGATGCCTTGCATGGACCGATGCCGATATCGACCAAGGCCCACCAGGGGCATGTGCTCGCGGCGGCCTTCGGACTTCTTCTTTTGAGCGTGGTATGCGTCAGTATGTTCCTCAGGGAAAACATACCCCCCCTGGGGTGGATAGGCCCGTATAGTGTTTTTTTTATCGTGATATATCTCACTGCCATGAGACTGGTCTTTACCTATGAGAAAAGGAAAATTGCCGGGTTCCTGAAAGATATGGCGGAAGAATTGCGATACAAGGATGTCACCATGAAGACGGCCGTGCTGCATTATTGTATAAACGCCGTCATTGTGATCCTTGCGGCCATGTTTCTTCCGAAGATCGGGCAAGGGATTGCGGAGACCACGGGGCTGGGGCAGACTTTTGTCGGAAATATATTTATTGCCGTCTCTACGTCGCTTCCGGAAGTCGTTGTCTCCATTGCAGCCGTCAGAATGGGGGCTGTCGATCTGGCAATCGGCAATCTCTTTGGCAGTAATATCTTCAATATCTTCATTCTGGCTGTGGACGACATATTCTTTCTTAAAGGGCCTCTGCTTTCATTCTCAAGCCCCACCAATATAGTTTCAGCCCTGTCCGCTATTGCCATGACAGCCATCGCCATTATCGGACTGACGTATCGCGCGGAAAAAAAGAGGCTGATTGTAGCCTGGGATTCCATCGGGATTCTGTTTTTCTTTGTCCTAAACGTAGTGCTTCTTTATATGTTGAGATAGTGCCGCGGGCAAAAAAATGCCCCATACCTTTTGGAGCCAGGCTGGGGCATTTTGGGGTACGTCTTAGTCTGATGCTGAATAAATAACTTTTATTCTATTGTATGGACGAGTTCCACAATTTTTTTCGCAAGCGAATCTGATGGGAGCACGACCACTTTCTTTCCGGCAATTTGAATCCCGAAACGGGGCTCGGCCGCGCATTCGGCATAGGCCTCGCCTAATTTACCGTAGATGCTCTGTACCTGTTTCGGCTTGAGACCCTTACCGGCTGTAAAATTTTTAAAATTGACTTCCTTGCCATCTTCGAACCAGGCCAGCCCGAACATGCTCGGCGGCTTGCCGATGAAGGCATAGATCGTGTTGTCAGCCGGAACAAATTCCATCGTGTCGTGGATCTTCGAAACGAACGTCTCAAGCGCAACTTTATGACTGTTCAGCTTTGCCGCTGCGGGACTTGAAGGGTCGAGCTGCGGCAGTTCTTTTTCCGTACCAAAGAGTTTCCCAAATATACCCATACGCCTCTCCTTTTTATTTTAGGTAATTGAACCGGTACATGCTGATGAGAACCCTGCTTTAGTCCTTTCTGACAGTCTCCACCTAATATAAGGCCGATAAAATCGGCATGAATTATATTTCCGCTTTATTTTTGCAGTATCGCGTGAAAATGTCAATAACATTCAACAACCATGGGCCAATAGGTTATAATAATCCGGCCGTATCTTCCGGCATTATATTCGATTTGTCTGTGCCTGCAGCCCGACATGGCGGCCCGGCGGAGGTTTGGAAATGGAAAAATTTATTCTTCATAATCAAGAGGCGGTCCTGGTTATTGTGGACATCCAGGAGAGGCTTGCCGATGTGATGAGCGAGCGAAAAAAAGTCGTCGATAACTGCCTTCATCTGATCGAACTTTGCGGTCTCCAGGGTGTTCCCGTAATTCTCAACGAGCAGTACCCCAAGGGCCTCGGGCCGACCGTGCCTGAGCTCAGGGATGCCCTGAAGGGTATCTCGGCCCACGAGAAGGTGACCTTCAGTTGCTGCGGCATGGGATCATTCGCCCGGACCCTTGAGGCTACCGGCAGAAAAAAGGTTGTGCTGGTAGGCATGGAGACCCATGTATGCGTGCTTCAGACCTGCATAGACCTCCTTAAGCGCGGCTATATTGTACATGCGGTGAGGGACGCGATCTGCTCAAGGACCACCGAAAACCACGGCATTGCCATGGAATACATGAGAGACGCGGGCGCTGTGGTCACATGCACCGAGGCTGTTTTGTTCCAGCTTCTTGAAAAGGCCGGTTCGGACGAATTTAAGGTAATATCAAAGAGGATAAAATAGGTGAGTGTCCGGCCGTCGGCACATAGCGTATATGACATTGACATGAGACCGGTTGTTGCGTCGAGGATTTTGTGAAGGGCCAAAAACTCTATCCCAAAAAATCGCGGGTGTATTTTTTTCTCTTCATGTACGGCATGCTGGCGGTGGCTGGGGCGGCCCTGGCCACGAATGCCATCTCGCTCGGGCAGGGCCCCAAAGGCGCCTCCGGCTTTATGATCGTTTTTGGGGCCGGGATGTTCATAATGACCGCCGCAAAGAGCATGCGGCCGCAGGTGTCTGTCTTCGAAGATTACCTGCAGATCGACCAGACCCGTAAACCGCAGCTCGTCCGTTATCGTTACCTCGTGGCCTGTTCGCGGCCTGACGGTAACAGGCTGGTTATTACCGTGCGTGAGGAAGGTGTCCGCCGGGACGTCACGATCTGGACTAAAGAACTCAATGAGGATGACGTTTCGAATCTTGCCGATTTTCTGTCGAAGAAGGCGCCGAGATCAAAGTAGTTCCGGCTATGGAAAATATTATAGAAGTAGTGAAGGTGGCATATTATGGTAAAAAATGACGTCTGGATCAGAAAAATGGCCGAAAAAGGGATGATTGAACCCTTCAATACCGACCAGGTCCGGAAGGGGGTTATATCCTCCGGCATAGGCTCTTATGGCTATGATATGCGGATCGCTGACGAATTCAGGGTATTCAGGCCGGACAAGGTCAAAGTTATAGACCCAAAAAACAGCGATATCAATATGTTTGAGGAGATAAAGGCAGATTTTGTCGAGATACCGGCCAACTCGTACGTTATCTGCCGTTCATATGAATATTTTCGGGTCCCCCGTGAGACCCTCGCGATATGCTTTGGGAAGTCCACCTATGCCAGAAGCGGGGTGATCGTGAACGTGACGCCCCTTGAGCCTGAGTGGGAGGGCTACATAACTATCTCCGTCTCGAATACCGCCCCTGTCCCGGTAAGACTCTATGCCAATGAGGGCATCGGCCAGGTGGTGTTTCTCGGCGCTGACGAGGTATGCCAAACGTCATACGCCGACAAAAAAGGCAAGTATCAGGCCCAGAAGGGGATAGTTCTTTCTAAGGTGGATAAACATTAGTCTTATGCAAAAAAGCAAAAAACTCATTCTGGCCCTCGATGTCCCGGACCTTGATCATGCAATAGAAATTGCAGATAAATTAGGTGGTTATATAGATATATTTAAGGTTGGACTTGAACTTTATTCAGTGGCCGGGCCTGCTGTTGTCAAAGAGCTGCATAAAAGGGGTCACAGGGTTTTTCTCGACCTGAAGTTTCATGATATACCTACAACCGTAGCCAGGGCCGGGGTTGCCGTTGCCCGGCAGGGCGTGTTCATGTTCAATGTGCATGCCTCCGGCGGTCTTGATATGATGAAAAAATGCAGGGACGAGGTCGTAAATGTCTGCCTCAAGGAAAATCTGGCAAGGCCGAGGATCATCGCGGTGACGGTCCTTACGAGCATGTCTCAGGACGTATTAAAGTCGGAAATAGGCATACAGCACAGCCTCAATACCCATGTTAGGCATCTCTCAGGGTTGGCCCTTAAGTCAGGCCTTGACGGCGTAGTGGCCTCGGGCAGGGAGGCTGTGATGATAAAGGGCCATTGCGGCGATAAGTTTTTGATCGTGACACCGGGTATCAGGCCGTCCTGGGCCGCTCCCGACGATCAGAACAGGACCATGACCCCGAAAGAGGCGGTGCGCGCCGGGGCGGATTACCTTGTTGCCGGACGCGCCGTGCTTAATCACCCCGACCCAGCAAAGGCGATCGAACGCATCGAACAGGAGATTTCGGGTATATGATGAGTTTCAAACTTGATGCCTCCATAAAAAGTCGTCATTCCCGCGCAGGCGGGAATCCATGTTCGCATAACTTCCTGAAACAAATGGATTCCCGACAAAGGCCTTCGGGAATGACGGCCTTTAAAAGGACTTTTTGCGAGATTGTCAACAGTAGGTGCCTTAAGCAGGGGCCGGGGAGATTTTTTCAATTTAAATCCTCTTTCGAGGCTGTTAATATAAGCTTCAGTCTTACCCTAATTTAAAGCAGGTCATTATAAAAGGCATGACTCAACGCATTTCACCTGTTTATAGAGAAGTCCCCTTTGACAGCCCCTGCCGTGTCTACGACACGATAAGATCTCCGAAAAGCCTTCTTTTCGAAAGCGTAAAGGGCCCCGAGAGGATCGCCCGCTGGTCGTTTATCTGCATCGACCCATACCTTGAATTCATCGTCCGGGACGGGACCATAGATATCGTGGTTGACGGCAGAAGGACCGTCTCTACCCGGAAGCCTCTCGAACGGTTGAGCGAGCTTTTACATTGTTACAGCCAGGCCCCGGTCCCATCGCTTCCGCCCTTTCAGGGAGGGGCCGCCGGTCTGCTCAATTATGATTTTGTGAAATATCTTGAGCGGATTCCCTGCAATGCCGTCGATGACCTCGGTCTTCCGGACGCGCATTTTTTTATGATAGACAGGCTTGTTGCCTTCGATCATTTACAGCAAAGGGCCTGGGTAATTGTCTGTCCTGGCGCCCGCGATACCGCCTTGGGGTATTCTGAGCCCTCCGGTTCTCCAAAAGAGCGCGAGGATAAGGCTCTTAAGGCCCTGGATGCGATATGCGCCAGGATTTCCGCGCCGGGACAAGGCATGAGCTCTGAGACCCGGGCCGCGACTGCCCGGGCTGGTTCGGGGCCGGAGCTCCATTACGATGTATCCAGGGAAAAATATATGACTATGGTACGGCAGGCGAAAGAGTATATATCCGCCGGGGACATATTCCAGACGAACCTGTCCGTCCGGGTGTCCGCCGACATCCCGGGTTATGATCCATGGGACATCTATAAAGTGCTCCGGGGGATAAATCCGTCTCCTTTTTCGGCCTATGCCGACTTCGGCGATTACCAGATAGTGAGCTCTTCCCCCGAGCGGCTGGTCCGGGTCAGGGACGGAATCATCGACACCCGCCCTATCGCAGGGACAAGGCCGAGGGGACAGGACAAGGGCGAAGACGACAGGCTGAGGGCTGAGCTCCTCCTAAACGAAAAGGAGCGGGCGGAGCATATAATGCTTATAGACCTCGAAAGAAACGACATAGGAAGGGTGGCCCGATATGGGACTGTCCATGTCGATGAGCTGATGGTGACTGAGGACTATTCCCATGTCATCCATATCGTGTCCAATGTGGAAGGCCGCCTGGCTGAAGGAAAAGACTGTTTCGACGTGATAAAGGCCGTATATCCAGGCGGCACCATCACCGGGGTCCCTAAGGTCAGGTGCATGGAAATAATCGATGAACTTGAGCCCTTCAGAAGGGGGCCGTATACAGGGTCGCTAGGATACATCGGTTTTAGCGGCACGATGGACCTGAATATAATTATCAGGACGTTCCTTGTCAAAGACGGCCGGGCCTATATTCAGGCCGGGGCCGGCATCGTCGCCGACTCCGACCCCGGGCGCGAGTACGATGAATGCATCAAAAAGGCCGAGGCGCTGATCCGGACGCTGGAGCAGTTTTAAAAAGTAAGATAATCAGGAAGGTTTTTAAATGATACAGGTAAACAAATTATCAAAGGCGTACGGCAGGCAGACCATATTCGACGAGGTGGACTTCACTATCAATCCGGGTGAGAGGGTGGGGCTGGTAGGCAGAAACGGCCATGGCAAGACCACGCTTTTTCGCATGATACTCGGCGAGGCCCAGCCCGATTCAGGCACGATCACGATCCCAAACGGCTACCGCATCGGCCATCTTTCGCAGCACCTCTCATTTTCAGAGGACACTGTTCTTAAAGAGGGCTGTCTTAATCTGCCCCATTCCGATGACGGCACTGACGAAAGTTATAAGGTGGCGGCGATCCTCCACGGGCTCGGTTTTTCAACCGAAGATTTCGACAGGCATCCGTCTTCTCTGTCCGGCGGCTTTCAGATCAGGCTTAACCTTGCGAAGGTCCTCGTCTCCGAGCCTAATCTTCTTCTCCTGGACGAACCGACCAACTACCTGGATATCGTTTCGATCAGATGGCTCATAAAATTCCTTAGGGCCTGGCGCAATGAGATGATCATCATCACCCATGACAGGGAATTCATGGACAGCGTCACCACCCATACCTTGGGCATACACCGCCAAAAGATGCGGAAGATCGAAGGGTCCACTGAAAAACTCTACGCGCAGATCCTCCTCGATGAAGAGGTCTATGAAAAAACCCGCATAAACGACGAGCGGAAACGAAAAGACATCGAGCAGTTCATCAACCGGTTCAGGGCGCAGGCGAACAAGGCAAAGGCCGTACAATCGCGCATAAAGGCGCTCGAAAGGCATGAGCGTTTCGAAAAACTTACCGACGAAAAGACCCTTGACTTCGCCTTCAGAAACGCCCCCTTCACAGGCAAACAGCTCATGACCGCCGAAGACCTCACCTTTTCATTCGGACCGGATCTGCCGCCCATTATAAGCGGGTTTAATCTCGCTGTCGGGAAGAACGATCGCATCGCTATCATAGGAAAAAACGGCAAGGGCAAGACAACGCTTCTTAATCTGCTGGCAGGCGAATTAAGTCCGGTCAGCGGGACTATTAACAACCATCCTCAGCTTCAACTCGCCTTTTTCGGCCAGACAAACATAAACCGTCTCGACCTCTCGAAGACCGTGGAAGCCGAGATCATGGACGTGCATCCGGACCACAACCGCGGCGCGGCCAGAAAGATCTGCGGGGCGATGATGTTCGAAGGCGACCTGGCTGAAAAGAAGATCAGCGTGCTTTCAGGAGGCGAAAGAAGCCGGGTCCTTCTGGGGAAGCTCCTCGTGAGCCCGGCGAACATGCTCCTTCTTGACGAGCCGACCAACCATCTGGATATGGAGTCCATCGATTCGCTCATCGAGGCGATCGAGGTTTTCAAGGGCGCGGTCGTCATAGTTACCCACAGTGAACTTGTCCTTCATGCCATCGCCACGAGGCTGGTAATATTCGACGGCGGTTCGATCAGGGTCTTTGAGGGCACGTACGAGGACTTCCTCAAGCGCGTCGGATGGTCTGACGAAGGCGCCATCGAAAAAGAGGCTGACCGGCCGGAAAAGGAACGGGTCAAAGGGATAAACAAGAAGGAACTAAGGAGGATGAGGGCCGAGATCATTACAAACCGCTCCAAAACCCTTAACCCGCTTCAAAAGCGGATCGAAGAGATCGAAAAGACGATCAGCAAGATCGAAAAGCAGGTCGAACTCGACACACATACGCTGCTTGATATTTCACTCAAGGGCGACGGTGAAGCGGCCGGCAGGCTGTCGAAGGCTATCAACGTCGCCCGGAAACAGGTCGATACGCTCTTTGCCGAACTGGAGAATGCGACCGCCCTGTTTGAGTCGAAATCACGGGAGTTCGAGGAGCTGCTGCGGGACAAACAGGAGACGGCCTAGCAGACTGATGAAAGAATCTCATTTTGTCAGTTAGAGCCGTCATACCCGCGTAGGCGGGTATCCAAACGCCTTAAAAACAATGGATTCCCGTCTGCACGGGAATGACGGAAAAACATCTGAACACACTTTTTCAACAGCCTGCTAGGGGAGTGTTGACTTATGACGGTGGGATATACTAAAAAATAATTATTAAAATCATACTTGAAGAGGTGAAGATACAATGACTGCAGAAAAGATGGAATTCAAGACCGAGGTCACCCAACTGATGGACCTTATGATCCATTCGCTATACTCCCACAAAGAGATATTTTTGAGGGAGCTTATCTCGAACGCCTCCGACGCGCTCGACAAGGCGCGATACGAGTCTCTTACCCGCAAAGAGATACAGGAGGCCGCCGGGCAGTGGAAGATACGTCTTGCCGTGGATAAAACCGCGGGTACTCTTACGGTCAGCGACAACGGCATCGGGATGACAAAAGATGAGATAATCACGGCCCTTGGGACCATCGCCCATTCAGGGACGAAGGAATTCCTCAAGTCCCTTCAGGCAGGACAGAAAAAGGACAGTCCCGACCTCATCGGACAGTTCGGGGTCGGGTTTTATTCCTCCTTCATGGTCGCCGACAGGGTCACTGTCATTACCAGGAAGGCGGGCTCGGCCGACCAGGCCGGGGTCAGGTGGGAATCGGCGGCCGACGGGACCTTCACCGTCGATGACGTCGAGAAAAAGGAAGCCGGCACTGAGGTCATACTTCATCTGAAGGACGATGAGAAAAAATATCTCGACGAATGGGAGCTCAGGAACATCGTAAGAAAATATTCGGATTACATCGAACATCCGGTTGTCATGGAGGTCGAGAGGAAGAAACCCGACGCCTTTGACAAGGACAAGACGATATCCGTAAAGGAGGACGAGACCCTCAATTCACAAAAGGCGATCTGGCTGAAAGATAAATCCGAAATCGGCGAAAACGAATACGCGGAGTTCTATAAACATATATCCCATGATTTCAGCGAGCCTGCGAAGGTCCTCCATTATAAGGCGGAGGGCACGTCCGAGTTTAACGCGCTGCTTTTTATACCGTCAAAGCTCCCCATGGGGATTTTTTACAAGGACTATAAAATCGGGCCGACGCTGTATGTCAAGAGGGTCCAGATCATGGACCACTGCGAGGAACTGATCCCTCCCTACCTGAGGTTCGTAAGCGGGGTGGTGGACTCCTCCGATCTGCCCCTTAATGTGTCCAGGGAGATACTCCAGTCGAACAGGCAGATAGATATTATAAAGAAAAATATTACGAAGAAGGTCCTTGAGACCCTGTCGGACATGAAAAAGAATGAGCCGGACAAGTATCTGACTTTCCATAAGGAATTCGGGCGGGTGCTTAAGGAAGGGATACATTTCGATTACTCCAGGCGCGAGCAGATTGCCGACCTTCTTCTTTTCCCCTCGACAAAGACCGGCCCTGACCTCACCACGACTTTTCAGGACTATGTAGCTGCCATGAAGGAAGGGCAGGACGAAATTTACTACATAACCGGCCCCTCGATCGGGGAGGTCATGCAGTCGCCATACCTTGAGGCCTTCAGGGAGAAGGACTACGAAGTGCTTATCATGCTCGACGATATCGACGACGTGATCATGTCGGGCCTCAACGAATATAAGGGCAAGAAGATCAAGTCGGTAGTGAAGGGTGATATAAAGTTCGACGAAAAGGGCGGGGACGATCAGGCGAAAAAGACGGAAGAATACTCGGGCCTTATCGCCTCGATCAAAGACCAGCTCAAGGGCGAGATCAAGGATGTCAGGATTTCGGGCAGGCTTAAGGACTCCCCCTGCTGCCTCGTGATCGACGAGGGCGCGATGGACGCCAATATGGAAAAACTGATGAAGGCGATGGGTCAGGACGTCCCGCCAAGCCTCCGGATCCTCGAAATCAACCCCGGCCATCCGCTTTTTGACATGATGAAATCGCTGGTCGGGGATGACTCCAGAAAGGACCTGCTCAAAGAGTATATCGATATGATCTACAGTCAGGCGCTGCTGCTGGAGGGGTCAAGGCCCAAAGACCCGGCCGCCTTCGCGAGGTCTGTAGCGAGGCTGATGACGGAACGGTTGGGTAAAAAATGAGTAGATATTATGGATTTCATAATTAATCAGACCCCCTCTCCTCAGTCCTCTCCCTCATGATAGAGAGGAAAGTAACTCCCCCAGCCCCTCTTACCCTAAGAGGGGAGAGAGAAAAGGGCGGAAGATAAATAGTAGTTCCCCCTCTTAAGATAAGAGGGGGTTAGGGGGCGTTATGAGTTTACCGCTTCCTCAAGTCCATTTTCATATGGAGGAAATTTAAATGACCGATCATAAAACAACATACGCGGGAAGCTTAAAAGGCGGACAGCTCTGGGCCAACGCGCACAGCACTGAGACCTTGTTTATCTTCCGGAGCCACGGCCACTTAAAGGGCATATGGTCGGACGGCAGGGCCGAACCCGATGAGGCTTTAATGAATATCGAGCACGGGAAGGCGGGCTGGCAACTGGTATATCCCGCCTTTCAGGAAGAGTTGTAAAACTCTCAGTGTCATATTACAAAAGTTGCTGCGCCAGGTTGATAATGATTATAATGCTTCAAGTGGAGGCGGTATGTTAACTTTAGCTAAAAAGTATATTGTTGACGAAAAAAACAAGAAGGTTGCTGTTCAGATTCCATTTGAAACATACAAGAAGATCGAAGAGGCATTGGAAGACTACGCACTGGGTCAGTATATCTTTGAAGTCAAGGATGATAAGTCCCTATCTCTGGCTGAGGCAAAGAAGTTTTACGGTAAAAGAACCCGCTCTTGAAATTTCAGGTACTCTACAAAAAAACATTTTTAAAAGAACTGAAAAAAACTTCCTCTAGAAGTTCGGATAAAGATCGAACATCTATGTTTTGATGTTCTTCCTGAGATTGATAATCCTGAACACATCAAAGGATTAGAAAAACTTGTCGGTCATGAAAAATCTTACAAGATACGGTTCGGTGATTATCGGGTTGGTATTAATGTCGATATTGAATCCAAAATTATAGAATGTTGCAGGGTTTTACATAGAAAAGAAATTTACAGATTTTATCCATAAACCATTTTCTTCTTCGAATTACTTTAAAACAGTCACCCCGAATTTTTTTAGGTCCTGCGCCACTGAGCTCAGCGGCAGGCCTATTACGTTAAAATAATCGCCGGATATCTTTTCGACAAGCAGCGCCCCCAGTCCCTGAATCGCGTAGGCCCCGGCTTTATCAAGCGGCTCGCCCGACTTCACATAAGCATCTATCTCTCCATCTGAGAGGTCTCTGAACCATACCTTTGTGGTGACTGATCGTGATATCCGGTGATTTGTGGCAGTATCGACTATCGTATAGCCGGTGATCACCTCGTGTCTCCGTCCGCTTAACCGTTTAAGCATCCTCTTTGCTTCCCTGTTTGTATGGGGCTTTCCAAGGATGGTCCCCTCAAACTCAATGAATGTATCGGCCGCTATTACGATCACATCGGGATGTCCGGCCGCAACAGAGTCGGCCTTCTGACCCGAAAGAAATTCAGCCAATTTCCCCGGTTTCATAGGAAGGGTCATGTCCTCAATATAATCGCTTGTGACGACCCTGAATTTAAGTCCCGCCAGTTCAAGGAGTTCCTTCCGGCGAGGTGACCCCGAGGCGAGAATCAGTCTCCTGTCCGGCATTGCGTCAGACATATTGTCCCGCGGCATGTCCGGACGACCAGGCCCACTGGAGATTATATCCGCCCAGCTGGCCTGTAATGTCGATGACCTCGCCGGCAAAAAAAAGACCCGGGACTTTTTTCGACTCCATGGTCTTCGACGACAGCTCCCTGGTGTCAACCCCTCCGCGCGTCACCTCGGCCTTGTTGTAGCCTTCGGGGCCGCGTGGAGTAACGACCCATTTATGAAGCCGTGCCGAGATACCCTGAATATCCGAAGAGGAAAGTTCCTTTAAGGGTTTGGAGGTCAGAGTCTCGTCAAAAAGGCTGCGGACTAACCTTCTGGGGAAGAAGGAAGAAATCGCGTTGCCCAGTATCATGTTCGAGCCGCTTTTGGACGTGAGGTAGTTGCTTGCGTCAAGGTCCGGCAACAGGTCGATGCTGATCCTGCCGCCTTTTGACCAGTAAAGAGATATCTGAAGTATGCCCGGCCCGCTAAGGCCGCGGTGAGTAAAAAGAATGTTTTCAGTAAAACGGGCCTTGTTGCAGGAAATACCGGCCCGAACGGAAATCCCCGAGAGCGTGCTGAACGTTTTCAGGTCCCTTTCCTGAAACTCAAATGGCACAAGCCCCGGCTGCAGTTCAGTCACCTCCATCCCGAACGACTTCGCTATCCTGTAGCCTATGCCGGTTGCGCCCAGGGCCGGGTAGGACAGGCCGCCCGTGGCAACTACAAGCGAGCTGGAGGTAAATCTTCCCTTGTCGGTACTGAGTTCGAACAGCCCATCTTTAATAACGTTCCTGATCCCGGTCTGAAGCAGTAACTCCACCCCGGAGGTGGAGCACTCTTTGTGGAGCATATTGATAATTTCTTCAGAGCCCTTGGTCAGAAAAAGTTGTCCCGCGGACTTTTCCCGGTACTGTATCCCGTGCCTGTCGAGAAGACCCGTAAAATCGGACGGTCCGAACCTTGAGAGGGCCGACCTGCAGAAATCGACATTGCCGGAAATATAGTTTTCAGGGGATATGATGAGGTTCGTAAAATTGCACCTTCCGCCGCCGGAGACACGTATTTTGCTGCCGATACTCTTCATATGGTCGACGACAAGCACCGACCGCTTGCGCCTTGCGGCCTCTGAAGCGCAGATAAGCCCTGAGGCCCCTGCTCCTATTATTATTACGTCATATTGCATGATGCTATTTTATAGAAAATTGGCCAAACATACCAATTCAGGTCTCTTTGGGCAACATCAAAAGTCCGTCATTCCCGCAGTCCTTAGGCCGGAATCCATGAAAGCTTAATGACCTAAAAAGAATGGATTCCCGCGGCTTGAAGCACTGCTGTTGGTTGCGGGGGGATGACTGAATATTGTGGCGCAAAAAATATCTATTTTTTCGGAAAATATTTCTTGCCAGTTTGCTTTATCGCTGTTACAATTACTAGAATATTCATCAAAAAAACCATTGCAAATACCAGCTTGAATCATGAAAGGAGAGAGTATGAAACGAATTTTCAGCACCGCTGTATGTCTTGTTTTTCTCACCGGCGCGGCAGTCGCCGAGGACCAGTCACCTTTGAAGACCCAGAAGGAGAAGATAAGCTATATTATCGGCACCGACCTCGGAAATAACTTCAAAAAGCAGGGGATTGATATCGACGCGAACGCGCTTGCCATCGGTCTCAAGGACGTACTGAGCGGAAGCAAGCTGCTTCTGTCCGAGAAAGAGAGCACTGATATCATGTCCGTCTTCAAGCAGGAATTTATGGCGAAGCAGGCGGAGACCGCAAAGATCCAGGGGGAGAAAAACAAAAAAGACGGCGAGGCCTTTCTTTCAGAAAATAAAAAGAAGGAAGGGGTCGTGACACTGCCCAGCGGGCTGCAGTACAAGGTGGTCACTTGGGTCGAGGCCCTGCAGCTGATGAAAGAGGGCGCGAAATGGCAGCTGTTCGTCCCTTCAAGTCTTGCCTATGGAGACAGGGGGACCCCCGGCGGGCCGATAGGGCCGAACGCCGCGCTGATCTTTGAAGTGGAACTTGTTTCTATAAAAGAGGCGGTCTCAAAATAATCTTCAGACATAACCGATTACAGAGCAAGGGTCATAAAAAAAAGGCCGGCACACCGCCGGCCTTTTTTTATTGATGAAGCAGAGCTATTTTTTATACGTCGAGTTTTCCACTATGATTTCATATTTGTAGCCGGAACCGAAATCCTTGTCCTTATAGCCGGTGCCGCTTACGGTCACCACATCGCCGACGGCCGGGACAGTGCCGGAGGTTGACGTAGTGACGAGATTGTTCGTACCCTTTTTGGCGTCACCGGTGCCGTCCTGGATATGGACCCAGTCTCTCTGCATGATCCCCTTTGAGACCTTAACGACCTTGCCTTTGACGGTGACCTTCTTTTCATTGAGCTTTGCCTTGTTTTTATATAAGTCGGAGACGGAGTAGGCATCCGCGCCGGCGGCCTTCTCGACCTTGATCTTCTCCGCGGGTTTTACTACCTTGTCCTTGCTTCCGGAGGGTTTAGGTTCCGAGGCCTTGGCGCCGGCGGTCTTGGCCCCGGAGGACGCAATGCCGTCGCTGAAAACAATTTTGTCGAATTTGCGCTTCAGGGTCTTGCTCTCGAAGTTCTCCATAACGGCCCCCGGCTTAAAGGTGACGGTGTCCCCCTTTTTTACCGATGCCTGTGATACGGCAAACCAGGATTTGCCCCCGGCATTTTCGATCTGTATATAGGTGTACCCTCCGCTGTCCATGGTCTCCATGACTTTGCCGGTCAGAGGGTCGGCGGACTTGGACGCCTCGGAGCTTTTCGGGGCCGCGGGCGTGGATTTTTTTGGGGCAGCCAGTGAATGCCCGAAAGAGGTCAGGCAGAACGTTACCAGGGCGCATACTACAATTTTTTTCATTGAGGACTCCTTAATTTTATTTTGTGTCGCAAATATCCGTACGACGCTTTTATTATAAAGCAATCGGCCACAATTCTACTATTTTTCCAAGGGGGTTCCTCTATAATAAGAGATGGATAAAAATAAAATTGTGGTCACCTGTCCCAAAGGCCTCACCCCGTTTCTCCGGGGTGAGATACTTGATCTCTCACTGCCGGTGCTGGGCGAGTCTGTTGCGGGAATTACGACGGAAGGCGGCATGAACGACGCGATGAGGCTTAATTTTCATCTGCGCACGGGCCACAGGGTGCTGCTGCTGCTCAGGGAGTTTTATGCGTCCTCTCCGGAGGACCTTTATCGTGAGACCGCGTCCATAAGATGGGAAGATTATATCGACGACAATGGGTATATCTCCGTGACATCAAGCGTGTCGACTCCCAGCATCAAGGACACCCGGTACGCGAACGTTAAGTGCAAGGACGCGATCGTCGACCGTCTTTTGGCCGTATGCGGCAGAAGGCCGGATTCAGGCCCCGACAGGGACAGGACCGTGATATATCTCTATTGGAAGGATTCCCGCTGTGCGATATATCTGGATACCTCGGGCGAGCCTCTGTCGAAACGCGGATACAGAAAACTCCCGTTCAGGGCCCCGATGCAGGAGACCCTTGCCGCTGCCGTGGTCATGGCCACCGGCTGGAGCGGTGAGGGGTCGTTTATCAATCCGATGTGCGGAAGCGGGACCCTGGCGATCGAGGCGGCCCTGATTGCCCTTAACCGTCCGCCGGGTCTTTTGAGGTCGAACTTCGGATTCATGCATATAAAAGGTTATAACAAGGCGGAATGGGACGGGATACGAGCGTCGGCCAAAGCGCGTCCTTCAGGGAAACTCGCCGGCAGAATAATTGCCACCGATATCAATCCCGAGGCAATCGAGGCGGCCGGAAAGAATGCCGACACTGCCGGAGTAAAACAGTATCTGGAGTTCGGGACTTCCGATTTTTCGGAGACCGTGGTCCCTGAGGGAGGAGGGGTAGTCGTCCTTAACCCCGGGTATGGAGAGCGGATGGGCGATATCGACACACTGGCGTCCGTGTACGGAGGGATTGGAGATTTCTTCAAGAAAAAATGTAAGGGATACAGAGGGTTCATATTTACAGGAAACCCGGAGCTTGCAAAAAAAGTAGGTCTTAGGGCAAAAAAAAGGACGGTTTTCTTCAATGGTGAGATCGAGTGCAGACTGCTGGAGTATGAGCTCTATGAGGGAAGCCGTGATCCGAGGGGTCCGCGGCCGGACCAGGCGAAGTCAGACTAAACTATCTTTCGGAAGGAATGACTATGACAAAAAGACCGGATAAAGGCGGAGCAGCACATAAGGGACCAAAGTGGGACCTTACCCCCTTGTTCAATGCCGACGATGACCCCAGGATAGAAGAAAAGACCCTGGAGGTCGAAAAAAGAAACCGCGCGTTCATAAACAGATGGAGTAAAAGGACCGATTACCTTAAAGACCCGGCGGTCCTCCTGAAGGCCTTGTCGGAGTATGAGGGGCTGAAAAGGGCCTGCGGGTCGGACGGGGACGCCGGGTATTATTTCTGGCTTAGGACCCAGCAGGACATGAATGATCCCGCCCTCAAGGCCCGGTTCAACAGGATCGAGGATTTCAGCAGGAAGATCGAAAATGACCTCCAGTTTTTTTCTCTCCGCATCGCTAAGATAAAGGCGGCCGATCAAAAAAAGTTTCTCGCCCACAGGGGGCTTGCTCCCTACAGGCATTTTCTCGAAAGGATATTCGCCGAATCGAAATATCTCCTTACGGAGCCGGAAGAAAAAATTCTTAATTTAAAGACATCCACTTCTCATTCCAACTGGGTCAGGATGACGTCCGGCTTTCTCTCCAAAGAGGAGAGAAAGGTGCTGCTCGAAGACGGCGGCCGGGGGATGAAGACGCTTTCTGAAATTGCCAGCCTGGTGAACAATAAAGACAGAAAGATCAGGGACGCGGCGGCAGCGGCCTTTAACGGCATCCTTGAAAAATATGTCGATGTGGCCGAGGCCGAGATCAATTCGGTCCTGGCGAATAAAAAAGTCGATGACGAACTGAGGCGTCTCCCCCGGCCTGACCTGGCCAGACATATCAGCGACGATATCGACAGTAACGTCGTCGACACGTTGATCGATACGGTTTCCCGAAGGTTTTCGATCTCTTCGGAGTATTACCGCCTTAAAGCGGGTCTTATGAAGGTAAAGAGACTCAGGTATCATGAAAGAAACGTCGAATACGGCAGCATCACGCGCAAGTATCCGTTTCAGGACGCCTCGAGGCTCGTACTGAAGGTGATGAGGGGCCTGGACCCCGCATTCTCAGCAATTTATCGTAGTTTTGTCGAAAACGGTCAGATGGACGTCTATCCCAGGAAGGGCAAGGGCAGCGGCGCCTTCTGTGTCCACCATCTTATTTCTCAGCCTACCTATATCCTTCTTAACCATACGGACACACTCCACGATGTGCTTACGATCGCGCATGAGGCGGGGCACGGCATTAATAACGAGCTTATACGTCAGAGACAGAACTCGCTTAATTTCGGCACCCCGACCTCCACGGCCGAGGTGGCCAGCACCTTCATGGAGGATTTTGTGCTGAAGGAGATACTGAGGGGATCGGACGACGAACTGAGACTGTCCGTCCAGATGATGAAGCTCAATGACGACATCTCCACGATATTCAGGCAGGTCGCCTGTTACAGGTTTGAGCAGGAGCTTCACGCCGATTTCAGGGCGAAGGGGTATCTGTCGAAGGAAGAGATCGGACGCCTTTTTAAAAAACATATGTCGGCGTATATGGGCGACCATGTGGAACAGTCCAAAGGCTCTGAATACTGGTGGGTCTACTGGGGCCATATAAGGTCATTTTTTTATGTGTACTCATACGCAAGCGGACTTCTCATATCAAAATCTCTGCAGAGGTCCGTGCAGCAGGACGCCTCTTTTATCGTAAAGGTCCGTGAATTTTTGTCCGCGGGCCTGTCTGATTCGCCGGGGAACATATTCCTCAGGCTGGGCATAGATATATCCGACGGCGGGTTCTGGGACAGGGGGCTGGATGAGGTCGAGTCGCTCCTTGGGGAAACGACGGCGCTAGCTAAAAAACTTGGAAAGTTAAGCTGAACCCGGTTAGGAATATACGCGCCGCATTCAGAGGGGTGAGACCGGTTAAAGGGCGGTCATTTCTTTCCGGACAACATATTGCCGAAAACCCTGTGGTGCTCGCTGATCAGAAACAGCACCTCGTCAGGGCTCTCCACAATCGAAAACAGCGCAAAATCTTCATTGAAAATAGTGCCTGCCGGCACCAGGGAGTTCTTCATCCAGTCTATCAGTCCCTTCCAGTAGTCCGGGCCGTAAAGGATTATGGGGAAAGGTTTAATGCGCTTCGTCTGGGCGAGTGTCAGGGCCTCGAAGAGTTCGTCCATCGTCCCGAACCCCCCCGGGAAGATGACATAAGCCATCGCGTATTTGATGAACATAAGTTTGCGCACGAAGAAATATCTGAAGTGAAGGCTGATGTCCTGATGTTTGTTCGATACCTGTTCCGTGGGCAGTTCGATATTCAGCCCGACTGAATGGGCCTTACCCACCTTCGCTCCCTCGTTGGCCCCTTCCATAATACCCGGACCGCCGCCCGTGATCACCGCGAACCCGGCGTCCGCAAGCATTTTAGCCACGGTTTTGGCGTCTTTGTAATACTGATTGTCGGCATGGAGGCGTGAGCTTCCGAATATCGATACCGCCGGCCCGAGGTCGTTGAGGGTCTCGAAACCTTCCACGAGTTCGGACTGTATCCTGAATACCCGCCATGTTTCGGATGTCTTTAGGTCTTCCATATACGTTAGATAATACTAAAGATGGCGAATTAAGGCAAGACTTGCTTCAAGCTGTCCGTTACTTAAACTAAAATATGCTTGACAATAGTCTATCTCCTTAATATAATTAAAAAAATCAATTAATCACGTTAGGAGCGATGCCGATGACAAAAGCTGATATCGTTGACACAATATTCGAGAAAGTCGGATTATCAAAGAAAGAGGCCCAGGATATTGTTGAGATACTGTTTAACGTCATGAAGCAGACCTTTGTCGAAGGCGAGTCCATAAAGATATCCGGGTTCGGCACCTTTAATGTCAGAAAGAAGCTGGCGCGGAGGGGGAGAAACCCAAAGACCGGCCAGGACCTCGAAATTACGCCCAGACGCGTAATAACGTTCAGGGTGAGCAACCAACTCAAGACGGAGATAGAGAAGCTGGATGCATAATCACGCGGTCAAAGAGGTAAGACCCTCTCTGCCTCTGCCTGACAAACTGTTTTATAAGATAGGCGAGGTCAGCAGGATAACAGCAATTGAGCCGTATGTGTTAAGATATTGGGAAACGGAATTCCCCTTTCTGAAGCCCCGGAAGAACAAGTCCGGCCAGAGGGTTTACACGAGGAAGGAACTGGAACTCATAATTCAGGTCAAAACCATGCTTTATCAGGAAAGATATACTATAGAAGGAGTAAGAAAAAGGTTCAGCGAGGACGGTATCAGGCGCGGTGAAGTCAGGACGCGCTCTGAGGGCAGACTAAAGTCTCCACGGTCTCATGCGGAAACGATCGGTTTTATAAAGAAAAAGCTTCAGGACATCCTGCTTCAGACCAGATAATCGGGGCGTAGCGCAGCCTGGTAGCGCACTCGCTTGGGGTGCGAGTGGTCGAGTGTTCAAATCACTTCGCCCCGACCAATAAAATCAAGGACTTACAGAGCATTGTAGGTCCTTGATTTTTTTATGTCGTGAAAGGGGTGCGGCATTATGGCGACACACGGCTGGTAACCCAAACATGTATTGACAACGCCCTTAATTGGGTGATAGCATGTAACCATATATGCAGTCGGTGTTTTTTGCATTTCGCGGGAGGGCAGTGATATCTGTGGGACCAAAAAAACTCAGTCAGTCGTTTTATTGCCTTCAAACCAATTATTCCTTTTCCGCGTGCATGCCGGTCAAAATTAGCCTGTCTCTCCGTCACCGGGTCTTGGGATGCTTTATGATGGCAGGTCAAACAGGCGGCTTATGGCGGAAATGTCCGGGATGAGACGACGTCTGGCCGAATCCGAAGGACCGGGGATGATTCCGGGAGAGTGCGCCGATTCCGCGAAAGAGGGTCACGAAAGACTGACTTCGGTACTCGACAGTATGAATGAGGTGGTCTACGTGGCTGATATGACGACCCACGAAATCCTGTACGCTAACAAGGCCGCTTATGACGTTTTCGGAGACCTGCCCGGCAGGATCTGCTGGCAAACGCTCCAGACAGGAAAGTCAGGCCCCTGTGCCTTTTGCACCAACGATAAACTGGTGGATGCCGATGGCAACCCTTCCGGTGTTTATGTCTGGGAATTCCAGAACACCCGTACCGGACTCTGGTACTCGGTCCGTGACAAGGCGATCAAATGGCTCGACGGCCGGATTGTCCGGCTTGAAATTGCCGCTGACATTACCGCACAAAAGCGCACCGAAGAGTCCTTGCGGAAGAGCGAGGCCCTTCTGCGCGCTATGGGGAAGATGGCAAAAGTAGGCGGCTGGGAATTCGATGTCGCAACACTTAAGCAGGTCTGGACGGAAGAGATCTATGAGATCACGGAGGTTGGCCCGGACTATGAACCGACTGTGAGCAAAAGCATCGCTTTTTATGCGAACGAGGCCAGGCCGGCTGTCGCACAGGCAGTGCAGAGGGCGATTGACAAGGGCGAGCCGTTCGATCTAGTAGTGCCTCTCATCACTGCCAAGGGGAACCGCCGTTGGGTCCACGCTATCGGAGAGGCGCAACAGAGCAACGGGAAGACGACGAAAGTATTCGGGACCTTTCAGGACGTCACCGACCGCAAAATGGTAGAGGTCAATCTGGAGGAAAAGAATGCGGCTCTCAGGGAAGTTTTTGCGCAGCTTGAGATAGAAAAAAATAATTTACACGCAAATCTCAAAGCCAATATAGAAAGGCTTATAATGCCCACACTAAAAATACTCCATTCCAGGAAGATCTTCCCCGAATATATAAATTTGCTTCAGCGCAACATAGAAGAGATTGCCCATTCATTTGGCGTGAAGATATCAAAGCCTGGTTTAAACCTGAGCCCTAAAGAGATTGAAATCTGCGCTTTGATAAATAAAGGTTATACAAACAAGGAAATCTCGGATTTTTTGAATAGCTCAGTGCAAACAGTAGAAAAGCACCGCAAGAATGTCAGGAAAAAAATGGGCATTACCCACAAAAAGATAAATCTGAGAACCTACCTGCAGCACCTGTAAAATAAAGCTAATTCATCTACTCCACCATTTTATAATGGGTACAGTATATACCCATTATATACCCAGTAATGGATCATTGCGGCTGGTAATCATAAGAGATAAATTTTAAATATGAGAAAACGGTGATTGATTTATTAATTTTACACTCATTCACATGAATGGCGGGGTTTCGCAAGACAAAAAGGGGGGGATGTTATGCCAAAACACAGTAAAGAAAAAGGACCGGCCGTGAGCGGCTTGAAGAAATGCCCCACCGGCATACAGGGCCTCGACGAGATTACACAAGGGGGATTACCAATGGGCCGACCAACGCTTGTCTGCGGGAGCGCGGGCTGCGGCAAGACCCTGCTTGCGATGGAATTTCTGGTGCGCGGGGCTGTGCAGTTCAACGAGCCGGGCGTATTCATCGCCTTTGAGGAGAATGCCGAAGAACTGTCAAAGAACGTCGCCTCCCTGGGCTTCGACCTCGATGACCTCGCAAGGAAAAAGAAGATCGTCGTCGATTATGTGTACGTAGAGCGGAGCGAGATAGAGGAGACGGGCGAGTATGACCTCGAAGGGCTCTTTATCAGGCTTGATCATGCCATAAAATCAGTCGGCGCAAAGAGGGTGGTGCTGGACACCATTGAGTCCCTCTTCTCAGGACTGTCTAACCAGAACATCCTGCGCGCCGAACTCCGCCGCCTCTTCAGGTGGCTAAAGGAAAAGGGTGTCACCGCGATCATCACCGGAGAAAAAGGGGAAGGGACCCTTACCCGCCATGGGCTCGAAGAATACGTGGCGGATTGCGTCATCATGCTCGACCACCGGGTGACTGAACAGATATCCACGCGCCGCCTGCGTGTTGTCAAATACCGGGGTTCTTTGCACGGCACAAACGAATACCCCTTTATTATAGATGAGACCGGATTTTCAGTCCTGCCTATAACCTCTGTTGGGCTAAACCACAAGGCGACTGATGAGCGGGTGCCGACCGGCATCCCGAGACTTGACGCGATGCTCGACGGCAAAGGCTATTACCGCGGCAGCAGCATACTTGTTACAGGCACGGCCGGCACAGGCAAGACAAGCTTGGCGTTGCACCTCGTCAACGAATCATGCAGACGTGGCGAGAGGTGCCTTTATCTGGCCTCTGAGGAGTCGGCCGCCCAGATTATCCGGAACGGGAAGTCCATAGGCATAGACCTCAGTCCCTGGGTGAAAAAAGGGCTTCTGCATTTTCATGTGGCGAGGCCGACGTATTCAGGCCTTGAGATGCAACTCGTCACCGCCAATAAGCTGATCAGGGAATTCCGGCCTGCCATCGCCGTTGTCGACCCGATAACGGGCCTGACGAACATCGGGACCGACTTGGAGATAAAGGCAATGCTGCTGAGACTGATCGACATGCTGAAGAACAGTTATATCACCACTCTCTGTACGAGTCTCACCCATGGAGTCCATTCCCTGGAACAGACCGAGGTCGCGGTAACCTCCCTCATGGACACGTGGCTCCTTGTCCGGGACCTCGAGTATAACGGCGAGCGCACCAGGGGGCTTTATGTGCTTAAGTCCAGGGGCATGGCGCATTCAAACCAGATACGGGAGTTCCTGATCACGGACAATGGAATAGACCTCACGGACGTGTACGTGGGCCAGGGGATGGTCCTTACAGGAGCGGCCAGGAAGGTCCGGGAAATGAAGGAAGAGGCGGAGGCCTCTGCCCGCAGAGAAGAGACCGAAAGGGTCAAGCGGGAGCTCGAGAGAAAACGGCTTATAATGGAGGCGAAGATAAATGAAATCCGCTCACAGTATGAGTCTGCCGAAGAGGAACTTCTGGCATGCCTGAAAGAGCTGGAGTTGAAGGAGAAGGGCCTCGCCTCTGATCGCGGCGTTATAGCGGACATGCGTAAGGCGGATGCCTCGAAAGATAAAAAGGAGACTGGAAAGAAACCGGACAGGAGGGAGAATAGATGAGGGTGACGGAAAAGACAACAGGAAAAACATTGGCGAAGCCCAATGCAAAAACATCAGAAGTCTGGGACCTCAAACTCTATGTTGCCGGTCAGAGCCCCAGGTCCCTCACCGCTTTTGCCAACCTGAAGAAACTCTGCGAAGAGCATCTGAAGGGAAAATATCGGATTGAGGTGGTAGATCTTTTAAAAAACCCCCAGCTTGCAAAGGGAGACCAGATACTTGCGGTCCCCACACTGGTGAGGAAGCTGCCCGTGCCGATAAGGAAGATAATAGGCGACCTCTCCAATACCGAGCGGGTGCTGGTTGGGCTTGACCTGCGGCCCGGCGGCTGAGGGGTGGGAGATGGCAAAGAAAAAAGCTGAAAGCAGCACAAAGGAGTTCGAGCAGGCGCTCAAGAAGTCCGGGGAGGAAAAGTATCTCCTGAAGCTTTACGTCACCGGGCTGACCCCTGCCTCGACAAGGGCGATCTCGAACATCAAAAAGATTTGCGAAGAGCACCTGAAGGGCCGCTATGAACTCGAGGTGATAGACATCTTCCAGCAGCCGGTGCTTGCCAAAGGAGAACAGATCATCGCTGCGCCGACTCTCATAAGAAAGCTGCCACTACCGCTACGCAAGTTCATCGGAGACATGTCTAACACCGAAAGAATACTGCTTGGGCTTGACCTGAGACCGAAGAAACAAAAATGAAAGCGCCATGAAGAAGCTAAAAGAAACAACGCCAAAACCGAAGCCTACCCCGAAGTCGAAAGTGGCGGCAAAACGCATTTCGCACTCAGCCGCCGCAGAGATTGAGGACCTCAAAAACCGGCTGCAAGAGGCAGAGGAGACTCTTGAGGCGATCCGCAGCGGGGCGGTCGATGCCTTGGTGGTCTCCGGCCCCCAGGGAGATCAGGTCTATGCGCTCAAGGGCGCTGAACAGCCTTATCGCATTCTTGTAGAGTCGATGAATGAAGGGGCGCTTATCCTGTCTCAAAACGGCGCCATCGTCAATTGTAACAAAGCCTTCTCAAAAATCTCGGCCATGCCTTACGGTGCGCTGATCGGCACCTTGTTCAGGGACATGGTGGCGGAAAAAGACCGGGATATATTCGAAGCGTTATGGCAGCAGACGATGGAAGGAGAGGCAAAAACCGAGATAGAACTGAATTTCAACGGGCTGACAGTACCGGTCTATGTCTCTATCAATGCCCGCGAGCATGAAGGAGAGTTCTGGGTCTTCGCGGTCGTAACCGACATCTCCGAACTCAAACGGACAGACGAAAAGCTCAGAAAAACGGCGCGCGCTCTCAGGGCCATAAGCGAATGCAATAAAGCGCTCGTACGCTCCGAGGACGAAGGCGCGCTCCTCCGGGACGTCTGCAGAAGCATAGTCGACATCGGCGAATACCGGCTTGCCTGGGTGGGCTATGCGCAACAGGATGAAGCCAGGTCTGTGCGTCCCGTTGCCCAGGCCGGGTTCGAGGAGGGTTACCTGACTGCCATCAGGATCACCTGGGCCGACGAGGAACACGGTCGCGGGCCGACAGGGACCGCAATCAGAACAAAAAATATATGTCTAGCAAGGAATATATTGTCCGATCCCAACTTTGCGCCTTGGAGGAAGGAGGCGTTAAAAAGGGGATATCAGTCTTCGATAGTGCTGCCGCTTGTTATTGAAGATGCGGCGATCGGAGCACTGAACATCTATGCGGCTGCGCCTGATGCCTTTGACGAAGATGAGGTGCAGCTGTTGACCGAATTGTCCCATGATCTGGCGTTCGGGATCAAGACCCGGCGGACCGCTGTTGAGCGACGGCTGGCCGACGAGGCTCTGCTGCGTGCCAATGTCTACAACCGGAACCTCATCGAAGCGAGCCTCGACCCTCTGGTCACAATCAGTGTTGAGGGCAAGATTACAGATGTCAATGAGGCCACCATTAAAGTCACGGGAATCTCACGCGAGAGTCTCATCGGAGCTGATTTCGCAAATTACTTTACCGAGCCTGAAAAAGCCAGAGAGGGCTACCAGCTTGTTTTTTCTGAAGGAAAGGTGACTGACTATCCTTTGACTATCCGTCACGCGGATGGGAAGCTCACGGATGTGCTTTATAACGCCTCCGTATATAGTGACGAATCAGGGAAAATCATCGGCGTCTTTGCCGCTGCCAGGGATGTTACGGAAAAACTGCAGGCCGAAAAGACGGTGGCGGCCCAACGTAAAAGGTTTTTCGATGTCCTTGAGACCCTGCCGGCTTATCTTGTCCTTCTGTCCGCCGATTATCACGTCCCGTTTGCCAACAGGTATTTCAGGGAGCGTTTCGGCGAATCCAACGGGATGCGCTGTTATGAATACCTGTTTGGCAGAAACGAGCCGTGCGAGGTCTGCGAAACCTACAAGGTCCTTAAAACCGGGGCGCCGCACTGCTGGGAATGGACCGGCCCGGACAAACGCATTTACGATGTCCACGACTTCCTCTTTGTTGATTCGGACGGCGCTACCCTCATCCTGGAGATGGGCATCGATATTACTGAACGCAGACAGGCGGAGGAGGAGATACGGAAGTTGAACGAGGAACTGGAGCAGCGCGTCATCGAGCGGACCGCCCAGCTCGAAGCCGCCAACAAGGAACTGGAGGCCTTCTCCTACTCCGTGTCTCACGACCTGCGCGCGCCGCTCAGGGCAGTTGACGGGTATACCAGAATGCTGGTCGAGGACTATGAATCTCATTTCGACGCCGAAGGAAAGCGAATTTGCTCTGTGATCAGCCAGAGCGCAAGGGACATGGGAAAGCTGATCGACGACCTGCTGGCCTTCTCGCGGGTCGGCCGGGCAACCATGCAGCCTTCGACTGTTGACATGGCAGGCATGGCACAATCCATCTACTCTGAAATTACGACGCCTGAGGACCGGGAGCGGATCGATTTTCACGTCGCCCCCTTGCCGTCTGCCAACGGAGACCCGAGCCTCTTCCGGCAGGTCTGGATGAACCTGCTGACAAATGCCGTCAAGTTTTCCTCGAAAAAGGAGCGTGCCATAATCAAGGTCAGCGCCATGAAGCAGGGCGACGATATAGTCTATTCTGTCCGGGACAATGGAGCAGGTTTCGACATGCGGTATGTAGACAAGCTTTTTGGAGTGTTCCAGCGCCTGCACAGCACAAAGGAGTTCGAAGGCACGGGTGTCGGCCTGGCAATTGTCTGGCGCATCATTCTTCGCCACGGCGGCAGGATATGGGGTGAAGGGGAAACAGGCAAAGGGGCGACGTTTTATTTTACAGCCGGAAAGGGAGAAGAAGCATGGACAAGTCAACAGTAGTGGATATTCTGCTGGTGGAGGACAACCCCCGCGACGCGGAAATGATCTCAAGGGCGCTCAGGAAACAGAACATCGCCAACCCGCTTTCTGTAGTGGAGGACGGCGCAGAGGCGCTGGATTTCATTTTTTGCCGGGGGGCCTATGCTGACAGGGACATTTCAAACCAGCCCAAAGTGGTCCTTCTTGATCTTAAGTTGCCGAAGGTGAACGGCCTGGAGGTGCTCAAGGCCATCAAAACAGAGGCGCATACGCGAACTATCCCGGTGGTGATCGTGACCTCCTCGCAGGAGGACCCGGACATAAAGACAGCCTATGCGCTCGGCGCAAACAGCTATGTGGTAAAGCCCGTGAGTTCCGATGCGTTCATCGACGCCATGAGCAGGCTGGGACTTTACTGGCTGCTGGTGAACAGGCCGCCGATGTGAGGACTATGGCATTATGAGCCAGAGGTGAATATGTCCGAAGAAAAAGAACTCAGAATTCTCATACTCGAAGACGCGCCGACAGATGTTGAGCTGATGGAGCGGGAACTCTGCAAAGGAGGGCTCGTCTTTTCCTCCCAAAGAGTAGAAACGGAACAGTCCTTCACAAAGGCGCTTGCTGAATTTCGGCCGGAGGTTATTCTTGCAGACTATACGCTCCCTGCCTTCGACGGCCTTTCAGCCCTGGCGATAGTGAGGGAGAAGTGTCCTGATATCCCTTTTGTCTTTGTCACCGGCTCGATGGGTGAAGAACGGGCCATTGAAGCGATAAAACAGGGGGCCACCGATTATGTGCTTAAGGAAAGGCTGTCGAAGCTGGAGCCAGCGGTGCGTCGCGCCCTGCTGGAAGCTGAAGAGCACCGCCGGAGAATGGCGGCTGAGGAAGAGGTGAGAACAAGGACGCGTCAAATTGCCGAGAGCGAGGCAAAACTGCGCTTAATATTTGAAGGGTCTCCTGATGCAATGGTTGTAATTTCTGAAGATAACACGGTCCTCTCTGTCAACCCTGCCGCAGAGCGCCTGTTTGACCGGACCAACGCCGAAATCGTCGGCGCCGAATTCGGCTTTCCCGTCGTCGGAAATGAGACGTGCGAGATTGAGGTGCTTTCGATGAATGGGCAGTTGAGAACCGCCGAGATGTATCTGTCTGACATCGAATGGGACGGGGAGAAGGCTTTCCTGATATCCATCAGGGACATCACCGAGCGCAAAAAAGCGGAAGAAGATTTGAGACAGAGGATAGAAGAGCTCGAGCGTTTCAGGAATGCGACTACCCAGCGGGAGTTCAGGATAAAGGAACTGAAGGACCGCGTAAAGGTGCTGGAGGCTGAGATTGGCCTGTTGAGGCAAGCGCCTCAGCCTGGGGAGGGACAATGACTTTTTCTACAAAAATAAGCATATCGGTCTCCGCTGCCTTTATTGCATGTTTTATCGTCGCGGCATATGCCGGATATAAATCTTCCGCGGAGATGCTCGAAACCGAGATACGGAAGGATCTGGAAGACCATGCATTCAATGCCATGGACAAGCTGGACCGCATGCTTCATGAGAGGCATGCGGACACGAGAATTCTTAGCAAGGACCCTGTTCTTCGCTCAGGGACCTCTTCTCCGGAACAGATCACAGAGCGATTGAACATGTATAAAGATGAATACGGAGTATATACCTCCCTGTCTTTCTTTGACATGAACAGAATTCGTATCGCGGATACCTCGGGAAAGGATATCGGAAAACAGCATGCCCTGACCGAATATTGGCGGGAGATAATGGCAGGCAGGGATAGTGTAATGAAGATAACCGAATCCAGCACTTCCGGCCAGGTGATCATTCATTTCGTTGCCGTTGTCAGAGACCTGAAGGGGAGGCCCTTCGGCGTTGTCGCGGCAAGATTGCCGGTTGAAAGCATTTATGAGATTGTTGATGCGAGTTTCCATCCCTCTCATGTCCAGCAGGGGGTAAAAATTGAGCTGCTCGACAGGGACGGGTTGATACTTTATTCAAGTTATAACAAAAAGGGGATACTGAAGGAAAAGTCCGGCGACCTTGAGTTCCTAAGGCCCGTGATGGCTTCAGAAAAGAGTGTCGGCAGTGTGCGTCATGCATATGAGGGCGAGGATGAGATCTCCGCATACGCGGTAGGGCAGGGCTACAAGTCCTTTGCAGGAAGCGGCTGGGTCCTTGTGACCTGCACACCCGCCACAATCGCCCTTGCGCCGGCATATACGCAGAGAAAGCTGTTTGCGTTCCTGGGTTCGGGCTTCATTGTCCTTGTCCTTGCCGCCACCTTTTTCGTCTCAAGGGCCGCTGTCGCCCCGTTAAAGAAACTGGCCGCCGCAGCAAAAGAAATCGGCAGGGGAAATTTCGGGACGCGCGTGGATGTTTCCTCGGATGACGAGGTCGGTCAGCTTGCCATGGCCTTCAATACGATGACCGCCGAACTCGGTGAGAGCGAAAAGAAAGCAAGGGGAGAGGAAGAAAAGCTCAGGACAATTACGAATACCGCGCAGGATGCGATCGTGATGATAGATCCCGCGGGCAGGATAGCGTTCTGGAACCTCTCGTCGGAAACAATATTCGGGTATAACAACAGTGAGGCCATGGGACGGGAACTGCACACCTTTATCGCGCCGAAGGATTATTATGAGTCATATAAAAAAGGCTTCATGAACTTCAGGGAAACCGGGCAGGGAGCGGCAATCGGGAAGACTCTCGAACTCGAGGCGCTCCGGAAGGGAGGGGAGACGTTTCCGATTGAGCTTTCTCTTTCAGCCCTGCGGCTGAAGGACAGATGGCATGCGGTAGGAGTGATCCGGGACATCACTGAACGAAAGAAATCAGAAGCACGTCTTCGGATGCACCAGTTGATGACGGAAACGCTGAATAACGCGATGGTCGCGCTTGCAAAAGATAAAGACATCTACCGTGGAGATATTGGGGCCGCTTTCAAGACCCTCACACGGGTTTCAGCGGAGGCGACGGACATTTGCAGGGTGAGCATATGGTTTTATACGGCGGGGAATTCAGGAATCAGGTGTATGGCCCTCTATGACTCCAAAGCAGGCGCCCACTCCGAAGGCATCGTACTTGAGGCCTCCGCATATCCGGCGTATTTCGATGCCCTGAAGCAGGAATCGTGCATTGCCGCTGATGACGCCATTGCTGACCCGCGAACAAGGGAATTTACAGAGTCGTATCTCAGGCCTTTGGGCATTACCTCGATGCTTGATGTCCCGATCTGGACCTCCGGCAAGGTTATTGGGGTCGTCTGTCATGAACATGTCGGGGCTCCGAGGGAATGGACTTCTGAAGAGCAGGGGTTTGCCACAGCGGTTGCGGGCTTCGCCTCTCTGGCAATAGAAATCCATGAGAGGCTGAAGATGGAGACTTCGCTCAGGATGAGCGAGGAGAATATAAGGAAGTTGAAAGAGGACATCGAACTGAAGCTCGATGAAGTCGAGCGCATCAACAGACTTATGGTCGGCAGGGAATTAAAGATGGAGGAGTTGCGCGCAGAGATAAGAAGGCTTAAGTCCGGTCAGGATAAGCCGGAGAGGAAAGGTTAGGATCAACGGGATGGCAGACTCTGAAGTTGAAAGACTGAAGGCTGAGATTACAGGCCTCAACGCGGAGCTCGAAAGATATAAGGAGAGGGAGCGGGACCTCGAAGATAGCAGGCGCGCGATGCTGTATATGCTCGAGGACCTCAATGAATCCTCCGCGGTTATCGATCGGGCGCGGAAGGAATGGGAGGCGACCTTTGACGGGATTTCAGGACCGGTCTGCCTCCACGACAGCGAGCTGAAGGTGCTGCGGGCAAACAAGGCCTATATTAAGGAGGCAGGCATCCCGTTGGACGATATTGTCGGCCGGCCCTATTATGAGGTGTTTCCCTTAAGCGAGAAACCTTTCCAGTGCTGCAAGGAAGCGACTGAATCCGGCTGCGTGGAAGAAGAAGAGGTCGCCGCTGAATCGGGCAGGACATTCAAGGTAAAGTATTATCCCATCCGGGATGAGGCCGGCAGATATCTCCTTTCCGTCCACATCATGGAGGACATTACTGAAAGAATTAAAGCCGAAAAAGAAAAGACAAAACTCGAAGAGCAGCTCCGCCATGCGCAGAAGATGGAGGCGGTCGGCACATTGGCTGGGGGTATTGCGCATGATTTCAATAATATGCTCAATGTGATTATCGGCTTCGGCACGTTTGTGTCAGACAGGCTGGGTGACGATCCGGTTTCAAAAGAGCAAATGAACGAGGTGCTTTCAGCCGCGGAGAGGGCCGCGAATCTGACAAAAAGACTGCTTGTTTTCAGCAGAAAACAGGCTGTAGAGGTGAAGCCGGTCAACGTCAATGATACTATCCTGGACCTGAAGAAAATGCTCGGCCGGATTATCAGAGAGAATATTGAATTGGATCTGGAGCTGGCTGAAGGACGGCTGGAAGTAATGGCGGATACGGGACAGATAGAGCAAGTGCTCATGAACCTTGCCTCAAATGCCCGAGATGCGATGTCTGAGGGCGGACGGTTGACGATCGGCACCGGAACCAGGGAATTGGATGATGAATATGTTGCGGCTTATGGATATGGAAAGCCCGGTAAATACGCGCTTATCACGGTTGCTGATACAGGGCAGGGAATGAACGAGGAAACCAGGGAAAAGATATTCGAGCCTTTTTTTACAACCAAAGGGATCGGGGAAGGCACAGGGCTCGGCCTCGCAATATCCTACGGAATAATAAAGCAGCATAACGGATACATAAAGGTTTACAGTGAATTGGGGAAGGGCACTGAATTTAAAATATACCTGCCTCTTATTGAAGATTCCACGGCCTTGGAAGTAACAGCGGAGCCCCCCGGCGCCGTCAAGGGCGGCAACGAGACGATCCTCCTGGCTGAGGACGACGCATCTCTTCGGAAATTGGAAAGGACGACACTGGAGGCTTACGGCTACGCGGTTATTACCGCGGAAAACGGGGAAGAGGCGATCACAAAATTCATGGAAAACAGGGAAAAAATCAGCCTCGCTCTGCTCGATATGATCATGCCGAAGAAAAACGGGAAAGAGGTCGCGGAGGAGATCAGGAAAGTGGTCCCCGGGACAAAAACACTCTTTGTCAGCGGATATACAATGGATATCGTTAAGACGGGCGAATTGACGGAAGCCGGTTTTGACTTCATCCTTAAACCTGTCCTGCCCAGGGACCTTTTGAAACAAGTGAGGGAGATGCTCGACAGATGAGTGAAAAGATATTGTTGATGCTGAGGAAGTCAAACCCGGGGTGTCTTTCGAGGAGGATATGAGAGGAGTCAGGCATGCGGCAGGCCTATCAGCACTGTCGTCCCGCGTCCTTCCTCGCTGTCCAGCCTTATATATCCTCCGTGCCGGTCAACGATCTGTTTGACTATATAGAGACCCAGCCCGGTCCCTTTTCCTTTTTCTTTGGTCGTATAAAATGGCAGGAATATCTGATGTCTGATGCTGTCCTTAATCCCATGTCCTGAGTCTGAAATTAAGACTTCGGCAAATCTTCCGTCCGCGGTGACCCCGGTTGCCACTGTTAAAATGCCCTGCTTCTCCATGGCATGCAGGGCGTTTATCTGCAGGTTCCTGATCACCTGCTCAAGCAGCATCTCATCCCCGACAATGACGATTTCTTCGCCCATGTATTTTTTTATCACCGTGCAAAGCTTAAACATGCCGCTGACCTCAAGCAGTTCCGTGACCCTGTCTAGGAACCGGTGAAGATGAATTTCCCTCATTTCAGGCGTCTGGGGCTTTCCGAGCGCCAGGAGGTTGGTTGCATGAAGGTTCAGGCGCTGGGTCTGTGAACTGAACACCTCGGCGCACTTTGCGGTAAGTTCGTCGTTGCCTTCCCTCATCAGGAGCATTTCTGAATATCCCATCAAACTGCTCAGAATATTCTTGATCTCATGACCTATACTTCCCGCTATGACCGAGACGGTCGCCATTTTCTCGGATTCGACCGACCGCGTTTGCATGGCCTTTCGTTCGCTTATATCGCGCACAAAACATGTGACTATCTGACCGCTTTCGCCCCCTCCCGAGACAGAGAGCGCGACTTCGACCGGAAATACGGTCCCGTCCCTGCGCACAGCCTCGACTTCCAGAGGGTCCCCGCAACCCGTTTCGCCTCCCCGCAGGCACGCGTCTTGTGCCGTCTTATATAAAATATGACCCTTTTGTCCGATAAGCTCCAGAAAGGATTTTCCCAGTATGCTTTCGGCGGGCCTGTCGAACATCCGCTGCGCGGCGTCATTAAACAGCACGATTATGCCGTTTCCGTCGACGGAGATGATCCCGTCATGCGCCGTCCTGACAAGGTTGCGGTATTTTTCCTGCGACCTCATAATTTCATGGCGCTGGCGGTCGAGACGTCCCGATGCGCGCCATATTATTCCGAAGAGGGTCAGATACAGGAGGCCGAAGCCGCCGGCAATCGCTCTCCAGACAAGGCGTTTCCTCTGGTCGATAGCCAAGGAAAGGTCTCTGATGTTTTGGTAAATTTCGAAGACCGCGGTAACACCCGCGCCGCTTTTTAAAAACACCGGGACATAAAGTTCAAGCAGTCTTCCGTGGTCCCTCTCCATGACCTGTTCAGGTTTCGACAGTGAGCTGATGTCCGCGACTATCCTTCCGGATATTGCATGCTGCAGGTCCATGTTATCCGGAAATCTCAGCCCTACGATATCCCTGCTGTCTGCCCAAAGCACCGTGCTGTCAGCGCCCCATATCTTGATCCGCTCGACATTCCTGCCGAGGGTAAGTCGCTTTACGCGCCGGGAGAAAAGGTCATAGGCATCCGCCGTCTTGGCCGAAAGAAAGTCGTCGGGGGTGAATTCACGGCTGACCGCCTCCGAAACAAGCGCCGCGGTCGTTTGTTTCGACTCCTCGATCATAAAATGTTCGAGACTGTTTGTTATGATGAAGCCAAGAGATAACCCGAACGCCAAAAAGGCCGCAAGACAGATAAGGGAAAATTTTTGAAGCAGCGTCATGCTGAACGGCCCGCCGGGCGGACCTTGCGCCGTTCAGCGGCCAGGCCTCCGGGACAGCGCTGAAACCTGATATTGAAATACATATACATGATGATAATGCACTCGCCTATTGATACGTTACCACAGATAGAATAAATCTGAAACTAATCAGC
>JACRLQ010000007.1:88016-95403 GCA_016215155.1 Nitrospirota bacterium
CGGAAAGCAATCGACCGGACTGGTTTGCCGTCATTCCGAACGAAGTCAGAGATCTTGACGCTCTGAAAAAAAAGGGATTTCTCCCGTGGTCGAAAGCGCGGTATAATAAGACGGGAGTCCTCCCGTTGCTCAGAATGACATAATTGATCCGGTTGTTTGCCGGTTTAACATGATAAAGGAATTGATTGACAGAAACATATTCACGATGTTAATTTAACACCGTTATATAAAAATAACCATGTTAATAATAAAATTATGGGACTAAGAGAAAAAAGAGCAAGGCATAAAGAGGATTTTCGGCTGGAGATTCTGAATTCAGCCCGGGAACTGTTTATAGACGACGGCTACGAAAAATTCTCGATGAGAAAGCTTGCCGAAAAAATTGATTATTCTCCCACCACCATTTATCATTACTTCAAGAACAAGGATGACCTGCTCTTTGCGATCTGTGAAGATTTTTTTGACCAATTTTTCGCGCAATTAACCCGCTTTCGGTCGGTGTCCCGGGACCCCGTCGAGACACTTCGTCTGGCCCTTCTTTATCTGATTGAATTCGGGCTCAAAAGCCCTGATCAATATGTGGTGATTCTGTTGTCGAAGCACAGCGCGTACGGTACGCGGGACGAATTTGTCCAGAAGGAGTCGATGGCGCGAAATACCTATTTTGCGTTTAAAGACATGGTGGGGGACTGCATTAAGGCAGGGCGCCTGAAGGAAATTGACGAGGATGTGATATCGTGCTCTTTTGCGGCGGTTTCCCATGGATTGGTGATGATGAATTTATGTCGCCCCACCTTCGTGCGGGACAATATTAATCAGATCGCCCACGCCCTGGTCGACGCCGTGTTGCGGGGATACCGGAAATGACGGCTTTTCATGGTTAATTTCATCCTGGTCACCTCCGCAATCTGGGTGGTATTTATCGCGGTCGCAATCTTAATCTCGAGGAAGCGCGGCTGACAGTGTCGTTCAAATAACATTACTGGCATTACTAGTTATGGCTCAATGAAAGCAGGAGGAATCGACGATGACATTCTTGAAGAGGCATGAGGAAAACAAAGGCGGCGCAAGGGCGGTAATAATAACGGGGATGCTCGTCATGTCCTTTGTCCTGACGGGGTGTGGAAAAAAAGGCGGCATGACCGGGCCGAAGCAGATGGGCACACCCGAAGTGGGGATAATAGTGATTCAGCCGCAACGCGCATCGCTCACTACCGAGCTTGCCGGACGCACCTCCGCCTACCTCATCGCGGAGGTCCGTCCGCAGGTCGGAGGCATCATCCGGAAACGCCTCTTTACCGAGGGAACGGATGTGAAGGCCGGCGATCTGCTCTATCAGATAGACCCTGCCTCCTTTGAGGCTGCCTATAGCAGCGCAAAGGCCGCGCTGGCGAGGGCCGAGGCCAATCTTGTCCCTGCCCGTCTCAAGGCGGGACGCTATGGGGACCTTGTTAAAATCAATGCGGTCAGCCGGCAGGACTACGACGATGCGGCCGCCGCCGTCAGGCAGATCGAGGCCGATGTAGAGGCGGGCAAGGCCGCCGTGGAGACCGCGAGGATCAACCTGGCATACACCAAAGTCACTGCGCCGATATCCGGGAGGATCGGGCGCTCGACCGTAACCGACGGGGCGCTTGTGACCTCAAATCAGGTCTCTGCTCTGGCTACCATCCAGCAGCTCGACCCGGTGTATGTGGACGTCACCCAGTCAAGCGCTGAGATGCTGCGGCTTAAGCAGAACCTTGCCAGCGGCCTGCTCAGGAGCAAAGGCGCGGACCAGGCCCGTGTCAAGCTGCTGCTCGAAGACGGCAGTGCCTATCCCTTGCCGGGACGGCTGAAGTTTTCGGAAGTCACTGTGGACCCCAGCACAGGCTCCATCATTATGCGGGCGGTCTTTCCTAATCCGAAACAGACCCTTCTGCCGGGCATGTTTGTCCGTGCCATACTGGAAGAGGGGGTAAACGATAAAGCGGTCCTCGTCCCCCAGAGGGGAGTGACCCAGAACCCGGCCGGAAACTCCATGGTCATGGTTGTGGGAGCCGACGAGAAGGTCGAGCCAAGGTTAATTAAGGTCGCCCGGACAGTCGGCGACAGCTGGCTGGTCAGCGAAGGACTTAAAGCCGGTGACCGTGTCATCCTTGAAGGCCTTCAGAAGGCCCGCCCCGGAACACCGGTCAAGGCGGTGCCTTTCGGAAGCAAGGCGGAGGGAACTCCGGCCGCCGCGGGCAAACCCGCGGAAGCTAAAAAATAAAGGAGGCACTTCATGCCCGGATTTTTCATAAACCGACCAATCTTCGCCTGGGTTATCGCCATCATGGTCATGCTGGCCGGCCTCCTGGCGATCAAGACACTGCCGGTCTCTCAGTATCCGCCTATTGCGCCGCCCCAGATTACGATCAATGCGGTGTATCCGGGCGCATCGGCCCAGACCGTGCAGGACACAGTGACCCAGGTCATCGAACAGAAGCTCAACGGTATCGACAACCTGATCTATATGTCATCGACGAGCGACTCCGCCGGGGCAGTTGCCATCAATCTGACCTTCAAGGCGGGCACCGACCCGAACATCGCCCAGGTGCAGGTGCAGAACAAGCTGCAGCTGGCCACACCGCTTCTGCCCCAGGCCGTGCAGCGGCAGGGGATCCAGGTGGTCAAATCCACCAGAAACTTCCTGCTGATCGTAGGGGTCGTCTCGGAAGACGGCTCCATGGACCGTAACGCCCTGACCGACTATATGGTCTCTAACGTGCAGGACATTATCAGCAGGCTGGAGGGGGTCGGTGAAGTGCAGCTCTTCGGGACCCAGAACGCCATGCGGATCTGGCTGGATCCCGCAAAACTCAACAACTACCGTATGACCACCAACGATGTGATCTCCGCGCTCCAGGCCCAGAACGCCCAGGTCTCCGCCGGACAGTTCGGCGGCGCCCCGGCCATCCAGGGGCAGCAGTTAAACGCGACCATTACGGCCCGTACCCTGCTGCAGACGCCTGAGCAGTTCGACGCGGTCATCCTGCGCACCAACGGCGATGGTTCGACGGTAAAACTCAAGGATGTGGCCGTCAGCAGGATCGGCACTGAAAACTATGAAGTCCTCTCGTTTTTCAAGGGGAAACCGGCCAGCGGCATGGCGATCAGGCTGGCGGCGGGCGCCAACGCGCTCCAAACAGGCGACCGGATCAAGGCAAAGATGGCGGAACTGTCCGAATACTTCCCTCCCGGCATGAAAGTTATTTATCCCTTTGACACTACCCCGTTTGTCAGGATCTCGATCTCGGAAGTTGTCGAGACCCTGATCATAGCGGTCTTTCTGGTGTTTATCATAATGTACCTTTTTCTGCAGAACATCCGGGCCACCCTGATACCGACCAGCGCGGTGCCCGTGGTGCTGCGTTGCACCATGGGTGTCCTTGCGGTTGCCGGCTTTTCGATCAACACCCTGACAATGTTCGCGCTCGTTATTGTTATAGGTCTGCTGGTCGATGACGCCATCGTAGTCGTTGAGAACGTGGAACGTATAATGTCGGAGGAGGGTCTGTCGCCCCATGACGCCACAATCAAATCCATGGGGCAGATTACCAGCGCCCTATGGGGGATCGCCACGGTCCTGACGGCTGTTTTCCTGCCGATGGCCTTCTTCGGCGGCTCCACCGGCGTCATATATCGTCAGTTCTCCATTACCATCATCTCCGCCATGGTCCTGTCGGTCCTGGTGGCGATGATCCTTACCCCGGCGCTCAGCTCGACCCTCCTTAAGCCTATCGCAAAAGGGTGTCATCCGGGCGATACCGGCATGTTCAAGTCGTTTTTCTGCCGGTTCAATAATTTGTTCGACAAAAGCAGGGCGGTCTATGAACGGATCGTCGGCAACTCTTTCAAAAAACCGGTCCGCTACCTTGTGGTTTATTGCGCCATCGTCGCGGCTATGGTCTTTTTTTTCCTGCGGCTCCCCACCGCCTTCCTGCCGGATGAGGACCAGGGATTTATAGTCTGCCAGATCCAGCTGCCCGCGGGCGCCACTCAGGAGCGGACCCTTCAGGTGATACGGGATCTGGAGCGGCATTTTCTTGAGAAGGAGACCAGCACAGTGGATTCACTCATCACCGTCGTCGGTTTCAGTTTTGCGGGCCGTGGCCAGAATATGGGGCTTGCCTTTGTAAGACTCAAGGACTGGCATCTGCGCAAGACCAAAGACCTTAAGGCCCCCGCGGTTGCCGGCCGCGCCATGATGGCCTTCTCTCAGATCAGGGACGGCATGGCCTTTGCCTTTTCACCTCCGGCGGTGGTGGAACTGGGCCAGGCAAACGGTTTCGACTTCCAATTGCAGGACAGGGGCGGCCTTGGTCATGAAAAGTTGATGGAGGCCCGCAACCAGCTCCTTGGGATGGCAATGAAGAACCCGAAGCTTATCGCGGTGCGTCCGAACGGTCAGGAGGACTCTCCCCAATTCAAGCTCGACATCGATGATGTGCGGGCCGGGGCCCTCGGGGTCTCCCTTTCGGATGTCAACAGCGTCCTTGCCGCTGCCTGGGGCGGGTCTTACGTCAACGACTTTATCCAAAACGGCAGGGTCAAAAAGGTCTTTCTCCAGGCTGACGCCAGATACCGGATGCAGCCTGACGATATAAACGCCTGGCATGTCAGAAACAAAAGCGGCGAGATGGTCCCGTTTTCGGCCTTCTCCACCGCCCGCTGGCAGTACGGTTCTCCCCGCCTGGAGCGCTATAACGGCATTCCGTCCGTGGAGATTATGGGGCAGGCGGCCCCCGGGGTCAGCACAGGCGAGGCGATGGCCGAGATGGAGAAGATGGCTTCACAGCTTCCGGTCGGGACCGGTTACGAATGGACGGGTCTCTCGTACGAAGAAAAGAATGCCGGTGCGCAGGCCCCGGCGCTCTACGCGATATCGCTGCTGGTGGTGTTTCTCTCGGTGGCGGCCCTCTATGAAAGCTGGGCCATCCCCTTTGTGAACCTGCTTATGCTCCCTCTGGGGCTTGTCGGGGCGGTCACGGCAGTGTCGCTTCGGGCGCTGCCCAACGACGTGTATCTTCAGATCGGGTTGTTGACCACAATCGGCCTTTCCACTAAAAACGCCATCCTGATCATCCAGTTCATCAAGGAGCAGATGCATCAGGGACATGAACTGGTCGAGGCGACCCTGTCGGCGATCAGGATCAGGCTCCGTCCGGTCATTATGACCTCACTGGCCTTTTTCTTCGGCACCCTGCCGCTGGCACTGACGAGGGGCGCGGGGGCCGCGGCCCAGAACGCCATCGGCACCGCGGTCACCGGCGGGCTCCTTTCGGCGACCTTCATAGATCTGCTTTTTATTCCGTTTTTCTTCGTGATGGTGTCGCGGCTCGTCAGCCGTGGAAAATATAAACCGCAAGCGGCAGCGCCTGAAGTCCCCTCTGCCGCGGAGGGAAAGTGATCATGGAAAGACTTTTTAGTATCAAATACTTTGAAAGAATATTTTCCGGTCTTTTTTGTACGTCATGTCCGAGGAGTTTGGTCGGGCATCCATTTTCAGGCGAATTGGATTCCCCCCTTCGCGGGAATGACAGACAACTAAGACCGAAAGAAAAACAGCGCCCCGGACTCCGTCGCGCATTAGTCGCGGCTGCCCTGCTTGCTCTTTCCGGCTGCGCGAGCATGGCCCCGGATTATAACCGGCCGGATGCCCCTGTGCCGGCTGACACGGCCGCATCCGATATCAAATGGCAGGATTTCTTTATTAATGAACAACTGCGGAAGCTGATCGCACTGGCGCTCGACAACAACCGCGATCTGCGGATCGCCGCGCTCGGGATCGAAAGGTCGCGGGAACTGTATCACATCCAGAGTTCCGATCTGTTTCCGACGGTGGCTGTCGCCGGCAGCGGGTCCCGGCAGCGGGTCCCGGCGGGTGTCTCGCCGTCGCGTCAATCCATCACGGCGCATCAGTATAGCGCCAACCTTGGGTTCAGCGCGTATGAACTCGACCTGTTCGGTCGCGTGCGAAGCCTCAGCGACCGGGCGCTGGAGGAGTTTTTCGCCACCGAGGAGGCCCGCCGCAGTGTGCAGATAACCCTGGTAGCCGAGGTTGCGGTCAACTACCTGACCCTTGCCGCGGACAAAGACCGCCTGAAAATCGCCCAAGACACGTTCGAAAGCCAGCTGGCGTCGTACAATCTCATCAAACTCCGTTTCGAAGCGGGCGCCTCCTCGGAACTGGACCTCCGTCTGGCCCAGACCAGTGTTGATTCGGCCAGGGCCGACATTGCCCGCTTTACCAGGGCGGTGGCCCTTGACGAAAACGCCCTGGCGCTCGTGGTCGGCTCGCAGCCGCCGGCTGACCTGATCCCCTCTGGTCTCGGCAAGATGGCCGCGCTTAAGGACCTGAGAGCAGACCTTCCTTCCGAGGTGCTGCAGCGCCGTCCCGACATCATGCAGGCGGAGCACCGCCTCAAGGCCGCAAACGCCAACATAGGGGCGGCGCGCGCGGCTTTTTTCCCGCGCATCACCCTCACTACCAGCGTTGGTGTTGCCAGTGATCAGTTGTCAGGACTCTTTAAGGGGGGGGCCGGCGCCTGGAGTTTCGCGCCGCAGATAAGCCTGCCGGTCTTCGACACCGGAAGGAACCAGGCGAACCTGAAGGTCACGGAGGCTGACCGCGCCATCTCTGTTGCCCAGTATGAGAAGGTACTCCAGAGCGCGTTCAGGGAAGTGGCCGATGCCCTCGCGCAATATGGGACACTTGACGATCAAATGGAGGCGCAGCAGTCCCTGACTGATGCCACGGCTGTAAGCTATAATTTGGCCCAGGCGCGTTACCGAAGCGGTATCGCAAACTACCTTAATGTGCTGGATTCGCAGCGTTCTCTTTACAGTGCGCAGCAGGGGCTGACTTCGGTCCGCCTGTCCCGTCTGATCAACCTGGTGACGCTGTATAATGCGCTGGGGGGAGGCGCCGGTCAGTAGTAGGGTGGGGAGTGGTTGTCAGTCGGGAGGCGGAGCATTTTTTGTAAGGTATAAAGCTTAACCGATGCAGGATTTTAAACAGGCGCATAAGATGCGCTGGACACGTGCCCATTTTCGTGGTAAACATAGAAATATATGTTTGCATCCGAGGAGGCGAAGCCATGAAAAAAGGGATTATATTATTAGTATACGCACTGGTGATATCGCTGGGCCTGGTTGTCGGTGATGTCTACAGCGAACCTCCTCCGGTTTCGGCCCCCCTGATCAGAGAGGGCGCTTTTGCGCTCAAACTCGCGGAGGCCCTTGGTCTGGGACATCCGGAGTCCGAAGTAGAAGCCGAAAGCATGCTGGGCGCGGCCGGGGTCGCTCCCCGAAACGGGTGGATCGCCGATTATCCCGTGACCCCCGATATCATAGGGGAACTCCG